>NZ_BCUF01000189.1 GCF_001591145.1 Vibrio harveyi NBRC 15634 = ATCC 14126 = KCTC 12724 | reverse complement strand
CGAATCCCTCTTGAACAGTTTGTTATGTTTATTTAGCCCACTTAACCACGCCATTAGCTTGGCATGAAGTTACACCAGTCAAGCCATTACGCCCCATTGAAATTCGTATGCGTTGCTCATTAAGAGGCTCAATCTCTCTACCAACATTATCAGCGTGGTCCCACGCAATAGCAGTTAGCTGACTTTTACAAGCTTCCGCTAGAGCGTCACTCTCTGGGATAAATTGGTATCGAGAATAGTAAACCGTGATTCCAAAACCATCTTCACGTTCCTCGATACCATACTCAGTATCTTTATCATAAGTGGACAATGGAATATTTGTATGGCTTACAGGCGTCGCACAACCGACAAGTGAAGAGGTCAGAAGTAAGCCCAATAGTAATTTTTTCATCAGTAACTCTTTAAGAACCTATAACTTCGACAATATACAACACGGAGTTCCAATAATAAACATAACGCTCTGTTAAGGTGTGAGCAACGCAATACCAAAGCTCCCGCATACCACC
>NZ_BCUF01000188.1 GCF_001591145.1 Vibrio harveyi NBRC 15634 = ATCC 14126 = KCTC 12724 | reverse complement strand
CGGTATTGCGTTGCTCACACCTTAACAGGGCGTTATACGCTTTTGAGGAAATAATCCAATATGAACAAGGTAGTATTCAGAAATTGCGATGAAAATAGTCAGTATTGGGTTGCTCTAGAGAAGCTGTTTCAAACAGAATGGTCTGACTTTCTATTCGTAGATATCTATAAACCAGAAGCCAACCTTCCACCTGTGATTGTTGCTCTCAGAGACAATCAAGTTATCGGTGGACTTGCTTACTCGCGCTTTAAAGAACCTCATGGTGACTCAGAAGTCATTTGGTTTAATGCTGTTTATGTTTCACCAGAGTGGCGTGGTCAAGGTATTGCTAGTGAACTGATTAACCGAGGGGTTAGCCAAGTATCTGCTGCAACTCAAAGTAATCTGTATGCTTACACCAATTTACCATCGTTGTACGAGTCATTAGGTTGGTTAGCGGTTGACATCGAAAGTGAGCCTAATCATAAGGTTATGAAAGTTTCGTTGTAGTGTCAGCACGCGTATAACAAAC
>NZ_BCUF01000187.1 GCF_001591145.1 Vibrio harveyi NBRC 15634 = ATCC 14126 = KCTC 12724 | reverse complement strand
CGAATCCCTCTTGAGCAGTTTGTTAGGCATCTTGTCACCACAAACTACTTACCCGTTTTGCACCTAATTAACTTCCAAAATGAAAGCATGAAAATAGCCAACGAGAAAACAATATGAAGCGTTGGTATGCTTCTAGACCAGACATCAGACTCTGCCAAATGAGAATCAAACTCTTTGCCACACAAATGATGACCTTCAATGGTTGTTTCAATTACAAAAGGTGCCCAGAAATAAGTTACCGACATAGCAACTAAGGGCGTAATCCATATAAATTGTAAACCTCTATTTTCACGAAGAAGCCTGACCATGATGAGAATGAACAGCACTGAGCCATACATTATCGAAGCATAAAAACGTCCATCATCTCCCTGTGTGCAAGTACCCGAAACTGCACCAAGTGAAACCCAAAAACCATACAATAGTATCAATATCGAGCTGTACATTTGTAACCTTTGATGCCTAACGCCCTGTTAAGGTGTGAGCAACGCAATACCGATGTATCCGCATACCACC
>NZ_BCUF01000186.1 GCF_001591145.1 Vibrio harveyi NBRC 15634 = ATCC 14126 = KCTC 12724 | reverse complement strand
GATTGTTATGTTGTGACTCAAGGTATCTTCGTTTCTATGTTTAACTGCCCTGCCAACCCGGCTTCGCGATGCACGCTTAATGCTAAGAACTCTTCGGATGACGTCATTTCAAGAAGCGATTGGCGAGATGGATATTTTACAATGACAAATGAGTCCCAAAGGTCTTCAACTTGCCCAAGAATAAGACCAATCACCTCTGAATAGAAGACAACCTCAGCACCATACTTTTCCAAAACCTTAAGCATAGGCTGACCATAAAGTTCATATGCTTCTTTGCCCGTTAGATTAGTTTCTCGACCATCTGCATATTCTGCCTTCTCTTTAAACTTGAAAAGGTTTAGTAGATGAATTTCACCTGATTCCGGTGAAGATTTTAACCTTTCCATCTGACTTTCTGATGGAAAAAGCTGATTCAGAACTTCCATATTCTCTCCTGCAACATAACGCCTTGTTAAGGTGTGAGGCACGCAATACCTAAGCCGCCGCATAACACCTTAACCACTAAAACCAACGCAT
>NZ_BCUF01000185.1 GCF_001591145.1 Vibrio harveyi NBRC 15634 = ATCC 14126 = KCTC 12724 | reverse complement strand
CGAATCCCTCTTGAGCAGTTTGTTAGTTTGCAAACCCAACGCGTTGATTTTACGTTATTTTAAACTTTGCAAACAATAAGCTTTAAGTATTTCGATGCACTTAAGCCAGGCGTAGTCTCAAAGCGGCTACTCAATGAAACCACGTGGAACAAAACACCGCAGAAAACGAACTTACAACACCCAAAAGCGCTTTTGGAAAACCAATCTCACAATGAGGACTTTCAACAAAGTCACTGAAACCACTTGAATTTTCCATACCAGAGAAAACGTCATTTCAGCGATTAAATCGGCTTTTGCACCAACAAACTCAACGAGCAGAGTTTCAGCAAAAAAGTTCGACTCAGTTAACCCCAAAGTCACCGCTCCAAAGAACAAATCAACGGGTGAAACGATGCCAATTTTGGATTTTCACCACGCTAGTTAACACTAAAATTGAAAGCCTGTACGACAACTTAAACTTTGAGCTTTTACCACTAGATCTTGCGATATAGCTGAGTTTTTCCTCTTGCAAACTAACG
>NZ_BCUF01000184.1 GCF_001591145.1 Vibrio harveyi NBRC 15634 = ATCC 14126 = KCTC 12724 | reverse complement strand
GGGCGGTATGCGGCGGCTTCTGTATTGCGTTGCTCACCCCTTAACAGAGCGTTATGTTTCTTAGTCGAGTGTAGAAACTATAGTTAATATTCAGATGCTTATTGTGGAAAAGGAGAATTCATGGATGTGTATTCGTTACTAGCATTTGTGGCTTTTCTAGTGCTCATATCTTCAATGATAGTGCTCCTTGGGAGTAGTATTTCCCTCGGATTGCAGATGAAAAGAATAGACCCGAGTAGATACAAAGCGATCTACTTTTTGTTTGTTCCTTTTTCTAGTGCGCTTCTCTTTAATTACGTAAGAAGTAGCGAAAATATGTCGAAGTATCCTGAAAGTAGCTCTTGGTTGTTTACTGTCATTCGATATTCTATGGTGTCACTCTTCATATCCTTTGTATTTATGGGATTTTCTGCTTTTTTAGCAGCAGGTAAGAACTAAATTTTTTGCCGGTAAAATTGTTCTGCTCATTTATGGTAACGTACTGGTGGGTGGTAATAAACATAACAAATTGTTCAAGAGTGATTCGG
>NZ_BCUF01000183.1 GCF_001591145.1 Vibrio harveyi NBRC 15634 = ATCC 14126 = KCTC 12724 | reverse complement strand
GCGACGGCATCGGTATTGCGTTGCTCACCCCTTAGCAGGGCGTTATGTGCTTAGAGGAAAATCGGTAGTGATAAGAGAAATGCATATCTCAGATTATTCGCAAGTAATCGGCTTGTGGTCAACAACAGAAGCGATGTTGCTGCGAGATGCAGATTCAAAGGAAAACATAGATAAGTACCTAAAACGCAATCCAAATCTTAGTTTTGTCGCATTAGATGGTGACAATATTATTGGTGCTATTTTAGTTGGGACTGATGGGCGTCGAGGTTATGTGCAGCATCTGGCTGTTGATTCAACTTTTCGAGGTAAAGGCGTTGGTGCAAAGCTCATATCTTCAGCAGTGGAAGCTCTATCAAAAATAGATATAGCCAAAACGCATCTATTTGTCGCAAATGAAAACATTAATGCACAGTCTTTCTACGAAAAATTAGGTTGGTTTCCTCGCGACGAAGTTCGTATGTTTTCTTTCAATTCTTCTAACAGTGACAAGGTTTAGTACGCACATAACAAACTGTTTAAGAGTGATTCG
>NZ_BCUF01000182.1 GCF_001591145.1 Vibrio harveyi NBRC 15634 = ATCC 14126 = KCTC 12724 | reverse complement strand
GATTGTTATGCTTAAAACTTACCTTTTTTCTCCAATCCATCGAGTAAGAGGTATAAAGATTTAAGGCGGCTTTTAAGCATCGGCATATTGTCAGACAAGTAGTTCTCATAGCTTGAAGCATCAGATTCGGAACACTTTTCTTTGGCAATTTGAATACCTGAATGCTGATCTAAAAACAAATCACGCTCAATTTCGATAACATCATCACTTTCATCTAGAAGCACTTTTGTGAGAAAAATTGTTGAGTCAATTACACGATGAAGAGGCAACTCCTCTGCTTGACGAGTCCATTTATCTCCTGTGTGGCGCATTATTTTTAACGAAACGTCGCTAGAGTCCCATTGAGAGATACCTACAGAAAGATAACGAGCATCTGTATCTCCCTTGTAGATGCCATCAAACTTTTCATAAGGCATCGCAAACAAAGGCTTATGCTCTAGATGATGAGGTAGCTCAGGAGCAGTAACATACTCCTTTCTATCTCCGAATTCTTTTATTGGCATATTTGACTCCAAATTTTCGATTTAAGC
>NZ_BCUF01000181.1 GCF_001591145.1 Vibrio harveyi NBRC 15634 = ATCC 14126 = KCTC 12724 | reverse complement strand
GTAATTAATCATCAATCGAGGAAAAAATGAATAAGATAGTAGTAGGCTTGATTTTGAGCTTTGTCTTAGTTGGTTGTTCAAATCTGGGCACGACTCGTGCCGTTAATGGAAATATAGTCCAAAACATCGAAGATCCTAACGACTTTGGTTCAATTGCGTATGTTGATTACTACGATGTTGATACGCTAAGAGCAATCGAGAAAAAGAAAGCGGAACTAGCGTTTGAAGAGCCTGATTATTCGAAGATTCCGGTAAATGGATATTTGCTGGCACATGTTAAAACACCAACAATTGAATCGGCAGATACGAAGTGGTGGAAAACTGTAGTTGTTGACGAAGCTGGAAATGTGTTGGCGAAGAAGCAAGGTAGTGCGAGCGTAGCGTCATACGAGACAACGAATGGAATTACAGTATGGAAAAACTCTATGTTAGTTGTGCTACCAGAAGTTCAACCTCCTTTTAATGTTTACATTGTCAGTGACTTATTAAATAAGCGTTGGGGATACAAAGTTCTGGGTAAAAATTAATCACA
>NZ_BCUF01000180.1 GCF_001591145.1 Vibrio harveyi NBRC 15634 = ATCC 14126 = KCTC 12724 | reverse complement strand
CGAATCCCTCTTGAGCAGTTTGTTAGTTTGCAAACCCAAAGCGTTGATTTTACGTTATTTTAAGCTTTGCAAACAATAAACCTTATGTGTTTTGATGCACTTAAGTCAGGCGTAGTCTCAAAGCGGCTACTCAATGAAACCACGTGGAACAAACAACGCCGCAGAAAACGAACTAACAGCACCAAAAAGCGCTTTTGGAAAACCAATCTCACAATGCGGACTTTCAACAAAGCCACTGAAACCACATGAACTTACCACACCATAGAAAACGCCATTTCAGCGAGTAGATCGGCTTTTGCACCAACAAACTCAACGAGCAGAGTTTCAGCAAAAAAAGTACAGCTTGGTTAACCCATAACTCGCCGCACCAAAGAACAAATCAACCATTGAAACGATGCCAATTTTGGATTTTCACCACGCAAGTTAACACTGAAATTGAACACTGATATGGCTATTTATACTTCAGCTTTTACCACTAGATCTTGCGATATAGCTGCGTTTTTCCTCTTGCAAACTAACGCCCTGTTAAGGTGTGAGCAA
>NZ_BCUF01000179.1 GCF_001591145.1 Vibrio harveyi NBRC 15634 = ATCC 14126 = KCTC 12724 | reverse complement strand
CGAATCCCTCTTGAACAGTTTGTTAAACGCACATATCACGCGCTTAATTAAATATTGCTCCACGACCTTCTTGAACTGATAGTTCACCGTACTCTATAACCTGGTTTACTTTTTTGTAAGGCAAGTACACGACAATAGAGTAGCCAGAATTATGATCAAGATTAACGGCTATTGCATCTGAAACCTTACCTGAAGGAAGCGTAATACGAACATCGTAAACTACCGCTGTGGTGCTATATTGTCGATTTGCTGCTGCTTTAAGAAAGGCAGAATTGAGCAAATCAATGATCTCGGATGAAGGTGGGTATTCGTTCCCTTCGAAGACCGATACATCAACAACGTCTCCAGTTAAAGTCATCGCTGCACCATATGGATAAAACTCTCCATACTCAGATAACATTTTTTCCGCAAAAGGCAGCACCGAGTCAAATAAGTGTTGTGCGTCTTCTTTCCCTTTACCCAAATTGCCTCCAAAACAAAATGAACTAAGGCATAACAGCAAAGCTATCAAACTCAATTTCACCTGATTAGCCTCCATATGTCGTTTAACG
>NZ_BCUF01000178.1 GCF_001591145.1 Vibrio harveyi NBRC 15634 = ATCC 14126 = KCTC 12724 | reverse complement strand
GTGAACGATTCACCAGCATTGCCAGTTGCATCCTCAAAGCCTTGCAGCGTTAACTCTACGCTCTTCACTGAATCGGCTACTGCTGCCACTTGGACAGAGCCTACCCATTGGGTGTGAGTGCCAACCTGTGGCGTCCAGTTGATCGCCGCAGTACCTAGAGTTGAACCTGTTGGAGTCATCACTTCTTTATCGAATGTAGCTGTCACTGTGACGGTCTCACCTGCCGCAGCGTACTGCGGTGAAATAGTCGTTTGGCTATCATCAACCGTTGGTTTGGTTTGCGTCAAAGTGAACGTTGTAGACACCTCTTTCGCCACGGCTTTCAAATCGTTCGTGCCATTAACAGTCACGGTAATAGTGCCATCTTTTAGACTTGTGACATCCAAGGACGTATTCCATTGACCTAGAGCATTCGCAGTGGTGGTTTTCGTGACTTCTTTACCGTCCGTATCAACCGCTTTGATGGTTAATGTGTCGGTGGTTACGAAGCGCGTGCTACCGCCACTGACTGCTACTGTCGCAGCGTCAGTTGAATTGACATCACGGATATTCTCAACC
>NZ_BCUF01000177.1 GCF_001591145.1 Vibrio harveyi NBRC 15634 = ATCC 14126 = KCTC 12724 | reverse complement strand
ATTAAACGGTTAAATATGAAGAGTAGACGATTTATAAGCTTACCCTCGCTAGTTCAAAAAGAATTGCAGCATCAATATCAGCACCTTCATGATGCGCTTGTTGGTATGTATGATGGTGAAGATACATGTATCAAAAGCACATCAGTCTCTGTTTTTGACCATTGGTTGTCGCCTAACGAAGCGACGGCAATGCTTCAAGATGTGACGAGTTCTATGCAAAATGAATACAACAGTCGCTTACATAAGTTTGTCTGCCTACTTAGTGATTCATATGAATGTTATCTGGTTTTATACAAGGGACGTTATTCGACCAGAATCACGTACAGGAAGTTCACGTCGGATAATGCTCGATTTAAAACGCTCTTACCCTCTGATTACAGAGTTCCAGATAAAGATAGGTTTAAGTTTTTAATACCTCAGTTAGGCATTATTTACTTTGAGGGTTGTGATTTTACTCACAATTTCTATTTCTCGGATGAAAGTGTTTTAAAGCTTATTTCCACGTACGCAAAGGAAGCAGAGTTATATTTAATATAACAAACTGTTCAAGAGGGATTCG
>NZ_BCUF01000176.1 GCF_001591145.1 Vibrio harveyi NBRC 15634 = ATCC 14126 = KCTC 12724 | reverse complement strand
AGCCAACTGGAGGTAATTTGAAGTTTCAAGTTAGATACAACCCACATTCAGACCTGGCTAATTTAGCTCAATATCAACTTGATTGTATTGAGACGAAAAGTAGTTCTGGTCATTCCAATGGTATCAGTATGGATATGCAAGCATGTTTAATCTCACATGCATTTCTGGCTGAGGCGTTAATAAATATGGCGGGTTTTGGCTTACTCCGAGAAAGTTTCAAGGAAAAGAAACCGTATCATTGGAAACGAAAAAAAGTTTTCTCGATTTTAAATGTCGAGCATATCGAAGGGTTACATGAAGTCCTTGATGCACTTCAAGAAGCAAGAAATAGTTTGGCACATGCAAAGCCCGATAGGTATGAATACGATCTGGGTGACAGTGAGGACGAATTTGCAGTGTTTAAGCGACCTTATGATGAACTCTTGACGATTGAATTTCTTAAGCATGCAAACTCAGCTCTCGATGAGCTGTGGTATGAAATGGGAAATAACGAGGACATAGAGGACTACGGGTTAATTACCTCTGCGGTAGAAGTTGGCTAACAAATTGTTCAAGAGTGATTCGG
>NZ_BCUF01000175.1 GCF_001591145.1 Vibrio harveyi NBRC 15634 = ATCC 14126 = KCTC 12724 | reverse complement strand
GGTGGTATGCGGCAACTTCGGTATTGCGTTGCTCACACCTTAACAGGGCGTTATGTTTTTAGAGGTAGATATGAATAACAACGATTTGATCCACCTAATAGTTGATAATGCTCGGGATCACACAATTGAGTGGATGACTGGAGATAACATTGGGGTATCTAAGCGTGCTCAAAGTTGGTTGAACTCAATGCCTCACGATGAAAAAGCTTTACTATTAGAGGTTGTTGCTGAAGCTATTGATCTCAGCTTAATTAGAACCTTAGAGCTGATTGATGGTTGTCAAAGTCATCCTGAGCATCCAATAGAACTCTATTATCAGGGGAAAAAGCTGTTTTCTTTGAACAATGAACAGTTGCATGATTTATACGCTAGTAAAGTAGAAGAACCGTTGACACAAACATAACAAAGCGTTTAAGACGGATTCCCAACGCTTGGCATTTTCGGTTTGCTTTGAATTTAGTGTTTACGGCACAATGGTTTAGGTAGGGTGGTAGCGTTGCTCACCACTTAACGCGGCGTTAGTCGCCAGAAAAAGCTAGCAATCAAAATCATGTTTCTGAGCTTAATA
>NZ_BCUF01000174.1 GCF_001591145.1 Vibrio harveyi NBRC 15634 = ATCC 14126 = KCTC 12724 | reverse complement strand
GCAGGGATTACGTGCCAGCCGTAAGATTCAAAACGCTTAGGCGTGTCGTCAGAGAACCAACCTTCAACGTGACCATCGATAGAGATGCCGTTGTCATCCCAGAATGCGATCAGTTTGCCAAGACCTAGCGTACCAGCAAGAGAACATGCCTCGTGCGAGATACCTTCCATCAGACAGCCATCGCCCATAAACACGTAAGTGAAGTGGTCAACGATGTCGTGGCCTTCTTTGTTGAACTGAGCCGCTAGTGCTTTCTCAGCCATCGCCATACCAACAGCGTTAGTGATGCCTTGACCTAGAGGACCCGTTGTAGTCTCGATACCAGGTGCGTAGCCGTACTCTGGGTGACCAGGAGTCTTAGAGTGAAGCTGACGGAAGTTCTTAAGATCGTCGATAGATAGCTCGTAACCGCTCAGGTGCAGTAGAGAGTAAATCAGCATAGAGCCGTGACCGTTAGACAGTACGAAACGGTCGCGGTCAGCCCACTCTGGGTTAGCTGGGTTGTGGTTTAGGTGAGAACGCCAAAGAACTTCAGCGATATCAGCCATACCCATAGGTGCGCCTGGGT
>NZ_BCUF01000173.1 GCF_001591145.1 Vibrio harveyi NBRC 15634 = ATCC 14126 = KCTC 12724 | reverse complement strand
GTTTGTTAGCTTTGTAACCGGACTAGTCGAACTTTTTAAAATAGTCCTCATTCCCAGTTTCAGCTGCATAAACATCTGCTGTTGGGAAAAAAATCCCAAGCATCCACATAGTCCATCGCTTCCATTTAAGATCCTCGGAAGGAGCAATTGCTGTGCCATATGGAGTTTCGTCTATAAACGGAGAAAAAATATCTTCCCAATGTGAATCTTCGAGCTCAAAATCAAAGTCGTGTGCGCATAGATTACGAATTTTATTTAAAGTCGATAATGATAATTCTACCGACGAATCAAGTTGTTCCATGCCGATAGTTAACTTAACCTTTTGTGCAAAAGTTAGCCTGCAAGAGTCTAACTTTTTGTCACTCCAAGTTAAATTACACTTAATTATCTCGTTTAACATTTGCTCTATCATAAGGTGAGCTTTCAAAATCGCAACTACCCCACTATGATCTCTTTCCCCAAACTTGCGGACATCAACCATAAACTTTAGTCTGTTTTCTTCTGACTGTTCTGGAGTCATAAATTCCTCTGGTTTTCTTACGATTGAAAAAAGCTAACGCCCTGTTAAGGTGTGAGCAA
>NZ_BCUF01000172.1 GCF_001591145.1 Vibrio harveyi NBRC 15634 = ATCC 14126 = KCTC 12724 | reverse complement strand
ATGCGTTGCGATTAGTGTTTAAGGTGGTTTGCGGTAGCATCGGTATGGCGCTGCTCACACCTTAATGCGGCGTTATGTGCTTTAGAGGAAATAATGGATGAGTGAATATGAAGTATTATCAGTAATACTGTCTTCGTTGGCTGCTCTAATAAGTCTAATCGTTTGGAATGGTCAACGAAAACTTCAACGAGAAAGCTTAGATATGCAAAAGGCGACAGCGGATCTAGCTAAAAAGCAGCTAGAAATATTACTGCGCGAAGACAAAGAAAAATCGACTGCTCGTTTGAAACTTGACTTAGTGAAGTCGGGTAATGGATACAAGTTCGTTATTACCAATATCAGTAATGTAGATGCTAAAGATATCAGCTTTGACTTGCTTGTTGATAATCCTCGACATAATCCCCTTGTTGGTTCGGACGTGAACTCTAAACTACCTGCTCCAAAACTCTCCCCTGGAAGTGAGTTAAGCTTGTTGGCGGCAATTCATCTAGGTAGCCCAACTGCATACAATGCACTGTTAACATGGACAAACCCCAACGGGGAGACTGTTACAGATGAAACCTATGTATCGTTGTAGTTGGAAA
>NZ_BCUF01000171.1 GCF_001591145.1 Vibrio harveyi NBRC 15634 = ATCC 14126 = KCTC 12724 | reverse complement strand
GGTGGTATGCGGAGGCTACGGTATTGCGTGCCTCACACCTTAACAAGGCGTTATGTTCTAGGAGGAGTTTCATGTTCGGGAAAATATTTGGCAGTAATAAAGATAAAGCACTGAAAGAAAACGAAGTCCGGATAGTTCTTCCTGAAGAATCTTATACTTTACTTGAGTGGAAAAAAGATGATTTACCATGCGTTGGCATGTTGAACTCTGGACTCATTGGTTTTGAGCATCGCGAAATTTTTGGCTGGCATCTTTCTGTAATAATTGATTTTGCTGACTTAGCCGAGCATGGAATGCCTTCGGAAGATGAGCAAGCTATCGTTGACCCATTTTGTGATCAATTGGACGAAGAGATTAAAGCGGGTGGTAACGCGCTCTTTCTTGTGAGAGAAACATGGAATAACACTCGTCGCGTAGTATGGCGAGTATATGACCCTGAAGTTGCGCATCAACATCTTCAGTATATAGTTGACCATTATCGTTATCCGCGACAATTTGATTGGCACATGGAACAAGATCTAGAGTGGGAGCAAGCTGATTGGTACTTCAAGCAGTTACGAACATAACAAACTGTTTAAGAGTGATTCG
>NZ_BCUF01000170.1 GCF_001591145.1 Vibrio harveyi NBRC 15634 = ATCC 14126 = KCTC 12724 | reverse complement strand
GGTTACTTGGGTATATAAGAAATGGAGCGCATTTTAAGCCCTTATATTTCTGGCTATTTGCATTTAAATGGCAAGCCCGTCGAGGGCATCAATATAGAAAGGACGATTGTTTTCAAGGGTGTTGCTTCTGACTCGACGCAATCTGACGCCGAAGGACACTTTGTTTTTGAAGCTGTGCTATTAGATTCCAAACACCAACAACATTCTTTGCAAGATATTCGAGTGAAGCTGGATCTGAGTACCGAGTTTCAAGGTGATGAAGTGACGATATGGCAATCAAAAGTACACTCATTTCACCCGTCTCCCCTTCTGCTCATTTCTCTTGAAAGCTTAGCTTGTAATTTGGACGCCCCACTCAAAGTATTCACGTACCCTACAACACAAACGGAACCAGTCACCAATGAAATCTATAGTGTTTGCGACCTAAATGCGCTTACTTTCGAAGAGCTTTATTAGGGTCTGTTGACCTTTCGTGGTTAAATTTTGTTCGAGATAAAATCGTTTTAGGTGAGGCAAGGAGTGTGCCGCCTAGTCATTCTAAGCAAATACTCCTTAACAAAACATAAAACGATTTTAACCGAACCCTTTGGGCAGCGTTTGTTGGA
>NZ_BCUF01000169.1 GCF_001591145.1 Vibrio harveyi NBRC 15634 = ATCC 14126 = KCTC 12724 | reverse complement strand
GGTGGTATGCGGCGGCTGTTGTATTGCATTGCTCACCCCTTAACAGGGCGTTAGCTTTACTCGGAGGTGCAATGGAATTACCAACATTTAAGTATCATCCAGATCCCGTCAAAACGGGTGCTTTAGAAGTTACAGATGCAAATTGTGAATGTTGTGGTGTCAGTCGCGGCTACAGGGCTACTTCTACTATTTACTCTGAGCATGACATAGAAACTATTTGTCCCTGGTGTATTTCTGATGGCTCGGCGGCGAAGAGATTCGACGGAGAGTTTGCTGACCCACATCCATTGATGAAAGCTGGACTTGATAAGTCTGTGGTAAAAGAAGTTTGTGAATGAACTCCAAGCTATATTTCATGGCAGCAAGAAGTGTGGTTATCGCACTGTGGCGGTGCTTGTGAATTTCATGGAGATGCATAGAAGTCTGATCTATTACAGGTAAAAGACGGTGAATTAGAGGCTTTACTAAACGATCAGCTAATAGGTAGTAATGAGTGGCACCAAATAGTCACTTACTATGAAAAAGGTGGGAATCCTGCAATCTACAAGTTCAAGTGTAGATCATGTGGCATATTTACTTATTCGCTGGACTTTGCGTAAAGCTAACAAAC
>NZ_BCUF01000168.1 GCF_001591145.1 Vibrio harveyi NBRC 15634 = ATCC 14126 = KCTC 12724 | reverse complement strand
GTTTGTTAGGTTTATGATTTTACGATGTAAGTGACAATATTCTTTGAATATAAGCTGCTTTAGCCTCAGGATAATCCTCCCTACTGACGCCATTTGCAACTAAGCCCTGTTTGAGGGCATTGTACTCGATTAGCAACTCTCGGTTTTGAATGTGAGCATCTCTAAATTGAATATGTCTTCTTAACTTTGAGTCACCCTTCTCATAAGCATGAACATGGATATAATCGAAACGTTCGTTATCGTTGTAATATGTAAAGAAACAACGACCTTCAACACCCTGCTCTCCTTTGCAAGTAAAGCCTAGAGATTCGAGCGCTAGAATGTTTTGCTTAAGAGTTAAATTGTCATTATATGCGATACCTATATCTATTATCGGTTTTGCAATTGAGCCTGGGATCGCTGTACTACCTATATGATAAATAGCCACACCGCCCAAATTAGGCGCAATCGCGCTAACAATGAGATCATAGGCTGCAGACCATGTATGGACATAGTCGGTTAACTGGACTGTAAAACGCTCTAGCCCTACACCTAACTCCTCAAGTCGCTTTATCAACTCAGATTTATCCACTTTAACTTCCCATGTTAACTCGTAAACCTAACGCCTTGTTAAGGGGTGAGCAA
>NZ_BCUF01000167.1 GCF_001591145.1 Vibrio harveyi NBRC 15634 = ATCC 14126 = KCTC 12724 | reverse complement strand
AGTATTGCGTTGCTCACACCTTAACAGGGCGTTATGCAATTATGAGGAAATAATGAAATTCGTATATATCTTTATTGTGGCAGCGGTAGCTACAGTGCACATATACATAGGATGGGAAACTAAGACTTCTCCTTTAGACTTTAATTTGATCCTGCTACTTTTAATCCCTTTTTTAACTTTTGTTTGGAAAGACGCTTCAGTAATAAAATTTGGTTCCAAGGGATTAGAGCTTGAGAAGTTAAAAAGTGATGTAAACAAGACTATCAAGCATGTGGCGCATGGTGATTCTGTTGATCATAAATCTATAAACAACTTGTATAAATCGGTTGAAAGTAATGATTGGTTAAAGCTTGTACTTTCCAGAATGTTAATGAGAAAGGGGTTAGTCGCGTTAGTTCCTGATCACGGGTTAGGTGTTTCACCGTCTTTAAATAAGTTAATTCCAATGTGTGAATCACAGGGAAAAATTACTGAATCTGAGGTGACTGAACTTGAACGCTTACGCAATATAACTTTTTATGCTGAATGGTGGGACGGAGAAGTCCCAACTCATGAAGATTGGAAGTGGGCTTTAGAAACAGGGCAAGCAGTAGTCCAAAAGCTCTTCGACAAACAGCCAATTGCATAACAAAC
>NZ_BCUF01000166.1 GCF_001591145.1 Vibrio harveyi NBRC 15634 = ATCC 14126 = KCTC 12724 | reverse complement strand
AGTGTTTAAGGTGGTATACGGGACCTTTGGTATTGCGTTGCTCACACCTTAACAGGGCGTTATGTTTTTAGAGGTAATTAATAATTGTTTGAGTGGATTTTAGATGCATTTAGCACATCTTCAGGTAAGTCTCAGTTCATATCGATAGTCGTGTCTTCATGTATCGCAATAACCGTTTTGTTGCTAAATCAGCGCTTTAACAATCAGCGTGAACGAAAGAAATTGCATGCTGAGAAGATTGAAGAGCTCTATATAACCGTGATCGAGTATTTGGATGCGTCAGATGACCTTATTACGGATATACAAAAAGGTACGTACAGGAAAGACTCGGGCTATCACGGATACAACGAATTAACATACGCTAAGCGAGAAGCTACATTAGGTAAAATTGAAATGCTTTTTGCTCTTTATTTCCCAGAAATACCATTTAGCAAGGCTGACTATGACATAGATATACTTCCAGTATTTTGGGCTTCAGTTAGTGGAAAAATTGCTAGAGGTGAAGTATTGGGTGATGAAGTGCTTGTTGAGTCTAGGGAAAATCTCAAAAATGCCTCAAAAGCTTTAAAGTCTATGTGTAAGCAGTTGATGTATAAGAGATCAATTTAGAACAAACATAACAAACTGTTCAAGAGGGATTCG
>NZ_BCUF01000165.1 GCF_001591145.1 Vibrio harveyi NBRC 15634 = ATCC 14126 = KCTC 12724 | reverse complement strand
CGAATCCCTCTTGAACAGTTTGTTAGTGCGCTGTTTCAGCGATCACCTAACCTTTGAGCATGTTACGCCAATACTCGACCGTTTTATCTGAAACCATGCCGGTTTCTCTAGTTGCAGCCACTAGAAAGTCACACAAGTTAGCTGCTATCTGCTCATTACCGAGTAAATATAAACTACGAATTGCTCGGGTCAGGCGAAGTTGGTTATGGTCATGACTTTTAAGCCAAACATGGTTAGAAGGGCTTAATGGCTGTATTGACGAAATTTCACACCCATCTCGCTGTAATCCCCAAAACTCGAGTAAAAGGTCGAGTGCTTTTAAGTGAGCAATGCGCAATTCTTCTGAGTTAGCAAAAGCCTCTCGATCTGCTTGAGTTACCAAAGGAGCATGTTGATTGAACTTAGTACCCTCATCAATCGGGAAAAGAACTTGAATATACTTATGATCATGCTCTAGCCAGAAGTGGTTGTAAGCTAACAACTGCTCTACATTACGACCAAATTTATCTGGAGCTTTACCAGATATGAAACGAGCAATTTCACTCATTTTAAATCCTGCTAATTGTAATTTTTATCTTTGCGCACTAACGCCCTGTTAAGGTGTGAGTAACGCAATACAGAAGCTCCCGTATACCACCTTAAA
>NZ_BCUF01000164.1 GCF_001591145.1 Vibrio harveyi NBRC 15634 = ATCC 14126 = KCTC 12724 | reverse complement strand
TTGCTCACCCCTTAGCAGGGCGTTATACATTCGGAGTCAGTATTTGGAAACCAACGATCTTATAGCCTTAATATTTAGTGGTATCGGAGCTGTTTTTATATGCATATATTACATGGACAAAAAGCAGTCAGTTTGTTGTGAATGTAATGAAGTAATCAGTCATAGGAAACAGAATAGATATACTCTTGAAAAAGGTGGGGCTAAGCTTGCCCTATGTAAGAAGTGTTTTAACAAAATAAACAAACAAGCTTCGTTAAAAGCGCAAAACTGCTCTTGTTGTAAGAAGCCGTTTACGACTCGCATGAAAATCTCTGAATGGAAAGGAGAGTTTCAATCATACTTCTTGTGTGTTCAGTGTGAAAAGAAAGTGTCTAAAAGAGTTGAAAATACATTTCTACTCAATCAACTTTTGTCGCCCGACTTTATAAAAAAGCACTCTAACTTCTCTGATTTGGAATCAATGGTCGAGTACTCTGGTGTAGAACTGCAAACACAAGATGATCTTAACTCTGATGCATGGAACACGTTTATTGCTACCAATACTTCATTTTCCTGTTGGCATGAGATGAAAGTTGGTGCGGAAGTGCTAATGCTACAAAGGCAAAACGACATTATTGTCCAGAGCTTGCGGAAACAGAATGTATAACAATC
>NZ_BCUF01000163.1 GCF_001591145.1 Vibrio harveyi NBRC 15634 = ATCC 14126 = KCTC 12724 | reverse complement strand
GGTGTTGTGCGGGAGCTTAGGTATTGCGTGCCTCACACCTTAACAAGGCGTTATGTTTAAAGGATGAAAATGTCTGCTATCAACAATGTTAGCCTCTTCTTCGCGATTTATTTTGGTATTTCAATCATTGTATTTAGACTGCCATTTGATATGTCAGGTGCGTATTTTGACTTCATTGTTTATCTATTTTTGCCTGTTTGTTCAGCTTGCTATCTGGCATTTGTAATTTTTGGGAAAGTGAATGGAAAAAGCGTGTGGGCAGTGATGGCTCATAGACTTAGCCATAAAGCAGGTTTCAATCGATGGCAGGTGTTAATATTCTCTGGGCTTTTTGCATATCCGATTATAGCAATTCTTCTTTTGCCTTTTTTCCGTGTTTTATTGATTACCACGATTTTGACAGGGCAAGACTATTGTCATGTCGGCAAACTCTCAAACGTTGCAGAGGGTAGGCGAGTTATGTTTGGTCTCAGTGATATCACGATTGAAGCCCCTCAGTCGAATCGTACTTTTTGGTATCCTACGAAAAAGCTGATGCGAGATAATATTGATATAGGCGGCACTGTAGAAGCTTGTGGTAAGCAGGGTTGGCTTGGGTTTTACATTGAAAGGGTGTCTGCTCGTGGGGAATAAACATAACAAATTGTTCAAGAGTGATTCGG
>NZ_BCUF01000162.1 GCF_001591145.1 Vibrio harveyi NBRC 15634 = ATCC 14126 = KCTC 12724 | reverse complement strand
TGGTATTGCGTTGCTCACACCTTAACAGGGCGTTAGCACAAAATTTTGCGACGACAGTGGTGCAATTAGGTGAGTACGAATCTTGGCTTCAGGTTAATATAAAAGTCAGTTTTCTAGACGTTAAATGAACGGATGTTAAAAAAGTACCTACGTATTCTATTGATACTACTATTCTCGCCAATGTTTTTGCTTCTCGTGTATGTCGCTGTTGGAACGCCGATAAAGATCGGATTTGGTTGTTATGTTTCTCAGAACTGGAATGTGATTCCTGCAAAGATAATTAGCGCAGAAGTCGAATCTTTGAAATATGAAGATACGAATCGTCGCCGGAAAATTTCCTATGGTCCTAAGGTTTCATATGAATATAACTATGACGGTAAGATATATGTCAGTAATCGTTACTCATGGGTGAAATCATATGATAACGGTAAGCTACACGATGCAGCCAAAAGGCTCGTATATAGTAAGCAGAAAGGGAAAGAGATAAAAATATTCGTGAATCCAGCAAAGCCTAGTGAGTCTGTTGTAGAAAGAATGTGCGATAGTTACACTTCGAACGTGTATATATTTGGGGGTGTTTTTACACTTACCATCGTCAGTATGTTTCTCGCTGCATTTGTGTTTTCAAGACGAAAAAAGCAATGAATAGTTAGGTGGTGAACTTTTGTGCTAACAAAC
>NZ_BCUF01000161.1 GCF_001591145.1 Vibrio harveyi NBRC 15634 = ATCC 14126 = KCTC 12724 | reverse complement strand
CGAATCGCTCTTAAACAGTTTGTTAGCCGCTCATTCCCAAAGATTACTGCTTACTCAACAGGAACTTACGCAAATCTCTCTCTGCACGCATAACAAACAGAATAAACACTTTGTCACCGTCTTGTTTATAGAAAACACGACATGGATTAACGACAACTTCACGATAACTTAAATGTTCTAGCTCGGGTGGAATACGACCTGACTCTGGGAAAGTTTGCAGGCGTTCGACTTTGGAGAAGATCGTTTGCACTAACTGCTTTGCAGCTACGATATTTTCAAGTGCGATATATTCAGCGATATCGTTGAGGTCAGATAACGCTGGCTCAGTCCAGATTATTTCAGCCATTTTGACATTTTGTCCTTGGCTTTATCGTGACTCACCACTTTACCGTCAGCTAATGCACGTTCACCTCGTGCAATCCCCTCCAGAATCGCCAAGCGATTTTGCATAAACTCGTAATCATCAACATCAACCAGATATGCCGATGGCTTACCATGTTCAGTAATTAACACTGGTTCTTTGGTGTCGTGGAGATCGGCGAGGATCTTAGTTGCTTGACGTTTAAGTGATGTAACTAGTTCTACTTTCATGAGAGCTGCTCCAAAGGAATACTAAAGTGATACTATTCTATCACTTTGAGTATGGCAAGCTCCATGACGGCTAACGCCCTGTTAAGGTGTGAGCAA
>NZ_BCUF01000160.1 GCF_001591145.1 Vibrio harveyi NBRC 15634 = ATCC 14126 = KCTC 12724 | reverse complement strand
GTTTGTTAGAATAAATTTATTTACAGCACTTTTTCCGCTGTTTAGTTGAACCGCAAAAGCACTGATCATTTTTTGAAGTTACTTCTTGCGCTAGTTTTTCAAGCTTTGAATACGCTAGAGCACGTCTAAAGTCGAACTCGTTAGCTACTTGCGCCGTTATTGCTCCAGCACCTGAAAGATGCAAAGCCTCAAATTCTGCCTCAATGTCTAAAACTTGTTGAACAAGCTCATGTTCTTTTATTGCCATATGCTTTATCGGCATACGACCATTTTTGATCAGAACGGAGATTTCAGGGTCTGGTATGAATTTTACTTTTTTTGCATTTAACGCCGATGGCGATACACAGACTAATTTTCCGTCGGGCTTCTGAACAACTACGTGTGCAGTTAGTCTTAGAACAAGATTACCCCAGACTGAAGTTATCCAGCCAAACACCATCGTGCCAGCATTGTTTTCTAAATGCTTTTGAACATTGTTATAGCAATAATTCAATTGAGAGAACGACTCCGGTTGAATTGGCACATCTAAAACGGTTGATAAACCTAACTTAGCGAGAGCACTTGAAGGAATTATTTCTGGTTCGAACGACTTATATTTAGATATCATCTCTGAAGCTTCCAATTTATTCTAACGCCCTGTTAAGGGGTGAGCGACGCAATACCGAAGCTTCCGCAACCACCTTAACCACTAAAACCAACGCAT
>NZ_BCUF01000159.1 GCF_001591145.1 Vibrio harveyi NBRC 15634 = ATCC 14126 = KCTC 12724 | reverse complement strand
GTTTGTTAGGGCAATTTGAACTCCTTGCGCTTTTGAGATATTTTTTTCGAAAGCTCTAAGATGCCTATTTTGTCTCGCAAAGCATCAATTACAATACGAGCTGTAATTGCTCCTAAATAAACGCCAGAAACGATGCCTGTGATTAAAGGTGATAAGTTGAATATTTCTTCGGAACCCAATGCTTTAACATATGCCAAGTAGAGCATGATGATAGCTGGAACAATACCGAGTTTATCAACAATTCCAACAAGGAAACCTACCCTCGATTCTAAATACCTGATGCGCCCCTCAAAGAGGACCTTAACGCAATCTATGCTGTCATCACCGAAGGTCGAAATTTCTTCCGCGACTATATAGTCCGACCGATATCTTTCATTTATATCTTTTAAAGTTTCTTTTGTTGCACCCACAAAGAAGCGAACTGTAGAAATGAATGAGGACAATGAATACAGTACAAGAAATGCAAAAAAAGCAAATAACGATATGTAAGAAGTGGTAGCGTCACCTAATAGAGCTGCAATCAAAGCAATAGCTAAAGATACAACGCCCGCCAGAAATGAGAGTGCTTCCATTTTATTGGCAACAAAAAAGTTCTTAACATCGTTTAGTGCACTCTCTTTCGATATAAAGCATTCAATGATCGCACCAATATCATCACTGTTCAAAATATACTCCTATTGCCCTAACGCCCTGTTAAGGTGTGAGCAA
>NZ_BCUF01000158.1 GCF_001591145.1 Vibrio harveyi NBRC 15634 = ATCC 14126 = KCTC 12724 | reverse complement strand
TTGGATTGCGTTGCTCACCCCTTAACAGGGCGTTAACTGCAAGGAGTGTACATTTGAGTGATGTAGTCAAATATTTTTCAGAGATTGATCCTGCGTTTATGTGGTTGTTTGGTTTGACGATTGTGGTTTTACCTATCCTTAGATTCGTTATAAGTCATCTCACCCAGAAGCATACTATTAAGCAAAAGAATTTAGAGTTACTCTTATCTGCATATAAGACAGAGTCAATGACTAAATGTGACGAGTTCGTTATTGAACATATTATTTCAGGTATATATAAAAGGCAGCTTTCTTTTCCTACGATTCAAGCATTGCTATCTAGTCGCTCTCCAATCGATAGTTTTGAAATTTACAAAAGAGTTAAAAACTATGTAAAACTGACTAACAATAAAAAGTCATTTAGGTTAAAGAAGAAATACGGTGTTATCAAAATCTGTGGCTATAAATTAGGTTATTGGGTTTCTGTTCGAGAATTTATCTATTATTTCGTTTCAATGATGATTTCATTTGGTCTTTCCGTAGTTGCTTACAATATGGCTCTTGGTTTGAAGGGAACGCTCTTGGAAAACATCCCAACCTTAATGGTAATTGTATTTATCTTATTAATTGTAGTTGTTTTGGTAGGAATCGGATTGCATTTTTTGAAAGTTCAAGGAAGCATTAGAAGTGTGAAGTATTTTTTGAGATTGCAGTTAACAAATTGTTAAAGAGGGATTCG
>NZ_BCUF01000157.1 GCF_001591145.1 Vibrio harveyi NBRC 15634 = ATCC 14126 = KCTC 12724 | reverse complement strand
CCGAATCACTCTTAAATTGTTTGTTAGTTGCCCATCTCAAAGCCTAGTGCTAACATTTGTACACACACCAAAAAAGGAATAAATCATGGACACTAGAATTCAATTTCGTGTTGATGAAGAAACAAAACGCCTAGCTCAACAAATGGCTGAGAGCCAAGGTCGCACTCTGAGTGACGCATGTCGTGAACTTACTGAGCAACTCGCTGAACAACAAAGAAAAACATTATCTCACGATGCATGGCTAACTGAACAAGTAAACCTAGCATTTGAGAAGTTTGACTCAGGAAAATCCGTTTTCGTTGAGCACCAAACTGCTAAGTCTCGAATGGAAGAGCGCAAAGCCAGAATCCGTAATCGAGGTAAGCAATGATTTTATGGGAAGAAGAGTCACTTAATGATCGTGAAAAGATCTTTGAGTTTCTCTATGACTTCAACCCTGATGCGGCAGAGAAAACCGACAACCTCATTGAAGCAAAAGTAGAAAACTTGCTTGAACAACCTTTAATGGGCGTACAACGAGATGGCATCCGCAGACGATTGCTTATTATTCCTGAGATTTCGATGATTGTGTCTTACTGGTTCGAGGGCGATATCATCCGAGTTATGCGTGTACTCCACCAGAAACAAAAATTCCCTACGGATTGATTACTCGCTCTGGGGAACTAACGCCCTGTTAAGGGGTGAGCAACGCAATACCTAAGCCGCTGCATACCACTTTAAACAC
>NZ_BCUF01000156.1 GCF_001591145.1 Vibrio harveyi NBRC 15634 = ATCC 14126 = KCTC 12724 | reverse complement strand
CCTTAGCAAGGCGTTAACTGCCAAAAGGTAAGCAGTGAGAAATATGAACAAAAATGTAATCATTGGCTGTGCTATTGTTGGGACTATTTCTTTAGCCGTAATGTACAGTGCACCGATATCAGATATCTGGAAGGGAATAACAGCACTTCCATTTGCAGGTGCTTTGTGCGGTGTCTTAATACAATTGATTAGAGATGACGCTGCTCATCAACGTAGAAAAGAGCTTATGCTACAAGAGCAGCAATATTCCTTGTCTGCGTCTTCGCACATGGCAAATACTGTTTTCGATAAACAAGTCGAGTTTTCTCAGTTATATGTAGAGAATGTACTGGACGCATTTGAAAGTCTTCGCCAAAAACCTGAATGGGAAGAAGCACACGATTATGCTCGCACATTAACGATGCTCAGATTGAAGTATATGTGTTGGTTAACCGCAGAGGTTGATCAAAACTTAGGTGAGTTTGAGCAAAAATTGCGAACCCTCGGCGCCAATAGTGCATATATCAAAATGCCAAAAGGTGAAGGTACGCAACAAGCACACAGAGATGCTGCTGCAAGGGAGATGCTGGAAATATTTAGCGCTTTTGCTTATGTCTTAGATAAAAGCACAGGGCACCAAGAGGTTACTCTTGCATCGTTATCTCAAAAAATGCGTTCAATGCTTGGGGTAGAAGAACTAGCACATCATAAAAAGCGAATCATTGGACCACAAACGAATTTTGGCAGTTAACAAAC
>NZ_BCUF01000155.1 GCF_001591145.1 Vibrio harveyi NBRC 15634 = ATCC 14126 = KCTC 12724 | reverse complement strand
GATTGTTAGTTTTTTATATCGTTGTCAGGAAAGTAGATTCGATCTCTATATAGAGAAGGCGTTATCTGAAAACAGCACCCTCGAATGACACCAAGATAAACCATAGTAATGTAGACAACACTTACTAGAATTGCTTTTAAGCTTTCAAATGAGAGTAAGTTACCGTCTTCTGTAAAAGTGAACATGCTAACTACCAGTGATGGGCTATCTTCGAATCCAACCGCTAAGCTAAGCAGACTTGCCAACAGAAAAGCAAAACAATTTTTTTCTAAGTTGAGAAGGTTCCTGGTTTCTTGACGCTTTTCAGCAACGACACCTAAAGCTACTGAATTATCATTCTTTATCGCATAAGTTCGCATTTTAGACGCTGTGATATAGTCTTTCGTAAACGTCTGTCGAAAATTCCCATTATCAGAGTGTTGAAAGAACTCAATAGTCGGCAGGGATAATACAATTTGTGAGATCACGAACTTTAACCCAGTCACGACGACTGCCATAAATAAGCTATATACACAAAGAAACACTAAAAAACTACCAATTGTTATGCTGGATTTGATATAGCTAAAATTCAGTTCGAAAATAGAAATGCCATGCGCATAAAGCAAAACCCCGTCTAGAAATATAACGAACGTGGAAAGAAAAACGAAATAGTTAAAACTATCTGCCCTATCCATTATTTGATTTACGTAAGACAAAACTTTATCCACTGTACTCTCCAAAAAACTAATGCCCTGTTAAGGTGTGAGCAACGCAATAC
>NZ_BCUF01000154.1 GCF_001591145.1 Vibrio harveyi NBRC 15634 = ATCC 14126 = KCTC 12724 | reverse complement strand
GGTGTTATGCGGAAGCTTAGGTATTGCGTGCCTCACACCTTAACAAGGCGTTAGGCTTTAGGAGTATACATTGGATATCGATAAAATAATTGAGAACAGAAAAGCTCGCGATAGCAGAAACAACAGACCTTTTGCTACGTTTATGGAAATGTACTTAGCCACTGAGAAAGCACAAAGAGAAGTAGCGGAACTCCGAGCAAGTACTGAAACCCAAGAAACAATCCTCAAAAGCCATGTTATTAATATAGTTACCGCCGTTGAGGTCTATTATCGTGATATTTTGGACGCTATTTTTAAAATGTGCGCTCCGAGTTCATTTGAAAGTAAGTTGAAAAAATTGCATGACAAGTCATACAAAATAGATGAGCTAGTTGCCATGTATGCTAAAGGGATTCATCCTTTAGAGTTAATCGCAAGTAACCACAGCTTTCAAAACACAAATAATATCGACAAAGTATTTACCATCGTTACTGAGAAGCCATTTCTTAAGCAAGTTCGCAACATGAAGTGGAGAATTGCCGATAAGCCTGAGTCTGAATCGGAAGTAACCCATGAAGACATTACTGCGTTGCAAGGTTTATTTGAATACAGGCATACTCTAATTCACAATCCTAATCAGTCACTTAAGGCGCCGATAAAAGACATCGAGAAACAGATAAACTCCGCTTTAGGTGTTGTAATGGCTTCTGATCTAATAATGTCCCAGTATATTAACGACAACATAGATCCTGAGCTAGAAAAAGAGTAAAAGCCTAACAAAC
>NZ_BCUF01000153.1 GCF_001591145.1 Vibrio harveyi NBRC 15634 = ATCC 14126 = KCTC 12724 | reverse complement strand
TGGTATTGCGTTGCTCACCCCTTAACAGGGCGTTATGTTGGTAATTGGGGTTAAGAGTAAAATGAATCCATTGTTAGACGAGTATCGTTTGCAGATTGCCGCCGATGAAGGGCTGAAGGCAAAACGAAGAAACCTAGTTATGTTGTCAGCGGTACTAATTGCGCTCAACTTTAGCGGAGCTGTAATTAAAGAGGCTAACACTTTTCTATTCAAAATTGAGTTTACAGATCAGCATGGCATTAATGAGCTTTTCTTTTTGTCTGTTTCCTACTTGTTGCTTCGATACTATTCGTATGCTCAACAGTACCATCAGAAGCTCACTCAACTTTGGTGTGTAGAAATGTTTTCGGATGCAAAAGTGTTCTTTTATCATCCGGAGAGCGAGAACGTTGAAGGTTTAGCATCTCATTGTTTACAAATGTGGGGTGGTGATGAGCCAGGCTTACGTAATACGAGATATCGTATAAGCGGTTTTTTTCAACGTTCGTTAGTCTACGAGAAAGAGTATCACGACGATGAAGGTAACATTGAGTATTACGATCATGCAGTCAGTTGTAATCGCTTCAATGAGAAGTGGTCACTATGGGATTTCATTAAATTGCTAAGCTATGAAATGAAATATCAGTTTCGCGCATATGTAAAAACGAGAGAACAATTAGACTTACTCGGTCCTTATGCTCTAGGCGTATTAGCTTTAAGCTTAGTTATCTCGAAATTGAGTGTTTGGTTAATGTTACCAACATAACAAACTGTTTAAGAGTGATTCG
>NZ_BCUF01000152.1 GCF_001591145.1 Vibrio harveyi NBRC 15634 = ATCC 14126 = KCTC 12724 | reverse complement strand
CCTTGTTAAGGTGTGAGGCACGCAATACCGAAGCCTCTGCATAACACCTTAATCACTAAAGCCGACGCATAGTAAAAATGCCACGCGTGCCGAATCACTCTTGAACAATTTGTTATGCCTCATCTTCCAACAAGCACTGGAGCTTCCTTATGAAAGCACCACCATTTTTGTCATAAGGCAAAACAATTTTAATGTCTGTATAAACTGTCGGGTCCGATATATCGTCAAAGATTTCTTGAATAAGCTCCATAATATTCTCTATATCTTCGTGCCCAAACTGTAGGTTAAGAGGCTTAGTACCCATCAATGTCCTTAGATCATTATGAGCCAACAACTTTTGTCTCCACTGTTTGATACCAGTAGATACGTAAAGCTCATTCAACTTCTCTAGCTTGTCATTTAACTCTGGGCAATCACACTGCTTCACAATACGAGCTAGTGACAAGTTTTTATTTTTCCTCGTTTCTGCAGGATCAAATAAACAAGCGATACTTAGGCATAGTTTTTCTATGTAAGCTTTTTGAATTCGTGAGAACACCAATGAGTTGAACTTATTCAAAACATCTACTGATTCTTGCGAAGTAAATAGCTCGCTATACAACGTTAAATCAGTACACAAGTCCGTAAAGTATTTCTTGAGCACTGATAGCTCTTCCGGATTTACTTTGGATCGGTCAAATTCTACCCGCTTCGGTAAAGGCAAATTATTTGCTTTGCAGAAGTCATCATTGCTAGTCAAAGTTTTCTCCATGAGGCATAACGCCCTGTTAAGGTGTGAGCAA
>NZ_BCUF01000151.1 GCF_001591145.1 Vibrio harveyi NBRC 15634 = ATCC 14126 = KCTC 12724 | reverse complement strand
GTTTGTTAAGTGAATTCTCACAACAAGCTCAATCCACTTCTTACAAATGCGATCCTCTCTAAGCTAGAGCATAAATTTGGTGGCGTGTCATTCCCACGTAGAGCACTTACAGTTGTGTTAATTGACATTGTACTTCTCGACTTTCCGACACCTAGTTTCAAATCTATTGCATTAAGTTGCTCTCTCATCAACTCTAAAATTTGTGGGTCATACTTCTCTACTAGTACTTTTAACACCGGAGAAATAACTGTTAATATTGCTTCTCCATACTCAATTGCTTCAATTCTACTTGGAATCTTTCCCTTATGGATGACCTCATTTCTGAATTTTATACATTTATTTGATAGTTGAGGTGGAATCTTTTTTTCAACCAACTGATACACGAAAAGATAAGCGCCAAATTGCCTTTCGGACTGGTTTGAGACCAGCTTCCATAACTGCGATGTTTGTTCTAAATTAATACCAGCTGAACGGTAAAGGATATTGATAACATATTCGTAAAACCTCTCCAAAGAAGAGGTGAAAGAGCTAACTGCCTCTCTGTAGTAACCGTCATGAATGGCGTTTAAGCCAAGCTCAAAGAGTATTTCAAATTTTGGGTTCTTCAATTTAACCGTAGATTCATGTTGCTGAGAACATGTAAAGCTGTAACACCCGCTATCTTGAAGCTCAGCAGAATAAACGTTTGACCCAGCACTCACGGTAGTCCCATGACAATCCATACAGGTAAGATATATTCTCATTTTTCCTCTATTCACTTAACGCCCTGCTAAGGGGTGAGCAA
>NZ_BCUF01000150.1 GCF_001591145.1 Vibrio harveyi NBRC 15634 = ATCC 14126 = KCTC 12724 | reverse complement strand
GTTTGTTATAACTCAGTCTCACAGTCTCGGACACTGAACGTATACGTATCTTCCTGCTCGTTACCGACAACTATTTTATTTGAACCAAGGTATGCAACTTTCTGTTTTTCATCAACGTCACAGTATGAAAACTGCTCCATTTCTAAGTTGTATGCAAACCACCGAGTAAAATTGGAAGTAGCATCCATATACCCTTTGTTGTCACCAAGAAAGCTTAGAGCGACAGAGAACAACACTATTGCACCAAACATTCGACCAGTGAGAGTTAAAGGGTTGTCATTAAACAGTCTCTTGATCTCAGAAAAGCCTGCTAATTTCTTCAACGATAACTGCTCTAACCGAAGAAACGAAGTGAGCAGTATAAACAAAAACCAAAAAGCAAAGCCGAAAGCCAGAAAAAGCGATGCGGTATACGGAATTGCTAATATTGAACTAATTGTAACTGTGTAACCAAAAGGAGTGACTGGAGCTTTTAGCGCATGATTCACAAAAGATTGTGCCATAGCTAAATTGAACGTCGTGCAACCTACAATGACGATGCTAGCTATCGTTTTACCTAGCAGGTTATTTATTACCCTCTCGGTTGCCTCTACTAAGTAGAAGCTCAAGCCACAGATACATGACCCAAAGCTAAGCCAATAAACAGGAAAATCAGTAATCTTAGACAGTGGCAACATTGAAAGGAGAAAGATGAAACTAAGCAAATACGCAATTTGCTCATTATCAAGATTGTTCAATTTTTCAGAAACTAACACTCTTAAATTAGCAAATGCCATTTGTTCTCCTGAGTT
>NZ_BCUF01000149.1 GCF_001591145.1 Vibrio harveyi NBRC 15634 = ATCC 14126 = KCTC 12724 | reverse complement strand
GTTTGTTAGTTGAATTGTTTCACAGCCCTACACTTGGGAAAGGTTGAACAACCCCAAAACTGTTTACCTATATTTTCACCACGCTTGGTTTCACGCAACACCATTTCAGAGCCGCAACGGGGGCACTCATTTGAGCTAACTTTGGATGCAACAACTTCTTTGATATGTTTACGATGCTTTAAATCCGTAATGACTCCGCGCTTTAACTTTATCTGGTTTATAGACTCTGTTAACCGAGCATAATCATTGTCAGAGAACACTACATCGTTAAATTGCTGAATGTATCGAATACTTCCTCGAGCGTAGGTAACGTTTGGAGGCATTTCGGTTTTAAAGGTACTGTCGCCGATGAAAACAATAACCGAATGCAAGTGTTCTTCTCTGCAACCTAGCAAGGTTTCCAGAGCTTTTATGTGCTTGTAATTCTGATGCAGTGGGTTCTGAAATTTAGAGGAATGGCGGTAAATCTTTTGTGTCCACTGTTTCTGGCGAGCTGAACCAAATATCCAACCTTTCATATTCTTAGTTTCAACGACGAAGATGCCATATCTAGAAACCACAATATGGTCGACTTGAGTTGTACCATCGTTAGTCGGCAACGTTACGTCTTTTATTAGTGTGTAATCAGACTCTGGTAATTTGGACAAAAGACGGTTCACGAGAAACTCACCGAATACACCTTTTAGCCACCTACTTTTGAAAACGCTAACAATGAGCAATAAAGGCACTAGATACCAGACTTGCGCAAGCACATTAAGAAATGCTTCAAAAATATTCACGGATTTTCCCTATTCAACTAACGCCTTGCTAAGG
>NZ_BCUF01000148.1 GCF_001591145.1 Vibrio harveyi NBRC 15634 = ATCC 14126 = KCTC 12724 | reverse complement strand
CGAATCACTCTTAAACAGTTTGTTAAATGACCTATGACTTCGGTCTTTTCATTTGGTTTAAATGATGCTGACGAATCTCTGGTGCTATTTGGCTTGGTTTGCTACTTTCATCTGACTTTTTTAAATAGAGCCAGTTCGTTTTGCCTTTGAGTGATTGAACGTCTGAAAGTTTAATTGTCTTTGTCATGCTCTCTCTCCTTTGGTGTACCAAACGCTTCAAGTTCCTTTTCGGTTGGAACGACACTATCTGGATCACTGAGGGCTGCCTCATTAATTTCTCTATCAGATAGCGCTTCAAGTTGCTTTTTGTCAGTTTGCCCGCGAGAGAACTTCAAATTCTCAATTGATACCTTTTTGATTGTCATATTACACCACCTGAGAGTATGGCTTCATAAAACCTCTCTCATAAGATTTTTTTTCACGAGAGTTAGCTTTACGTGCTGAGATTAATCTAATATTACCACTTGATTGCCTCTCTGTATAAATCACAAACAAGATACCATATTTTGTCTTGCCAATCGTTTGAAACCTAGCTTCACCATAGTCATAGCGTGTATCTTCTCTTTCAATTCTGCTAGCATCAAGAAAAACGTGTACAGCATCAGCAAAATCAATTCTATGTTTTGCCAAATTTATTAAGTTTTTGTTCTCATCCCACTCAAATTCCATAGTTTGCCCTTTTGCCCTCATATGAGTGCGAGTGAGTATAGAATTTCAAAGCGTAAATGCGATTTACCAATATCTTTAGTTCGCGCTAACTCAATATACATCATACCTCGATTACATTAAGTTGCACCGATTTGAAAGGTCATTTAACGCCCTGCTAAGGGGTGAGCAA
>NZ_BCUF01000147.1 GCF_001591145.1 Vibrio harveyi NBRC 15634 = ATCC 14126 = KCTC 12724 | reverse complement strand
GGGTATATACAAGTGGCGGATTTGGTTTCTAAAGTTACACAGCGCCACATCCTTGAGCACTTTACCGAAGAAGGAAAACGGCGCTTTCTCGCAAGAGTCGGACAAGATGCGACACAAGCAATAACGCATCCAGACTTCTTTGCCTTAGCGGCGTTCCACGACAGTAAAGTGGTTGGCTTTGCCGCTTTAAAAGATGATAACTATCTCACCCACTTATTCGTCGCAACCAAAGCTCAAGACCATGGTTTGGGTAAACAACTTCTCGATACGATACTGGACTCAACCCATGATAAGCCAAGAAGTTATGTGCGTCTTCGTTCAGCCCCCAACGCAGTTTCGTTTTATCACAAGCACGGTTTTGAACCTACCGATGATCTCTGCGAGAAAGAAGGAATTCGTTATGTGCCAATGCGATTAGCGCTCGTTTCCTCTCTTGAAATACAAAAAAGCCAGCAGTGATGCTGGCTTTTCTCTCTCTTAGTCTTGAGCGACTTTCACGCGAATCTTGCTTTTCGCTACGCTGGTCAAGTTCAGCGCTTCCAGTGCAGAAATCGCTTCTGCTTCATCTGGCATGATCACAAAGCCGAAGCCTTTTGATAAGCCGGTTTCTTGATCAAGAACCAATGTACAAAGCTCTACCTTCCCGTGTGCAGAAAACAGTGCACGCATGTCTTGCTCAGTCGTTTGACGAGCCAAGTTTCTTACTAAAAGTTTCATAGTGAACCTAGTGGTTTTAATAACCCTACGATTCTCTCAGGTTCTTCAAAACAAACCAAGTGAATAATATTGTATACCTAAATGACTTCATGATGCAGGATTCAGAGCGTTGTCATTGACT
>NZ_BCUF01000146.1 GCF_001591145.1 Vibrio harveyi NBRC 15634 = ATCC 14126 = KCTC 12724 | reverse complement strand
ATGCGTTGCGTTGCGTTTAGTGTTTAAGGTGTTATGCAGGAGCTTTGGTATTGCGTTGCTCACACCTTAACAGGGCGTTAGTTTAATGGAGTAAATTTCAGCAATGATATACGAATATAATTTCATGGAAAATCCAGGTGGTGATACAAAAATTTGGCGTTATATGGATTTCACCAAGTTTGTTAGTTTGATATCTACTAATAACTTAATATTTCCTCGTGCAGATATGTTTGATGATCCTTATGAGGGGGTGTTTCCGTTAAAGACAATCGAAGCGGTAAGAGAACATAATTCGGTAGATATAGCCAATCAGCTTATTGTTGGTAGTGAGGCGTTTCAGAAGAGTGTTTTTGTTAGCTGCTGGCACATGAGTGATTTTGAGTCTGCAGCTATGTGGGATTTATACTTAAGCGGCACAGAAGGGGTAGCAATCCAAACCGATGTTGATACGCTAAGAGAGTTTTTCAAAACATCTGAACTACAAATCTCAACTTCAAAAATAAAGTACCTAGATTATGACTCTCAGGTGATTCCGGCTACGAATATGATGTATCCATACGTTCACAAGAGAAATAGCTTCGAGCACGAAAAGGAATTTAGGGCATTAATAAGTGATCACGACACAAATGATGCCATAAAGCAGGTAAAAATTAATGCAAGAGACCTTATAAAAAGGGTCTATGTGTGTCCGAAAGCACCAAATTGGTTTTATGAAATAGTCGTAGATGTTGTAAAACAGTACGGAGTGGATGTTCCTATCGAAAAGTCCGCAATGTATACGCGACCGACATATTAAACTAACAAACTGTTCAAGAGTGATTCGCAACGCGTGGCATTTTTACCATGCGTTGATTTTAGGGGCTAAGGTGGTATGC
>NZ_BCUF01000145.1 GCF_001591145.1 Vibrio harveyi NBRC 15634 = ATCC 14126 = KCTC 12724 | reverse complement strand
AGTTCTTTTGCTGTGTTCACTACGTTTTCTACAGTGAAACCAAACATTTCGAACAGTTGGTCAGCCGGTGCAGATTCACCGAATGTTGTCATACCGATGATACGACCGTCGAAACCAACGTACTTGTACCAGAAGTCTGCAATGCCAGCTTCTACAGCGATACGTGCAGTTACGTCTGATGGCAGTACTGATTCACGGTAAGCTGCGTCTTGCTTGTCGAATGCATCTGTTGATGGCATTGAAACAACGCGCACTTTCTTACCTTCAGCGGTTAGTTGCTCAGCCGCTTTCACTGCTAGTTCAACTTCAGAACCAGTTGCAATTAGGATTAGCTCAGGCTTGCCATCACTGTCTTTCAGGATGTAAGCACCTTTCGCGATGTCCGCTACTTGCTCAGCCGTACGCTCTTGTTGTGCTAGGTTTTGACGAGAGAAGATAAGTGCAGATGGTGCATCTTTACGTTCAATCGCCAGTTTCCATGCTACTGCAGACTCAACTTGGTCACATGGACGCCATGTGCTCATGTTTGGAGTCAGACGTAGAGACGCGATTTGCTCAACTGGTTGGTGAGTTGGACCATCTTCACCAAGACCGATAGAGTCATGCGTGTAAACTTGGATGTTCTGAACTTTCATCAGAGCAGCCATACGCATAGCGTTACGAGCGTATTCCATAAACATTAGGAATGTTGCACCGTAAGGAACAAAACCGCCGTGTAGTGCGATACCGTTCATGATCGCTGTCATACCGAATTCACGTACACCGTAGTGGATGTAGTTACCAGAGAAGTCGTTCGCTTCTAGAGACTTAGAACCAGACCACATAGTTAGGTTAGAAGGCGCTAGGTCAGCAGAGCCGCCCATGAATTCTGGAAGCATTTGACCAAACGCTTCTAGTGCGTTTTGAGATGCTTT
>NZ_BCUF01000144.1 GCF_001591145.1 Vibrio harveyi NBRC 15634 = ATCC 14126 = KCTC 12724 | reverse complement strand
CCCGTACTAACGCCCAATTAAGGTGTGAAGCACGCAACCACGACACTTAATTTGACCGCCTTAAACACTGAACTAAACCCAAATCAAAAATGCCAAGCGTGCTGAATCACTCTTAAATTGTTTGTTATGTATTCTGGTACACGTTTGCCCGATGGTATTCAAGAAATTCTTCATGCTCAGGCTTCAATTTAATAACCATTTCCGAATGTATCCCTATTGATTGATAATTTTTCAACTTTGGTGAAATCATAATAACTCCTACACTGTCGAAACTAATAAGACCAGAGTCAAACGCTTTATCAAGGTGTGCTACTAAAAGGAAACCATTATATGGATTTAACCTATTTTCTTCGGAAATACGCCACGGAACAATATGACTCGCTACAAGTAACTCTTTGACTTCACACCCTGTTACGGCGCATCCGCCCCACATATTAAATAATTGCTGCCGAAATGCCCCCTGACCGATTCGGGACTTAATTAAGCTCTCTTTTTCAGTAATTCCAATCTTTGGGTTTGATACGATTTCGTTCAGATCTAACTCTAATCTCGACTTTTCTTCAGTACCATTTTTGTGAATAAAGTCTATTTGAGCAGCTAAGCTTTGAGCGTTTGAGGAGTTGTATTCTTCACTAGTCACGTAAACAGCATGACCTTTTTCTATGGCGCCATCAAAGTCAAACTTCTTCAAAGTTCTCCCTTGAACAAAATCACCCTTAAAGAAGGTATGCTCAAATTCTTCATCTCCAACTATTTTTACAACACGAACAGCATTCGTTAACTCGAAGAAATGGTACTTTGCGCCATTTGGCTCGTTTTTTCTTTGATATTGATGTTTTCTCATAACTTCCTCGAATACATAACGCCTTGTTAAGGGGTGAGCAACGCAATACCTAAGCCGCTGCATACCACCTT
>NZ_BCUF01000143.1 GCF_001591145.1 Vibrio harveyi NBRC 15634 = ATCC 14126 = KCTC 12724 | reverse complement strand
TTAGCAAGGCGTTAGGCAATTGGGAGTTACATTGAACTTAGTCTGTTATCTTTCAAATTTTTTAGTATTAGGTATTGAAACTACTAGTACTGAGACTGGTGGTTGGGTAAGGAATAAAATTTGCCTATCTATAGCCGGTTTAAATGTCGAGATCGTTCAAGAACCAGAATTTATAAATGCAAGAAAGAGTGACTTGAGAGGTCAGTTTCTAGAGTCTACGAAACTAATCGTCAAAAATATCGACGAAAGCGATATTGATTCCGTTGTAGAAGTTGTTGAGAAAATAAGTGTTTTACTATCATTCGCAACGTGCTCGGAAGTCAGTTTTTATGCATGGAATATCGAGGGAACAAACAAATCCCATATCTGGGCTACTCGTGGTAAGTACTATTACTTTCGACCACCATTTTGTTGTGTAGATACCTCGCACATAAAGCATTTAATTGAGTCCTGCTTTGATACTTACTCAACGCTTTACGAACAAAGATCTCTAAATGTTGTAGTGGATATTTTCAACACGCCTGAGGTTAATAATTTACAGATAGAGTTGAAGTTAGCTACCTTGTTCATTTTGTTAGAGAACCTAAAATCTTCGTATGCGAAATGTAAAGGGTATAAATATAAAAACGGTTCTTATTGGTCGGAAAGCAACGAAAAGTATTATTTTCAAACGTTACTTTATGAAATGTTTTCTTCAGTAGGGATGGAAGTTGGTCTTAAAGAAATAAAAAACCTCAGGAACGAGATTATACATTCAGGCTTAAGTCACTTACCTTATGACGAGCAGCGGCGAATCTATGCGACATGTAGAGATTTGGTTACGGAATATATCCTCAGGTTAATTGGATACAAGGGTATTTTTAATCCATACGAAAGTAGAGGGGTACAACCGAAAATAATTGCCTAACAAACTGTTCAAGAGGGATTCG
>NZ_BCUF01000142.1 GCF_001591145.1 Vibrio harveyi NBRC 15634 = ATCC 14126 = KCTC 12724 | reverse complement strand
CCTTAGCAAGGCGTTAGGTGCTAAAAATATCGTATCCCATACTTGTTTTCTTGCATATTAAACCACATATAAAAAGTGGGTATCTATTCGTAAGGAATCTAAATGGAACAATACAACCTTCAGCTATCTTCGGTAAAACATACAGCTCCTGACGGCATTGAAATGGGAGTCATGAACAACGGCACCCCTTATCTTGGTGCTCGTGGTCTGGCTGCTCTATGTGGTGTCGCACCAAGTGTAATAATCACACTTGTAAAAGACTGGGAAGTAGATTTGCGCTTCAAGCCTCGTGGTCTAGCTATTGAGCAACTTATTCGAGAGCAGGGAGGTGACCCAAGTAGTTTGTATGTTCCGATTACGGTTGACGGGAAAACCTACCATGCAATCAACGATGTCAATTGTATGGCAATCCTTGAATACTATGCGTTCGACTCTCAAACGCCTCAAGAGCAAGCAAAACTCAACTATCGTAGTCTTGCCAAGCTAACTCTCCGTGCATTCATTTATGAACGCACTGGTTACAACCCTGAAGACTCGTTGCCACTATATTGGAAAACTTTTCATGAGCGTATAACACTTAACGAGTTGCCATCAGGTTACTTCAGCGTCTTTTCTGAAATTGCGAATTTGGTAATATCCGGAATTAGAAGTGGTATGCCTTTTGACTGTAATACCATGCCAGATATAAGCGTTGGTATGGCTTGGGGCAAGCATTGGAGCGGTAACTGCTTTGATCAAAAATACGGTCTTCGCCGAAAGCATCTCCACGTATTTCCAGAAGATTTTCCTCAAAAAGATCCAATGGCGTGGATTTATCCTGTCGAGGCTTTGGGGGAGTTTCGCCGTTGGATGGACGATATTTATGTCACCGAGAAGTTTGGCACTTATCTGAACAACAAGGCAAAAAAAGGTGGTTTAAACAATGTCGATATACCTGCATTAGTTCAAGCCGTTCAGCCAGCACGATTGAGCAATTAGCACCTAACAATCTGTTTAAGAGTGATTCG
>NZ_BCUF01000141.1 GCF_001591145.1 Vibrio harveyi NBRC 15634 = ATCC 14126 = KCTC 12724 | reverse complement strand
GATTGTTAGTTTTTCTTTATCTCAAGCTCAAACCTTTCTGAGCTGACGTTAGCTTGATAAATTTTTACATGCTTCAATTTTTTGTTACTACGGATGATTTCGACCAACTCACTTTTTTCTCTTTGATCTACCCTGCATCCAAAACACACAGACTTAATAGCTTTTGGATCAACTCGGTATAGAAATATTGTGCTAGGGTCTTCAGATATGCTCCGAAGATAAGCATTAATTGTATTGTCTACAAAACCTTTCACTAAATCATCTTGGTCAACATACTCAGCTCCATAACGGAGCAAATAATTCCCTTCAGCCATTAGTGGCTCCTTAATGTTGACCATATTCATACCCCCACCAAGTTTCTGTGTTTCTAGGACTTCAGGAGAATATGAATACTCTTCAATCTCACTTAAATATTTATCGTGTACTATTACTCTGTCTGCAGTAACGAGTGGCAATATGATTCGGTGCTCTTTTTCATATATCCATTCATCGCTCTTAACTAGAAAGTGCTCTCTGATTGTTTCAAATCGATCTAGCTTAGGTCTTCGAGAGTTATACCTTACCCTTTGAATTTGTCCTGCTTTTATAGATTCTCTCTTGCTGTTTTCAACTTCATCTAGTACTTCAGCATCTAATTCTTCATCAAATCGAAGGATTGGGTATGGTGTATAACTTTCAAAAAGTTCATGATTTGTATCTAGTTCAATGACAACACCCTTATGCTGATCTGCATAATGAGCCCACATTAATAGATTATTATTAGTTTCTGATAAAGATATAACCGCATAGTCAAAATAAGCACTGTCGGAGAGTGATTTGTTACTCTTTTTACTGCTGGGATTCAATTCAAAAGGATCATTTAAGGCATACTTCTGAGAGCCTCGAATTAAGAAATTTTCGAAAAACTGCTTGCGCAAAGGCATGTATTTATAAATTTTATCTAACATATTGATTCTAAATTTTGTATGTAAAACTAACGCCCTGTTAAGGGGTGAGCAACGCAATGCCGATGCCACCGCATACCC
>NZ_BCUF01000140.1 GCF_001591145.1 Vibrio harveyi NBRC 15634 = ATCC 14126 = KCTC 12724 | reverse complement strand
CGGTATTGCGTTGCTCACCCCTTAACAGGGCGTTAAAAATCAAGAGGAAATATGGAATATATAAATATTGACGGCGATCCTTTGTCTAAAGATGAAATGAAAACATTACGACGGTTTAAGGGGTTTATTAAGAAAAATAACAAAAGTGGAAAGATATTGTTGTTATATAGGGGAGAAAAAAAGCAGAATATTTGGAAACGTCACTCTAGCGAGAATGAAGAGTTCAATGAACAAAATATGTATCAAAGAGTCTTTTATTTTGGAGAAAAGTCAAGGCATTTTTCTATCGACGAAATTGATGACGAGCGCTCGTTTCTTTTAAACATTAATGATTGTTCGTTTGATACTTTAGAGTATATTTTTAAGAGAATCGCACATGTAATTAGCAATCGACGCAGTAAAAAGCGTGTTCTAGATAACACACCAGAAGAGTTTATTGACTATTTCAATAATCCTTCAAATATTGTAGATTTTGTGTCCAAGTTCGAAATGATTAAATGTAGGTCAATCCGATTGCAAGTCCGAGATTACTACTTGCATTGGCTTCATATGGCTGGGGCTGTCGGCATCCGCACTGAAACTACTCTAGTTTCGACTAGTATTGATAAAAATGTTGCTTTAGATTTCTCTAACGATAAACATGATAAATATATTTTGCATTATTTTATCCCCAAACCATTCTACCATCATGCCGTTGGGCATTTGGCAAATACAATTCATGAGTTCTCTACCACAAATTCGGGGCTGCCAAACTACAATTCTTTAGGCTTGTACCCTGCCAAAGTGAGGTAGGGGTCAAAGGAGCGCTACTCCCCCATTTTATTTTGGGCATTGAACTCGCTTCAGAGAAAAAATTTATTGTTAATCCTCATCTTAGAAATGTTGATGAGAATGACTTTGAGAAAGTAGCTGAAAAAGGATTTTGGATAGATCAAGGCGAGTTCGTAAATAGACTTGCAGAAACGGCTTACATACGTTGGGGAGTAACTGATTTAGAGGGAGGGTTTGAGGAGAGTGATTTTTAACAAACTGTTCAAGAGGGATTCG
>NZ_BCUF01000139.1 GCF_001591145.1 Vibrio harveyi NBRC 15634 = ATCC 14126 = KCTC 12724 | reverse complement strand
GTGTTTAAGGTAGTCTGCGGTGGCATCGGTATTGCGTTGCTCACACCTTAACAGGGCGTTAGCACACAAAGCAATCCCTTGAGTTTAGTGATATTTTTATTGCAGTTAATCCCATTTATGCAACAAAACCCCAGTTTTTACGTGGAATTTGTGGTTGGGCTTATATAATGCTCAACATATGCTACTGAGTGATGGAAGCCAAATGAAGCAAATACAAATTAAGTTGTCCTATAATGGCGGAGATGCAGATCTTCATAGGTTAGATATGTACGATGCTTCAATGTCGTTACATGGTTTCGCTCGTGCCATTGCAATCACGACTCATGCTTTATTGAATGATGGTGATGTAAAGAGGAAAGGTAACAGAGCATCTGGCGCTAAGATTTATGTTAGCCCTCCCCAAAAAGGCAGTTATGAGCAAATTTTAACGTTAGTTATCGAAAACAAAGAAGCGATAGGTGCTAGTGTCGCTGCTGCTGCATTCTGGGATATGCTTAAATGGACATGGTCAAAAACTCTAGACTTGGTTCATGAGCCTGAAACGCCAACAGTTAAAAAGTTAGGTGAACGTGTAGAACCGTTCATTGGCGATATGGAAGAAGTTTTAGAGTCTGCTCTCGAGGAAGCTCATCGTCCAATAAAAAACTGTCCTAATATGACAATTTCTGTCTCACGCCCTCGAGTGGGCGAAGTATTGCGTATGAATGCTGAAACGCTCAAGAGTGTTTCCATTAAAACAGATGATACTCTTATTTCTGGAATTGTTGGGAATGCTACTAAGTATAATATCCTATCTGGTATTGGGCGTTTTTATGAAGACGACAAAGGTCATACGGTATCTTTTAAAATCCCAGATGGGGCTTCTTCGTCCTTACGTCGCAAAATTACTTGGTCTATGCACTATGCTCAAGATGGACAGGACGGAGGAAAAATAGAGCTACATGCACGTAGAGTAACGTCAGCTAAAGGCGTATTAAAACGCTATCTAGTCGATAAGGTCATTTTGCACAAGTAGTTAAGTCTGTGTGCTAACAATCTGTTTAAGAGTGATTCG
>NZ_BCUF01000138.1 GCF_001591145.1 Vibrio harveyi NBRC 15634 = ATCC 14126 = KCTC 12724 | reverse complement strand
TCGATGATTTTTACCTCATCCGCTAACTTCAAGAAATACGCACCAAGCTCGTCTGCGCCCATTCTGTTTGCGTATGAAGCCAACTCAGTTGCCACTTCAATACAAGGTTTTAAAACATCACTAACAATTTGGCTGGTTTGCTTGGCGTAATCCATCCAATCTAACGTGCGCAAGAATTTTTCTGGATCGCCTTTACCCATGCCTCTTAAAACAGCTAACAAAGTATCTTTTGATGTTCCTTTACCGCCTTTTAGCGCAACTTTACACGTACCTTTTACTGCACTACCAAATGTAGGAACACAGCCGACAAGGGTAAGTGAAAGCGCTAACCAGTTTTCAGGCTTATCGCGCTCTTCTTCAGTCAACAAAGTCATAATGTTCGCAGATAAATCGCGCACGTCAGCGGCTTGGTCTACAACAGGAATCATCGTCAGCGCCGTATTGGCGATGATTTGCTCTACAGAAGCGTCATCGTTGAAATCACCAAGAATCACCCCCCAAATCCAACTGGCAGCACCAGACATTCGCGTCCAAGCATTTTCCCAGAAGCCAACTTCACCTTTCTTTGTTTCTTCAATGATCAGTTGAGCGTTCGCACTCGGATTAAAGTTCGGATTGGTCTTAGTTGGCACATTCGGCATAAAGTCTCGGCTGTCCTCGCCGTACTCAATGGCAAACTCACCCGGAGCAATGCCACCGACCGAAGCCTTACCGCTGTTATCCAATGTTCCTTCAAATACGGCGCCAGATTGGTCGGTTAGAGTATAAGTTGCGCCTTGAACAGGTTCACCGTCTGAGTATGAGAGGTATAAGTCAACCGTATAGGTCCCTTCCTGCTCTTCCGTAACAGAAACCGATGGGTTTTGTGCGCCGCCAAGACACATGGTATTGGCTTTGTTCATGGTCATTTGGTCGGACAGGCGACATACGCCCTTACCTTCAAACTTAACCGTTGGTGAGGCTGAGATGAATTTTGCTTCGGCTTCTATAGTGCCGGATGCGACGCCTTTTTTATCGCCGCCCGCATCACCGGTACTTTTTGAGAACGTACTGCCTTTGA
>NZ_BCUF01000137.1 GCF_001591145.1 Vibrio harveyi NBRC 15634 = ATCC 14126 = KCTC 12724 | reverse complement strand
TTGCTCACCCCTTAACAGGGCGTTAGCTCGATATATCAACACCTTATAGTTAAGGTCCTAGTAAGTAATTACTGATCCAGTAAATTGCAGTCTCTCGTGAAGTCATACGAAAAAAGCTAAGTGGATTTGTGTCGTGACTTTTTAGAGCGTATCAATCCGGATATATGCTAAGTAGGAGTTTTTATGAGAGTTCAACAGTCAAAGATTGGGGCTGACCCAGTAAAATATTATGCGAGTTTAATTGGAATGGAAAAGCATGAGTCTCGCTTGAAAAAGCAAACCAATGCAATTCCGATCATGACCGGAATTGTCCTCTACAGACAGCTCCCAAAAAATAAGCAATCGCAAATATTAAAGCAAATACTAGGCATAAGTGATAACCAGTTAAAAGCCTCATTATACGGATTAGTTTCACAGGTTGTAGCTAATCCATATTGGTTCTCGTGGTCTCTTTCTGACAGTGAGCTTAGGGAGTTCTTTGATACGAATAAAGGGGTGACTGACGCGCTGAAAGTCGTAGGGCTAGATATAACAATTCCGTTGACAGTGGCTGGTGTTGCAGCATTTTTATACTCCGCAAATGAAAAAGGAGTCATTGGAGCTTCACAAAAAGCCTCTGAGCAACTCAAAAAAACGGTCACCTCGTCGCCAGTGGCGTAAGTTGGTATGAAAATGGGACTAACAAAACAAGCAGCATCACGAGCATCGGCAATTCTGGTTGTTATGGTTACTGTTATTGCATACCAAACGAGTTCAAATGCAAAAGATGCTCAAAAAGAGTTGTTACGTAGAGGTTTGCTAAGAGCGGATGATTTATAATGCTAATCATATTTCTAATACTTGCCTTTTCATTGGCGACAATCCATTTCTCTCACGTGCTTTTCTCGTTGTGCCTATTATCTCCAAATCAGTTACCTAAAGGTGTAACATTACTGCGTTCACTAGCTCTTTGCATAATGGCGGCTTGCGCGCAGTATTATACGCTTTCATTGATCTTAGGTTCTAACTTACCTGCGGTATCAGGTTTAGTTTTAGTAATAACAAATTCTTTCTTCTTTATAGGTTTTTACTCTGCTTACAAAGTTAAGCACACCAAAGAAAGTTAGTGCGTGAATATATATCAAGCTAACAAAC
>NZ_BCUF01000136.1 GCF_001591145.1 Vibrio harveyi NBRC 15634 = ATCC 14126 = KCTC 12724 | reverse complement strand
TTGCTCACACCTTAACAGGGCGTTATGTGTATTAATTGACTAAGGAGAGAAAATTGTTTGAAGGAATCAATATTCGAAATGTAGTTGAGCACTACAATAAGAGAGAAAATGCTCATAAATTATTAACAAGATATTTTGCAAACGAAAAAGTAGACGATTACTGTCAGTTAGCTTTAGGAATAGAACTACCTGAAGGTAATTACAGTGCATCTGAGCATTTTCTTGGTCCTAAAGTATTAAGCGCCAGTCCCGCCTCCTCTGTTTTTCAATTAGCGAGCAAACTGAAATCAGCACAAGACGTGAATCACGTCCCGAAAACGATCTATGACTCAAACCTGCCATATCTGCGTATCAGTGTTGGCTCTGAGATCGCAATGATGCTTAACCCAAATGATTTTTGGGTTGGGAATGTGAGGACAATTTATACTCATCTAATCATCAAGCACAAAGGGAATATATCTTTAGCTAATGAAGAATTAGCTCTTTATAAAGAGCCTGAGCCAAATAAGTCACGACCATCCAAAATGGAATATCAAATCTGGCGAGACTTATACCTTTCCCTTGAGCCTAGTTTAATTCAGCTTACAAATATGGGGCGAGATATTGCTGAATCTGAAGGCTTAGAGAGTGGTAGCAAATGTTTTATGTGGGCTGATGCCCTGTGCTCTGAGATTTATGCAACATACACATAACAAAGCATTTAAGAGTGATTCGCAACGCTTGGCAGTTTCGCTTCGCTCAAGTGTAGCCAAGCGCCGCTCACACCTTAATGCGGCGTTATGTGTCAGAGAGAGATTATGAGATTTTTGCAATTATTTATCTTGATCTTAGTAGTAGGGTGTTCAAGTTCTGTAGAAAACACTTACTCATCGGAATATTTAGATCTAGAGCCAATAGAGTTTGTATCGCCGAGATACCCTAAAGTTGCAGTAGAGAATAACCTGTCAGGGTATGTGGTCATGACGTTTAACATTACTAAAAATGGAGATGTGGCTGATATTGTTGTAATCGATTCCACCCCAAAGGGGATCTTTGAAAAGGTAGCTGTACAAGCGTTGTCCAAATGGAAATATGAGCCACTTGAAGATGTTGAGCTTATTGCTCAAAAACAAAAATTAGTCTTTAAAATCTAACACATAACAAAT
>NZ_BCUF01000135.1 GCF_001591145.1 Vibrio harveyi NBRC 15634 = ATCC 14126 = KCTC 12724 | reverse complement strand
GTGTTTAAGGTGGTAAGCGGGAGCTTCGGTATTGCGTTGCTCACACCTTAACAGGGCGTTAGCTTTAAAAAGGGTACGTATGTTCCTACTCAAAATTAATGATTCAAAAATGTCATATAGCTTTAAAGCATCGGTGTTAAGTGCCTGTATTGCCTTTTTTTTAGTGTGTTTGTATCATTTTTTAGTTGGTTTGCCTGAAGAGACGCCCAATGAGAACTTATCGTTTTCCTTTTTTGATGCGTTCGGTTTGATTCTATTCGCTCCATTTGTAGAAACGATACTAATAGTCCTACTCATATGGCTAGCTCAGAAGTTCATGCAAAATATACTATTGGTCGCTTGTTTAGTCGCCTTGTCTATTTCAGTTCTGCACTCTTTAAGCCATCCATTGTGGGGCTTGTTCACGTTTGCCCCGTTTGTTGTTTTTTGTCTCGGTTTTCAGGTTTGGCAAAAGGTATCTACATCTGAGGGTGCAAAAGTCGCTTTCTTAACTCACGCTTTTCATAATAGTTATGTGTTAATTCTGGTGGGGCTATCAGGTTAAAGCTAACAAAGCATTTAAGACGGATTCCCAACGCTCGGCATTTTTGGTTTACTTTGAATTTAGTGTTTACGGTGCAATATATTAAGTGCAGTGGTCTGCGTTGCTCACCACTTAATGCGGCGTTATGCCGCTATATGAAAAACGGGAGAGGACATGAAAGGGGAAATTGTTCGCTGGGTTGATGAGCGCGGTTTTGGGTTCATAAATTCCAATGAACTGGATGGTGACATTTTTGTTCATGTATCCAAGTTCAAAAAAGGATACCGACGCCCTCGAATAGGGGACCAAGTAGAGTTTCAACTGGCAAGTGTTCAGCCTAAGTTAAGTGCGGAAAGTGCTCAGTTAGTCGGTGTCAAACCACAGAAAAGCAATTCTTTTTCAGTTGTATTATCAGCAGTTATCGTCGGTCTAATAGGCGCAGCCTTATATCTGTTTTATATAGAGCCTAAGCTAAACCCTGCATATGAAAATATGGGGTTTAGTTGCCAAGGTAAGACCTACTGTAGCGAAATGGCATCTTGTGACGAAGCAAAGTTTTATTTATCAAATTGTCCAAATGTCAAAATAGATGGCGACAATGATGGTACTCCTTGCGAGAGTCAGTTATGTGGTAGTTGGTAGGATCGGCATAACAAAC
>NZ_BCUF01000134.1 GCF_001591145.1 Vibrio harveyi NBRC 15634 = ATCC 14126 = KCTC 12724 | reverse complement strand
AAGAATTAGTCGAAGATCTTAGCAACAACACCAGCACCTACAGTACGGCCACCTTCACGGATAGCGAAACGTAGACCTTCGTCCATAGCGATTGGAGCGATTAGCTCAACTTGCATTTGGATGTTGTCGCCTGGCATTACCATTTCTACGCCTTCTGGTAGAGAGATGTCACCAGTTACGTCAGTTGTACGGAAGTAGAACTGTGGACGGTAGCCTTTGAAGAATGGAGTGTGACGACCACCTTCATCTTTAGAAAGTACGTATACTTCTGACTCGAACTTAGTGTGTGGAGTGATTGAACCAGGCTTAGCTAGTACTTGACCACGTTCAACTTCATCACGCTTAGTACCACGTAGAAGTGCACCAACGTTCTCACCAGCACGACCTTCGTCAAGAAGCTTACGGAACATTTCAACACCAGTACATGTAGTAGTAGTAGTGTCTTTGATACCAACGATAGCAACTTCGTCACCTACGTTTAGGATACCACGTTCGATACGGCCAGTTACTACTGTACCACGACCTTGGATTGAGAATACGTCTTCGATAGGCATTAGGAATGGCATATCTACTGCACGCTCTGGCTCAGGGATGTATGAATCTAGCGCTTCTGCTAGTTCAACAATCTTAGCTTCCCATTGCTCTTCGCCGTTTAGTGCGCCTAGAGCAGAACCTTGGATAACTGGTAGGTCATCACCTGGGAAGTCGTACTCAGATAGAAGTTCACGAACTTCCATTTCTACTAGTTCTAGTAGCTCTTCATCGTCAACCATGTCACATTTGTTCATGAATACGATGATGTATGGGATACCAACCTGACGGCCTAGTAGGATGTGCTCACGAGTTTGTGGCATTGGACCATCTGTCGCAGCAACAACTAGGATACCACCGTCCATCTGTGCAGCACCAGTGATCATGTTTTTAACATAATCCGCGTGTCCTGGACAGTCTACGTGTGCGTAGTGACGAGTTGGAGTGTCGTACTCTACGTGAGAAGTAGCGATTGTGATACCGCGCTCACGCTCTTCTGGAGCGTTATCGATAGATGCGAAGTCACGAGCAGCACCGCCGTATACTTTAGCAAGTGTTGTACAGATAGCTGCAGTTAGAGTAGTTTTACCGTGGTCAACGTGGCCGATAGTACCAACGTTTACGTGCGGTTTTACACGTTCAAATTTTTCTTTAGACA
>NZ_BCUF01000133.1 GCF_001591145.1 Vibrio harveyi NBRC 15634 = ATCC 14126 = KCTC 12724 | reverse complement strand
AACCCAAAGCGATCGTAGTCCCTTAAGGTTAAAAATGAAGCATAAGCAGCTATATAAAAAATTAATAGAAGATGAACTGAATTTCATTCCTAATGGTGTAATTCAATTGAAATCTATATATGACCTAGTGCAGAAAAAGTATCCTGAGCTTTGCGATGATACCTGCATCTGTAGAGATATTTGCTCTCAAGGGACAAAAGAAGCTGAGTGGAAGCACCGAGTTAGAACGGTACTCTATCAACTCAAAAAGAAAGGGATCATCAAAAACGCCGAAGAAAGAGGCTTTTGGGTGTTCGGTGAGTTAAAGGCTGTTACGCCTATTGCATTTGATATCCCTAACGGTGAAATGGAACCAGAAAGGCGAGAGAGCGTAACGTATAGAGTTTTAAGAGATACGGCATTGGCACGAAAACTAAAGTTAATGTATGAAAATAAGTGCCAAATTTGTCGCAATACAATTAACTTGAAATCGGGTGCAACGTACTCTGAAGCCCATCATATTAAGCCTTTAGGTCGAGAGCATAATGGTCCTGACGTAGCAGGAAATATCGTCGTTCTTTGTCCAAATCATCATGTGATGTGCGACTATGGGGCTATCGCTCTTAACCTTTCTGAGCTTTATGTATGCTCAGGGCATGAAATCTCAGAAGAATACATTGAGTACCACAACATGAGTATCCATCAAAATGGGGTATAACAAAGCATTTAAGAGTGATTCGCAACGCTTGGCAGTTTCGCTTCGCTCAAGTATAGCCAAGCGTCGCTCACACCTTAATGCGGCGTTAGCCCTCAAATTTTTGGTTCGATTAAGGAGTTTTCAATGTCAGCAGTTCAATCAATTATGTCGCTAAGAAGTTCAGTTGGTTCGGTTGAAGTCGTCCGAGCCTTGGGTGCTGCGGGTGGAGCAGATGCGGTTAGTGCCATTATGTCCATAAGAAGTACAGTCGGAGCAGTAGAAGTTATTCGCGCACTAGGTGAAGCTGGTGGACCAGATGCGGTAAGTGCGATCATGTCTTTAAAAAGTACAGTTGGTGCAGTAGAAGTAATTCGAGCTTTAGGGGAAGCTGGAGGGGATGACGCAGCAAGTGCCATCATGTCACTTCAAAGCTCCGTTGGAGTCGTTGAGGTTATTCGAGCGCTAGGGCAAGCGGGCAAGAATAGAAACAAAGCGTAGTTTTAGGGCTAACAATC
>NZ_BCUF01000132.1 GCF_001591145.1 Vibrio harveyi NBRC 15634 = ATCC 14126 = KCTC 12724 | reverse complement strand
GTAACTTTGAGAGAACTACTTGGTTTTCCGAGACGTCGGAAACCGCTACATCGGAAAATCAATTGGAGAAATCACCATGGCAGTGAATGTAAACACTAACGTATCAGCGATGACCGCTCAGCGTTACCTAAACAACGCAAACTCAGCACAACAAACTTCAATGGAACGTTTGTCTTCAGGTTTCAAAATCAACAGCGCGAAAGATGACGCTGCGGGTCTTCAAATCTCGAACCGCTTGAACGTACAAAGCCGTGGCTTGGATGTGGCTGTTCGTAACGCGAACGACGGTATCTCGATTGCACAAACAGCAGAAGGTGCAATGAACGAGACAACCAACATCCTACAACGTATGCGTGACCTATCTCTTCAATCAGCGAACGGCTCTAACTCAAAATCTGAGCGTGTTGCGATTCAAGAAGAAGTAACGGCACTAAACGACGAACTAAACCGTATCGCTGAAACAACATCATTCGGTGGTAACCGTCTACTTAACGGTACTTACGGTACTCAGTCTTTCCAAATCGGTGCGGACAACGGTGAAGCCGTGATGCTAAACCTAAAAGACATGCGCTCTGACAACCAAATGATGGGCGGCGTGAGCTACCAAGCTGAAAAAGGCAAAGATAAAGACTGGGGTGTTGAAGCGGGCAAAAACGACCTGAAAATCAGTCTGACAGACAGCTTCGGTAAAGAGCAAGAAATCAACATCAGCGCAAAAGCGGGTGACGATATCGAAGAGCTTGCGACTTACATCAACGGTCAAACAGACCTAGTGAAAGCGTCAGTAGACCAAGACGGTAAACTGCAAGTTTTCGCTGGTAACAACAAAGTTGAAGGCGAAGTAGAGTTTTCTGGCGGTCTTTCTGGTGAGTTAGGTCTAAGCGATGGTAAGAAAGTAACGGTTGATACCATCGATGTAACATCAGTAGGTGGCGCACAAGAATCTGTCGCTATCATTGATGCGGCGTTGAAATACGTAGATAGCCACCGTGCAGAGCTAGGTGCTTTCCAAAACCGTTTCAACCACGCAATCAGCAACTTGGACAACATCAACGAGAACGTGAACGCGTCGAAGAGCCGTATTAAAGATACCGACTTCGCGAAAGAAACGACTCAAATGACTAAGTCACAAATTCTATCGCAAGCGTCAAGCTCAATCCTTGCGCAAGCGAAACAAGCGCCTAACTCAGCGCTAAGCCTACTAGGTTAA
>NZ_BCUF01000131.1 GCF_001591145.1 Vibrio harveyi NBRC 15634 = ATCC 14126 = KCTC 12724 | reverse complement strand
CGTTATGTTTCTTCAGGAAATACTTAGCTTTTGCGGCGACTATCTCTAATTTCCCCTTTTATTTTCCAAACATTGATACGTTCTAGCTGAAATTTATTGCCATCACTTGCATATCAATTTGTTGTAGATATTGTACGCAAACGGCATAAGATACTTTGGGAAATTAAAAATGGTTAGAGGTTATAGTGAGCAGACTTTAAAAACTGAACCTGTAGTTCAGTTGGCAATACTAACGGGGTTAGATGACGATCTGAACTTTGTTCGAGGCAACAGAGAAAGTGTACTTCCAGTTCTCACGGGAGTCATTCTGTATCGACAATTAAGTAAAATCGAACAAAGAAAGGTCATGGAGCAAGCTCAGGCTCTTGGGAATCGGAGGTTTTTTGGTAAGGTGCAAATGCTAGTTGCGCAGAGTATTGCAAAACCAATGTGGAATCCTTGGAGTTTATCAAATCGCGAATTACAAGAGTACTTTAAAACACATAAAGCAGTTGCTGACTTTCTCTCAACATGGTTTATAACAATAGAAGTTAAGCTCGAAGTTGGTTTTGCCGCAGCCATAATTTATTCTTTATCAAAAGGTGGTGGCGCTTCCTTGGTGAAAGATATGGCATCTGTTCATATAGCTGAGGAAGCATTAAATAAGTTGAAGTTATCTGCTTCCGCTCAACAAGTTAGCTCGAGAGCGTTTTTCGTAGCTGTTATTCTTGCCAGTGTAATAAAAGGTTTTAATGAAGCTGACTCCATGTCCGCAAAAAAGGAACTTGTGCGTCGTAACTTACTTAGACCAGAGGATTTATAGTTAATGTTTTGGATACTGGCTCTATTTATTTCTCTGTTTGTCCTTTATTCGGATTATGCGTATTATTTTTACAGTAGGCGGAGGGGAGCAAGGTTAAAAACAACAAAACTAGTCAGCCTCGCTCTCACCGTAACATTGCCCATGTTGGCGGCAACCGAGATATTGAATGATTTTAAGGTAACAGGGGCGACTTATCAGACCGTTGTAGTATGTGTTGCGGCGTTAGTCGGTTCCTTGGTTTGTTTATCTGAAAGGTATCGTTTTAAGCACGAAAAATAGTGTTTTAGATATCCATTGAACCCAAAACATAACAAAGCATTTAAGAGTGACTCCCAACGCTTGGCATTTTCGGGTCAAGGTTGGGTTTTGTGTTTACGGCGGTATGGTTAAGGTTCTGTGGTTGCGTTGCTCACACCTTAATGC
>NZ_BCUF01000130.1 GCF_001591145.1 Vibrio harveyi NBRC 15634 = ATCC 14126 = KCTC 12724 | reverse complement strand
CGGTATTGCGTTGCTCACACCTTAACAGGGCGTTATGTGCCACCAGAGTTTTGAGGCAATAAATTGAAGTATAAAGACTTGTCGAAAATTGCACTAGATCCATATAGCACAGAAAAGAGTATCGATTTACTCAAGCTGCATGGGGTTAGTGCGCCTGATTCTGTTATTGAACAGTTTTATATTGATCATAATGCCAACAGTCGCTTTTTAGCTCTCTACGGTGATCTATCACTTCCTGATCTAAAATGGGAGCTAGTTGATTTTGATACGACGAAGTTTTTGCAGATAGGTAGCAATGCTTCATTTCCTGATTTCCTTGAGGAGGTATCTGAAGATGCATCGCATTTCAACGACGTCGGAGAGGCAGTAATTGATTGCCGAGAGGAAGTACTCAATCATTGGAAAAAGCATGGTACTTGGTTAACTCCACCGATATTTCTAGATGCAAATGTTCTTGGTGGTAAATCTGGCATACCTCATTTAGTTGAGGGGCATTCAAGGGTTGGGTGCCTGCTTGGTATTCAAAAATATAAAATCATTCCTTTGGCTGACAGGCACAAAGTGTATTGGGGCTATATTCGCAAAGGCACATAACAAATTGTTCAAGAGTGATTCGGCACGCGTGGCATTTTTGCTATGCGTCAGGTTTAGCGGTTAAGGTGGTATGCAGAGACTTCGGTATTGCGTGCCTCACACCTTAACAAGGCGTTATATGCAAGAGGTAATAATGTTACATAATTTCAAAGAGAAAGAGATTGTTAAGCTAAGATACAAACATTTTCGCCCTGCAATCCAAAAACTATCTCAGTTATCGGATCCATTGAGTTTAGTCTTAAGTATTCATCTCCTGTCTGAAAATATGCTTGATGAGTTGATTCGGTTAATTTTTGAGGAAAAAGCAGGCGCTATCCTAAACTTGAGGTTGAATTACGCCAAGAAATTAGAGTTGGTATCAGCTTTTGAACTTGAGAAAGGTGTACCTGTTTTAGCGCCGGACATTCGAGGCTCTCTAAAAAAATTAAACAACTTTCGAAATAATCTAGCACATCGTTTCGACTATGAGTTTACAAATGAAATGTTGCATCAATTATATGTAGATAACCTGTTTGATCTTGATGAACTGAAAGGGCGACCTGTACATAGAAACCTATATGATTACGCAGTTATAGTATTACCGGGTATATTCCCATATGTCGAAGAAGACACAGGTGATATTTGCATATAACAAAC
>NZ_BCUF01000129.1 GCF_001591145.1 Vibrio harveyi NBRC 15634 = ATCC 14126 = KCTC 12724 | reverse complement strand
GAGAGTGTGTCATGAACTCGCTTTTTTATTAAACCAATGGCTGCACCAAACAACTTGGAAAGAGCTGGCTATTATACTGCGTTGTTTTCCTTACTCTCGAATCAATGACAACGCTCTGAATCCTGCATCTTGAAGTCACTTGGGTGTACTTTGGTTTAAAAACTGATATTTACATTGTGTGCTGCGTTTAAATTGAGGACTTTAGCTGTGACAATCAAATTATTAAATCTAGATCATTTACCTTTACAAAGAGCGCTAGTGGAATCTGCATGTAACGCCTTTGTGCACGAAGAAGAGGTGGTAGCCGCAGTATTGCTTGGCTCATTGTCTTCAGGAAAAGGGGATCGTGTATCGGATGCGGATGTTATCGTGTTTACCAAAAATAACTTCCATAAAAATGTCACACCTTGCTTTGCTCTGTTTGAGGAAGGCAAAGAGATCTTCTATCGTCTTGAAGGCGATCACAATGAGAATGCTTGCTTTAAAAAGTACATCTTTAACGATCTGACCAGTGCAGAGATTCATTGCTTGGATCTTAATGAACCTTTCCAACTTTCAAGACCCTTCAAAGTTCTATTCGATAAAGCTGATATCATCGATGAGTTAGTAACCGATGAGCCAGCCCCAAAGCATGAAGATTTTCCCGTTTATACAAGTGGAGACCAAGGTCTGATTTGGGAGCTGTTTGACTGTATAAAATGGCTGAGTCGCAACAACAATGAGTTGGCAAAAAACTACCTCAAGAAACTCGCAGACAAGCTCTAGGTATAGTGTCTTACAAGCCGCTTGGTGACTAGGAGGTGTTTATGAAGTACAAAAAACGTCGGACGTACAAATATAACCTTCATTCTGAAGAACATATTAAAACCGGTATCGCCCTCGCGCAGCCTTTTGACAGCCCGTTTCTCAGCCTATCTGAGCAAGGTTTGTTGACGATTAAGAAAGGCTATTCATGGGATGGGGCGAGTGGTCCTGTGATTGATACTCAAAACATCCTCAAGGCGTCTTTGGTGCATGACGCGTTGTACCAGCTCATGAGGGAGGAAGTATTGCCGCAAAGCAGTCGAGAGCAAGCGGATAGGCTTCTGCGTCAAATATGTCTCGAACACGGCATGTCGAACTTTAGGGCTTCCTACATCTATTACGGAGTCAGAGTGTTTGGTGGATGTTTTTCCAAACCGGATCTTTTATCTGTCTAGCTAGGCTCTCTTGGTAAGTAGATTCTGAATCACGTTCGTTCCTCACTGTTCAGAATGACGGAAATCTAGG
>NZ_BCUF01000128.1 GCF_001591145.1 Vibrio harveyi NBRC 15634 = ATCC 14126 = KCTC 12724 | reverse complement strand
GGTGGTATGCGGAAGCTTCGGTATTGCGTTGTTCACACCTTAACAGGGCGTTAGTATTCTTTTTAAGTTCAGAGGTAAATGTTGGACGAGTATTCTATTCATTTAAAGCGTCAAGGCTTTGAGCTACTAGGTGATATCGGTAGCGGGCTTTCTGGTAAAACTAAGAAAGCCAAGCAAAACTCTTTGGAAAGATTTGTTGCTGTAAAATTCTTCGACAGTATATTCAATCGAAACAACTCTGAGCTAAAGAAAAAGTTCAAACGAGAAGCTTTTATTCTCGCTGAGGCACAACACCCTGCAATACCATATGTTATTACGCATGGTGAAGTGGAATGCGGTCGCGACTTAGTTCCATACATTGTGATGGAGTACATCGATGGCATAAATCTGGAAGAATATGTTCAAAAAAATGGGGTCATTGAACATAGACAAGCCATCAGTATCGCTACCCAAGTGCTTGATGCACTCTCGCTTGTTCACTCGAAAGGTATAATTCACAGGGACATCAAACCATCAAACATAATGTTGTCATCTGCTGGTCATGCTTATCTTATAGATTTCTCTATTGGTTTTGCTCCTTCCGGGAACCCTAATTTTACAAGAGCGACACGAACAGGAGATCGCTTAGGCTCTGCTGAATACATTTCCCCAGAACAAAATGTCGATATGAAAAATGTGGACTGTCGGACTGATATTTACTCTTTGGGGCTCACACTGTGTAAATTGTTGACAGGAGCTCCAAGTTTAAAATCTCTAGACAAGCCCGAGCTATCAATTCCTTATGCGCTGAGAAACTTAATCAACAAAGCTTCAGAGTACGACGCGAATAATCGTTATCAAAACGTAGACGACATTCTTAGAGAACTAAAAAGTATATCGGGTGCTGGACACTTTACTGTCAATACGCCAAGTAAAGCGCTTTGTTCTAACTTAAAATGTCCTGATGCATCATGGTCTCCTAATGGGTACTATAAGGGTGCAAACTTCATCGAAAATAGTATTGATATCCACTGTACTTCATGTGGTGATAAGTTAACTTATCAGTGCCAGTGTGGATACCCAATTGCGGAGACTCGTTTTTGTGGTGGTTGCGGTACTGAATTATTCAAACTGCCAGAGTGTGACAGTTGTGGCTCCCATCTGAAGAAAACAGATATTGGTAAAGATACATCAGCAGGTTGCAGCAAGTGTCTGAGCAAAAACCAATCACAACTTCAACAGCCTATTTGGGGGCAGCCACAACAACCGCCATTAGCTACAGATTTTGATGATGACATTCCTTTCTGAGGATCAGAATACTAACAATC
>NZ_BCUF01000127.1 GCF_001591145.1 Vibrio harveyi NBRC 15634 = ATCC 14126 = KCTC 12724 | reverse complement strand
TTGCTCACACCTTAACAGGGCGTTATATCTAAGGAGGATAAATGAAAAAACTACTATCTATTATATTTGTCTTAATCACTCTTTCTTCTAGTGTTTATGCGGGAAAGAACGATATCCATGGGGCTAAAATTACTGAAGTCTACATCAATAGTGAGGGAGTAATGCTAATGAGAGTAGATAGCTTACCTACTTACCTTTCAATAGGTAAAGTTGGTAACAAGAGCTCTGAACTCATGTACTCAACGGCACTAGCTGCAAAGCTATCAGGTCAATCCAATTTATGGGTACGCTATTGGGATGCTGCACAGGGCTTTCCAACTGTCGGTATAATTAGCGTAAAATGAATAACGATATAACAAAAGCTTCAAACCGACAGCCAACGCGTGGCATTTTTAGTTTGCGGTGATTGAAGTGTTTAAGGCGTCATGCAGGGGCTTGTTTTGTGCGTTGTCTGCGGTTTAAGCTGGCGTTAAGCGTCTAGGTGTATATCCTCACTCTGAGTAGTGATAAAATAGGCAACTTAGGTCAATCAATGAGGGAATTGAATGTTTGATGTTTTGTTGTACCCAAGTTCCATGGGCGAACTTGAAATAAAAACGCTACAGAAAAATGGTGAAACACTATTCTTGCTGCCTGATGTAATTCGAGTGATTTCAAAGGAGTCGCAACACATCGATGGTAAGGCTACTTCGGATCAAACTTCATTTTTAAGAGCTTGTTTGTCTTCCCTTGAGGATGATGAGCGCTTTATGGAAAGCATTATTGAAAATGGTATCGAACGAACGGACTATTTTGTTAGTGAGCCTGGTGTCTACCGGGTTGCTCTTCAGTCCAATAGCTCTGGTGCTAAGAAGTTTCAGAATTGGGTCATAAAAGAAGTTATGCCATCAATCAGAAAATATGGCGTTTACCCACCACCAGAAGTTTCTGATGACGATCTAATCCTTCAATTAGCTGATCAACAAGCTAAACAATCGCAGCTCTTAAGCCAGTTCATTCGCAATTCAAAAGAAAAGTTCGAGAAACTGGACGAAAGAGTAGGTGAGCAGAGTAATACAATTAAAGGGCAAGGTAAAAAAATTCAATCATTGGGTGAACGTCTAGTTACGGTTGAATCCGCTAATTTACCTAAATATGAGTTCTACGATGTGGCTGATGTTTTGGCTTCTCTAAACATCTCCATAAATGAACTCAACTATGTAATCGCACTTTGCGAGAAAATCGCTTCTGAAAAGGGTTTTAATTATCTACCTTCTTTCAACGGTATTCGTGAAGAGCAGCGTTTCCCAATGCCTGTAATTGAATTAGCTCTTACTTATGCTCGTCTTTCACCGAGTGGCGAAGAAGACGCTTAACAATCTGTTTAAGAGTGATTCG
>NZ_BCUF01000126.1 GCF_001591145.1 Vibrio harveyi NBRC 15634 = ATCC 14126 = KCTC 12724 | reverse complement strand
CGAATCCCTCTTGAACAGATTGTTATGTGTTTGAACTTAAAGGGATCTCCATTTCAACCAACCCTTTGACTTCAGATGTTCTAACGAAGCCCTTGGACTCATACAGGCTGATTGCTGGGTTTTCACTAAACACACGCAAAACTAGCTTAGTGGATTGTCTTTTAAGCGCATGTCTAACAACTAGTTCGAGACACTTTGCCCCAATTCCTCTACCCTGAAACTCAGGCAAAATTTGAAAGTCCCTCAAGAAGGTAGTATCGCCACTATAGCTAAAACGGAGAACACCAACACGAGCTTGGTCTCGATGGACTTCGTAATTATCTAACTCATCCCAACTACTTAGAAACTGATTGTGATCCCAGATTATCCCACGAGTTTGATAGTAACTTGCCATATTTGACTTGGTTAAAGATTCTGCGAATAAGGAGTCACTACCTACTTTTAGCTGTACTTCCATACATTTTCCTCTGGTTACACATAACGCCGCATTAAGGTGTGAGCGGCGCTTGGCTATACTTGAGCGAAGCGAAACTGCCAAGCGTTGCGAATCACTCTTAAATGCTTTGTTATGTGTGTCTATCAACCAGCACGCAACGCTAAAAGTTCTGGAATGTTATGAGTTTCTCTATACAAAGAAAGACTCTCATCCTGAGACTCAATAGCTATGATGGACATCCTATCAGCTAACTCATTACCCTCAATGCCAACATGCCCGTTCACATGGTGAATCGTAATTTGAGATGATATCTCTTGGTAGAGAGAATAAGCTGGTTTAATTATGTCCAAATTTTTAATTTCACCGCCAGACTTAGTCCAACCTTTTTTCTCCCAACCATTAGCCCACTTTGTAATACAATCGATAGAGTATTTGGAATCGCAAAAGATACCAACTGAACGTCCTGTTGCCAGCTTCTCCTTAGCAAGTAGTAGAGCTTGATTGATTCCATGAAGCTCAGCAGTATTATTAGTACCAAATGATTGGTACAAACCATACCAGAGTTCGGTTAGTTTATTGTTCTCATATACCGCAAGCCCAGTCCCCGCCTCTCCCGGATTCGGTTCACAAGCACCATCAGTGTAGATTTTCACTTCAAACGGCATTGCATCTATTTGTTCTTGAGATAAGGGGACAGATTTCAATTTGCTAGATTTTTTAACAATCTTGGCTTTAGCCTTTGGTGATGTTGATTTGGCTTTTTTACCGAACGAAGACTCCGCTTCCTCTAAAGTTGGAAACGATTTAAATCTTGCTCCCGCAAAGCCGTCGACTAATGATTTGCACTTCGCCCACGTTGTGAAAATGCCAGTCTCTCGACCTTTCCAAACCACATAATATTTCTTAGCCAAACTGTACTCCTAAAACCAAATTGACCTGACACACAT
>NZ_BCUF01000125.1 GCF_001591145.1 Vibrio harveyi NBRC 15634 = ATCC 14126 = KCTC 12724 | reverse complement strand
CACTCTTAAACAGTTTGTTAGGTTACGTCCAATTTGAGTTGGACATCAAGAAAATCAATCAAATTATCCTCATATTTAGTAGAAGACAGACCTACAAACTGATAAGTCATCATTGCTGAAAAAATAACTTGGGTTGTCATTGTAATAGCGCTGAAGCTTAAACCACTATCTAAAGATTTATATAAAGATTTAGTACCATGAACTAGATCTGAACGAATGGAATATAGTTTTGATGCGTTCGATTTGGAGTTATGTTCATTAGGGTGGAAAACTAAATTTAAGTTTGAAACCCTATCTGAAAACTTGCTGCTAAGAGTTGTACTCCCTTTTTCCGAAGACATTGTTACCAATCTTTCCATGGAAGTTACAAGCTTAACTAACTGGGAGTGCTCATTAGTGTCATAGCTTGCATCACAAAACCATAGAATTGAATCAATCAAACGATCTACTAAACGATCCTCTATGGTTGGCATACATGCCGCCATAATTAGTTCTTTGACCCTATCTCCCAAAGGAGAATCAAGATTATCTTCGAATGAGTCCCAAAAACCATCCAACGACGTGCTAAACTGAAATTCTGAACAGGCTTTAAGACCATCTGAATCAAATAAGCCTTTGAATTTATAGTTTAAGTCACTCCCATGAAACTCAGTTGATATTTTATAATCGTACAATCCCATTGATATAAAATGAAGATGTATGATACCAACGACTAGGTTTAATACATTTTTAGATTTAAACTCAATCAGGTCATTATATGTTTGGGGGATATGAACAGAAACATAAGCGTTATATAGAAACCTTGAATCCTCACTTACTTTTATAAAGTCATCGGTTTGCTGCCTACTGCCAGGGTAAATATTAAACAGCTCTTCTTTTGGTATAACCTTCGCAGCACCTAAGTCTATTACCCTATCAATATTGTTAGCTATTATTGGAAAAATATAAGTAACGTCACCACCTTTCTTTCTACATTTTTTCAATGCACGATTTAGTATCTTTGTATAACCATTTCGATCAAATGGTTTACTCTCATATACATGCCGATAGATGGATTCACGCAATAGAATGTTAAACTCATTACTTTTAACATAGTAACCTAAACCTTGAGACTTGATGACGCGTTCCGATATATCAAAAAGCTTTTCATTAGCTTTGTTTGAGATGAACAGTTGAAACTTAGACTTATCCAACAAATCTTTGGGAGGACCAACAATAGCACTCATTCGATCGAATGGATTATCAAAGTCATTCGAAAAATCATCATATGATTCAGCGAGTAATTTTTTTAAACGAACAATTTCTTCAATTACAAACTCAAAGTCTTCAATATCTTTGTTTGACGCTGAAGCCATGTGTACTCCTAGTAACCTAACGCCTTGCTAAGG
>NZ_BCUF01000124.1 GCF_001591145.1 Vibrio harveyi NBRC 15634 = ATCC 14126 = KCTC 12724 | reverse complement strand
GCTTTTTTGGAGATATTAAATGAGTAGTCATTACGAACAACCTTTTCTAGATAAAGAAGGTTTTACATGTCCGCATTGCGGTGCTTATTCAGCTATGGGTTGGGAGTGGCTCAGAAATCGCTATGATTCATTGCCTTTAAAGCGTGCTTCTTGTCATAAATGCGAACAGTTTTCAATTTGGCGGGTGTCAGATGTCGAGAGTCGCATGGTTGACCCAATTATCGTTTCGGCTCCGCTTCCTAGTGAAGACTTGCCCGAATCTTGTCGTAAGGATTATCAAGAAGCTAGAGAAATTGCGGATAAATCTCCTCGTGGCGCTGCAGCTCTATTACGTCTATGTATTCAAAAACTCTGTAAAGAGCTTGGTGGTAAAGGGAAGAACATTAATGATGATATTGCGGAGTTAGTGAAAAATGGGTTACCCGTAAAAATCCAGCAAGCACTCGATGTTGTTAGAGTTGTTGGTAATAACGCAGTACATCCTGGCGAAATATCGCTAGAAGACCATCCGCAAGTTGTGACAGCTTTATTCAATCTGATCAATATGATTGTTGATAATCAAATTACGCAACCTAAGCAGGTCGCGGAACTGTTTGCCTTCTTACCTGAGGGCGCAAAAAGTGCGGTAGAAAAGCGAGACACCAAAGCATAACAAACAATTTAAGAGTGATTCAGCACGCTTGGCATTTTTGGTTTAAGTTGAGTTCGGTGTTTACGGTGGTCAAATGAAGTGTCGTGGTCGCGCGCTTCACACCTTAATTGGGCGTTAGTATTCAAAAGGAGTATCGAGTGAATCAAAAGTTTTTGATTATTGTTGTTTCGGTAATTTTGGTACTACCGATGGCGGCATATATCTTCCAATTTGGGCTTGGTTTCTGGCAATCCCCTTCGGAGTGGTCTGAGTTAGGTGGGTATATTGGAGGCGTTTATACTCCGATACTTGCACTGCTTACTTTGACCGTGTTGTGTGTTCAAATCTACCTTCAAGTTTTACAACATCGGCAACATCTGGTCAGTTTGCAAGAAAAAGAGTTAAGCGATTATTTGACTCAGTTAAATTATGAGTTAGATAAAAAGATTGAGGGTGAACTTACATTACGTCAATTCTTACTTAGTCTATTAAACGAGAAAAATATAGATGATATATCGCAAATGGATCTCAGTTTAATTTGGGGGCTCAACCAAAACCACCATAAACTCTACTCGATGTGGAGTGGGGTAAGGGCTTGCCTAAAAGATATAGAAAATCACTCAAAAATTAAGAATTACGAATCTACTCATTATGCTGTACAAAAAAATAAAATTATTGCATACATGAGTCCTCAAGTTTGTAGTTCACTTGATAAATTTAACTACGCGATGCTTATATCTCTTCAGCAAATCAATGGAACTAGTATTAATGAAATAGCAGTGCAGTATGAGTTTTGGCAAGACAAGTCGCTAGCTTGAATAC
>NZ_BCUF01000123.1 GCF_001591145.1 Vibrio harveyi NBRC 15634 = ATCC 14126 = KCTC 12724 | reverse complement strand
AGGTATTGCGTTGCTCACACCTTAACAGGGCGTTAAACGTACCGAGTAGATTATCGGTTATAATAAGTAGATTTTTATCCATTAATTAAATTGTAGAAATGAGTATTGAATTTTTATCGAATGACTTTGAAAAGGTCAGTTACTTAAGTAACTTGCTCACTAGTCACGCTACTGGTGGAGATGCTGACAATTCCGAATATATTCAGCTTCGTCATGAATTACTAAAAGATTCCACTTTAGCACCAATGCTCCCAGGTTGGTTGAAGCTCCACAGAGATCTGGGTTCATTTTTGGGCTTCATCAAAAATAAGTTTGGTACTTATGCGGAAAGGCGTACTTATCTCTCTGAAGAGTTTGCACCTGTTTGTAATTTCTTGGAGTTTGGCGATACACCTACTTTAAAATCAACGGAACCACCATTTAAGACTCAACAGCATATGCCGCAAAGTTCATCTCTAGTTACAGAAGTAAAACCTAAGAAAGACAAAGTGTTTATCGTGCATGGACGCGATAATGAAGCGAAACAAGAAGTAGCAAGATTTGTCGACAGCGTAGGTTTAACTCCAATTATCCTTCATGAGCAAGCAAGTGGAGGCAAAACTATTATTGAAAAAATTGAGCACTACGCTGATGAAGTCGGGTTTGCTTTAGTTCTCTATACGGCTTGTGATCATGGTCGAGGCATTCATGAGACAAAAGTTCATCCTAAGCAACGAGCAAGGCAGAACGTTGTTTTTGAACATGGTTACCTAATGGCTAAATTGGATCGAGGAAATGTTTGTGCTCTCGTTAAAGGCGAAATCGAAACTCCAAATGATATCAGTGGTGTTGTATATGTAGCTCTTGATGCGGCAGGCGCGTGGAAAACTGAGGTAGCTAAAGAACTTAAAGCTAGTGGTTATACCCTAAAAGAGTTCTTCTAGTTCATTTTAAGGTACGTTTAACAAACAATTTAAGAGTGATTCAGCACGCTTGGCATTTTTGGTTTGGGTTAAATTTAGTGTTTACGGTGGTCAAATTGAGTGTCGTGGTCGCGTGCTTCACACCTTAATTGGGCGTTAGGCATATAAGCGGCAATTAACTGAATGGGATTTCCTTCTCCCAATCTTTTAGAGTTTAACCTTTAGAGCTTTTTGGGTCGTTTCCGTAACTATGTTTATCTCGGATTTTGTTGTTGTCACCTCTATGTATAGATACTTCAGATTGCGCTTTTTTCGCTAGCTCACGAGTTTTCTCAAATACTTCTTTTTGAGTTTTGCCTGTAATGCTTGCTCGACTTGCATCCTGACGCTTGCCACGCCAAGTTCCATCTGAACCTTGATAAACGTTGTAGTCATTCTTTGCCATAAAATTTACCTCAAATGAATAAGTTATAGGATCACCAGTGTGTGCAACCACACAAATGATACATGGGTATTTGTACAGGTTAATTCAAGTGGTATATTCAAGAATATGCCTAACAAAT
>NZ_BCUF01000122.1 GCF_001591145.1 Vibrio harveyi NBRC 15634 = ATCC 14126 = KCTC 12724 | reverse complement strand
GGTGGTATGCGGAGGCTTCGGTATTGCGTGCCTCACACCTTAACAGGGCGTTATATTAGTAAAGGAAGTACAGTGATTACATTTAAAGAATTAGCATCTTTGAAAACAAATATATTTGAAGATCGTAAGGTCAAATATGTTCGGCATAAGGATAGTAGGGCTGAGTATAAAGATCTAATTAAGGAGATCGATGAACTGTTAAAGTACCAGAAAGAACAATCCAACCCTGTCTTTAGTGATTGTGAGTATATAATTTCATTCGTCGGTCAGGATGGAACTAAGGCTTTGTTTTTAGGTGTTTTTAAAGTTAACGATGTCAAAAAAGAAAATGATAAATATTTTTATGATCTTACAAAAGTAGATGTCCTAGATTGCTTTAAAGATAGAGTTGTTATTGATTGGGGTGATGCAACAAGAAATTGGCATCAATGGTATGATCGCAATGAAAAAAGTGTGGTTGAAATATTACCAGAAGGTTTTCTTGGTGAGTTTCCAGGATTGCTTAATTTCGTACTAGATTTCAGTGAATTAGAAAGATTGGTACAGAATCCCAATGCTAATGCTGGCTGGTATCATCGTTTGTCATCTGTAAACGCGATCTATATGATATTAGATAATAAAACTGGTAATCAATATATAGGCTCAGCTTGTGGTAAATCTGGCTTATGGCAACGTTGGTGTGACTACGTAAAAACGAAGCACGGGAACAATAAAAATCTTATCGAGCTGTGCAACAGTGATGAAAAATATTTCAAAAATTTCACTTTTTCGATTCTTCAAACATTGCCAAGTAATGTTGGAAAAGGTGAGATTGAGAAGATTGAATCTCTTTATAAGAAAAAGTTAGGCACTAAAGCTTTTGGCTTGAACGCAAACTAATATAACAAAGCGTTTAAGAGTGATTCCTTACGCTTGCTAGTTTCGCTTCGCTCACAGTATAGCAAGCGTGCGTCACACCTTAACGCGGCGTTAAATGCTTTTCGGTAGAAGTAGGAATCAATGACATCACATCCATTATTACCAATGCCAAGTACAAATCTAGAAATCTCTGAGTCATATGCACTTCTTGGTCGTGCGTTAGCATACGCTACAGATTTTGAACACAACTGTAGAACGTTGGCTCATTTGACAGATGTTGTGAACACAAATAATGAGTTTTCATTCGAGGTCTACATGCTTTTGAAGTCAGGTACTTTGTATGAAAAAATTCGGTCATTGGTATCTGAGTACAGTTTACCAACGCATTCAGAGGACAGTATTCACGCCGCTAGGAAGGCAAGAAATAACATTGCTCATAGTATCTGCATAGAACATGAAAAACTCTTGTCTAGTGAGAGTGGGCGTTTGGCTTTTAGGGCAAACATCATGTGTGAAATGGATGCGCTAATTAAGGGGAACCAGTTAGTTCAAGACATAACACGAATACTAAAACAAGGCAGCAAAGACACACATGGCTCAGAGGCTATCGAGTATTTTTTTGCTGTATCTGAATGGCTTGATGGTAAAAATTAGCCACGCATTTAACAAAC
>NZ_BCUF01000121.1 GCF_001591145.1 Vibrio harveyi NBRC 15634 = ATCC 14126 = KCTC 12724 | reverse complement strand
TCGCTCACCCCTTAACAAGGCGTTAGGCTTTTTTAACAAGTTCGGAGTAGTATTGAAAAATTTAAGAAAGTTAGTTCATTACGGACTGTTAGTTATCTTGTTTGGTATTTGTTTCCAATCTGTGTTTGAAGTGCAGGCACGCAAAAAACTGAGTCTTCAGTTAGAAAACAAGATTCAGCAGTATGAAAGCAAAACTGTGGAATCTTTCAAAGAGATTGAAGCGCTTTTTAATTTGCCCGTGTACTCGGATGAATCACACAGTTATGAAGCAAACGAGTATGTTTACACTTACCGACGTATCAAAAATTACTTGGACGAATCACAAGTATCAACAGTTGATGTTCAAGTCTTAAAAGCAAACCAAGCTTTACTGCTTGCTGTTAGAGAAATCGGGTTGCAAATGAGTACAACTGAAGCCGGCAAGGTTGCAAGTGATCCTCTGATCTTTATCTATGAGAATTTATCTAAAAACGTGACGTTTGGTGAGGGTGCGGATCGCCTTTCAATACCTTTTTTTCCTGTCTTAAGCGATTCAACATTATTTCTAATTGCTCTTACTTGTGCTGGAGCTGTTGGTTCTGCGTTTAGGGCAATAAATGATATCCAGACAGCATTTGTTCGTCCGTTTTTAATAGGCTCAATCACCGGCTTTGTTGTTTTTCTCGTACTTCAAAGTGGTGTGTATCTCGTGTTTGCCGATGTCCGCACAGCATTGGTTGACTTTAATATGTATACAAACACACTTTTTGCCTTTGGTGCTGGGTTCTTTAATAACGAGTTAATCTCTTTTGTAAGGCAAAAATTAGTCAGTGCAACAGGACAAGCCTAACAAAGCGTTTAAGACGGATTCACAACGCTTGGCATTTTTGGTTTGTATCAGCTTAAGTGTTTACGGCACAATGGTTTAGGTTAGGTGGTTGCGTTGTTCACCACTTAACGCGGCGTTAGTTTTCCAATTAGGTTTAGTGGTAATGACAAAAAGAGATTTTGATTTTATAGCGACTTTAGTCGCTGAATTTTTTCAACAAAGGCACATTAAAAAGCGCCTCGAATTGATTGAGTCGAAACCCATCACTGGTTGGGAGGTTTGGCTACAAGTCGAGTTTTCGGTTTTTTTAGAAGCTCAGTTAGAGGTTGCATATTGGGAGAGAGAGTTTCAATACTCTATAGACCGAAGAAAAGCTAGACATCGTGAGTATATGGCTATTGATTTTGTTATTCGCAAGAAAAATGCAACTCGAGGTCAGTATATCGCTCTTGAGATTAAACAGAATTCTAGTGTCAAATCGTGCATTCGAGGCATGATGGAAGATACACATAAAGTAGCTTTAGTTAAGGGCTCTCACGATGACTTGAGAAGTATGTGGACCTTGGGGATTCATCCAAATATTGGCGAAGACGCGCTTCTGGATATTATTTATGAATATGCTGAATGTTTTGATATAGAGTTAATCTCCGGCTGTGTAGCCACGCAACCAATAGGTATGACTAAACTTGCTTACACGCTCTTCTAAAACTAACAAGCTGTTTAAGAGTGATTCG
>NZ_BCUF01000120.1 GCF_001591145.1 Vibrio harveyi NBRC 15634 = ATCC 14126 = KCTC 12724 | reverse complement strand
TTGCTCACCCCTTAGCAGGGCGTTATGTGTATAGAGGAACTAACAAATTGATCGTAAACAGTATTTGTCCTTATTGCTCGACTGCAATGGTAAAAGGCGAGAACTTGCACAATAGTCGTTCTGTTGAGCACCTAGTTCCCAATACCGCTCTAACGCGAAAGAGAAACAACGGTGAGGGTGATTTCTATGCTTGTCGTAAGTGCAATTCTGAAAAAGGTACATTGGATGAAATATTTGGTCTAATTGCCCGATGCCAATCCAGTGATAGTGAGCTAGCTGTGAAAGCACTAGTTCGTGCTTTCACGAAACGTAAGAGTGTACCGAATCGTCTTTGGGAAATGTATGACAGTGCGGTAGATGTTGGTGAACACGTTGAAGCAAAAATGCCTGTTTATGGTCAAGAGCTGATCGACTACGCAACGTTCTTTGGCAAAGGTCTATATTTTCTAAAGCATCAACGAGTCTTCAATGAAAAGCGAGACGTCATGCATATTCGCTTCTTCAATAAACAGGTTCATTCAAGTTTCGCTCAGAATTATGAGAGTAAGTTTTCAAGCAATCCCATCAAAGACTTAGAATCCAACTCAAAATCATGGGTTGTCGCAGAGGATGAGTGTGTCATCTGGTCAAAAAATAGAAGTCATCTCATTATTTTTCATCACTTTATCTCTTTTGGTATTAGGTTTAAAACTCGTAACCATAAGACTCTGATGAAAAAGAAAGAGCTAGAAAATAATATTTTGGAAAGCTTTGGGTAATACACATAACAAAGCATTTAAGAGTGATTCGCAACGCTTGGCGCTTTCGCTTCGCTCAAGTATAGCCAAGCGCTGCTCACACCTTAATGCGGCGTTATGTAACATCAGGAGGCTATATGTCGGTCAAAACGCAAGCGATAATCGATAAAATTAAAGCAGGTAATTTTAGCATTGCTCAGTTGGAAACCCTGAAAAGAAATGCAATGACTCATCCTGATGGACAAGCGGTAGTCGAGGCTTGCAACCAACAGTTAAATAACAACTCCTCAGTTGGTATCCAGCGAACAAGAGAGCGTGGCGTGATGGAGTGCATCAAGGAGCTGGAAAAGCGAGGAGCTAGGGTTACGTCATTGAAAGAAGGCAACAAACTCGTCCTTGAGGTCATTTTCGAATCCGCTAATCCTAAGAGAATTTTAGTGCGCTCAAAAAGCGCAGGCACATGGCAGACAACTGTTCGCTATGCACAACAGCGTACTATGAAAAAGAACGAAAACGAGTTCTGGGTTTTCGTGGACTTACAGTACTCAACTCCAAAATTTTATATAGCCCCGTTTTGGTGGGTTCAAAACAATATCTTTGAGTGCCATCAAAAGTATTTAGGTCGCAATGGTGGTCATAGAAAGCTAAATGATTCTGCGGAGCATCATGCCATTAAGCTATCTAGAATTAAAGAGTGGGAAGGTTGTTGGGAGTTGCTTGAAAATGTTACATAACAAACTGTTCAAGAGGGATTCGCAACGCGTGGCACTTTTATTATGCGTTGTTTTTAGTGGTTAAGGTGGTCT
>NZ_BCUF01000119.1 GCF_001591145.1 Vibrio harveyi NBRC 15634 = ATCC 14126 = KCTC 12724 | reverse complement strand
AAATTGAAGAGTTTGATCATGGCTCAGATTGAACGCTGGCGGCAGGCCTAACACATGCAAGTCGAGCGGAAACGAGTTATCTGAACCTTCGGGGAACGATAACGGCGTCGAGCGGCGGACGGGTGAGTAATGCCTAGGAAATTGCCCTGATGTGGGGGATAACCATTGGAAACGATGGCTAATACCGCATAATACCTTCGGGTCAAAGAGGGGGACCTTCGGGCCTCTCGCGTCAGGATATGCCTAGGTGGGATTAGCTAGTTGGTGAGGTAATGGCTCACCAAGGCGACGATCCCTAGCTGGTCTGAGAGGATGATCAGCCACACTGGAACTGAGACACGGTCCAGACTCCTACGGGAGGCAGCAGTGGGGAATATTGCACAATGGGCGCAAGCCTGATGCAGCCATGCCGCGTGTGTGAAGAAGGCCTTCGGGTTGTAAAGCACTTTCAGTCGTGAGGAAGGTAGTGTAGTTAATAGCTGCATTATTTGACGTTAGCGACAGAAGAAGCACCGGCTAACTCCGTGCCAGCAGCCGCGGTAATACGGAGGGTGCGAGCGTTAATCGGAATTACTGGGCGTAAAGCGCATGCAGGTGGTTTGTTAAGTCAGATGTGAAAGCCCGGGGCTCAACCTCGGAATAGCATTTGAAACTGGCAGACTAGAGTACTGTAGAGGGGGGTAGAATTTCAGGTGTAGCGGTGAAATGCGTAGAGATCTGAAGGAATACCGGTGGCGAAGGCGGCCCCCTGGACAGATACTGACACTCAGATGCGAAAGCGTGGGGAGCAAACAGGATTAGATACCCTGGTAGTCCACGCCGTAAACGATGTCTACTTGGAGGTTGTGGCCTTGAGCCGTGGCTTTCGGAGCTAACGCGTTAAGTAGACCGCCTGGGGAGTACGGTCGCAAGATTAAAACTCAAATGAATTGACGGGGGCCCGCACAAGCGGTGGAGCATGTGGTTTAATTCGATGCAACGCGAAGAACCTTACCTACTCTTGACATCCAGAGAACTTTCCAGAGATGGATTGGTGCCTTCGGGAACTCTGAGACAGGTGCTGCATGGCTGTCGTCAGCTCGTGTTGTGAAATGTTGGGTTAAGTCCCGCAACGAGCGCAACCCTTATCCTTGTTTGCCAGCACTTCGGGTGGGAACTCCAGGGAGACTGCCGGTGATAAACCGGAGGAAGGTGGGGACGACGTCAAGTCATCATGGCCCTTACGAGTAGGGCTACACACGTGCTACAATGGCGCATACAGAGGGCGGCCAACTTGCGAGAGTGAGCGAATCCCAAAAAGTGCGTCGTAGTCCGGATCGGAGTCTGCAACTCGACTCCGTGAAGTCGGAATCGCTAGTAATCGTGGATCAGAATGCCACGGTGAATACGTTCCCGGGCCTTGTACACACCGCCCGTCACACCATGGGAGTGGGCTGCAAAAGAAGTAGGTAGTTTAACCTTCGGGAGGACGCTTACCACTTTGTGGTTCATGACTGGGGTGAAGTCGTAACAAGGTAGCGCTAGGGGAACCTGGCGCTGGATCACCTCCTTATACGAT
>NZ_BCUF01000118.1 GCF_001591145.1 Vibrio harveyi NBRC 15634 = ATCC 14126 = KCTC 12724 | reverse complement strand
CGAATCACTCTTGAACAGTTTGTTATGCGTAATTTTTGACGCACTTTGTCATTGCTGTTTCCGAGACTGACAAACCATCGATTCGATATTGATCGTTGAACTCTCCAACAACATTGAACCCTGATTTTAAGTAGAGGTTCTTTGCTGGAAAATTCTCTGATAATACACAAAGATCCAGCCAGTCAATTTCAGCTTTTTCTTGGCAGAAACTTATCACAGCATCAATGAGTCTTTGACCAATACCTTGCTTCCTACAAGAAACATGTACACCCATACCGAGTAGAACTCGATGAGAACGGCTTTCATCATTGTAGTGGCGAAGATCAATATGACCTTTGATACTTCCATACGTGTCTTTTACAACCCATAGCTTTCTCCAACCTACATCGCCAAACTCATGGGAAAAACCTTGGATAAACTTTTCTTTTGTTGCTTCTGGAACTTCACTTTGCTCTCTGGACATTGGCTGAAAAAGAGGAACTTCGCCATTACCATTTTCAGACAGCTGATGTTCAAGATACGCAAAGAATGAAACTAAATCCGATTTATCCGCTTCTACAACTTCCATCTAATATTCTGTACTCCATCAATTACGCATAACGCCCGCTTAAGTGGTGAGCAACGCAATACGATGTTTCTGCAAACTACCTAAATCACTAAAATCAACGCATGGTGAAAATGCCACGCGTTGCGAATCCGTCTTAAAGCGTTTGTTAGGCATTTTTTAACTTGTCTGCGTATTCATAGCCAGAATGTGTAACTCTGAACACTTGACCTTTGTGACCAACAGCTTCTACAAACCCTTCGATGAGTAAGCTGTTTAAAGCAGCTTCCCAACGAGCAATTTCTCTTGCTGAACCGTCGGTATGCATCTGCTTACCATTCGTTTGCATTGAACTACCATTGAGATACGAAACTTTTAATATATTCCCGTTCCTGTCATTTGAGGCTTCTACTAGCAATTCTTGAGCATCGCTACTTAATTGATTGACGACAGTTTCAGGAAGACCGCCAAACAAATCTAAAAGTACAGGCTCAACTTTTTGGAAACCTACGAAGGGATCTTGTTTGTTGGCTCTACGAACTAAGGCATCATTGATGATAACTGCGAAAGCGTCTAGAGTTTCATAAGGAGCAACAAGCCCCTTATCAAAACACTCTTTTTTAAACGCCATTAGTTTTTGATATTGCTCGGGATCAACTGACCCCATCTGTACTGGCTGATCTGAGAAGCAGATCATCGCAGGTTTCCCCTTATCTATATGCTCTTTTATTTCCTCTAATGTACCACTTTCATGATCACCAGTTGGTGTACCAATTCGTGTCCAGAACATACCAATTAGAAAGTCAGCGTCTTTTAATATTTGCTTGTTTAAAATACCTTGAGCACGGTCACCCATTGCAGAGTAAGAATGCGACTCCCAACCTATAGCCTGTAGCATCACTCCAGTTTCTTCTGAGTGTAAGTCATTCCACTTTTGAATTACTTCACGAGCTATTTGCCTTTCTTTAGCAACATCACTTGGAGACGCTAAAAATATTTTATATACGTTTGCTGTATACATTGATTATTCTCTCCGGACTTTAAAATGCCTAACGCCCTGCTAAGGGGTGAGCAACGCAATACCAATGCTACCGCAAACCACCTTAATCACTA
>NZ_BCUF01000117.1 GCF_001591145.1 Vibrio harveyi NBRC 15634 = ATCC 14126 = KCTC 12724 | reverse complement strand
TTGCTCACACCTTAACAGGGCGTTAGGGGGCATTATATGTCAATTCTTAAAGTTTTAAGGAAGTTAAAATGAATTATGATAATGAAGATATGAAGGCGTTAACTCAAGATGTGGTGGAAATAAAAAGGAAAATTATTTTTGAATTATTTCTTTCGACCTTCTTAATGTTTTGGTGGTTAGGTGATTTGGTCTTCCCACTCTTTTATGAGCGTTCTTTTTCGGTATCTTTATATTCGACACTAATCATAGTAACGCTTCCAATGTGCTTAAATATGTATGCTTGGTTTATATGGGGGTTTGTTGGTCGTTGGTTTGGGTTTTATAGTTCAAGAAGTCTTGAGGTAAAATATAGAGATCCATTTGAACGATATGAAATTAGCCTGCATGAGTTTTCTAAACACAAAAATATAGAAAGAAAAATCGATCTTCTAGTTGCAACCCAATTTATAATGATGGGTGTTTTGTCTGTTTTTGGTTTGTTGATGATAAGTAGTCAAGTGTTATGAATAAGATAAATTCTATAGTGAAATTTATATTCATTTTCGTTTTTTCTATTTCGATTAATAAGGCATTTTCAGCGCCATACACAAATTTAAACTTAAAAGTTAAGAATAACGGTGATGTTGACATTGCATTCAAGATAGAAGGTGTTGCAAGTGTAGGTAATAGTTCCTCTATTATAGTTTTACCAGTTCCTTTTGCTCTTAAGAAGGACTCGATAATTGATTCAGCTCAAGATGTTAAAGTAGCTGTTGCTTCAAGTGGTACAGGATATACACTTCTCAGTGTTATTGCTGAATCTGATTCTAATCAAATTTTGTTTGCTATAAATAATGCAGTTGCATTATCTGAGACAAGTGAGGGTAAAGCAAAGTTAGAGATTTATCCAAATTTCAAGTATATGACAAAAACTGAGGCAGGGCTTTTAAGTCAACCACAAGTGATAAATAATTTTATTATGATGGTTGAGTTACCTAAAAAATTCAGTGCCACAGAAGTTGGATTTCGTCCGTTATCTGTTACAACTGAAGATAATCGAGTGTATAAATTTTCAAATATTAAGTTGCCAGTATTAGGTGAGCATGAATATTGGTTAGTTTTTCCAAGTCCAACAGTTGAAGACTTAAAATGGGCACAAATAATTGTTTCGGCTTTATTTGGTGTTTTTACTATTGCATTTCATATTCCAGCATTAAAAAGAGGTAGTTTGGCTTGGCAGATGTCAGTATTTATTTTATCAGGAGTAATACTGAGCGTGTCATTGTATTTCTCATTTACGATTGCTAAAAAGTTGGACTTTGGGATTTTTGTGGCAGCATCAATACCACATGCCATTTTTGGATTAATATCTACAGTTTGGTTATTAATAGCTGGTAAGTACCAAGCTTTAGTTACTGGCACTGTTCATAAATCAGGTGTCCCTGTACAGTTTGCATCAGTGGTATTAGAGAAGAAAAAGGATAATGCTTTTATCGAAGTTAAGACCCTTACACAATTATCTGAAAATGGGCGCTTTTCATTTTCGACTCTTTTGTATCATGATAACTCAGGTATTTATCGGGTTTCAGCGCAAATGATGGGGGCTAATGACGTACTAACTAATGAATTTAGTCTTACAAGAAAACAGACTTTTGAAGTGCCTAATATTGTCTTAGTTCCGACTGCAAGTCCTGCCCCCTAACAATCTGTTTAAGAGTGATTCG
>NZ_BCUF01000116.1 GCF_001591145.1 Vibrio harveyi NBRC 15634 = ATCC 14126 = KCTC 12724 | reverse complement strand
ATTTATTGGTGAGTTATGAGATATTTTGACTGTACAAAATTTGACTATAAGAAATTCAATATCACAGAAACAAGTGATCTAATCGAGCGAGATAAAGCAGCGTATAAACATTCATTCCAACAGTGGGTTAATTCAGAAATCGATAACATTGTAGAAAGAAAGTGGGAAATAGAGAATATCGGAGTCGTTGATGAAACTGGTGACTTCATCCGCTTAATTAAAGAAGCTGAGCTATCTTATTCTCTTGGTGCTTACTTCAGTACTATCGCTTTAGTTGGAGTCGCAAGTGAAGATCTATGTAGGTACTTTGCTGAAAAACAGGGACACCAAAAACTCACCAATCATTCTCAGTTTGATCGAATCAATAAGCTTAACGAATTAGGAATAATTTCTTCTTCTGTACACAGCAAATTTGATAAAATTCGTAAGATTAGGAATAACTGTTTGCACTTCAATGACGGATTTAAGTCTCAAAAGCGTGATGACCTAAAAATTGAAGCTGCTTCTTGCATTAACGATCTAAAATCAATTTATAAAGAACTGTTTTCTTCTTTCAATGGCAAATACAAACTAGGTACTTTAACTACTAGCGTAATAGAAGACTTTGCTCGCCAAATGGCAGATCAGACTTCTTTTGGCGATACACTCAACACAGAAGAATTTACCATGAAATTAAGGTATTTCATGGCGAGTGAATTTGGTGAAGATATTGCAATTGCAGATAGCGGTGCACAGGTTGAAAGGACAGGTCTATTTGTCGTAGCTGATATCGATACTGAAGACCCAATGGAAATTAGTCTGCTTGATCTGTCTGTTGGTCAGTACGTAATTGTTGATTTATCTAACGAAGATATGTTCAAACTAAATGAGCAAAATGTCGAGGTTAACTGTAGCATAATCGCTAGTATTACATCTGTAACCAATCATCAAGGTATAACAGCTGATTGGCATCTTAAAAACGTATATCGCGTAAAATAAATATAACAAAGCATTTAAGAGTGATTCGCAACGCTCGGCATTTTCGCTTCGCTCAAGTATAGCCAAGCGCTGCTCACACCTTAATGCGGCGTTATAGCTAATCGTGTTCAATAAACAATGTAGTATTGATGGGAGATATTTTAGTGTCAGATTATCAAGTTGTACTAGGTATTTTAAACCTTCTGCGGGATAAAGGTTATTTTGTGTCTGGTCCTTATCAAAATGACAAACATGAAGGTGTCATTTTTGGGGTTAGAAAGCCGAAAGGGCTTCGAAGTGGCGATAAAACAGACAAATTCCGTATCAGGATCTACCTAGATAATGGTGAGTTTTCTGATGTAGCAGTAGAGCCTAAGGCTAAGCAGTATCTTCTTCACCTTTGCCAAACTAATGGTATTTACTTAGAGTGGTTAAAGAAAAAGTAAATAGCTTGGAGTTTAGCTATAACAAAGCGTTTAAGACGGATTCCCAACGCTTGGCATTTTCGGTTTGTTTTGAATTTAGTGTTTACGGCACAATGGTTTAGGTAGGGTGGTAGCGTTGCTCACCACTTAACGCGGCGTTAGTACGGGTTTGACATCAAAGGTCATCAGTTTTGGTGTTTATCTGTTTTGGCGCTCGTATTTACACCTTTCAGTTAGTGCCTTTCACGTTCTTTCCGGTGGCACTATATGCGGAGTGTTTGCTTTGATTTCCTCTTTTACGGTTTCTAACTCTTAGCCTATTTCTTTGGCGCGTCTT
>NZ_BCUF01000115.1 GCF_001591145.1 Vibrio harveyi NBRC 15634 = ATCC 14126 = KCTC 12724 | reverse complement strand
CCGTCTTAAACGCTTTGTTAGGTGATTTGACTCCAAATACCACACCAAGGCAATAAACTTTTTGACCGTTAAACCTACAATATGCAACCACACCAATAGATAAAGGAACTACCAATGGGAAAACCCGCCGCCACGGTCACGTCAATGCATGTGTGTCCCAAAGTCACTTCGAAAGTACCTCACGTCGGTGGACCGGTTGCCGTCGGCTCGCCAAATGTGAAAATAGGAGGCTTACCTGCTGCAAGAAAAGGTGACCGCCTTGTTTGTGTTGGTCCGCCTGATTCCATAAATCAGGGTTCTGGGTCTGTTTTTATCAATGGAAAGCCAGCTGCTCGCATGGGTGATTCAACCGGTCACGGTGGTAAAATTGTAATTGGTAATAGTACGGTACTGATTGGCGACAAATATCGTGCTGATAAACAACCAGCACCAAAAACCTACGATGAAGCGATACAACGATTAGCTGAAGCCAAACCTTACGTTAACGCCGCCCGCGAAGGCGGCGCTGCTTTACCTGGCTCTGCCTACTCGACTACGGATAAGAAAGAACTTGTTGAGAAAGGATTAGATGAGCCGCTGCTATTTCGTATTATCGAGTCTGAGTATAACAAAGATGATGGCTATATTGGTTACAAACCCGAGGGAGTGACCAAACTAAAATACTGGACAACCACATTTACTCAAGCTGAGCATGGAGACACAGACCCTGAAGCCATCTGCAATGCTGTAGGGATTGAATATAAGCCTGATTGTGAATACACCATATTGCTCATTGACCACCAAAAAGCCGATAAAATCGGCGATATGTATAGCTTTATCCCCACCTACGAGAGAATGAGTGGGTTTACTGAATCTGAATTATCCAGTGAGTTTGAGGGCAGCCTCGATTTGATTGCACCATGTATGACACCTGAGTTCAGTCGATATTATGAACAAGTCAAAATATCGGCTGAAGAAGAAGGCATTGATATTAAGAAACAGAAACAGTTTAGCGAATACTGCCAAGAACTTGGCTTTACTCCAAGCCAAACTGACACTCTCGATATCCGACACAAAATTGAGCAACGTTTAGGTGCAAACGAACATTTCCTTGGTAACGGTGTCACCAAAGACATTAACGTGACATATGGAACAACACCGTATGGTGACATTGATGATGACGTGGAATACGGTCCTCCAGAAACCTTTACGTGGGATAAAAACCCGCAAACACTGGGTACGTTAGAAAAAGCGGGAGCCATAAAGCGAATTAATATAGGGAAAGGAGAAAACAAATGAAGAAATTTAAAGAAATAGACCCACTGACTGTCGCTAAGCATCCGAACCTAGTTGCGACTTTGCCTGACGCGACAGATATTGGCAATACATTCTATTTTCTGTTGATTGATGATCACATCATCCTCGCGGATGCACAATATTTCACAAACAAACGAACTGGAAAAAGCAAATGGCTGCATTACCAAATCGAATTCCCCAAGCGCGGTTTACGATGGTTCCTAGACACACTAGAAGGTAAGTTTTTCAAAACCGAAGCCCAAGGCGGCTTACCCAAGGGAAAATTTAACGATGAAGGACTTGTGGATGGTGAACGATTAAAACTTGGGCGTGCTTTCAATGCTGATGGCGAAGGCGGTGGTGGGTATGCTTTTGTAACGTTAGATAGATTCCCAGAGGGGAGAGGAGTTTGCAAATCATACACCTTTACAGATTCACTCTTATTTGAACATGGCATGATTGACACTATGAAGGAAATTGCAACAAGAATCGACCTAGGTCAGCTATAGCTTCAAATTGCCTTCGAGCCACAAACACTTAGGTTCGAAGGTTAAGTTTTGATGAATCACCTAACGCCCTGTTAAGGGGTGAGCAACGCAATACAA
>NZ_BCUF01000114.1 GCF_001591145.1 Vibrio harveyi NBRC 15634 = ATCC 14126 = KCTC 12724 | reverse complement strand
CCGAATCACTCTTGAACAATTTGTTATATTTCGAACTCACTTAGCTTCTTTTCTATCCACTTTTTGGAGTAGCCTTTTAACAACTCAAGGCTAAAATCCAAGGATTCACTAGCCGTTTTATTCTTAAACTCTTGCCACACAGGCAAACGGTTAACAGAATCCCAATATTGATTTGCCGATTCTGTAAGCCTCCAGTCAAAAACACTCCATGATGGGGTATCATCTTGATATATTTCGTATGGTTTTCTAGTGTAATTCGAAATTAACCATCCTCGATCAACAAGTCTATTAAAATGAAACTTTAGCTCTTCAGTCGAGTATAGTGCCATTGACTCACTTTCGACGACCGCCTGAATGGACAACTCAGCTTTCTCTGAGTTTATATAAATAGCAATAATATTTTTAATACAGTCGTGATTGATTTCCATTATTCCCCCAAGAAATATAACGCCCTGTTAAGGTGTGAGCAACGCAATACAAAAGCCTCTGCACTCCACCTTAATCACTAAAATCAACGCACAGTGAAAATGCCACGCGTTGCGAATCACTCTTAAACAGTTTGTTAGCTGCGTACTGGAGGTTGTTGAGGAGCGCCCCACCCTGCTTGACGTTTCTTTGGCGTGGTAAGAGTTTCAATACGCTCTTGACTTGAAAGACAAACGTCAATTCCGTACTCAGTTAACTTATAGCTAAAGTACTCATTACCATTAAAGTCCGAAGCATTTATTTTTTCGACCATGCCTGAACGAGTAAGCTTGATTACAGCTAAATTGATCTGTGCTGAACTGAAATCATATTGGTTAAAGCGGTTGTACAAATCCCAACTAGCGCACCCATCCACATCAGAGTTTGTGGACTCAAGCAACATAGCCAATGCTAGCATGTCAATATCAGTAAGTGCTGCCAGTTGAGCATTTACATCAATTCGCGGTTTTTCCTGCACAAAATCAAGCTCAAGTAAGCCCTGCGCTTTGAAAGCTCGCTTGATTTGGGTTGCCGAGTAATTCAGAGAGGACGCCAAATCCTCATCACTTCTGTTAGCATCAAAATCAGTTGGAGTAATCCCGAGAAGATCGCTTGGAAAATGCAAATCAACGCCACGCGGCTTTACAATAAAGCACCTGTTCTTCCCTATTGCCCCAATAAATAAACCAAGTTCAAAAACCACGTTGTCTCTCACAACGTACTTTTCTCTAGACCTCATGATCGTCAGGTCGTCTGGAGAGAAGATAAAAATTGAGAAATCTACTGACTTAGCTTTTGAAATTAAATCATCAAGAGCATTACTCGAAAGGTTGAATGTACCGTTTCGCCATATTGTAACCTCAGCATCAAACTCTAAGTTCTCAGCAATTGCATCTGCAATCGGCAAACTTTCGACTGATGAACCTATAAATACCCTTGGTTTTCTCATTGTTTCTCCAACTTCTTATTATATTTGATGCCGCAAAGCAGCTAACGCCAAATTAAGGTGTGAACAACGCTAACACCTTACCTAAAGCATTGTGCCATAAACATTAAACTTACTTGAAGTGAGAGCGCCGAGCGTTGTGAATCACTCTTAAATTTATTGTTAGGTGTGGTCCCAAAGTCACACTTATTTCCAACCTTGAAGCCATTTATCCCGGTGTCTCAAATCTTTCCAGTCGACTGAATATTCGTTTTTGGATAGAACAGCTTCAAGCTTACAAGAGATGACCACACCATAATCGTCATACTCAACTTCCGAGACTAGAAAATGCTTCTCTCTGTTAACCGGTTCTATAGCGGTCCATTTGCTGTTACGTAACTTAGCTGGGTTAATTCGATTCATACCAATTCCAAACCACTCTAATTTTATTCAAAACAACAAGTTTTACGGACATACTAAAACGTAAGTTCAGTAATTTATCAGGTTATTAGGCATGAACACCTAACGCCCTGTTAAGGGGTGAGCAA
>NZ_BCUF01000113.1 GCF_001591145.1 Vibrio harveyi NBRC 15634 = ATCC 14126 = KCTC 12724 | reverse complement strand
CGTTAGCCCTTTTGGAAAAATTGGAGAGTTATAAATGTCAGTTGAAGCAACCGTCTTCTGGGGGGCGGTATCAGGTGTATTTTCCACGGTATTTCTATGGTTTTGTGGGCATCTTTTCAAGACGGTCGTTATACCAACGTATCAAAAAGCATCATATGATGGCGTTGATCTAAAGGGACGCTGGACGAGAGTTTCAGAGGAAAATGGTGCTACCTACACTTATCAAATAGATATAGAACAAAGTGCCCATAGAGTTAGTGGAACGGCGGTAATTACAAAATCTAATTCTGACTCAGATTATATACAAGACTTTAAATTTACAGGTGAAACATGGGAAGGCTACCTTACTGTAAATATGCGTAGTTCAACGAATGTAAGCCTGTCGTTCGTTTCTGGCTTATTTAAAATCGAAGATCGTGGTGCAGTTCTACGTGGCTCTTGGGCTTATCGAACTAGGGACGATAATGTCGCAAGTGAGGATTTTGCGCTAACTCGAACACAGGGCTAACAAACAATTTAAGAGTGATTCAGCACGCTTGGCATTTTTGGTTTGGGTTAAGTTTAGTGATTATGGTGGTCAAATTAAGTGTCGTGGTAGCGTGCTTCACACCTTAATTGGGCGTTATGTGGTCAAGTATATATTTATAAAAAGGGTTTAGTTAATGCAATTATTAAGTAAGTGTCTCTTTGTTGCTTTTACTAGTTTGTCATTCTGCAACTATGCTGCAGGAAGCACAAAAATAGATGGTGCAATATTAATTAGTGATACGGTTGATACATATGAAACAGGGAAAAACAAACTGTCACGTCCATATCGCATTTCTCAGCTTGGGCGAGATGTTTATGAAAGTTTCAAGAAAGAAGCAAATTATGTAGCTTTAAAAGAAGAGATCGTAAGAGATGGTTTTATAAAGGATTCGTGGGATGAAGATGTAACGATATCTCCTATAGGGGAAAATCATGAAGGATTCAAGGTTATAGTCAGCAAAATATCTGAAGATTCTTGCAAAGCACACCTTGAACACGCTAAAAAACAGGACTTTTTCACTTCTGTTATTATTTATGACCTTAAAGGAAATCTCTTAGACGGCTGCAAAAAGAATACTTTTTGGATATTTGGAAAAAATAACATTGTAGAATTTCTTTATCAGTAGAAAACCACATAACAAGCAATTTAAGAGGGATTCTCAACGCTTGGCACTTTTGCTTCTACTTCAAATTTAGTGTTTATGGCACAATGTTTTAGGTTGGGTGGTAGCGTTGTTCACCCCTTAATTGGGCGTTATAACACAGAATCAACTTCTTGCTCAAAAGGGACAGTTGAACTATTATTTGTACGTTATTTTGTACTAATGGGAGTTCAGTATGAGTCGTATTCATTTCGATCAAGATATTCAGCCTTTGTCTGAGTTTCGTGCCGGTGTAGCTTCATACATCAAACAAATCAATGAGACTCGTCGTCCATTGGTTATTACGCAACGTGGCAAAGGTGTTGCCGTTGTTCTCGATGTTGCTGAGTATGAAGCAATGCAAGAGAAAATCGAATTACTGGAAGAAATGCGCACAGCAGAAGCTCAGTTAGCTTCTGGTCTCGGTGTTTCCAATGATGATGCGCGTGCTCAAGTACTTGGGCGCATTAAAAAATGAAAGTAGTCTGGTCTCCATTAGCACTTCAGAAACTAGGTGATGCAGCGGAGTTTATTTCTTTGGATAATCCACCTGCAGCAGAGAGGTGGGTAAACGAAGTTTTTGATAAAACTGAACTACTTGGAAGTATGCCTGAAATGGGGCGGTTTGTTCCTGAAATGCCCCACACGAACTATCGCGAAATCATCTTTGGTCACTATCGTATTATCTACAGTTTAAGTCACGAAATCCGCGTACTAACAGTTCGTAATTGTCGTCAAATTTTATCGGAAGATGACGTGTAATACTGTGCTATAACAAACTGTTTAAGAGTGATTCA
>NZ_BCUF01000112.1 GCF_001591145.1 Vibrio harveyi NBRC 15634 = ATCC 14126 = KCTC 12724 | reverse complement strand
GGTGGTATGCGGAAGCATCGGTATTGCGTTGCTCACACCTTAACAGGGCGTTAGCCTTATACATGATTCTATTGACTTTCTTACATGCTATAATGAGCTCATATATTGATGTAAGAGTGTTTAATATGAGTTTTGAGCTTGAGGGTACAGATTGCATGCCATCAGTTAATGGCGGTTATCTGGTTATAAGATTTGAAGATAAAGAAGTTGGGATGGTAAGTGTACCTTCCCCTATTTTTGCTGATCGACACAGGGACTCAATAAACCAAAACTTCGATGACTTTGAAGATGATTCTGGTAATCAATACAGCGTTTTTGTTAGTTCTTCAAACGTTGGCGTAGATTGGACCGTAACAGTATCTAACGATACCGACGAAAGTTTGCTAGAAGAAAACTTAGAGGTGGAGTATATAGCGAATGACTTCTAACCCTAGCGAGTTTTCAACTAGCTTTCATGAAGGAATTGCAATCATTCAACAAGCATCCTTGAATACTGATGAGTTCCACAGGAAGCTATACTTTTCTAATGTGATTAGCTTAATGGAAAAGTATTTGTCTGATTTATTTCTCCATGAAATTATTACTAATGAAGCGACATTCAATTTGATGACATCCGCTCAAAAATTCAAAACGCAAAAATACGCGGTTCAAGAAATTTTTAATGGCGATGTTAAAGAGAAAGTTATCAATTCAGTCAAGAATTTAGTTTGGCATCGACTTAATGACATTGACCCACTTTACAAACATACGCTGGATATTCGCATACACATTCATACGGGATTAACGGATAAGATTGCATTACGTCATGATTTAGTTCACCGAAATGGTTTTACGTTAAATGGTGAGCCTGTAACTATATCAAACGAAGACCTCAACGAGTGTATCAATACCGTTTCTGCATTTGTGGATAATGTCGAAGGTAAGTATCAGGCATATCTTCAGGCATAAGGCTAACAAAGCATTTAAGAGTGATTCCCAACGCATGGCACTTTTCATTCCATCGTTGGGTTTTGTGTTTATGGTGGTCTGGTTAAATTTTGTGGTAGCGTTGCTCACACCTTAATGCGGCGTTATACCGCAATCAGTCATCTAACCTTTTCATGGCTTTACGGTAAACATCGCTACGTTCGCGCTTTCCAACTGCTAGGACGGTTACAATGATGACATCGTCTTCAACTTTGTAGACGAGACGGTAGCCCGATTGACGCAACTTAATTTTATACATGTTGTCAGCTCCAGATAGTTTTGAAGCCGGAACATGTGGGTTATCTAAGCGCTCGATTAGCTTTTTCTTAAATTGTTGTTGCAGAGTAGAACCAAGCTTTTTCCACTCTTTGAGGGCGCTCTTTTTAAAGTCGAGTTTATAGGTCATCAATATTTACCGAAATGCTCTCTTCAGATTCACGCTCTTTAGCGATAGCGAGTAGTTCAAGATCTTCGAGTCTGTCCATCATCATTTCGTACGCTTCGGCAGGTACGCAATAAAACGCTGGTTCATTTCGGTTTAATACAGCAACAGGTTCGCCGTAAGCACTAGTTGCAACTTTCATAGGGTTAGCTTTCAACTCAGTAATGCTTGCAGCAACATCAGCTAAAATTCTAGTGGTCATATAATCGGTCTCTTAAGTGGTCTTTATGTTGGTCATTTTAGCCTCAACCAAGCGGTATAACAAGTTGCTTAAGAGTGATTCGCAACGCGTGGCATTTTTACTATGCGTCGCTTTATGTGTTTAAGGTATTATGCGGAGGCTAAGGTATTGCGTTGCTCACACCTTAGCAAGGCGTTAGTCGCCAGAAAAAGCTAGCAATCAAAATCATGTTTCTGAGCTTAAAATTTAGCAGCTGTTTTCTTGGTACACCGATTAATCGTCGATCATCAGAGCTTAGTTCTAGCTGTTTTAAGTCCAAAATTTTGTGCCTGTCCTAGCGGCTGTTTTGTTCTTTGGTGCTTACAGAGTAGGGCAATCGAGAGTTTGTTTTTGGTTGCAACTCCGCTTGGTGAGTTTAT
>NZ_BCUF01000111.1 GCF_001591145.1 Vibrio harveyi NBRC 15634 = ATCC 14126 = KCTC 12724 | reverse complement strand
TGGTATTGCGTTGCTCACACCTTAACAGGGCGTTATGTTTACTTGTATTTCAAGGGCTTAAATGTCTTAGGCTTTAGTTCTTTGTCCCTCGGGCAATCCGTCCCTAGTAGACTCAGCAAATCCGCATAGTCGGTCTAAGTTCTTGAATCACTCAGCCTGTAAAACATGCCAATTTTCGTGGGTTGCTTCATTGTCAGGTCGAGCTGGCTAGGTTTCAGTTACTCTGGCTTAAAGTCGCCTCTAGGTTCTTTTCCAATTAGCATCCCACCTTGGCAGTTGTCTCGGCAACTGACCTCTGTTTGGCGCTGTTGTGAGAAGAAACGAGGGCACTTGTTGAATGTAAGTCAGGTTGCCTCATTGGGCAGTGAAGTGGAATTACTGGTTTTGGGTTAGTCGCCTTTGGCGGTCAAGTCGGTTCTGACCTTGTGGTTTGCTTCAGAAAACTAGTTGTAAATAGCAGTTCTTTCTCAAGTAAATCATATGTTTGTGGTAAAACATAACAAACAATTCAACAGTGATTCGCAACGCTTGGCGCTTTCACTTCGAGTTGAGTTTAGTGTTTACGGCGCAGTTTTCAAGTTCAGTGACTGCGTTGCTCACACGTTAATTGGGCGTTATGCATAATAGCCTCTTCCTTGAGGCTATTTTCACTCTATAGAGCTCGAATCTTAGTGATTTCCTCACCAGAAATGCCGAGAGATTCAAGGAATTTCTGGTGTTCATTAGGCTCTAGTTCTTCAAACTTCTGATGCCACTTGACCATATCGGTTTCAGTGAATCCTGCGGCAACCATGATTTCTACCCAGCGTTCTTTATTCACAATATTTTCCTCTAATAGACTTGGTTCTTGAAGCAACACGACCACAGCCTTTTGCTGTGCTCGTAGGTTTTGGATTTCTCTTTCCAACTCATTGAAATGGTCTTTCAATATTTGGGTTTGAGACTCCCTATTACGGTCTAATAACGTGCGAATACTGGAAACTGATAGCCCGTACGAACGATAGGAGGTAATCGCTTCTAATCGTTCAATCTCTTTCTCACCATACCAGCGGTATCCATTCTCAGAACGACAAGCAGGTACCAGTAGTTCTTCTTTTTCGTAGTACAAAATAGTGGTACGAGAAACTCCGAACTGTTTCGCGATTTGAGTGACAGTTAGCATATTTGCTCCATTGTTTGACCGAATGTGCATCTTGAACCCTAGCCTTATAGACGGGTCAATAGTTTAATTGTACATTCCTCTGATGTGGCGCGATATGCATAACAAGCAATTTAAGAGGGATTCACAACGCTTGGCACTTTTGCTTCTACTTCAAATTTAGTGTTTATGGCACAATGCTTTAGGTTTGGGGAGAGGCGTTGTTCACCCCTTAATTGGGCGTTATAGCTCAGGTCAGATTTACTGCTCCAAAAATTATAGCTACGTTAATCACGTATAGTTTTGCTATCTGTACGTTACTTGCGTATACTTTGCGTATGAAAAGTGTATTTGTCGAATCAACCATATTTGAAAAGTACCGTAATGAATATCTCAGCGATGATGAGTTTAGGCTTTTTCAAGCAGAGTTAATGTCTAACCCGAAGCAGGGTGACGTGATTCAAGGTACAGGTGGTTTGCGAAAGATTCGAGTTGCAAGTAAAGGTAAGGGCAAGCGTGGTGGCTCTCGCGTTATCTATTACTTCCTCGATGAAAAGCGTCGTTTCTACTTGCTGACGATTTACGGCAAGAATGAAATGTCCGACTTAACCGTAGACCAAAAGAAACAACTAAAGGCTTTTATGGAGGCGTGGCGTAATGAGCAATCGTAATTTATTTGCGGAGTTAAGTTCAGCACTTGTTGAGGCTAAAGAGCATTCAGAGGGCAAGCTTACCCTTAAAACTCATCAAGTTAACGACATCAGTGAGTTAAATATCTCACCTGATGAAATCGTGAGTATTCGAGAGCAGTTTAATATGTCTCGTGGTGTGTTTGCTCGTTTGTTGCACACATCATCTCGTACGTTAGAAAACTGGGAACAAGGGCGTAGCGCACCAAATGGACAAGCAGTAACTCTTCTAAAGTTGGTTCAGCGTCATCCAGAAACCCTGTCGCACATCGCTGAGCTATAACAAACTGTTTAAGAGTGATTCG
>NZ_BCUF01000110.1 GCF_001591145.1 Vibrio harveyi NBRC 15634 = ATCC 14126 = KCTC 12724 | reverse complement strand
AGGTGTATTAAAAGGCTTTTCGGCTTTCAGGTCAACAATAAAATTAAAATAAATTATCGTTTGATGGATTTGTGCTCGGAGTGGGCTGTTTTTATGCATTTTGAGCAGCAATGCACCATGCTTTAAGCGCTGTTTTAAGAAAAGTAGGGCGTTCTGTCGCAAAATAAAGGCGATAAAAACAAAAAAGCACGTCTGAAAACGTGCTTTTTATTGAACAATTGACTTTAAACTAGTGCTTTACTGAGAACTTGTTCACCCAACCTTCAAGTTCATCAGCTAAAGATGCCAATGTTTGGGTGCTTGATTGGCTTTCTGTTACCACCGTATTTAGCTGGCTGCCGCTTTCTTCAATTAGGTTGATGCGGTGTGCAATGTCATCACTCACTTGCGTTTGTTCAGCCGCTGCTGTTGCAATTTGTTGGCTCATCGTAGTAATAGACTCTAACGCGGTTACTATCTGTTGAAGTGCCTCTGAGGCGTTCATTGATTCAGTTACTGTGCTTTCGCTGGTCTCGGCACATATCTCCATTGTATGGATAGCATTGCGCGAACCCTCTTGAAGGTTAGAGATCATCTGTTGAATCTCTTTTGTACTGTCTTGCGTGCGACCTGCTAGGTTGCGTACCTCATCGGCAACAACTGCAAAGCCTCGACCTTGTTCTCCTGCACGGGCTGCTTCAATCGCGGCATTTAGCGCCAGTAGGTTAGTTTGCTCTGCAATATCGCCGATCACGTCGAGAACTTTTACGATACTGTTTACATCTTGATCAAGGTCCGCAACCGCTTTACTTGCCGTATTCAACTGAGTCGCCAACCCTTGGATGTTGTCTACAGTGCTATGGATTAATGATTGCGTGTGCTGACTCTGTTTATCTGCTTCATCGGTGTTTTGTGCTGTATCGCTTGCCGAACTTGCTACATGGTTAGCCGAAGAAGCCATTTCTGTCATTGCTGTTGCGATCATTGCCGTCGATTGTTGCTGAGACATGGTTAGATCAGCGATCGAATTAGAGCGAGACTCTACCGCTGATAGCTCTGAACGCAAGGCGTGCATTGATTCGTCCAGGTTAGTTACCATCTTAGCCAGAGATTGACTCATCTCTTGTACAGCACCATAGATGCTGTCTTTTGGTGCGGTATATTCAAAGCTGGTTTGGATATCTCCTTGAGCAACGGCTTGAACCGCTTCACGTACGTCATTTGGCTCACCGCCGAGTAGATTAAGCATCTTACGGATGGAGATAATCAACCCACCTAGTATCGCCCCCGCAATTGCTAGACACAGTGCTAGTTGCCATTGAGCTGTTGACCAGAAGCGAGCATTGACCTCATTAAACCCGATGCCAGTGCCTACCACCCAGTTCCAATGGGGCGTTTTCTCTGCAATGGAGTGTTTTTCTTCGATCGTGCCGTCAGGGAGTTTTTGTGTCCAAGTGTATTCAACGATTTGACCTGTTTTACGACCTAGGACATCTAAGATTAATTGACCAACACTGTTGCCGTCGCCATCGCGGAAATCATGGAAACTGGTGCCATGCAATTGAGGGTCGAGCGGTGCTGCCACAAAAATCATGTTTTCGTCGGCAACATAAACGTATTCGTTGTCTTTGTAGATATTGTTGCGAAGTAGGCGAGTAGCCAATGCTTTGGCTTCATCTTCAGGCATCTTGCCTTCCACTGCCATTTTCTCAACTTCAGTTAGAATGCTGTATGCACTCTTAAATAGCTCAGTCACTCGAGCTTTGTTATCAAGGTTACTTGCGACGCGTAGTGTCCAAAGACCTGTTGCAGTAAGAGCAAGTAACGCAATCAAGATGATTGCAGATAATAAATAGGCTTGAGTTTTTAATTTCATAGTTAGCTCACGAGACGTATTTAATACTATGCAATGCATAGCTTATTAGGGGGCGTAATAATAAATTCATCATATTGAAGATGTATACACGCGCCTATGCATCAATGTTGAAACTATGATTTGGATTAAATTTTTAGCGTGAAATAAGTGTGTTTTATCAAATGAATCTTGAGTTTATAAGGGTTTTTGAAGGGGAGGAGTCTTAAAGTTAAATGGAGATACTGAAAGTAGATAAGTATTTTTATAATGCAGATAAGAAAAAAGCCAAGTCCGAAGACTTGGCTTTCAAA
>NZ_BCUF01000109.1 GCF_001591145.1 Vibrio harveyi NBRC 15634 = ATCC 14126 = KCTC 12724 | reverse complement strand
GGTATTGTACTTGCTGAAAGTAGATTCTTAGTCTCGCTGAGGCTCGCTAGAATGACGGATTCCTTTATTTAATAGCAAGTTAAATTAACTGTCATTCTGAACAGCGAGGGACGAGCGTGATTCATAATCTACTCACCGAGTGCTCCGAGTTTGCAGTAAACGACCGAGCTAGTGAATTACAATGGAAAAGCAACCACAGATCATTAAGGAGAATGAACCATCGACAAGGTACCTTGCGTTTACATCCTAACTTCAAAAAATAACTCAGTTCTCTACATTGGTGTTACCAGCCAACTAGCCCAAAGAATATGGCAGCATAAAAACGGAGTCATTGATGGGTTTACCAAGAAATATCACGTTCACAAGCTCGTTTACTTTGAGCTGTTTGAAGATATGGCAACTGCCATAAACCGAGAAAAGCAGTTGAAACAATGGAAGCGAGAGTGGAAGTTAGATTTAGTGAGAAAAACGAATCCTGACTTTCTCGATTTGTCCAACGAGTTTTAGTAAAAATCATCCCTATCTTTAAACGTTTTCAACTCAACCACATCGGCTTTTTTAGTTGGGGCGGTTTCCCCTTGTAATGCCTCTCTGAATTTCACGACCTGTTTCTGCAATTCATTCATTAATACGACATTTGTGTGGTTGGGATTTTTGCAGTTATGAATGACTCTATCTATGTGACTTTGCTGTGCCCACAGTCGAGGTTGCATCTGCTCTGAAGCACCTTCAATCATCTCTTTCGCCATATCGTGACGAAATTGCTCAAAGGCTTCGGGGTCGCGTTCTGCCATTTTTACCATTTCATCGAATGAGGGCAAAACTTGAGGTGTATAACTGTTCGGCATAGCCGCTCCAAATCCATTGGATGTTGCTCCTAGTTACTAAAAGCTTAATCTACATAGAGGATGAGAGCGGATGAATTGTGTCATAGTCTCATTTATAAGAGAGTATGTTCATAATAACGGTTGGTTTGGTCGAAGATTTATTGCTGGATTCGGTACACGCAGCGACGTTGACCACTGATGATGTGCTCATCTCGTTCGATTTTGGTTTCGCTACCTAAAAGTGATTGGAAGACATTGAGTTCAGATTGGCACAAACTTGGGCAGCGAGTGGCTGCTTTGCAAATAGGGCAGTGATTTTCTATGAGAAGAAACCCATGTTCATCTTTCTCTAGTTCTGCCATGTAGCCTTCTTGCTCACGCAGAGTAACAAGTGTCTGTAACTTGCTTTCCAGAGAGTCGCACTGCTCAAGGTGTTGCTGGTAGTTTTGTAGGGTGAGTTTCTCGCGCTCAGACGTGACTTTCTCCAATCCGTCTTTACCGAAGATGTGCTCTACCGCTTCAATAAACTGAATGGTCAGTTCGCCGTGGCGATCAGCAAATTGCTCATGACCTTTTTGCGTAAGGGACCAATGACGGGTTGGGCGCCCAACTTTGACCTTTACATCATGAATCGACAGGATGCCGTCATCTTCTAAACCTTGTAGATGCTGACGCGCACCCATGGTTGTCATACCCAGTTCAGAAGAGAGTTGTTTCGCAGTGACAGAGCCATCACGCTTAACGATTTGCAAAATCCTATCTACGGTCTTCATATACCCACCATCTATACATCAGTACATATTATGCTCGATAGGGTTAGTAAAGAAAAGTGTTGACTTAATTTGTGTGTGGATTTGTTGGGTATATGTCGTCATTCTAAACAACGAGGAACGAGTGTGATTCAGAATCTATTATCCGTTTGTGCTGTGATTTAAGGTGAATGAAGAAGAGTTTGGGGGCGCTGTTATTAGATCCTTAGTCTCGCTTGAGCTCGCTAGGATGACGAACTCCTTTGGTTTATAGCTTGTTAAAGTAATTGTCATTCTGAACAGCAAGGAACGAGTGTGATTCAAAATCTATTATCCGTTTGTGCCGTGATTTAAGGTGAATGAAGAAGAGTTTGGGGGCACTGTTATTAGATCCTTAGTCTCGCTTGAGCTCGCTAGGATGACGAACTCCTTTGGTTTATAGCTTGTTAAAGTAATTGTCATTCTGAACATCGAGGAACGAGCGTGATGCAGAATCTATCATCCGTTTATGCGTGATTTAAGGTGAATGAAGAAGAGTTTGGGGGCGCTGTTACTCGATCCTTAGTCTCGCTTGAGGTTGCTAGGATGACGAACTCTTTTGGTTT
>NZ_BCUF01000108.1 GCF_001591145.1 Vibrio harveyi NBRC 15634 = ATCC 14126 = KCTC 12724 | reverse complement strand
TTGCGACACTGTTGCCGCCATCCATTGAGATAGTCGTTGTGCCACCAGCAAGGTCTGCTGATTTAGCATTGTTGCCATAAGGGATAGGAACGATCGGCTTGCCGACCTTCGTTAAAAACACTTAAGAAGGTGTATTTACATGACTTATAGATTAAATCTAGTATTAAATGAAAAAGCGCCTTTCGGCGCTTTCTATACATCTCTTACCCAAACGTCTTTGACGTCTTTTTTCAGAAGGTCAATCACACTTTGGTGAATAAAAACTAAGCCAAAATCTTCTTCTAGTTTAAATATTAATCGTTCCTCTAAGGGAATATTTTCTAATTTAGAGAAGTCAAACTCTGTTGACTCGATATCTAACCAGTTCAACTTACCGTATTGTTTTTCTTTGTCCGTCAATTTATAAGTTTGATGGATGTAAGGCATACGATAATCTTCATAAACTTTAATTTGATCATCTGTTGGTTGGCTTGGAGAACAATCGACACGAGCATCTAACCACTCTACTCCGTGTACGACCAGTTTCTCCACTTTTGACGCAATATCGCTGATGATAAATAGCTTTGGAGAAAAGGTCATTTCCAAAAGCAGATCAGGCTCTACCGGCACTATTGGCTTAGGGCTTTGTTGGAATGGAAAGTTACCTAGGTCTTGTTTAGTTAGTAAATGATATTGTTCTTTCATTTTAAGCCTCAGTACTTTGGTACTTCCTTATCACAATCCAATTTAAAAGCTCTTAAATCACTAAATGATTCAGTGCCACTCACAAGATCAAAAATTTCCTCACAGAAAATTGTTGCGGTCTCTGCCCCTTTAACGCGGAACAAAACTCTATTTTGAAGAGGGATTTTTTTTAATTTCTCCTCAGATAAATAAAGTTCCATAACTAACATCTTATTTCTCTTGGGTGACTTTCTCATTCTAGATTTAGATTCATCAATAACATCTAAAACATTATTTAGTGCCAACAAATAACGATTTGATAACGAGCCATCTGGTAATCTAAGTTCTGCGGGGTAACATTCGATCCCATAAGGGTCAAAACTCATCACCAGTTCAGCGAACTCCTTACTAACACAGAGATCACCATTATCCGCAATATTACCTACACCTTTAATAAAACCATCCGTAGATTCCCAAACAATAGGCTCTAAAGAGCTTGTGGGCTCAAATTGCGCTTTGCTATACAATGGTTCTCTACTGTCAATACAAACAAAACTTGTTGTAGACTCATGAAAGTTTTCACTAATTATTGAAAAGTTCATAGGCTAAACTAATTCTCCCATTGTTTTTAATGATGCCCCTTCAAAACAGAACTTTTTGACCTTGGCTTGACTAGGTACTGGTTCATCAAAATCTCTGCTTCCACTCAAGTAATGCAATCTTGGTGTGTCTACTTTACCACTTCTACACATATGACAACCTTTACCTGAAGGAGTCAAATGCCTACCACGTGAAATCAAATGAAGTTTGTGGCAACCCAAAAGGTCGGCAATATCGATAGATAATTCATCCAAGCTATCAACATACTCTTGAGCCTCTGTGTCACAATCTAAATTTTTTAACGTTTTAGCTAACATAGAGCCAACGACCTTGTGATAACCTCGCACACTAGCAACCATAGACAAATCTCCAGCTAGCAACTTTGATTTATCCGCATCTGCCTCTTGCTTGAGACCGCTTTCTAACTCGGACAGCTCGCCTTCAAGGTTTTTTCCGGATTCTCTCTGAAAATACTCTTCGAGGCGACGATCGGTATGCCCTGATTTATGCAATGGTACGTTATACTGGCATGAAACTTGGTCAATAGTTGGTAATAATACTAAATTATACAGATAGTTAATATCATAACCCTTGTAAACAATTTGCTTTTTTCTGATGCTTGATAACTTTTTTGCAACCTCGCAAGAAATTAAGTGGTGAGCAGCCATCGAGTAAGTTTGAAAGTTAAGTGGATGCTTATTACGCAGCGATTTAACTTTGCTGTTGCTTAAACTAGAACGCTCCCAACGACCTTTATCTTTGATGATCCCCATAACATCCTCACATTTTCAACGCTTCTTGGCATTGACCTTTCTTTCTACCCGCAATACGCTTACAAACCTTACATTTAACTGGTTTCTTATCTTTATCTTCATTCGCCTTTGCAGAGTTCTTTCCTGACTGAGCAGACTCACCTGTATTATGTTTTACTTTTGCTGGATAAGTTTTCTCGCCCTTACCTAAGATACGAGCAAAAAGATCATCAAACTCGCCCATCGCTTCTTTTAGTTTGTCGGGTACCATCTTG
>NZ_BCUF01000107.1 GCF_001591145.1 Vibrio harveyi NBRC 15634 = ATCC 14126 = KCTC 12724 | reverse complement strand
GGGGGTGTGCGGTTAGTAGATTCCTGATGTCGCTTAGGCTCCTCGGAATGACGGGAGTCTCATAGGTTGTGTCTGTTGTTTTGTTGGTTTGATTTGGGTGCGTGCGGTTAGTAGATTCCTAATGTCGTTGAGCTCCTCGGAATGACGGGATTTTTATAGGTTATGTCTGTTGTTTTGCTGGTTTGATTTGGGGCGTGCGGTTAGTAGATTCCTGATGTCGTTTAGACTCCTCGGAATGACTAAACTCATTAGATCGTAGGCAAACAAAAAGGGATGCGTGATGCATCCCTTTGTTATTTCTGCTTAATAAAAGCGAAATTAAGCTTTAGCTGCTGCCGCTGCTTTAGCGATAGCTACGAAGCTCTTAGCGTCTAGAGAAGCGCCACCAACTAGAGCACCGTCGATGTCTGGTTGTGAGAAGTAAGCTTCAGCGTTTTCTGGCTTAACAGAACCGCCGTATTGGATGATTACTTGTGCTGCAACTGCTTCGTCTTTCGCTGCGATTAGTGCGCGGATAGAAGCGTGGATGCGTTGTGCATCTTCAGCTGTTGCTGCTTTACCAGTACCGATAGCCCAGATTGGTTCGTAAGCGATGATTGCGCCGTTTAGAGCTTCAACACCGTAAGTGTCGATAACTGCGTTGATTTGACGTGCACATACTGCTTCAGTTTCGCCAGCTTCGTTTTGAGCTTCAGATTCACCGATACAGAAAACAGGCGTTAGACCGTTTTCTTTTAGGAAGTTGAATTTCTTAGCGATGAACTCGTCAGATTCGTTGTGGTATTCACGACGCTCTGAGTGACCGATGATGATGTGAGAAGCACCGAAGTCTTTCAGCATTTCTGGAGACATGTCGCCAGTGAAAGCACCGCTGTTGTTTAGGTCAGTGTTTTGTGCACCTAGGATAACTTTGTTACCGCCTTCAGCGATTACGCGCTCAGCTAGATCGATGTAAAGAGCTGGTGGAGCTACTGCTACGTCAACACCTTCAACGCCTTCAAGTTCAGCGTTAATACCAGTTAGCAGCTCAGTTACCATTGCTTTGCTACCGTTTAGTTTCCAGTTACCCATCACTACAGGACGACGCATAGGAATATCTCCCTTATCTTTAATGTATATAGTCTATTAATGTAAAAAATCTACGTAGGAATATAACAGAATAATGTGAACAGATCATGATTGGCGTCATGTCTTATTCGGCTTTCTTCATCTGGTCGGTGTTGCATTAGTTCTGTTATTTTTGTCAAAAGCAATCGATTGGTGATCGCGTAGACAGAATGATAGTCCATTCCTCGGAAAATGCGCCTTAGATTGGTATTACTGTGGGTTAAAAGTTCGCCGTAATAAGAAAGGAATCAAAATGCCAAACTTAGTTTTAGAATATTCCAACTCAGTCGATGAGCGTGTGAATGTTCAGGGATTACTAGAAGATCTACACAAAGTCACCTTGGAGAGTGGTTTGTTCGAGCTTGCGTCCGTCAAATCACGTGCGCTTCGTTGCCACAATTGGTTGGTGGGAGAAGAGGGCGATAGTGTTGATTTTATTCACATCAACTTTGATTTGTTGGCAGGTAGAAATGCAGAACAAAAACGCGAGTTATCAAGAGCACTGATGGTTGTTTTACAGGAACAAGCGAGTCATGTTCGTAGCTTAACGGTGAATGTGCGCGATATGGATATTGATTGCTTCCAGAAGGTGGTGAACTAGCTCTGTTGCTCGGGTTAAATCCCAAACCGCCTCATTTAGACATTTAGAGTCGACAAGTTGAAGGCTCTAAATGTGCATACCTACAGTTTGAAATCTGGTGATATTTTCCTCTGGGGGATGAACTTTTCAAACCATGCTGACTCGGCTAATCTATAGCCTTTCAAAATTAGGGTAAAAGTCGATGTCGATTAAAGAGTTATTGTTTTCTTTCCAAGGGCGTATAGGTCGTAAAACTTACTGGATGTGGAACATCATCTACTACATCCTAATCTTAGGTTTTGGTGCGGGCATCAGTAAGTTGTTCCCTGCATTTTCTTATATTCTTCTGCCTATCTTCTTATTGATTCTTCTGATCCCAGATTTGGCGATAACCACTAAGCGTTGGCATGACCGTAATAAGTCGATTTACTGGCTAGCATTGAATATTCCATTGATCATTGGCCGAGTTGCCACGCCAATGACTAACCCTGCCGCGCAGGACCCATCTGCACCGCAAATGCTGATTGCTTCGGTCTCTCTGCTATGTGGCCTATGGATTCTTATCGAGTGTGGTTTCTTGAAAGGTTCTGCCGGTCAGAACAAATACGGTCCTGAGCCGGAGTAAGGTCTTTAGGTATCGAACTCGTTGGAGG
>NZ_BCUF01000106.1 GCF_001591145.1 Vibrio harveyi NBRC 15634 = ATCC 14126 = KCTC 12724 | reverse complement strand
GACCGTCCGCCACTTATTTAGAAACCCAGTCCTCGGACTGGGTTTTGTCGTTTTAGGAAACATGATTTTCTCTTATGGGTAAATAAGTCTCGCAAGGTTTTATCTGTAGCCTACAAGCTCAACCACTTATTCAGATAAAGCTCTACATTCGCACCCCAGTCTTTCCACGAGTATTGAGAAATCTAACCTATCATTTGGTTACGTCTGAGATACCCTCTATTTGCTCTCTTACATCAAAGACAGGGTTTATCTTATGACCCACCAAATACTTATCTTCTTCAATCATAGCAATCTCTGTTTGTGTTCCCTTCTCTGTATCACTGGTTAACTGTACTTGGTCATCACTTCTCATATTTACGCTGAAGAAAACTTTGTTTGCTTTACTCTTATTTGTCAGAAGGATTAACCTAGTAAAGGTTCTTTTGGGAGTACAACCTAATGATGCAGCAGATACAAAGTGAAACACTAAGAGTCTTATTCGAAAGCCTGTCTTCTCAAGATGGGATTGCAGTTATTAACCCTGCGACTGAGCAAGAACTGATTCGCTTAAAACCTAGCTCTTTGGACGAGCTAGATGTGCAAATAGAAACGTGTAAAGCGGCTCAAGTTGAGTGGGAAAAACTCAGTGCTAAAGTACGTTCCGCTTCGCTGAAAAAGTGGTTTCAATTGCTTGTAGAGCACACGGAAGATATTGCTAACATCATTACCTTAGAACAAGGCAAACCGCTTTCTGAAAGTCGTGGAGAAGTCGCATATGGAGCATCTTTTGTTGAATGGTTCGCAGAAGAGGCTAAGCGCGCCTATGGTGAGGTTATACCTGCACCAGCGGTAGATAGACGACTCTCTACCATTAAACAGCCTGTCGGCGTGTGTGCTGCGATTACACCATGGAATTTCCCTATTGCAATGATCACTCGAAAAGCGGCTCCTGCTTTGGCTGCGGGATGTGGGATGATCATTAAACCTTCTGAATTAACGCCTTTGACTGCTCTGGCTGTGGTTGAGCTTGCTCACCAGGCTGGCATCCCTAAAGCTCTATTGTCTACCGTTGTTTCTGAGCAAGCGGCAGAGTTTGGTTTGGTATTAAGTACCGATCCGCGAATTAAGAAGATCTCTTTCACGGGTTCGACACGTGTCGGCAAGATCTTGATGAAGCAGGCAAGTGATACGGTTAAAGCCGCTTCTATGGAATTAGGTGGCAATGCGCCTTTTATTGTTTTTGACGATGCAGATTTAGAAGCTGCGGCGAATGGCTTGATTGCCTCTAAGTTTCGTAATGCCGGACAAACCTGTGTGTGTACCAACCGCTTGTATGTGCATCAGAACGTAAAAGAGGCGTTCTTAACTAAGCTTCTAGATAAGGTAACAAGCCTGACGGTCGGTAATGGTCTTGAGAAAAATACAACTCTTGGTCCTGTGATTACAATGGCTTCTAAGCATCGTCTAGAAGCAGTGATCGATCAGGCAGTACAAGAAGGGGCAGCGATGCTTAATCTGCCTCAAAAACGCTCTGGGCGCTTTATGGAGCCTGTTATCTTAGATAATGTGGAACAAGGTATGGCGATAGTGCAACAAGAGCTGTTTGGCCCGGTTCTGCCAGTCATTAGTTTTGATGATGATGAGCAAGTGCTCTCGATGGCGAATGACACTGAATATGGTTTAGCTTGTTACTTCTACACCGATAGCTTGAAGCGCATCATCAAATTTAGTGAAGGTTTGGAATATGGCATGGTGGGGGTAAATGAAGGAATTATCTCTACGGAAGTGGCACCGTTTGGTGGGATCAAAGAATCAGGCATTGGTCGTGAAGGGGCTAAGCAAGGCATGGATGAGTATCTAGAGACGAAGTACATCTGCCTTGGCGGTTTGAGCTAGCCTTCCGCTTAGACACTCATTGATACGATACAAAAAGAGAAAGCTAGGTACATCGCCTGGCTTTTTGTTTATTGAGATAAAGTTGGGTGAAGAGAGGGAGCGGTGCGTTTTCTTCAGATGCAAAAAAGCCGCATCAAGTGATGCGGCTTTTTCTAATATGGCTCCTCCTACTGGACTTGAACCAGTGACCTGCGGATTAACAGTCCGTCGCTCTACCAACTGAGCTAAGGAGGAACAAATTTTAATAAGTGGTGCCGACTACCGGAATCGAACTGGTGACCTACTGATTACAAGTCAGTTGCTCTACCTACTGAGCTAAGTCGGCACATTTTCGTTAATAAGTAATCGACTTACTAACCGAAAGATGGCTCCTCCTACTGGACTTGAACCAGTGACCTGCGGATTAACAGTCCGTCGCTCTACCAACTGAGCTAAGGAGGAATTATCTTGTTTAAGAATAAATGGTGCCGACTACCGGAATCGAACTGGTGACCTACTGATTACAAGTCAGTTGCTCTACCTACTGAGCTAAGTCGGCGTACCGTTATTCTTTCTATTGTTCGTGTTA
>NZ_BCUF01000105.1 GCF_001591145.1 Vibrio harveyi NBRC 15634 = ATCC 14126 = KCTC 12724 | reverse complement strand
GTTTGTTATGTGTCTAGCTCAAGTCGCCAAAAACTTCTCCAGTTTTTTCATCGAATTTTTTGATTTTTTGCAAAACCGCGATGATGTTACTTTCGATATCGTCTCCTTTGGCAACTTTAGTCAAAAAGTACACGATACGACCCCATGTTTTGAAATGGTCTTCACTAATTTCTGCAACTATTGGGAATAGTGAATGGAAGCTTGCTAGTTCGATCGACACATGATTTTTGATATGCTCGTGCACCTCACTTTCAGAAGTGGCAAGTACACGAACAAGAGCATCAATAACTTCATTGCTCCTAGCCCTTTCACTAGCAAAGAACTTAAAGTCATTTCGATTTGACTCGTACTCCACTATTGATGGTAGCACTGATCTTGTCTTATCGAACACTCTTGAATCTTTGAGCAAATTAACAACTATGAACCTTAAATACTCCCTCGCTCTTTTTTCCAGCTGACGAGAACGCTTTTTCTCTTGCTTAAGAGCAATAATGTCGAGAACAAAAATAATTAAGGCAAGCTCTACAGCAACCCCTACAAACTCAGGGACTAAATTATCTTCAAAGGTCTTTGAGTAATCGTCAGAAAAAACCAGAAATAAGGTCGAACCACACAGCAATGCAAAAAGTGCAAAAGCAAATTTGGGATGTTTTTTTAATACGCCTTGAAACATTTATAAAACCAATTGCATAGAAAGTGTTTTTTATACTTAAAGAATGCTATCTGGTCAAGCTGAATGACACATAACGCCCAATTAAGGTGTGAGGCACGCAATACCAATGCTACCGCATAACACCCTAATCACTTAAACCGACGCATAGTAAAAATGCCACGCGCGCCGAATCACTCTTAAATTGTTTGTTAGGTGTCAGTTAACAATTGATTTTAGTTCTTCAACTGTCAAAGGAGCTTTTCCCCGATGTAGCATTGAATGACAATTTGAGCATACTGGTATTAGATCTTCTATCGGGTTGACTTTATATGTTGCTTTTATATGACTCAATGGCTTAACGTGATGAACTTCAATAAAGCCAGCCCCATACCCACCATAAAAAAGGGCAAAATCAAAATTGCATATGAAACACTTACAACCAAAAAAGTCTATGCATGCTCTCCTTGCTTTAGGGTCTCTCTCATACTGGTTTATAAGTACTTTTTTAACCGCTCCCTCTACATAACCTACGGCATGAATATCTAACTCACCGCGAATAAGTTCATCCTCAACACCATATGATTTTGAGTAGATGTGATCTATTTGATTTTGTAGGCTCACAGGGTTCTGATCTGTCTTTGCGTAGCAGCCTGCATTCTCCTCGGGTGACCAATACCAACCAATCATCTTTACTTTTTTCCCCGTTTTGGTAACAAAGCGGCTGCCAATCGTAAAGTCATGGGTAAAAATCTCCCCATCATTATCACGAATAACTTGTACACCATTTTCAAGCTCTACAAAGGTATACTTAGCTTTTTGTCCGTTCTTCTTTTTTGAACGCTCAAATGTAAATGTTCTATTCATCAATTTTTCTTAATTTACCGCTGTCAATTATGACACCTAACGCCGCATTAAGGTGTGAGCAACGCTACCACGAAACACTACAACTCAATTTTTAGCAGACATATTAATCTACGCTTCGGATTGAAATTCTCTCAAGTCGTTCAAGTAAGCTCTCGCCATAAGGAGCTAGCGCTACTTGCGGATTTGAGTTCATATATAAACTCAAAGCACGAACAAGATCTTCTTTAGCATGAAATAATTGTTCAACTTCTCCTCCATTGAAATCCGTAAAAACTATTCCTTGTAATTCATTTAACCATTTTGAAAACGAATCGGGCTCTGATGAAAGCACTGCTAGCGTAATATAGGTATGATGAGTCAAGGCAACTAACAACAAAAGGGACACCTCTCCAGAAACAGCACCATCCCTGTGAACCCATATTTCCCCCAGAGTATTTATTGTAGGGACAACTATTTTCGATTCATCACTTTCCAAGTGTTCTTGAATTACAAAATAATTATTTTTCATCCAGAGAAGGTTGAGCTCTGTACGTGGGGTAGATGCGATAACAGTACTTGAAAAAATTAGAAAAATTAAAATCACAATATTTTTTAACATGAATCATTTCTCCAGTTGATTTGTTACTCTAATCTCAATTTCTTTATACTTACCAATCTCTAAAAAAATTTCTTTTAACGCCACTTTACTATTGCTTACATAATAATGAGAATCTTTTAACACTCCCCAACTTTTACCAGGCATTAGACAGCCTTCCGTATTTTTGTGATAATTGCCTGCGTGAATCAAAACATAAGTCCGTCCTGGAACATTTTTTAATTCGTACACATTTTTATATTTGGTACCACTAAATGGTTCCACTTTGTATGTACCAGCCGAAATTCTTTTGTCCGAACCCTCAACTATAGAGTCAGGACCTCCTGGTTCGAGAACAAACCAACTCTTGTCGATACCTTCAATAGTTAGTTTTCCTAACGTTGTCTCTCCATACTGTTTTATGCGCCTGAGATTTAATATTGCTTTGACTTTTTTGCCAGTCATTTATTTTATCCTCACATTAAATTGAGGAAATACTAGCTGAAATAACTCAATTACATGCCTCCAAGAGTCCCTTTTTCGGCAAGTATCAAAGCAACATTGTACTTGACAATTCTAACTCTTACATTTAACGATTGGATTGATAAAGCTAACGCTCTGTTAAGGTGTGAGCAACGCAATACCGAAGCTCCCGCATACCACCTTAAACACGA
>NZ_BCUF01000104.1 GCF_001591145.1 Vibrio harveyi NBRC 15634 = ATCC 14126 = KCTC 12724 | reverse complement strand
GACCGAGTGGTGAGCTACCAGCTTGATGGTTCTGCCACGCCAGTTGATGGTCTGAAATCGCAAGGTATCGATGTAACATTGGCGGAAACTGCAAACCCAGATGGTAGCTTTACTTATGAGGCAACTGCGGGTGCAAATGCAGTATTCACGCTTACCGTTAATACCGATGGCAGCTATAACTTCACATTGCAAGGTCCGATTGACCATGCTGCAAACAGTGATGAGTTGACTCTCAATTTTCCAATTATTGCGACCGATTTTGACGGCGATACCTCGACAGCCACGATTCCAGTTAGCATCGTAGATGACAAGCCAACCATTACTGATGCCGATGCGATCTCTGTTGACGAAGATGATTTAGCCAGTATTGGTTCAGATGGCTCCGAGCCAGTTTCAATTGATGGTAACTTCACGACGACACAAGGTTCTGACCGCGTGGTGAGCTACCAGCTTGACGGTTCTGCAACACCTGTCGATGGTCTGAAATCGCAAGGTGTCGATGTAACATTGGCGGAAACCGCAAATCCAGATGGTAGTTTCACTTATGAAGCGACAGCGGGTGCAAATGCGGTATTCACGCTTACCGTTAATACCGATGGTAGCTATAACTTTACCTTGCAGGGACCAATCGATCATGCGCCAAACAGCGATGAATTGATCCTCAACTTCCCAATCATTGCGACAGACTTTGACGGTGATAGTACAACGGCAACGATTCCTGTCACGATTGTAGACGACAAGCCAACCATTACTGACTTAGATGCGATTTCTGTTGATGAAGATGATTTAGCGACGATTGGTTCAGATGGCACAGACCCAGTTTCAATTGATGGCAACTTCACGACGACGCAAGGCTCTGACCGCGTGGTGAGCTACCAGTTAGACGGTTCTGCAACTCCTGTCGATTGTCTGAAATCGCAAGGTGTCGATGTCACATTGGCGGAAACCGCAAATCCAGACGGTAGTTTCACTTATGAAGCGACAGCAGGCACTAACGCGGTCTTTACGCTGACGGTAAACACTGACGGTAGCTACAACTTCACCCTGCAAGGTCCAATTGATCACGCTCCAAACAGTGACGAGTTGATCCTCAACTTTCCAATCATAGCGACAGACTTTGACGGTGATACAACAATCGCGACTATCCCAGTTACGATTGTGGACGACAAGCCGGTCATTACTGATGTCGATGCGATTTCTGTTGATGAAGATGATTTAGCGCCGATCGGTTCAGATGGCTCTGCCCCGGTTTCAATTGACGGAAACTTCACTACCACACAGGGCTCAGACCGAGTAGTGAGCTACCAACTAGAAAGCTCTGCAACACCAGTTGATGGTTTGAAATCACAAGGTATCGACGTCGTTCTGAATGAAACTGCAAACCCAGATGGTAGCTTTACTTATGAGGCAACAGCGGGTGCTAACTCGGTGTTTACGTTAACGGTCAATACCGATGGCAGCTACAACTTTACGCTGCAAGGTCCGATCGACCATGCACCCAACAGTGATGAGTTGATCCTTAATTTCCCAATTACAGCAACAGATTTTGATGGGGATACGTCAACAGTCAGCATCCCAGTCACGATTGTTGATGATAAGCCAACCATTACTGATGTTGATGCGATTTCTGTCGATGAAGATGATTTAGCGAGTATTGGCTCGGACCAAAGCAATCCGGTTTCCATTAATGGTAACTTTACGACGACGCAAGGTTCAGACCGAGTAGTGAGTTACCAGTTAGATAGCTCTGCAACACCAGTTGATGGTTTGAAATCGCAAGGTGTCGACGTCGTTCTGAATGAAACGGCAAACCCAGACGGTAGCTTTACTTATGAAGCGACAGCTGGGGCAAATCCCGTATTCACTCTGACGGTGAACCCAGATGGCAGCTACAATTTTACGCTGCAAGGTCCGATCGACCATGCATCAAACAGTGATGAGTTGGTTCTTAACTTCCCAATTACAGCAACAGATTTTGATGGGGATACGTCAACAGTCAGCATCCCAGTTACCATTGTTGATGATAAGCCAACCATTACCGATGTTGACGCAATCAGCGTGGACGAGGACGATTTAGCGGCTATTGGCTCAGACCAAAGCAATCCGGTTTCCATTGATGGTAACTTTACGACGACACAAGGCTCTGACCGAGTGGTGAGCTACCAACTAGATAGCTCTGCAACACCAGTTGGTGGTTTGAAATCGCAAGGTGTCGACGTCGTTCTGAATGAAACGGCAAACCCAGATGGTAGCTTCACTTATGAAGCGACAGCAGGCGCAAATGCAGTCTTTACGCTGAAGGTCAACACCGATGGCAGCTACAATTTCACGCTGCAAGGCCCAATCGATCACGCTCCAAACAGCGATGAGTTGATCCTTAATTTCCCGATTATTGCGACCGATTTTGACGGCGATATAACAACGGCAACGATTCCTGTCACGATTGTGGACGACAAGCCGGTCATTACTGATGTCAATGCGATTTCTGTCGATGAAGACGATTTGGCGAGCGTTGGTTCGGATGGTTCAGATCCAATTTCAATCAATGGTAACTTTACGACGACGCAGGGCTCTGACCGAGTGGTGAGCTATCAGCTTGAGGGCGCTGCAACGCCAGTCGATGGTTTGAAGTCGCAAGGAGTCGACGTTAGTCTAAACGAAACGGCTAACCCAGACGGTAGCTTCACTTATGAAGCGACAGCAGGGGCAAATCCCGTATTCACTCTGACGGTGAACCCAGATGGCAGCTATAACTTCACGTTACAAGGTCCGATTGACCATGCTGCAAACAGTGATGAGTTGATCCTCAATTTCCCAATCATCGCGACCGATTTTGATGGTGATAGCACAACGGCAACGATTCCGGTTACGATTGTTGACGACAAGCCAACGATTGCTGATGTAGACGCAATCAG
>NZ_BCUF01000103.1 GCF_001591145.1 Vibrio harveyi NBRC 15634 = ATCC 14126 = KCTC 12724 | reverse complement strand
TTGCTCACCCCTTAGCAGGGCGTTATACGCTAATCAGAAGTTGAGATTATGAAAGACAAGATTCCATGGGGCGATATTGCAGATATTGCCACGAGTGTTGGCGCAGTGGTCGGCTTGGTCTCGGTCGTTATCACTGCTATCGGTGTTTTATTCGCACTTAAACAGTTGAAAGTTAAACAAAATATTGCGCAGACAGAGTTTGAAAACTCTATAGACCAACAATATCGGCAGATAATACAAAATATTCCTGTTGATATCCTGATAGGTAAGGACCACATAGCCCAAGGTGATGTGAGAGAGCTGATTTTCAATTACCTCGATTTGTGCAATGAACAAATATATTTGTACAGCAAAAGTAGAATCAGCGAGGAACGTTGGGGCGATTGGAGTTCTGGTATTAAGTTAAATTTGCAAAACAAAGCTTTTTTATCAGTTTGGGACGAAGTTAGAGATGGAGCTTCATTGACCTATCTAGAAGACTTCTTAGCTGGTAGATTTTAAACCAAGTTGAAACGCGTATAACAAGCAATTTAAGAGGGATTCACAACGCTTGGCACTTTTGCTTCTACTTCAGTTTTAGTGTTTATGGCACAATGCTTTAGGTTTGGGTGGAGGCGTTGTTCACCCCTTAATTGGGCGTTATGTGTATTTAGAAGAACAAGGAAAGTTCACATGAAAAATATTGCGATGGGCGTGGTCGTAAGAGATGGAAAAGTTCTTATCCAAAAGCGCTTCAGACGAGGGCAAGGAATGGTATTTGAATTCCCAGGCGGTTCTATTGACCCTGGTGAGTCAGGTAATCAAGCAGCAGTTAGAGAGCTGTGGGAAGAAACGGGACTGCAAGGTTTAAAGCGACTCGGTAGTCATCAAGCTAAAAATGATTTTGGTGGTGAAATTCATTATGTTGTTTTACGTGCGGGTAATGATACTGAGCCTCAGATGATTGATGAAGTTAGGCAGCAAACTTTCTTTTGGCTTGAGCCAAGTGCTATTCCACTTGGTGATTTTTATCGAGCTGATATCGAATTTATAGAGAATCACTTAAGCCAATACACATAACAAACGCTTCAAGACGGATTCGCAACGCGTGGCACTTTTATCATGCGTTGATTTTAGTGATTTAGGTGGAATGCGGAAACATCGTATTGCGTTGCTCACCACTTAAGCGGGCGTTAGGCTACTAAGGGTAGTGATGAAATTTTCAACAAATAGAATAAGATGGTTAGCTTACTTACTATGTTTCTGTGTTATTCCTTTCTTTTATTTAGTGATAAAAAACGATGAGTGGGAGTTGTTTCTATTCTTGTTATTAATGTTCGGATTACCAATACCTTTATTGTATTTGTATTCAGCAACTGTAAGGTTAGAACTTGATAGTATTCAGGTGTCATTTGTCTTTGGGACATACGAAATAAGCTGGCATGAAGTCGAGAGTTATTCAGTTGGTGGAGGAAACCTCAAGCTTCGAGGGTGCGGTAAATCTGTGACGTTACCTAGTTTTGAATTTTGGCATGGGGACGGACATGAGGCATATGAGCTTTTCCACAGCTACATTAACGAGCATAAAATTGCTGAAGATCCAAGCTATAAAGCTCTAATTCCGACGTTTTTCGGGACTAAAAAGGTTAACAGTACTAGTTAATTTGAATCGGGTTGGTTTAGTTTGCCAGTGTAAACTTGCCCTTGTTTGCGAAAAGGACAAAAAAACAATCAAGAATTTTGGGGTAATTAGCCTAACAAAGCGTTTAAGGCAGATTCGCAACGCATGGCATTCTCAGTTCAAATTGAGTTTTGTGTTTACGGCATAATGGGTAAGGCTATGTGGAGGCGTTGCTCACTACTTAACGCGGCGTTATGTGTTTGGAGGGAAAATGGTTAGGGAAGCGACAAAAGACGATTGCGTAAAATTAGCGGCATTGTCCATTAAAGTTTGGCTAGACACATATGCTCGAGAAGGTATCAAAACTGAATACGCTGAGTATGTCTTGTCTACTTTCACTGCAACCTACTTCTTAGAAATATTGGATACGATTAAATATCGTGTGTTTGTAAGTGAAGAACAGGAAGTTATTCAAGGCTATGTAATGGTTAATCTTGAATCGCATTATCAAACGTCCAGTAATGGTTTTGAAGTCGAAAAACTATATGTCGATAACACTTTCAAAGGGAAAGGGTTAGGTCGAAAGCTCTTGAATGAAGTCGAAAACCAGTTGGGTAATAAATACTGGCTTTACACTTGGGTTGAAAATGAATCCAATGGATTTTATGAGCATCTTGGGTTAAGTCGAATAGGACTTCTAACCTTTGAGTTTGCAGGTGCTTCAATAGAAAATAACGTGTATCAGTCAGCCCACACATAACAAAGCATTTAAGACGGATTCCCAACGATCGGCATTTTCAGTTTGCTTCAGTTTCAGTGTTTACGGCACAATACTTTAGGTTTGGTGGTCTGCGTTGCTCACCACTTAATGCGGCGTTATATGCAATGGATTGGAATGTTTATGAAAGGATTTAATAACATCTTAACTGGTTTTTCCTGGGGAATTGGCTTCTCAGTTGCGCTCATTCTGAGTGGGTTGGTTTATACAAAGTTCGTTGAACCGTCGCTCGGAAATATTCTTGAAGACAAAGAAATCGATGATAAAGCAATTGAGTATTTGGCAGATTTCAAAACTGCCTATGGTTTAACATTGGAAAATGTCTTCAAAGATGGGGACGATGTGCGTTTGGCTGTCGTACAGGAAAACCTTACGGAAGAAGCGTTATATTCTCGTGAGGTTTTAGCAACTGCGTTCGATGTGAACGGTAATTTTATTGGTAATTGTATCGGTGAAAATGAAATCTTCATTATGCAGCCAAAAGAAACTTCTTATCTTGAAATCAAATGTGGGTTTGTGCCATCGCAAGTCGAGCAAATCGAATCATTTAAGTTAAGGGTTAAGCCGATTTAGTAAGCACCAGAAAGTTGCATATAACAAAC
>NZ_BCUF01000102.1 GCF_001591145.1 Vibrio harveyi NBRC 15634 = ATCC 14126 = KCTC 12724 | reverse complement strand
AAGTTCTACTTACACACATTCAATGTTCTTACATTGAGTCCATCAAAACCCCTTGGGTGTTGTATGGTTAAGCCTCACGGGCAATTAGTACAGGTTAGCTCAACGCCTCACAACGCTTACACACCCTGCCTATCAACGTTCTAGTCTCGAACAACCCTTTAGGATACTTAAAGTATCAGGGAAGACTCATCTCAGGGCTCGCTTCCCGCTTAGATGCTTTCAGCGGTTATCGATTCCGAACTTAGCTACCGGGCAATGCGTCTGGCGACACAACCCGAACACCAGAGGTTCGTCCACTCCGGTCCTCTCGTACTAGGAGCAGCCCCCTTCAATCTTCCAACGCCCACGGCAGATAGGGACCGAACTGTCTCACGACGTTCTAAACCCAGCTCGCGTACCACTTTAAATGGCGAACAGCCATACCCTTGGGACCGACTTCAGCCCCAGGATGTGATGAGCCGACATCGAGGTGCCAAACACCGCCGTCGATATGAACTCTTGGGCGGTATCAGCCTGTTATCCCCGGAGTACCTTTTATCCGTTGAGCGATGGCCCTTCCATTCAGAACCACCGGATCACTATGACCTGCTTTCGCACCTGCTCGAACCGTCATTCTCGCAGTCAAGCGGGCTTATGCCATTGCACTAACCTCACGATGTCCAACCGTGATTAGCCCACCTTCGTGCTCCTCCGTTACGCTTTGGGAGGAGACCGCCCCAGTCAAACTACCCACCAGGCACTGTCCGCAACCCCGATCAGGGGTCAACGTTAGAACATCAACACTACAAGGGTGGTATTTCAAGGACGGCTCCACACAATCTAGCGACTGTGCTTCAAAGCCTCCCACCTATCCTACACATGTAGGGTCAATGTTCAGTGCCAAGCTGTAGTAAAGGTTCACGGGGTCTTTCCGTCTAGCCGCGGGTACACTGCATCTTCACAGCGATTTCAATTTCACTGAGTCTCGGGTGGAGACAGCGTGGCCATCATTACGCCATTCGTGCAGGTCGGAACTTACCCGACAAGGAATTTCGCTACCTTAGGACCGTTATAGTTACGGCCGCCGTTTACCGGGGCTTCGATCAAGAGCTTCGACCGAAGTCTAACCCCATCAATTAACCTTCCGGCACCGGGCAGGCGTCACACCGTATACGTCATCTTACGATTTTGCACAGTGCTGTGTTTTTAATAAACAGTTGCAGCCACCTGGTATCTGCGACTCTCAATAGCTCCATCCGCAAGGGACTTCACCGTCGAGAGCGTACCTTCTCCCGAAGTTACGGTACCATTTTGCCTAGTTCCTTCACCCGAGTTCTCTCAAGCGCCTTGGTATTCTCTACCCGACCACCTGTGTCGGTTTGGGGTACGATTCCTTACAATCTGAAGCTTAGAGGCTTTTCCTGGAAGCATGGCATCAATGACTTCACTACCGTAGTAGCTCGACGTCGTGTCTCAGCCTTAGAAAGAGCCGGATTTACCTAACTCTTAAGCCTACGCACTTGAACCTGGACAACCGTCGCCAGGCCCACCTAGCCTTCTCCGTCCCCCCATCGCAATTGTAAGAAGTACGGGAATATTAACCCGTTTCCCATCGACTACGCCTTTCGGCCTCGCCTTAGGGGTCGACTTACCCTGCCCCGATTAACGTTGGACAGGAACCCTTGGTCTTCCGGCGAGGAGGTTTTTCACCCCCTTTATCGTTACTCATGTCAGCATTCGCACTTCTGATACGTCCAGCATGCGTTACCACACACCTTCAACCGCTTACAGAACGCTCCCCTACCCAATGCACTAAAGTGCATTGCCGCAGCTTCGGTTTACTACTTAGCCCCGTTACATCTTCCGCGCAGGCCGACTCGACCAGTGAGCTATTACGCTTTCTTTAAATGATGGCTGCTTCTAAGCCAACATCCTGGCTGTCTGAGCCTTCCCACATCGTTTCCCACTTAGTAGTAATTTGGGACCTTAGCTGGCGGTCTGGGTTGTTTCCCTCTCCACGACGGACGTTAGCACCCGCCGTGTGTCTCCCGGATAGTACTTACTGGTATTCGGAGTTTGCAAAGGGTTGGTAAGTCGGGATGACCCCCTAGCCTTAACAGTGCTCTACCCCCAGTAGTATTCGTCCGAGGCGCTACCTAAATAGCTTTCGGGGAGAACCAGCTATCTCCAGGTTTGATTGGCCTTTCACCCCTAGCCACAAGTCATCCGCTAATTTTTCAACATTAGTCGGTTCGGTCCTCCAGTTGATGTTACTCAACCTTCAACCTGCCCATGGCTAGATCACCTGGTTTCGGGTCTATATCCAGAGACTGAACGCCCAGTTAAGACTCGGTTTCCCTACGGCTCCCCTAGATGGTTAACCTTGCCACTGAATATAAGTCGCTGACCCATTATACAAAAGGTACGCAGTCACACCACGAAGGTGCTCCTACTGCTTGTACGTACACGGTTTCAGGTTCTATTTCACTCCCCTCACAGGGGTTCTTTTCGCCTTTCCCTCACGGTACTGGTTCACTATCGGTCAGTCAGTAGTATTTAGCCTTGGAGGATGGTCCCCCCATATTCAGACAGGATATCACGTGTCCCGCCCTACTCGATTTCACTTTAAATGCGTTGCCGGTTACGGGGCTATCACCCTGTATCGCACAACTTTCCAGAAGTTTCACCTGACGCATAAAAAGCTTAAGGGCTAGTCCAATTTCGCTCGCCGCTACTTTCGGAATCTCGGTTGATTTCTTTTCCTCGGGGTACTTAGATGTTTCAGTTCCCCCGGTTCGCCTCGCTGCGCTATGTATTCACGCAGCGATACTAGCTTATGCTAGTGGGTTTCCCCATTCGGAAATCCCAGACTCAAATGGTTTTTACTACCTAATCTGGGCTTATCGCAAGTTAATACGTCCTTCATCGCCTCTGACTGCCAAGGCATCCACCGTGTACGCTTAGTCACTTAACCATACAACCCGAAGGAGTTTCGAGTTGATG
>NZ_BCUF01000101.1 GCF_001591145.1 Vibrio harveyi NBRC 15634 = ATCC 14126 = KCTC 12724 | reverse complement strand
GGTTACTTGGGTATATTAGAATTGATAAGCCGCCGATAACTTATAGTTACGCCCTGGCTCGTAATCATCCAAAGTAATACCTCGGGCCGTCCCCGAACGAGATGCATGAGACGTATATAGCTCGTCAAAGACGTTATCGATACCAAACGTTACCGATAGACCATCGATGTCAGAAGGCACCCATTGTGCGTACAAGTTATGTACATCGTAGCTGTCTTTCTTAGGTTGACCATCAAACACATTGTCTTCTTCAAGAACAAACATTGAGTTCCAACCGAAGATGGTTTCTAGCGAATCAGATTGGTAGTCCAACGTCAGCGAGATGCTGTCACCCATATCAATACTGCGACCATTGCCGCCCGCGACAGGACCACCAGTATCTTTGTTCTCTGTATCTGATTTAGAGTATGACAGTTTGCTACCGAAGCTTTCATAACCATAGAAGGCACTTGCTTCGAAGCCCTTGATTTCCACATCACCCAAATTGTAAATAAGATAAGTTTTCGTAGTACGTTGGTACTCTTCAGCAATGTAGTTATCAATATCAGTTTGGAAGAAGGTTAAATTTGCACCAAATGAATGCGCATCCATGGTTTTGTCAAAGCGCACGCCACCTTGCGTGTTTTGCCCCGTTTCAGGTTTCAAACCATCTTGTAGGTAAGCCACATCTTGGTAAGCGATAAAGGTTTCCATTAATTCTGGACCTTTAAAGAGTGAACGAGAGCTTGCAAATAGCGTCCAGTCTTGTGTTATTGCCCACTCTGCTGCCAGTGCCCATGTCACTTCATCGTAATCGTTGTTACCTGTTTCTGCTTTGCGCTGGTAATCGTCAAAACGCAGACCCGCTGTGATGGAGAGAGCATCAGAAATGAAGAATTGGTCTTCAACGAATAACGCTGTAGAGACCGCGGATTCATCCATGAACTTACTGCTGCCGTAGTAACTCTCCGAAGTCTTATCCATGTAATCAAGACCGTACGTCGCACGATGATCAAAATCACCCAATGTCAGCAGTGATTGGAATTTTGCACTCAAACCAAAGTTCTGGTTTTTCGCCGTGTTTTTCGACAAACGATTTGCCGGCCAACGCGGTGCCATTACGGATTCATCACGAACAATTTCAGTCTCGGTGTTGTAAAGTGTTACGTCACCTTGGTGTTGATCGCCGCGCAATTCATAACTAAGAGTGACCGTGTCACGATTATAATCAGTCGGAATCAATAAGTTGTTGGATAGACCATTGTTCGCGCCACCAGACATATCAGGTCGTGGGTTATAATCACCACTGTCACGGTACATGTCGTAAGAGATTTCAATGCGATGGATATCACCAAATTCGTACCCCAATTTCCCTAGGATATTGTAAACGTCACCTTCCGAGCCAAAGGTTTTATTACCATCACCATCTTTAAAGTCATCACGCGTCACATAGTGACCGTAGACCATAGCGTCCACGCTTTCAGACAACAGCCCATAAAGCGTTAAAGAGCCCTGTTGGTTATCATTAGACGCATAACCACCGTAAACACGCGCACCAAAGTTTTCATCGTAACGCAGCAGATCACGTGCATCTTTGGTTTCAAAGTACACCGCCCCACCAAGACCACTTTGAGTTACCGAGTTATTACCCACTTGGATATCCGCTGACTTCAAAATGTCCGGGTTAAGCGTAAGATTACCAATATGGTGGAACATGTTGGCGTGCTGAGAGGCTCCGTCCAAACGGATATCAAGGTCGGTTTCACCAAGACCGCGAATCGTAATGCGTTGGTTGACAGAGTGCGTACCACCCACATCAACGCCCGGAATATCACGAAGTAAATCCGACATGTGATCGGCTTGCTTGAGCGACATATCGTCAGCAAACATTGATTCGGTGTTGCTGGATACTTTCGTCCCCCACACAACTACCTCTTCGAAGTGAGAGTCTTGATCTTGAGCTAAAGCTGGATGGGCAAGCGCCATCCCCACTGCTAGGCATAGGCTTGAGAGCTTAATTGGTGAGCGAACAGGGCTTTCCATAAACGTCTTCCTAAATATAAATGATAATAATTCTCACGCATGATAGGATCTCAATTCATAAATACAAAGACGAATCACTTATGCAAAATCGCATAGGTGTTATGAGGAAACGTCAAATGGCGGCAGAGACCAAAAAAAGAACTAAAATTGCCAAAGTAGCTCTCACCAAAAAGCTTGAGCAGACGGAAAAACAAATAATTGTTACGCAAGGTCAAAGCAGCCAAACTCAGCTTGCTGAAGGGAAATTTCTCTCCTACCAATACAACGACCAGATCTTTGTCCATGGCGGACGATGCATCGAATTAGTCGATTCCAATATAGTCTCTACTGCCCATTCAGCCCTACTGATTACTATCCTTCTTGAGGGAAAGCTATCTTTTGGCTATGACGATCTTCAATTCGACTTTGACGCTAACAAAGCACCACAAGGTGTGGTTGTTAACCTAGCAAAACCCGCTAACTTCCGCCGCTCACTTATTCAAAATAACAGAATGAATAAGATCAACATTCTTATTAAACCACCTTGGTTAGAATCGAGAATGGCGGGAAATTGTGGACACAAGCGCTTCATTGAAACTCACCAAGCTTTTTACACACTGGAGCTTAATGAGACGTTAATTGAGCTTGCACACTCTCTCACTCAACGTGAATCTCCGACAAATATGAAAGATCGTATAGAGGTCGAAAGCTTGATTTACCAAGTGCTTTCCCACTCAATCGGGCAAATGCCTGACGATTACTGCGCGGTATGTGAAAAACAGCATCGCTCCGCTGACACTCGCGTAGAAAATGTAGTCAGTTACATAGAAACACATCTCGATGAAGATTTAACCTTAGAGCGTCTAGCAGAAGAGTTTTCAATGAGCGTTTCAAACCTCCAACGACGTTTCAAACAGGCTTTTAACATGACCATTAATGGTTACATCCGCCATCGCCGCTTAGAGATCGCTCGCCAGCATTTGGAACGCGGATTAGTGACTATCACAGAAGCGGCATACGAAGCGGGCTATCATCATCCATCAAACTTTACCAACGCCTTCAAGAAAGTATTTGGTGTTCCCCCACATGAAGTCGTCAACAACCATTGAGTATACCCAAGTAACC
>NZ_BCUF01000100.1 GCF_001591145.1 Vibrio harveyi NBRC 15634 = ATCC 14126 = KCTC 12724 | reverse complement strand
ATTTAGAAAGCCCGTTGAGAAATCAGCGGGCTTTCGTCGTTTTAGCGTTTGGAAAATTGCGGGATTTCTAAATCCCTAGTTGAGCGCAACCTCGGACTAGGCGTCCCCGCACTCAGCCACATTTAAAAAGCTCGTCGAGAAATCAACGAGCTTTTATCGTTTTAGCGCTCGGAGAATTACGGGATTTCTAAATCCCTAGTTGAGTACAACCTCGATACATAGCCACTCTTAGAAATGTTCGTTGCGATGCGAATCAAAAAGAGTGCCACTACTCCAAACATTTACCACTCCTCAACTGATAAGAAAAAAGCCCACAACCTGAAGTGTAGGTGTACCTTGAGAGTGACTTACATTTATTATTAGGCGAATTATAAGGTGTTTATAACTGTTGCTAAGGTTACAGCTAGCCTAATATTTATCTCGGCAAATGACAGGACTCTCTTTCTGGCATGTGCTAAATCCATCTATTTGTTGCTTAGACAACGTCAAAGGCTAGGAAAATAAAAAGGGAAAGGATTCCCATCTTAACATCCCAATCAAGTGTAAAACCCGTTAATTATTGATGTCGTCTTCATCGCATTCTCGCGACTTGGTTAACCCTTCTTGATTTTGCTTTTCATGCAAAGCTTCGATTAACTTTTTATCAACTTCTGTAAAATATAGGTCTTCGATTGCTTTCTCCCGCAAACGCAGCTTTTCCGTAAAATCCATACGCTGCCGCCTCTTTTTTGACAATACTCACCTTAAGTATAGGTCTTAGGCTTGCCACAATAAAAAAGGTGAGACATCAGTGCCTCACCTTTCACAATCATTGGTTCTACTATCGTGGTTTATATACGCTTTCTGCGGCATTGATAAGCTGCATGTGAATGGGTACTAAATCTGAGTGATTACTTCGATACCCACCACCAACAACAGCGGCAACAGGAATCCCTTTATCTTTCATCAACTGCATTATGAAACGGTCTCGTTCATATATCCCTTGCGTGGATACGTCAAAATAACCAAGTTCATCGTCGGTATGTATATCTACACCCGCATCATAGATAACCATATCCGGGCGGTGCAGGTTGAGCGCCATTTCAACCACTTCTTTAAACGTCATTAAGAAAGTATCGTCACTGGTTCCTCGGCTCAACGGAACGTCGAGATCTGAATCCGGTTTCCTCGCGGGAAAGTTCTTATCACAATGGAAAGACAGGGTGATGATATCAAGCTCGTCTGCACATAAAGTTGCAGTACCATCACCATGGTGCACATCGCTATCAATAATAAGCACTTTGTCTACGTGCTCTGTCTCCAGCATGTGTTTTGCCGCGATCACCAAATCATTGAATAGACAAAAACCACTTCCAAAATCTTTATGCGCATGATGGTAGCCACCGCTAAGGTGAATCGCGACACCGTGCTCTAATGCCTTTTCTGCAGTCAAAACGGTGCCCGCTGTCGACATAAGCGTCCGCGAGACTAAGGTCTCACTCCAAGGAAATCCTATTCGACGCATTTTAGCTGCCGGCATATCACCACTAACAAGCAAATCCACATACTCCCCACTATGAACCAGCTTGATCTCATCCACGTTAAGCGGTTGAGGTTGGGAAAATTCGATATGTTGTCCCCAATCTTGTTGAACCAACTTGTCCTTCACCGCTTGATAAAGGTATTGGTACTTCATAATTGGATAACGGTGACCTTCCGGCAGTTCCAGTTGTGAGTAGATGGGATGATAGATCAGTGGCAACATGAGACATTCTTTTCAACAATCATTGTGAAATAGTACCAACTCCAAGAGTTGATTAAAAAGGAAATTAATTGATAATGATTTTCAATATCAGTTAATTTCCTTTCATTATGAACAAAACGTTATATACGATCCTTGGCGCTTTCTTTGGCTCTTTTTGCGCGATATCGCTTTTCATGTCAATGATGGTTGGAGCTTGGTGGCTGGTTGATTTTATTGCTCTGAGCTAACACAATGATCTACTTCTATATCACCTAATTGAATCACACAGATAGGCACACCCATGAGTCAGACAGTCTTTATCACCGGAGCAAATCGCGGCATAGGTTTGAGCCTAACAGCACTGTATTTACAACAAGGTGCTCACGTACATGCGACCAGTCGCAATCTAGCAGAAAGCAAAGATCTGCAAGCGTTAGCATCAAACTATGACACGTTAACTTTGCATGAGTTAGACGTCACAAATTACGATGATGTCACTGAGTTAGCTAACCAACTCCCTGCTATCGATCTGCTGATCAACAATGCTGGGTATTACGGACCGAAAGGTTATGGTTTTGGGAATACAGACGTTGATGAATGGCGTCAAGTATTCGAGATAAATACGATCGCGCCCTTAAAGCTTGTCGAGAGCTTCTATCCTGTAATGAAAAAAGGGACAACTAAGAAGATCGCATGTATCTCTTCTAAAGTTGGCAGCATGACAGAAAATACCTCTGGAGGAGGTTACATCTATCGCTCTTCTAAAGCTGCACTAAACTCAGTAGTAAAAAGCTTAAGTAATGATTTAACAGGAGAAGGTTTTACCGTACTCGCTCTACACCCTGGTTGGGTACAAACAGCAATGGGCGGACCAAACGCCCTTATCGATACTCAAACCTCCGCAGCAGGTCTTGCAAAAGTAATAGAGCAAAGCTCGCAGGAAAATTCTGGTCAGTTCATCAACTACGACGGAACCATGCTTCCTTGGTAATCTTTCGCAATCAATAGCTTAAAGTTGGGTCACGACAATCTAATCGTGTCGTGATCTTTCTATCCCCCCTTCTTTATCTCATCACTTTACTTGAATTTCACTCATTCCTATCCAGACTTAGTGAGGATATCGACCACTAAGGAGAGTAACCATGGCTGCAGATAAAGATCTGGTCAATTTCAGTGAAGATCATGAGCTCAATTACTGCTTGAGAAGTGCAGGTAAACGTCAAACTCAAGCGAACCGAGACACGCTTGTCGACTTGGGACGACAAGTAAAGCAAGATTTAGGAAAGCGTGTTTTAACGCAAGATGATGTGCGCGGTGCGATACAAAGTAATGGGGAGCTATTTGATTAGCAGCGATCCATAAATGACAAAAAGCGGCGCTCCAGGTGCCGCTTCGCTTATTGATTATTTAGACGCTTTCTACCTACGTAACCTCGAGATGCTAGG
>NZ_BCUF01000099.1 GCF_001591145.1 Vibrio harveyi NBRC 15634 = ATCC 14126 = KCTC 12724 | reverse complement strand
ATGCGTTGCGTCTAGTGATTAAGGTGGCATGCGGGAGCATCGGTATTGCGTTGCTCACACCTTAACAGGGCGTTATAACACCTTAATAGGCTCCATCAAAAATATTAATATAAGGATTTAGTGTGAAAATAGTTGTACCTGAACTTCAAATTTCTAGTGATTGTGGATTTAGTCCTGATATAGATATTTTCAAACGAAAAGGTTTTGGTGAAAGGCTTGCTAACCTTGTTGAAAATTCAGGTGGAAGCCCTGTTATAGCATTAGACTCTGGCTGGGGAGAGGGTAAAAGCACATTTATAAAAATGTGGCGTGGTTACCTCGAGAATCACAGAGAACCAGAGATAAAATCTATTTATTTTGACGCTTTTGAAAATGATTATCAGAAGGACCCTTTTTTAACGTTGGCATCTGAAATTTACCAACTCATCACAGTCGAAGACGAAGAAACGAAGACCAAATTTAAAGATAAAGCAGCCAAGGCAGCAAAGTCTCTTGTAAGAGGGGCTTTGAAAGTGTCTGTCAAAGTAGGCACAGCAGGCATTGTTGATGGTAGTGCTGTTGATGTGGCAGAGAAAGAACTATCGAACTTGGTTGCTGATCAAGTCGATGACTTGATAAAAGAAAGATTTGAACACGCAGAAAAAGACAAGCTGGCTCTGAAAGAGTTTAGGAGTTATCTGTCAAATTTTGCTAATGAAGTTAATGGTGGTAAGCCGATCGTATTTATTATTGACGAACTTGATCGCTGTAAGCCTGATTTCGCTTTAGAGTTACTCGAACAAGTGAAGCACTTGTTCTCTGTTAAAGGTATAACCTTCCTTCTAGTTACTAATAGAGAGCAATTAGAAGAGTCAATTAAGTCCAAGTATGGTCAAGGAATCAACCCTACAAACTATCTTCACAAGTTTATCAATGTCTGGTTAACGATGCCTCGCGCTTCGGATGAATACAACGATAATGGTTATCAATTTTTGCAAAATGCTCTTTCTGGAATGAAAGAGGAAAATGAGGTTATAGTAAACACTGAGTCAGTCTCTGTTCTAAATGATATCGTCAAGTTTTATCAACCATCATTCAGAGAAATCGAGCGTATGCTATCTTATTTCTCTATCATAAATAATATGTTGGGTAGCCAACGCTACCTTGAAAATTATCAGTATATGATTTCTATGGTGTGTTACCTAAAAGCCTGTCAACCCAATTGCTTAAAAGTGGTAAATGGAAAATTAAACTCTAGCCATATAATCGAAGCTGCTAGGTTAGACGAAATTGACTCTTCAGCATCATATTATTCTCTTCAATATGTTAACAAGCTTGTACGCTTCGATTTAGCTGACGAAGATACACGAAAGCAAATGTTGGAAGAAAGGGAGATTCAAATAGATAGAATGGGGCGTACACCACAAAACTTGCTCAAAACTATCAGTTCATGGCTGTCGGAAATTAACCCTAGCTAGCGGTGTTATAACAAAGCATTTAAGAGTGATTCGCAACGCTTGGCAGTTTCGCTTTGCTCAAGTATAGCCAAGCGCCGCTCACACCTTAATGCGGCGTTATACGAACTCGCAAAATTTAACATGGAGAACAAATTGAAAGATTATGAAGTTTATCTGTTCGATATGGACGGAACGTTAGTAAATTCAGAGCCATTAAAGGGTAAAGCTCTAGCATTGGCTTGTGCAGATTACGGCGCTCAAGTTGATCACAATATATATAAAGACGTTATGGGTGAAAGTTGGCAGGTTGTGACTGGTCACTTTTTTACTCATGCGGGCATTTCACCAGATCTAGGCGAGTTTAATCGTTATTTTCGAGCTCACTACGAACTGATGTTAAACGACGAACTTGAGTTGAATGCAGGAGCTAAAGCGTATATTGAACACTTGAAAAAAGCAGGGAAAAAATGTGGTGTTGTCAGCTCGGCAGCAACATGGATGGTTGAAAATATTTTGACTTCATTGCAGTTAGAAACAGCTTTTGATCTTGTTATTACCCAAGAGCATGTAACCAAGCATAAACCTGATCCTGAAGCTTATAATCTTGCACTCGCAAATTTAGATGTATCACCTGAACATACAATAGTGTTCGAAGATTCAACAGCAGGCATTAGCGCAGGTAAATCTAGTGGTTGTGACGTTATTGCCGTTAGGCATGAGTTTAATGGAAAAAATGACTTAAGCGGCGCATTAAGATCTATCAGTGTGTACGATGAAATGTTCGTATAACAAAGCATTTAAGAGTGATTCTCAACGCTTGGCATTTTTAATTCCATCGTTGAGTTCAGTGTTTACGGCGGTAAGGTTGAGTTTCGTGGTCGCGTTGTTCACACCTTAATGCGGCGTTATGTGCTTTCTCATATTCTCATCGATATTGCGGTGTAGTAAACTACATATAAAGAATGCTATAGGGTTTATTTTATGAAATTTAGTCTAATTTCTTCAACGACTGCTTTGATTTTATTAACTGGTTGTCAATCTACATCCGTTCCGAGTTCTGCACAGGCAACTACTCCGTTAATTGATTTGAGTAAAGAACTAGAGGGGACACAACATAAAATTTGGAAAGAAGCTTCCTTTAAAGGGATACGGAGCGAGCTGAAAGAAGGTGAAATCATTACCTTCAAAGATGTTGAAGCCAAGCCATCATACAATAATTCAGAATACTACTACCTTGGATATATCTATTCTGATGACGGTCAGTTACTTTTTGATCAGAAGTACACCTTGTCTGATGTTGGTGTTATTCAATTTAAAGGGAATAAAATTAATAAAGTTGTTAACCCTGAAGTTGTGAATGCATCAAGAGGAATTCGTTACCACGGTAACTCTGAAGTAAATGATGGTTTCTCTTCAACGTATTGGAAAAGTTCTGGTGGAGATGCGCCTAAAGCGATGCCAGTTAGAGATTATAAATCCTCCATTACAGGGTCGCACAAAATCGCCGAAAATCACTGGACAGGGCTACGATTGAGCTGCATTTCAAATAACGTTTATGCGAGCTTTAACAATGAGAAAAATATATATGCAGCAGACAATGAAGATATAACAGTTACGGTTTCTTTCCCATATTCTGAAGGAAAGCGTTATCAATCTAAATCCATAGGACACACAGGTGTCTCTTTAAAAGTCGACCCTTATATTGAACGAATCTTGCTAAAAGAAGATGCTATAAAGCTTGTAGCTTATAGTCATGCCAATCGTAGTTTTACAGAAGTTACCGCGTACAATAATGGGTTAGCTGAAGCATATGCTCGTGTAAAACATAACTGCTCAATGTAATCACCGTAGCACGCATATAACAAAGCATTTAAGAGTGATTCG
>NZ_BCUF01000098.1 GCF_001591145.1 Vibrio harveyi NBRC 15634 = ATCC 14126 = KCTC 12724 | reverse complement strand
GGGGCGGGTCCCGCCGGTCTTGCGTGTGCTACTACATTGGCTGAGCGTGGACACAAAGTGGATCTGTTTGAGAAAAATGACCGCATTGGAGGGCAGTTCCGCTTAGCGATGCAAATCCCGGGCAAAGAAGAATTCCGTGAAACGATTCGTTACTTTGCAAATCGCATTGAGGAAACGGGCGTTAACCTTCACCTAGAAACAGAAGCTAACTATGACTTATTGACCGAATACGATGAAGTGGTGATGGCTTCGGGTGTAGAACCTCGTAAAGTTAAAATTGATGGCATCGATAATCCAGAAAAAGTGATCGACTATCAAACACTCATTCGAGATAAAACTCCTGTAGGCGAGAAAGTTGCCATTGTTGGTGCTGGTGGTATTGGTGTCGATGTAGCCACCATGCTCACTGAACCAGTTGGTCAGACGTTGGATGATTGGCTACACGAATGGGGAATCGACAAAGAGATGTCTCAACCGGGCGGTTTATACCCTTATCCCGATGCTGTTAGTGATAAAGAAGTATGGGTTCTACAACGTCGTAAAGGTCGTGTCGGTAAAGGTCCGGGTAAAACTACGGGTTGGATTCATAAACGCACATTAGAGAAACGCGGTGTTCACTTATATGGTGGCGTGTCTTACGACAAGATAGATGATACTGGTTTGCACATTAATGTGAATGGCAAAGAACAATTGTTAGCTGCAGATAAAGTGGTGATTTGCGCCGGTCAAGAGTCGGTTCGTCCATTTGAGGACAAGTGGCACGAGCTTGGTGAAAAACTGCATATTATTGGCGGCGCAGATCATGCAGGAGAACTTGATGCGGTGCGCGCTATCCGTCAAGGCGTCAAACTTGCTGTAAAACTGTAGTTATCTGTGACGGATCTTTTTCATTCTTAACCTTTTGTGGCTGCGCCTTGTGCGCAGCTTTTTTTATGGTTTTAAACCCTATAAAACAGAGTGTTATTTGCCAAAGTGGATTATGCTAAAGTGAACGCGTAAAAATAATAACTCACCTAATAAGGACTTGTTCATGGAAGCTCTCGATCTTTTGCTCAACCGCCGTTCTATTGCCAAGTTGTCTGAGCCTGCACCAGAAGGGCAAGCTCTAGAAAATATCATTCGTGCAGGTCTGCGAGCGCCAGATCACGCAGGATTGACGCCTTGGCGTTTTGTTATTGCTCAAGGGGATGGTCTTAAAAAGTTGTCAGATATCCTTGTGAGAGCAGCAGAAGCTGAAAACAGCGAAGACGCGGTGATAGAAAAAGTGAAAAACGCGCCTTTTCGCGCGCCAATGGTTATCACTGTGATTGCTAAAGTGACAGAACACGAAAAAGTCCCAGAACTGGAACAATATCTGTCTGCAGGTTGTGCAGTGCAAGCGATGCAAATGGCGGCGGTTGCCCAAGGTTTCCAAGGCTTTTGGCGTTCAGGAAAGTGGATGTTCCATCCAGAAGTACATCAAGCGTTTGGTCTTGAAGGCAAAGACCAAATCGTAGGTTTCCTGTATTTAGGCACCCCTGGTTGTACGCCAATGAAAGTGCCAGAGCGTGAACTGTCTCAATTCGTTGAGTTTCAATAATCTAGAATCGTGACCTTATCACTGTTCATCTGTACAGTTTTTCTTGATTTGTTAGGGGGACATTAGATAATGTCCCCCTCATTGTTTTGATTTTCTGAACTTTATGTCTCGTCTGTTTATTGCTGAAAAACCAAGTCTAGGTCGCGCTATAGCGGCTGCGTTGCCAAATCCTCAAAAGAAAGATCAAGGCTTTATCCGCTGTGGAAACGGTGATGTCGTAACTTGGTGTATTGGTCACCTGTTAGAGCAAGTAGAACCTGACGCTTATGACGAACGGTATAAGAAATGGAATCTGGCTGATTTACCGATTGTTCCACAGCAATGGCAGCTGAGACCGAGGAAGAGTGCCAGTAAACAACTCACAGTGATCCGTAAACTTCTCAAAGAGGCTACGGAGGTCATTCATGCAGGAGACCCTGATCGAGAAGGGCAACTGTTAGTGGATGAGGTTCTGGACTATTGCAAACTCTCCAAAACCAAAAAAGAAGCCACTCAACGATTGTTGATTTCGGACTTGAACTTGCCCGCAGTAAAACGAGCCTTAAGCTCGATGCGCAGTAACCGCGACTTTATTCCTCTTTCTGTTTCTGCTTTGGCGCGTTCTCGAGCCGATTGGCTTTACGGAATGAACATGTCGCGTGCTTACACTTTGCTGGGCCAAAAAGCGGGCTATCAAGGTGTTTTGTCAGTAGGGCGGGTGCAAACTCCAGTGTTAGGTCTGGTGGTGCGTCGTGACGAAGAAATCGAGAACTTTGTGCCGAAAGACTACTTCACGCTGCATGCTTTAATTCCATATCAAGATCAAAATGGTTCGTTTGATATACGTGCGCGTTGGAAACCTAGTGAGGCGTGTAAACCATGGCAAGACGAAGAGGGGCGTGTTCTGAGTAGAAAGCTCGTAGAGAACGTGGCGAATCGCATTGCCAATCAGCCCGCCAAAGTGACCGAGTCAGAACAAAAGCAAACCAAACAATCGGCTCCGCTTCCTTATTCACTATCTGCGTTACAAATCGATGCTGCTAAACGTTATGGGATGAGCGCACAACAAGTACTAGATACCTGTCAGGCTCTCTATGAAAAACATAAGTTGATCACTTACCCGCGTTCGGATTGTCGTTACTTGCCTATGGAGCATTACGCACAAGCGGGTTCTGTTACCTCTGCTATCTCCAACAATGCCAAAGAGCTACAAAGTGCGGTGCAAGGTGCGGATTTGTCAATTAAGTCCAAAGCGTGGAACGACAAAAAAGTTGATGCTCACCACGCAATCATCCCAACGCCTAAACAAGCAAATGTGAACGCGTTGTCAGGTAATGAGATGAAGGTGTATCAACTCATTGCACGTCAATATTTAATGCAATTCTATCCAGCTGCCGTTTACGCAGAAGCGAAGCTTGTATTTGATATCGCTGGTGGCACGTTTATCGCTAAAGGTCGTCAGTTGGTTTCTCCGGGGTGGAAAGCACTCATGGGGAAAACGGACAAAGAGGACGAGGGCATCGATGCTGTACCGCCATTACAAGAAGGTACGGTACTGACGTGTCGGGAAGGGGAAATTAAAGACCGTAAGACAGAACCTCCAAAGCATTTTACTGAAGCGACATTGCTGCAAGCGATGACTGGGATTGCGCGTTACGTAGCGGACAAAGAACTGAAGAAGATCTTACGCGATACAGACGGTTTGGGAACAGAAGCGACCAGAGCCGGCATTTTAGACACTTTGTTTAAGCGCCAACTTTTAACGCGTCAGGGAAAGTCGATTTTAAGCTCACCAGCAGGGCGTGGTTTGATCCATGCTTTGCCGATGGACTCGACTTATCCCGATATGACAGCACATTGGGAACACCAATTGCAGGGTATGGCAGAGCGAAATCAAGCTTATCAACCTTTTATGCAGGCGTTAGAGCAACGTATCGATGGTTTGATGGGCGAGGTGAAGTCCGGTCCTATTCCAGATTCTTTACGTCACCTTCCTAAAGTCGAGCGTCCTGCATTTAAACGCAAGAAGCGCAGCTATTCCAAAAAGAGTACATCAAAGTCGAGTACAGGCAAACGTATACCCAAGTGACTTCAAGATGCAGGATTCAGAGCGTTGTCATTGATT
>NZ_BCUF01000097.1 GCF_001591145.1 Vibrio harveyi NBRC 15634 = ATCC 14126 = KCTC 12724 | reverse complement strand
GGTTACTTGGGTATAAATATGAAAAAGCGCACCACGACGATATGTTAAGGTGCGCTTATTTGTTTGCCCAGCAGCTAATATGAGTCAGTCATAGACCTCCGGCTCTGCCGCAGAATGTTTTTCTTGAAGTTCCAATATCAATAGCGTTAACGCATAAAGAACTTTTGCAATGCTTTGATCGCCATGCCACGACGTTCCAGCAACATGCCTACACGAGGTAGCCACGTTGGTGTACTCAGGATGGTTTTGGCGTGACTAAAGGTTCTAAACCCTTCCTCGCCATGGTAGTGACCGATACCAGATTCACCAATACCACCAAATGGTGCGTCTTCCGCGCCAACGTGCAAAATCGTGTCGTTCACTCCGACCCCGCCACTGTGAGTGTTACGGGTAATTCGCTCAATAATGCTCTTATCTTCTGACATGATGTAGAGCGCAAGTGGGCGTTGATTCTGGTTGATGTAGCTGATGACCTCTTGGATATCACTGTAAGGCTTGATTGGCATAAGAGGACCAAAGATCTCTTCCTGCATAATGGTCATCTCTTCCGAAACATTGGTGACTAAGTGCGGATATAATCGTCGACCTTCTGCTCTCGTTTCAGGCACGGTATGTAACTCCGCGCCCTTGGCTTTGGCATCTTCCAATACCGCCTTTAATCGGTCGTACTGACGCTGATTGATGATATGAGTAAAACCTTGTTCTTCTTGACCTTTGAGGTACAGCGCTTCAAAGCGTTGTAAGAAGAGTGCGACGAACTCGTTAACCCTTCCCTCTGGTACAAAGGCATAATCTGGCGCAACACAAATTTGTCCGGCATTGATGCATTTACCGAACAAAATCGCATCAACTGCTTTGTTCAAGTTAGCATCATCTGCCACGATAACTGGAGACTTACCACCAAGCTCCAAGGTAATTGGGGTTAAATTCTCCGCTGCAGCACGAGCAACCGCGCGACCAACATTAGTAGAGCCAGTAAACAGTAGGTGATCGAACGATAATTTGCTGAACGCTTGAGCCACTTCGGCTTCACCCTCAACCACCTCGACATCTTCAGGCAATGCTCGACAAATCTCAGAAATCACCTTGTTGGTCATCGGTGTAAATTCGCTGAGTTTCATCATCACTCGGTTACCTGCCGCAAGCGCGGTGACTAATGGCGATAAGCTGAGGATTACTGGGAAGTTCCAAGGCGAGATGATACCCACCACACCAACAGGTTGATATTCAACGGTGACTTTAGACGGGGCAAGTAACAAACCAGAATGACGGCGACTTGGCTTACACCATTTATTAAGGCGTTTTAAGGTGTAATTGATTTGAGCAACCGTCGGCAATACATCCGTCATTGCCGTATCAAATTCAGAGCGGTAACCAAAGTCCTCACTTAAGGCTTCCACCAGCGCTTGCTGGTTATTCAAAATAGTCTGCTTAAGAAGGTTAAGCTTCTGTTTTCTTACCTCTAAGATCGGATAAGGTTCGGCATTGTATGCAGCTTTGAGCTTATCCAATTTTTGTTGCAGCAGTTGACCAACTTCGACGTCGACGATCGCATTCATGATTTTCTCCTTGTGCACCCAATCTAGGGCAATGTCGCACTTATGTATGATTTAAAGTTAACATAAGGGCAACATCCTGACTATTAACGCAATAAGGAAGTTAGAGTTCAAACTCAGATTTGTTTCGGTTAAAGCGCAAGTTTCATCTTGTAGTAAGAGACGTCAGATTTGTAGAAGCGTTCGCCTTCAACGTTCATCCCAAATTTTTCGTAAAAAGCCAGTGCGGATTCTCTCGCATCGCACCAGAAATATTCAACAGGTGAGAACTTAAGACTTTCTAACACATATCGAATCATGGATGAACCAATACCCAACCCTTGATACTCAGGCAAGATAGCAAACTTGCGCAATCGAGCTTGATTGTCATCTCGGTATATCGACGCCACCCCCACCAATACGCTGTCGACGAATGCGCCAAAATGCTCCGCTTCCTCGTCGCCCTCTACTTTACAATGTTCGATGGGTTTATTTGCCCAAAGTACTTGATGGCGAATTGGCATCGCATCTTGCCAAGTGATTTTATCTATACTGATGTTCATGCGTTACGACTCTCTCAAATGCAATTCATAAACGCCCAAACGCTGACTGGCGTCGAGCATCTCAAAATCATGATCAATGTATTCCTTTAGCGTCGCACCAGCGCGCTCTGCAATTTTGATGCTTGGTATGTTGTCTTCCATGCAATGAAATTGGATCACTTTGGCATTGCCTCTTTCTCGAATCAGTGGCACCAAACTCATCAAGACCAAATCAATTATTTGATGACCCCGACCTTTCTCCGCCAACCAATATCCAATCTCGGTCGCTTTGCTTTGTGTTTCGATGCCTTTGATACCAAGCACACCGACAAACTCTTGATTTAGTTTTATCGCAAACCAATAAGCATCGAGAGCATTGGAATTAATCCGTTGAGAAATATACGCCACCGCTTCTCTACGGTTAGTGACCCAGTCTGTCCAAGGTAGATATTGAGATAAACTCTCCCGACTCTCATTAACCACAGAGAGCAAGGTAGAAGCATGTTTAGTCAGCAAAGGCTCAATGGAAATACGCTCAGTAATTTGTAGTGCCTGATGTTGTTCATAGCCTTGGTACATAGTGATTCCGTAGTTAACTTTGCTTGATCAAAGTGAATGGCGTCAGTTCGCTTTCAACATAGTGTTTCCATACATGCTCGTACAGGTGATGTTGATTGGCAAATGGTACGAGTTGTTTTGCCTCTTCTAACGTGCACCAACGGTAGTCGGTGTGTTCATGATTAAGCGTTACTGTTTGATTTGGTTTGCAGAATAATACAAAACAAGGAATAACCATGATTCGATTCTTGTGCGCTTCATAAAATTGTTCGAGAAAATCTGCAGTATGAAGCTCTACATCTTCAATCTGTGTTTCTTCCTTAAGCTCTCGTACGATCGTTTGCCAGCCAGTTTCCCCCTCTTCGACACCACCAGCGACATGACACCAATAGCCTCCTTTCACTCGTTCTAGTAATAGCATTTTCTTTATGCCGTCGAATTCAGAAATCACCACACCGGACACATGCGTTGCTTGAATAGGAATCATCCACTTTTCCTTTAGAAATTATTGTTTTTTACTCTGAGCAAGACAGTCTACCTCGGTTCAAAAAGAAACGCGGGCTTTATCCCAGCGCACTGATCTTTTTGTGAGTTTAGTGTGCTAAAGTGCGATCTCCCGCAATAAATGAGCAGTAAGATGCCTAACTCACTCAACTCAATGATTCCCATTGGCGTGCGCTTTATGGTGCTGTCCGCGTTTGGTTTTGCACTGATGTCTGCCACGGTCAAGCACGTTAGCTTGCACGGCATTCCCGTATTTGAAATCGTAGCCGCTAGGGCGCTGGTTTCGTTAGTGATCAGCTATCTCGATGTAAAACGTAAAGGTATATCCGTTTGGGGTAATAATAAGCCCTTGCTCTTTGCTCGCGGTGCCGTTGGAACCATGGCTCTGATGTGCGTGTACTATTCCGTTACGACTTTGCCCCTGGCTGAAGCGACCATTTTCCAGTATATCCACCCTGTATTTACTGCCTTACTCGCCGTTTTCTTCCTTAAAGAACGTATCCAGTTCTCGACGTTTATTTGTATCGCCCTTTGTTTACTTGGGGTCTACGTCATGGTGCGACCAGAAACTGGTCCAGACGCCGAACATGCCTTACCAATGTTCAGTGTGATGATTGCTATCTTAGGCGCATTTGGTAGCTCTATTGCGTATGTAATCGTACGTAAGCTAAGCCAGACAGAAGACAGCTCTGTCATCATCTTTTACTTCCCATTAGTGGCGCTGCCTGCATCGATTCTTTTGATTGGCGATCAATTCGTCATGCCGGATTTGTATCTAACAATGATGCTTGTTTTGGTTGGTGTGTTTACTCAGATAGGACAACTGGGGTTAACGAAGGCAATGCAAACACAAGAAGCTGGTAAAGCATCGGCTTACTCATATGTACAGATCATTTTTTCTGTTGTGTTAGGTATCGTCTTCTTTGGAGAACTGCCTTCGGTATGGACATATCTAGGGGGAGCTCTCATCGTGACTGGCGCTTTGATTAATGTCTTTGGACAGCACCTAAAACTGCCATTTATGAAGCGATAATAAGCTCTTTATAAAGGAATCCCTTGGTTTCAAACAACAAAAGCCAGATCAAGACTCTGGCTTTTCTTTTGACAGCTGAACTAGATTAAGCGGCGAACTTTAAGCCAGCAATACCGGCAACAATGAGCAGCAAGCTGATGAGCTTGATTAACGTGGCTGGTTCATTAAATAAATAGATGCTGGCAATCGCAGTTCCTATAGCCCCTATTCCAACCCATACACCGTAGGCAATGCCTAGAGGCAATGTTCTAAGTGCAATACCAAGTAACCAAAAGCTTAACACCATAAACCCAACCGTAAAGGCAGACGGCGCAAGCTTACTAAAGCCTTCCGAGTATTTAAGACCGACCGCCCATGCCACTTCGCATAGCCCCGCGAGAAATAGAATTGCCCAAGCCATTGAGAGATTCCAAATGATTGGGGTCGTCCCCGATAGTGATAAGAGCGGTGAGGTCGTCCTCACTTCTTGTGAATCCATATTATAAATAAAAAGCGCTTACCAACAACATTGAAGTGACTTCACGCAAACGTCGAATCGATTAATAAGAAAAATAAGTTCATTTGAATTAAATAGAATATACCC
>NZ_BCUF01000096.1 GCF_001591145.1 Vibrio harveyi NBRC 15634 = ATCC 14126 = KCTC 12724 | reverse complement strand
AAATTTTTAAGCCATTCTTACTACAATTGTTTCCACTAGAAACAGGAAAGAATGGTGCCGACTACCGGAATCGAACTGGTGACCTACTGATTACAAGTCAGTTGCTCTACCTACTGAGCTAAGTCGGCATAAGTGGTGCGCATTCTATTGAATGATTTTCTAGGTTGCAATAGCTATTTCAAAAAAAATCGTAAAATTCGACTTTTTAGAATCGATTGCTGCAAAATCATACAAACCTCGCTTTTTAAAGCAAACTTTCGAGCTTTGTCGTTTGCTTTGCACGGAGCTTGTTGTATGTTCTTGCTCTCGATGAAACCAAGGATAAAAGAGACCCATGAGTCCATTTTTGTCATTTGACCGTGCCGAATGGGCAGAATTGCGCAATTCTGTTCCGATGACACTCTCTGAAGACGATCTGAAAGCGCTTCAAGGCATTAATGAAAACCTCACTATGGAGGAAGCGGTAGAGATCTACCTTCCTTTGTCTCGTCTTTTAAATCTGTACGTTCAGGCTCGCCAAAGTCGCAACTCTGTACTTCAGCAGTTCCTCAACACGGAAGAACATGCTCCACCCTTTGTTATCGGCATTGCCGGCAGTGTGGCGGTAGGAAAGAGTACTACCGCACGACTTCTAAAAGCATTGCTCTCTCGTTGGGAGAACCATCCGAAAGTTGCCCTTGTGACAACAGATGGTTTCTTATATCCAAAGAAAGAGCTGGAAGAGAGAGGCATCATGCATCGTAAAGGCTTTCCGGAATCTTACGATATTAAACGCTTGGTAGAATTCGTTTCAGATGTAAAAGCAGGTCAACCAAACTTAGAAGTCCCAGTTTATTCACACATTACGTACGACATTACTGAAGAACGAAAGAAAGTAGATCGTCCAGATGTACTGATTATCGAAGGGTTAAACGTTCTGCAAAGTGGTATGGACTATCCGCATGATCCACATCGCGTGTTTGTCTCTGACTTCCTAGACTTCTCTATTTATGTTGATGCAGAAACTGAGACCATTGAGCAATGGTATGTAGAACGATTTTTGAAATTCCGCCAAGGTGCATTTACTCAGCCAGGCTCTTATTTTAGTCATTACACGCAATTGTCTGTCGAAGAGGCGAAAAACAAAGCTAAAGAAATTTGGCAGAGCATTAACGGGCTCAATCTAGAACATAACATTCTGCCAACTCGCGAGAGAGCCCATCTAATTCTGCACAAAGGTCCTAGTCATCTCGTCGACAAGGTGTCGTTGAGAAAATAACCTCTATCAGGCACTAGACTAGAGGTTAATCAACTTTCCTCAGGGAGATCTCACCACCAACGTAGGTCTCCAATCCATTAGTGGTTTCTAATACTACACCACCTTGCTGATCGATGCCCTTTACTACCCCATGGATTTCTCTAGGTCCCATCAATAGCTTTACAGGGCGTCCAATAAAGTTGTCTAAACGATTCCAACGCTCTACAAACCCACCGAGCCCTGTCATTTCATATTCTTCTAGTGCTTTCTTCCAGTGTTCAATCAGGTTAATCGCTAACTGGTTACGATCGATATCTAGGCTATCGCTCACTTGGTTTAAGGTTGTCCACGGTTGATCGATTTCAGGTTGCAAGTCTGGCATACCGATATTAAGCCCCATGCCAATAACTAGATGCGCTGCCCCACCGGCTTGCCCTGACATTTCAACTAAAATGCCTGCAAGCTTTTTATCTTCGTAGTAAATATCGTTCGGCCATTTGAGTTTTACGCCTTGGATACCCATCTCTTCAATAGCTTCCACTGCTGCGATACCAACAACTAAGCTCAACCCCATAGCCGCTGCCATACCAGCATCCAAACGCCAGTACATCGACAAATACAAGTTAGTTCCAAAAGGCGATATCCATTGGCGCCCACGTCGTCCTCTTCCTTTTGCTTGATATTCAGCCAAACATACGCGCCCCTTATCGGAGTCATCGACTTTCTCGAGCAGATACTGGTTGGTTGAATCTATAACCGAGATGAGTTCAAGTTGAGTATCAACATGAGCTTGAAGCCTTTGCTCATCAAGCAGTTGTAAAGGCTGAGCTAGCTGGTAGCCACGTCCTTGAATCCGGTAAATGTCTACGCCCCAATCATTAAGACCTTTGATGTGCTTTGCAATAGCAGCGCGTGATATACCCAATTCTTGCCCTAAGGCTTCCCCAGAATGAAAATCACCGTCACTTAGCGCTTTGAGAATATGCAGTTTTGCAGAGTGTTCCTTTCTCATCGCGTAGCCTCAATCTCAGTTAGGTTAGTCTCGCCCTTGTTATTCATAAAACGAACTTCATGTTCTAGTTCAATTTGGTATTTATCCCAAACGGTCCTTTTTATCAAAGACGCAAGCTCGACAACGTCATTAGCACTACAATTATCAACATTAGTTAGAACCAAAGCTTGGAGTGGATTTACTTGAGCACCATTCACTGATACCCCCTTCAAACCACATTGGTCGATTAGCCAACCCGCAGCGACTTTCATTCCTCCTTTCGCAGGGTAAGCCACCATATTGCTGTGCTTTTTGATAAGTTGATCGTAATGATCTTGGCTGATCACTGGATTTTTAAAAAAGCTTCCTGCGTTACCAACTTTTGCAGGGTCTGGCAGTTTTTCCATTCGCACTTGGCATACACGCTCAAAAATGGTTAGGGGACTAAGCTCTTCTTCAGGAATACTTTGCAAAGGACCATATTGATTGATCGCCTTCCATTGCTTTGGCAGTTTGAGACCGACCGCAGTAATAAAGCATTTTTCATATAATGCATGCTTGAAGATCGAATCACGATAGCCAAATTGGCACTCTTCTGCTGTCATGCGTTTGGTCGTGAAGTTCTCCAAATCGAGGATATCTACGTATTCACACACATTTTGCAGTTCCAATCCATAGGCTCCGATATTTTGAATAGGTGCCGAGCCTGCACAGCCAGGGATGAGTGCGAGGTTCTCAATACCTCCCATGCCTTGTTCTACACACCATTGAACAAGCGCCGGCCAATCCTCACCGCCTTCAATGTGCAATAGATAATGAGCACCTTCTTCAGTAACAGTTTTACCCATTAAGCGGTTAATAATGACCATGCCTTCATAGTGTTGAGTAAACAGCATGTTACTGCCCTTACCTAAAAATAGCTTCGGTAACTCTAGGTAAGCTTCATCTTTAAATAGCTGAATAACATCATCGATAGTTTCAACGATCGCTAAATAAGCACAGGTTTGTTCGATACCAAATGTGTGGAAAGCCTTGAGGCTCGCATGTTTCTTAATTTCCATAGTGGATTTGCAACGCCAGATGAGATTCTCTTAAACTGTAGCCATTCTACCTTAATTATGTTTTAGCCGCAGTGACAATACCTAGCTCATTAATCATAGAAGTGTTAAATCCGATCAAACTACCTCTGATCAAGAGATTATACAAAGCACATTACCCTGCCGGAAAAGCCAAGCGTGATGAGCTGATCATCACCGCAAGTTTAGAAGGAAAAATCGTTGCTCTCCTTAGAATGAAAGCGGTCGAAAAGTCTCGCTTGCTGACTGGTATGCTTGTTGTTCCGGAATGTAGGGGAACAGGGGTCGGTCAAGCATTACTTACTCATTGCGAAAACACTGTTTTCAACAATGGAGATTATTGCTTTGCTTTTAATCATTTAGAGGCTTATTACTCTCAACATGGATTCAAAACCATTGATAGCTCTGAGCTTCCAAACTCATTGAAAATGGCTTATTTACGGTACGTGGACAGTGGCAAAGATCTCATTCCAATGCAATTCATTACTTCTAGTGCTTCAAACAGTGCGCTTTTGTAGCCAGAGAAATCATATCTTTGGTAAAATATCAGGTTCGCAATATTGCACTTAATTAAGGTACTCACACCGGTATGATAGTAAGTAGGAACCCATTCGAACAGTTGCCAAGTCTCGCAGTTAAGCCTGAAGACTTCGAAGTTCTGCACGCAGCAGATGCTTTCAGAGCTCGTCTTCTTGATGCGATCAGCAAAGCAACGTCACGAATTTACCTAGTCGCTCTATATCTGGAAGATGATGAAGCTGGACGTGAAATTTTCACAGCGCTTTATGAAGCGAAACAGCGCAATCCTGGATTGGACATCAATATCTGTGTAGATTGGCACCGAGCGCAACGTGGTCTCATTGGTGCAGAATCATCTGAAGGCAACGCAGCACTTTACAAGGCATTCGCAAAAAAATACCAGCACTCAATTCCTGTATACGGTATTCCTGTACGAGGCAGAGAAGTCTTTGGTGTACTTCATCTTAAAGGCTTCATCGTAGATGACACCGTCATTTACAGCGGAGCAAGTCTTAACAACGTATACCTACAATACAATGGTCGTTACCGCTTCGATCGCTACCATGTCATTCAACACAAAGCATTAGCAGACTCGATGGTAGGATTCATTCAGGATGAAATGATCGCCCACCCTGCAGTTAATGATCTTGCAGATAAAGATAAACCTGAGACAAAAGAGATCAAAGCGGACATTCGCCAACTTCGCTCTTCTTTAGCTCGTGCTAATTACGAATTTAAACCAGAAGTAGCCAGCGAAGACGAAGTGAAAGTTACACCGCTGGTAGGTTTAGGGAAGCGCCGTAATTTACTCAACCAGAAAATCGTTAAGCTGCTTGCAGCTGCTCAGAACGAAATCTTTATCTGTACACCTTACTTTAACTTCCCGAAAGCGATTAATCGTGAAGTAAAACGTGCAATGAAACGTGGTGTAAAAGTAACAATCGTGGTTGGTGACAAGACTGCAAACGACTTTTACATCTCTCCTGAAGAAGAGTTCAAAACTATTGGTGGTTTACCATATCTGTACGAACTCAACTTACGTCGTTTCGCTAAAGCGAATGAAGCAAGCATTGCTGCTCGCAAATTATCTATTCACCTTTGGAAACATGATAACAATAGCTTCCACCTCAAAGGTATCTGGGTTGATAAGCGCTACATGCTTATGACAGGCAACAACCTAAACCCTAGAGCATGGTCACTAGATCTTGAAAATGGTCTTTTAGTACAAGACAACTTCGCGAAGATGACAGACAAATTTGAACAAGAGGTGGCAAACATTCTAGAGCACACTCAGCTTATTTGTACTTACAAGCAATTAGAGAAAGTGGAAGACTATCCAGTCAGTGTTCAGAAGCTGGTCCGTAAGATCACACGTATCAAAGCTGATGGTGTACTAAAACGCATTCTTTAAAATGCTTCGATAGTAAACTTACAGAGCCCAGTATGAAAATACTGGGCTTTTTTATTATGTACAGCTAGCGACATAGATTACAACATTGTTGCTTTCTTTAAGTATTTAAACTGACAGTTCGATATACAATGGGATGAGACGACTTTGTATTCTAAGAAATTCAACAAGATAACAGGTCCAGATTGTAACGAAAAGGCTCCAGCATTTCTGCTGGAGCTTTAAATATGGCAGGGGTAGA
>NZ_BCUF01000095.1 GCF_001591145.1 Vibrio harveyi NBRC 15634 = ATCC 14126 = KCTC 12724 | reverse complement strand
TCAATGACAACGCTCTGAATCCTGCATCTTGAAGTCACTTGGGTATATTGATGCTCCGCTGTTTATCGGTGTGAAACAGCTCTATTTCGTCACCGATCAGAAAATCACCAACTCCCCTATTGCCGATAAGTTATTGCAAACCCTGACCAATACCTCTCCGACTACCTCTGGATTGGGTCTGACACTGGAATGGGACAGCAGAAACAACTTCTTTAGTCCGACGCAAGGCTACAACTACAAAGCCGAATACCTTTGGTACAACGACGCGATTGGCAGTGATTACGAATACGAACAACTGGATGTGGAAGGCATTAACTATTGGGAGTTAGCGGATCGATGGTCGCTAGCGCTACGTGGTCAATACAAATCTCTTTACACTGACGAACGCTTTTTACCACCAGCGTCTTATCCAGACATTGAACTGCGTGGCGTTGCGAGAAATCGTTATCAAGGGGACGAGACACTGTCAGTCGAATCACAACTGACCTATCAGTGGAACACGCGCTGGTCGACGAATGTTTTCGGCGGCTTTGGTTACGCTTCAACCGAAGCATCGCTATTCGAAAACGACGCCGAATACGCTTACGGCGTGGGCTTTCGTTACCTCATCGCTCGTCGTTATGGCCTGCAAGCAGGCATGGACTTCGCCTTTAGCGATGAAGACAGTGCAGTGTATTTCCAAGTGGGCTCAGGCATCTAAACCCACTTATACCCAAGTGACGTCAAGATGCCGGATTCAGAGCCAAATCTCTACTCATGCTTCGGGTTCGCACCATATTGGTTCGAACCTTCTTCACTGTCTTGGATGAGAAAGTACAGCAGCACTAAGACACCAATGATGGGCACAAAAGCGATCAACGCCCACCACCCAGTTCGTCCTGAGTCGTGTAAACGCCGCACGGTAACCGCAATCGATGGGATCATAATGAACAGGGCATAAATCACACCAAAGAAGCCAAAATTGTCCATTTGCATCACACTGCCGATCACTCGATCGATGATGCCCATCACTAAATTGACCAACACATTCACTAACGTAAAGTACCAATACTCTTGGCGTCTAGCCCTACCACTAAAGTTGGAGTAATTGAGGATGACCCTGTAGTACCAATCAAACATATCGCTTCTCCTAATGAGATGAAAGTGTCGCGAAAGTTAGACAACGTGAGGCAAACTGCACACAAAATAGACTAAATAATGTATTCATCCAATAGTTCTATTTTTAACTATGTCATTAACCTTGACGTATATTCCACCAACGGTTACTTTTCACCCATAACGTATTATATAAATCCATCAAGTTGGCTCTATTATTAATAAATAACCGAAATTTCTGCGGATCGATGTAGTGACGCTATCCCGCCGAAACAAGGGCAATAAATCAAAGGGCACAAGATGAGAAAAACAGTGGCACTCGCTTTGCTTTTGTTTGCACCGACACTTTTTGCAAACACGATACAGTTTAGCAGTCCTGAGAAATCCGATGTTGTTGTGGCATTAAAAGACCTAGAGTCATTGCCTCAAACTACCTACACCACCAAACTACCTTGGCTCGAAACGCCAGCCGAGTTTGAAGGTGTTAAGTTAAGCATCCTATTACAAAATGCATTTGGACAAGTACCCCAGCGCGTTGAAGTACGTGCATTGAATGACTACCACTCCGATTTATCTCGTGAAGATATCCTTCGTTACCAGCCTATCGTGGCGTACAAACAAAATCATAAATACATCAAGATCCGAAACAAAGGTCCCTACTGGTTGATCTATTCTATAAATAAATACCCAGAACTAGACATTGCCCCATACCATTCGCAAATGGTCTGGCAAATCAACAGGATCAGCGTGAAAGAAGAATAACAATGAAGGCGAAACCCCATCCTACAAAACAAGGTCCATTTTCGACTAAGAGTAAGTTATTGTTGTTGATTTTTTCATCGACATTGCTGCTCGCCAACATCGTATTATTGAAAGAAACCCGAGCACTTACCCAAAGCTACTCTGCCCAACAAAACCAAGCGACTTGGTTTTTATTTCATTTATCTAAAGAGTTATCGGAATTAGTGGGTGAAGCGCGTCGGCTCAATGAGAGCGTGATGAACATTGATGGAGCCGAGCTGCAATATGAGTTAGCTTGGAGCCGTTTTGATTTGCTGATCAACAACAAAGAAGCGGACTCTTTCCTATCAAGAGAAGAAGTACGCGTGTACTTTGTCTCTCTATTCGATAAATTTCAACAACTCGAACCGATCTTAGTTGAAGCCAAAACAGGCAGTAGCGTGGCTGCTAATCAGTTTTACCGCGCAACGCAAAATCTATACATGGAGATGATTGACTACGTCACCCAGAACTTCCGTGTTGCAAGCCCGCTTTATCAGCAACAGCAAGTTCGTGCGTACAATTTGCTGCAAGCACAATACATCTTATTGGGCATTTTCGTGCTTACTGTGGCGCTGCTGACCTACTTCTATAAGCAAGAATCGAAGTTCCACAAACAACTCGCGTTAAGTGATCCACTGACGAATCTTGCCAACCGCAGTGCTTTGTTTCTCGATTTACATCGCAAGGAAGAAACCAAAACCCCATTTTCGCTGCTCCTACTCGATCTGAACGGCTTTAAGAACATAAACGATACGTTGGGACATCAAGCGGGTGACATCGCTTTAATCGAGATAGCAAAGCGCTTAAACGACATGGCATTGGATGACTTTACTGTCTATCGCATGGGTGGTGACGAGTTTGCCGTAATCATCAACACAACCGACGAGAACAAAATTACCGAAGCAACGCACCACGTCCATGTAGTGTTTGAGAAACCGATTCTCGCCTCCGACCAAGCCGGAGCCCTATCCACCAGTTTAGGTGCAGCGAGCTACCCGCAAGATGCCGACAACATTGACTTCCTAATCAATTTAGCGGATAAGCGCATGTACAAAATGAAATTCCAACGTTAAACGGATAACCATGATGAAAAATTTCATGCGAGCGGTGCTATTACTGCTAGTGATCGCGCTTGGTGTGCTGGCTTGGGTCTTTATCCCATCCCACGAGACAGTGGGCGTACAAACCCTCGAAGAGGCGCTCAACGACAACTACACACTGGTTGGTCATCGCATTCACTCTACAGACCCTGACGCGGGTAACATGTTCGGTTACTTTGTTGTATACAAAGGCGCAAGCACCGAAGACCTAGAGCCGTTTTTGGTGACTTCTGACCAGTTTATTCGTATGGAGCAAACCGGCGACAACATGCTAGCTCTAACCGTGAATGGTCGTATTTACCGTTATCACAATGATTTGTGGGTAGAAAACCCAAATGGCAAGCTACAACACTGGTTTGTAAGTGCGACAGCGAAATACGTACGCTAACTCATACCTGTTTGAGCCTTAGACAAACAAAAGCCCCGCTCATCAAATGGCGGGGCTTTTTTATGCTTGAGATTCGCTAAGCGGCGATTAAAGCACTTTTTCTTTGATGACCTTCATCACACCCGAATCACGGTTACTTGGTGCTGAGAAGCGCGCCACTTTTTTTACTGCTTCATGTGCGTTTTCCATCGCATAGGAATGCTCACTCACTTGCAGCATTTCTAGGTCATTGAGGTAATCACCAAACGTCATCGTCTCTTCAGGACCGAAACCCATGGTTTGTTGAAGGTGCTTGATCGCCGCCCCTTTTGACGCTTCTGCGTTCATCACATCAAGCCAGATCTTCGCACTCACCACCACTTGATGACTGTGACCAAACTTCTCACTCATTGTAGGGAATACCAATTCTTCAGAACCACCAAAGTGACAGATTGCGACCTTGATAAATTCGTCCTCTACTGCCAGCAAATCCGGCATGTATTCGCAACGGTGGTAGTATTTCTGGAACTCTTCTAACGCTTTTGGATCTTTGGTTTCGATGTAAGCCGAACGCTTACCACACAGTACAAGGTGTGTGCCTTCTACCGCACGTGCCGCTTTTACTATCTCATCGATTTCCGATTTCGGAATGGTGCAGCTATAAAGCTCTTTGTCTTGGTGCATCACCAAGGTGCCATTTTCTGCCACGTAAATCATACGGTCTTGAATTGGCGCAAACGTATCACGCAAACTGTAGTACTGACGACCTGACGCTGCGGAGAATAAAATACCCTTCTCTTCAAGCTGTAAAAACAGGTCAAAAAACTCTGGGTCTAGACGACCATATTGGTCAAGTAAGGTGCCATCCATATCGGTGGCGATGAATTTGATGCTAGCTTGTGACATGACTTTAACTCAAAAGTGAAGCAGCTCAGGTCACTCTTTGAATGAAAACAGGCTGCAAAAAATAGTCACGCTAAGGTACAGGATCTTGGATGAATCTCAAGCTGAAATCACCGAGTCTTTACCGAGTTTCACTTTGAGAATAACAGGGGATTACGCCGTTTCTACGACACTATCAGGCTCCATCATTGGTCGCATAAGGTCTAAACTGCGAACCGTGCCAATCAAGAAATCCAACTCACGATAAATCTCCGCGACCGCTTCAAACTCACCCGCAGGTTCATCCAATTTAGGCTCAAACAGCTCTTTCCAATGCGAGATGGCGATGTAGAGCTTTCCGTTTACTTGAGAAAGCGACAAGCTAGAAAACTCACTTTCACGACGAAAAGTCAGCACACGCTCAATCAATTCATCCGTTAACAATTGCTTTGCCGTGTCTAAATCGTCGCTATACACCTCATACTGCTGGTCAAATTCTGGATTGCCCAGTCGGACTCGTTTACCTATTTGAATCTTGAAGAAGCTATCCCACAACTTTTCGCGCAAGGTTGGGGTATCATCACGATCAGTCAGCACAAAGGTGCAAATGTCTTCATTCATCGGAACGTCGATTTCGCAAAACAACCCCGCAAAAAATACGTGATGCTTACTCGAACTGTCACTTCCAGAGCTGATGAGCTTTGATGCTTGAATCTCAGACATCACCACTTTGGCTTCACCGATGGTACCTGAAATAAAATCATCACTTTCGAAACCATCACAGCGGTCTAAGTACAAACCACTACGTTCAAAGGTATCTTTGTCAAGCTTGCGGCTTGGGTCCCAAGTCAGTGAAGGCTCAATGTGTGCCAACAAACTCTGCATAATGTATTGCTTGTAGGTTGTACGATACTCATTGTGTTTTTTGTTGAAGTAAGCCCAACCGCCGAGCAACAGTGCCAAGAGCACAAACATGGTAGCGAAGGTGGCAATATCAAAAGCCACTGCTCCAAAGAAAACACACACCGCGACACCAAGAAACTTGCGGCGACGAAGCGCTTCTAAACGTAAAGCTTCCAGCGGTTCGAGCTTATGTCGCAAATCATTTTCAAACAAAGTTTTGAGTTGATCAGTGGTCATCACATTCCTTTTTATTTACGTACAGAGTCCATTACCAACAATTGCAAGGTGAATCATTGCCACCGCTACAGGCGTCACTCGGGACGCAATCCAAAGAGTTGCATCCCATATCCGTTACACAAGATGAGTCTTTGTTCTTACGCCGCTTGCGATTACGGGAAGGTTCCTCAGTTTGAAGACGCTGATGAGCATGTCTACAGCGTGTAAACTGGTCTTGAACACTGGTATAGCTAGAAAACACGCCTTTACGTTGAATTATTTTGCTGATGGCTGCAGAACAAGAATCCGTGCCGTAGTACACCGCATGAGCACAACGGAACCCTTTGTGTGGGGATAAATAGCGTTGATAAAATCGTATCAATGCCAACACCAGTTTCGACATGCTTTTCCTTTTGCATCTAATAAATCATTCGAGAACAACGCTCTTTCTTATACCCAAGTAACC
>NZ_BCUF01000094.1 GCF_001591145.1 Vibrio harveyi NBRC 15634 = ATCC 14126 = KCTC 12724 | reverse complement strand
GTTTGTTAAATGTTTTCAGCAGTCGTATCGATCTTTTATGTATTGGTGATAATAGCGACCAACTGACCTTGCGCTAATAAACTCTCTAAAAACACTCTCAGGAACTCTACAAAATGTATAGACAGGGTCACTATCTTCAAAGTCAATATACATTCGCATAGACTCAGCTTCATATCCAATTCGGCGAATTGCTGTTGAACTAACATTTACCCATTCTGTCATTAGAAACTCCTATTTCTTTAACCACGGTAGTATTTTTGAAGGACCATAAATGTGACCATCATCTATCCAGAACTTGCCACCATCGTTTGGACCCCAAATCCAATTATCTTCTATCCACCACTTTCCTGAATTATATGGACCCCAAACCCATCCATCATCAATCCAAAACCTACCTGACTCAGATGGTCCCCAAATAAAACCATCATCGATCCAATATCCAGTGTACATACCGCCTCCCGACATTTAACGCCCAATTAAGGGGTGAACAACGCCTCCACCCAACTCAACGTATTGTACCGTAAACACTAAATTTGAAGTAGAAGCAAAAGTGCCAAGCGTTGTGAATCCCTCTTAAATTGCTTGTTATGCAATCATTCCGAGCGATTTCTAAGCTCATTTCGGTCATGAATTTGTTGATTCCATTCTGAGATTTTGTAACTACATTCTTGATCAAAGTCACTCAAGGCATGTCTGGTTTGGTAAATTTTTTCTACTATTGCATCTAGTGATTCAACAGAAAATTGGCATAGCTCGTGTTCAAGCCCGTCATTTCCGACTTTGAACTTAACTTGAGTATATCCGTCTTCATCTGTGTATTCCCAATTGGCATGAACTACTTTATTCCTTAGTACTCCACATTCTTTGAGGCTAGATATCAAGGGCTTGTACTCTTTGATATCCCACCCAAAGCCACGAATGAAATCATCATTAAACTTTTTAAATAGATCAACTTTCGTTGAATACATCATGGAATGTAAGACAAGTAAGCCTTTTTGATCTGATCGATCAGAAAATGTCTCGCATAGCAGACTATCGAGACTTGCCTCTAACGCATTAAAGGCAACAACTATTTCGCCAATTATTGGCAAAAAGTCTTGTATCATCTCGTAGCTATTTTCCGTATCACCCAATCCGTCCAGTATATTCTGCCCGACTGGTGTCTTTTTAATTTTCATACTGAACCCTAAATATGTTGCATAACGCCCAATTAAGGGGTGAACAACGCCTCCACCAAAACCTAAAGCATTGTGCCATAGACACTAAATTTGAAGTAGAAGCAAAAGTGCCAAGCGTTGAGAATCCCTCTTAAATTGCTTGTTATGTCTCTGATTCTCAAGTTCTAAAATAATTGGATTTCAAGGTTCGAACCGACCCCTCTAAGCTAACTAACAGCTCTTCCATGGAAGCATCAATTAGCGCAAGTTCACCTTCAAGTTCAGAGACATGTGACATACTATTTTTTAAATACACTTCGCTTATACCGCTACATAGTTTTATATAACTCTCATGAGGAAAAGTGAAATCCCCCTCAATTTCATATAATTCGAAGTCTTTCTGCACTTGTTTATATTTATGTAGTTCTAGTGCGAACTCGTCTTGAATCCTTTTTAATTCTTCAGTTAATTGCGCTAGGTTGGAGCTAGCTCTTGGAAAAGAGTTTCGTTGTAGCAGTCTATTGTAAAGATACAGCTCTTTAGCCTTACCAGTTACCGACTGCATTTGTTCATTTAATTTTCTAACGATATTGTATTTTTCTGTGTATACATGGGAATGTTTCCAGGAATTAAGTCCATAACATGCGATAAAAACTGCCACCCAAGGTAAAACGATTTCACTAATTGCTTTGAGAATGGAAACCACCTGCTGCCCTTTGGGGCCAAATTTCACGCCAGCAATCACCCCAAAGAGGCTGCCTATTAGAAAAACAGCAACGAGGGTTTCCTTTTTATACTTCACTTGAATCTCCTGAGACATAACGCTGCGTTAAGTGGTGAGCAACGCTACCACCTTACCTAAACCATTGTGCCGTAAACACTAAAGCCGAATCAAACCGAAAATGCCAAGCGTTGGGAATCCATCTTAAACGCTTTGTTATGTAAATTTTTGTGGTAGCGTTAAAACTATTTACTTACGTATTCTGTTTCACAATCGAATCCATCACACCTAATAGTAAGAGTTGTACTCTTTGCCGATGTAACTGAAGTTGAAGAACTCTTGGAGCTTGTAGTTTCCGAGAATTCTACCGCCTCTGCATCAAGTACTTTTAGCATTTTTTCTTTGGTTGAATCAAAGTTGATAACTTCCATCAACTCTGATAATTCTAAATCAGAATATTCTTCGTGGTGACCTCGCAATGTTTTAACTGCTTTCACTTTGGAAGAATCAAAATCAAAATACTCTACGAGTGTTATTAACTCTTTAAATGTCAGGTCGCGATTTAGGTTGTTTACGTTGTCGGAAACAAACCTGTTTTTTGTTGAGTCAAAATTAAAATGGCTTATTTTTTTCAACAATTCTTCAGGCTCCATAGCCTGAACACTTAAAGAACAAACTAAGTAAAATACTCCTGATATAATGATTTTATACAATTTCAAACCCCTCCTTTTGTTCGATTTACATAACGCCGCGTTAAGTGGTGAGCAACGCTACCACCACACTTAAACCATTTTGCCGTAAACACTAAAGCTGAATTAAACCGAAAATGCCAAGCGTTGGGAATCCGTCTTAAACGCTTTGTTATGTTTGTTTTAACGCACTCACTGTATCTAAAAATTCGTCTAGGTCAGATGGCATTACGTCAGGGTATTTTTTCCTAAGTTCTTTTTTATTAGTACCTTTTAGATCTTGGAGCTGAACAAGTTTAGGTCCTAATGTTGCTATACGAAATATAGCCATGCTCAAATTCCTTTCTGATTGCTTTTCGGTAATTGTGTCAGAAGGTAGCGTAAAGGTTCCGTCTTGCCAGTCCGTGTATAAACAAGAGTTTTTCCGGTCATTCTTAAAATCAATACCAGCGAAAAGCCCCTCAAGAGGCAGACCTTGCCTTTTCCACTCGTGACCGAATAATGCTGTTGATATTGCAGAGTCATTAACCAATTTCTGTTTATGATCTCGGAACCTACGGTTGAGCTTTTTCCAATCGACCTTTACTCCGGCAGATACATCGACCAATACTCGAAATAACATGACGCTCTTGCCAAACTCTTCGCGAGCGAAGTGACTCAAAGCAAAGGAACGAGCATATTTGCCATGTTCATGTAAGATTTCTGCCTCATCACACAACTCTTGTGCATTGCGCAAACATTTAATTGCACCGTAAACACGAAACCCAACCTTGTACTGAAAATGCCAAGCGTTGGGAATCACTCTTAAATGCTTTGTTAGCTCTCTGCTTGTTCAGGTAGCAACTGCTCTAGCTTCAAACCATATTCTGCTTCATTGCTTTTATATTCATCTTTCAAATATTCAAAAAACTGAGTCAAATGAACTAAGTGTTCCTCATAATCTTCACGTTCTCTCAAAGTCTCACTATGTAACAAGTTTTGATTATATAGAACAGCGTCTCTAACTGCCGATAATAGCATCGGTACATATGGCTTAGGTATATTCATCTTACGCAGCCTCTCTTACTGCTAACTTCGCTAATTTACTTAATAGTAACTTAAACTTTGACAAGGGCATATCATAAGCAGGAGCGATAGTGTAATGATACGCACCAAAACGAGGGTTATACTGATCTTTAACTATCGCCAACCCAGAAGGTAAAGGTGTGCCCTCTGGTATCCGATAGTGCTGCCAATTTGGCCCCTGTGGTATCCCTGGTCTATCAAACGTACTGATGCCTCTTGGCCGGTCCTTAACTAAAACTCTCGCATCAGCTCCCATTCCTTGAATAGTAATATCAGCAGGTCTAGGTCTACCATTTGAAAGAAGGAGAGTATCTTCAATTAGTTCAAAAAGCCCCATACCTTTTTTAACATTTAGTCCTCTCCACAAATTAAGAGGTACTTTACCTTCATAATAGTTATGAATTTGCCCCTTATCTAACAACACATCTTTTAGCAATGTAACAGTTTCCATGTTTCCTCCTTTTGCTTAAATTTCCGAGAGAGCTAACGCCCAATTAAGGTGTGAAGCACGCAACCACAGAGCTCAATTTGACCACCGTAAACACTGAACTTAACCCAAACCAAAAGTGCCAAGCGTGCTGAATCACTCTTAAATTGTTTGTTATGTTTCTCTTTCGAGTTCCTCATGAAACCTGCGCCAAAGAGGCTTTAGTTGACGCTTAATAGTCTTACTCTGCATTGTACTAGCAGCCCGCAAACCATACGTAACAAAGTTCCTGCCGCCTAAATGAGTGTAGCGACTATATAGTTTACGCTTGTACAATGCTTTTTCAGGCAAGCCTTTAGCGGCACGAACTGCATTGTACTTATCCATGGTTTTCTTAGCTAAACGAATGCCTCTCTTCATTTTTTCTGAGTATCGAGCTAATGAAGAGGAACGGATATACACGTTCTCACCGTCAAACATAAAACCTAGGTATTGAAGCATTTGGTCGGCGACCAAGACGTCACCTTGAGAACTGAAAGTTCTCAACTCAGTTTTCTTAGGGTTAATTGAAACTTTTAGTTTTTTAACTTGCTCTTGCGCATAGCCAGCGACTTTGTCTCTCAAAGGGGCTGGAACAATGAAAAGCATATCATCACAGTAGCGATAGTATTTACCACCATGAATGTCCATGTACCGTTTCATCTCTGCATCAAACTCAAACATATATATGTTTGATAACAAAGCGCTGATGGGTGAGCCTTGAGGTATACCAAACGGATCTTTATTGGTTTTTATGAGCTTCTTCTTCCTGACAACATCCCGAAATTCTTGAGCAGTGCAGACTCTATTTCTTCCGTTTTTAGGATTATTTGGCGAAATACCAAACTCTTTATATAACTCAACTTTATTTACTTTCGAGAACTTCGTAATAGACTTAAAGACATTAAAATGGTCTGACGGAAGATTTTTCTCGCCTAGTAAATTCGCCCAACTTTGCTTGAGTAAATCATGGTCTAAAGTGTCAAAGAATTTAGAGAAATCGAGTGCAACCGCACTACATTCACCCATAATTTTAATTTGCTCAAAGGCTTCAAAAGCAAAATCAATATTGCTTTTGCCTAGCCCTCTAAAAGCGAGAATACTCTCGGTCAAACCTGCAGATTTCAACTTGGCTTCATATTTCTTACTTAGAAGGTTGGCATAAAATGCATAGATATGGCTATCCATATGCGAAGAATAAGCAATTGGACGCTCTTTAACAGCTACATCGATTTTTCGAGTATCTTTGTTTTTGCTTATTTTCTTAGACTCAACCGCATAATTTATTAGCGGAAAGAAAGCATGCTTGGAAACTAAATCAGGATTAGTTACGAGGTTTTTAGCTTTCTTGAAGCTAACTGGTAGGTCGAAATGCAGATAACCGCGACTTCGATACCAAAGAGGTTTGTTTGATGACATTACGAATCTCTAGCAAAACCGAGGCAGACTTAGAACTGCGGCAATTCCTCACGCCTTACCTCGGCTTAACCAAGTTGTTAAAACAACCATCCACGAGTCCTGAAACTCTAGCCGCGTCATGTTAGAAATGGATTATGCTATAACTATAACCGTGGAGGTATCTATGAAGACCCTGTTCCAGTTCCTGCTGTCTATCTGCTCAGCTTGCCTTGGTGGCGTGCCGATTGGACTTGACAACCTGTTAAGCTCCTTTTGATCAACGACTCATTTGTCCCTATCAAAAGCATGTGAATAATACTCTCATAATAAACAGAATGCAATGCGCTCCAATGGAAACATAACGCCTTGTTAAGGTGTGAGGCACGCAATACCTAAGCACCCGCATACCACC
>NZ_BCUF01000093.1 GCF_001591145.1 Vibrio harveyi NBRC 15634 = ATCC 14126 = KCTC 12724 | reverse complement strand
CCTGCTCTAACGACCTGCGCCGTGAGAACGAGGCGTACTTTAACGGATTAAGATTTTAGGTCAACAATAAATTTTATCTTTTTTATTCATGCGGTTAAAAAGCAGACTCAGGCGAATACTCCGCACCCAATTCGACCGTTCCATGTACAAATCCATCACTCTTACATGATGTTTTTTCTCAACGTACTCTCCATGAATGCCCTTCAACAGAATAGTGGTCCCCGAGAACGAGAGGATAAAATAATGAATTTATCAACAATTTTATAAACCACTTCGGCAAATGCTCTCATTTATAGCAAAAAAAATCTTCATTCTTGTACCTCGCTAACATTTCACTGATCCGATGTGTTGTTAGTATTTATTCATGGCGCTAATCATACCATTGAGCAAAAGTGGTTTTGATGTTTGTTTTTTGCTTATTAAACGTTGCTATTACTAGCAAGTCTAAACATTCAAAGGTTAATAACATCATGAATAAAATGACAAAAGTTGCCTCACTCGCAGTGGCGATGGCATTTTCCGGAGTTTCCAACGCTGCCATTGGGGATTACAAAGTAGTCCTCATTCACGGTTTCCAACCCGATCAATTGCAAACTCAACCTTCGCGAACGCAAGTTGAAACAGAAGGAGCGGATTATTGGAAAGATTATTGGATGCAATACGCCGATGCGCGGATTGACTGGCCTTCGCAAGAGCGCGTCGAAGGTAAAATTACCAGTGATTACGTTTGGCCGAAGCTTCAAGAGTTGTCGAGAAATGGGACATGCCAGCCGGGTTGTATCTTAGTGACCCACTCTACCGGTGATCTTGTCGCAAGGTATCTCCTTGATAACCAAGAGAACTGGCTAACTAACGCAGGGCTTACTCCCCTCAACGTCGTTGCCACCTTCGACTTCGCAGGTGCCGGTGGTGGCTCAGAGCTGGGTGATATCGTCATCAATATTACGGAAGGTGGCGGCTGGACAAACAGTGCCATGCGCTATGCTATTTCGCTCTGGCTTGGTGATACTCCAAACAAAAACAACACTGGAGTGTTAAACGACCTTAAAGTCTCAAATGCTCGCCAAATAGCGATGCTGCCTGATCACCGAATTCCTCGCATTCGTTTTGTCGGCAATGGGAGTGATTATTTTAAAGCAACAGCAAGTTTCTTACCGGGCAAAGACGATGGCGTTGTAGCCGCGCACTCATCCTGTGGTTCTTCTAGCTCCGGCAGTTTCGACAGTTGTTCGACTCACTTAGCGATGGACGGTAAAGTATCTTCACAAAGTAAAGGCGTAACAAGCTTGATGCCTAACCATTACCCTTTCATCATGGGAAATGGCTACAGCCACAGCGAAGTGATTGGCTCAAAGCACAAAGGGAAAGTGACGTCTAGCAACACTTCTGTTGCACTCGCGGACGGTCACTCAGTCAAAGTCGATAGCTATCAACAAAATGGATGGTTCGGCAGTAAGTACATTTATGTTCAAGGTTCCCAACAAGATACAATGTCTGAGATTGCTGCAGGATTATAACTAAGTTCAGTTTAAATCCGTACAGGAGCCAAGCAATACATCGTTTGGCTCTGTTTACCCACAGTGGATGATTCAAGAGATTGAACATGAACAACAAAAAACTTATTGCCCTTGCTACGTTCGTAACGCTCGGTGCTGTCACACTCTTTATTTTGAAATCCCCCTCCGACGAACCTGAAACGTCGACTCAAACTGAAATATCCCAAGATCTCATGCCACATAAGCAAGCTTCTTCTATCGTTAAGCCAAGGCAAGTAACAACAGAGCCAGCCAACGTAGAGTATGACGATTCTCCGCTGATAGAGGATATTACTTCTTCGCAAGATCTCGAGTTAATCGCAGTGCGTCACGAGCAAGTTTTACAATACCCCTCATATTCCCAGCCCATCCTTGGAGAGAATAGTCCTTATTTAGATTGGAACCATTTTGAGGAAGTGCCCGTTCCCGTATTAGATGGAAAAGACACAGCGACGCTTAGTTTAACCAAGTATCGCCACTTCTTCCCAGACGATATCGAAGTCAATTTGAAATCCTCTAGCAATATAGTGACAGCGTCACTAGATGTCGAAGATATTGAGCAGCAAAAGACACTCGCGACTTTTACGATGGAAGAAACCGGCTGGCGTATATCCCCAAAACCTGATTGGCCAGAAGAGTTAAGGCTGGTTGCACATATCACTTTTGAGCAAGGCGAAGACGTCATTAGTACTGATTTACGTCTCTTTCATTCTGTCGCAAGTATTGTCAATGTAGGCAGCGGCACGCCAAAAAATACTGATATGATCATTCCTATTACGTTACAAATTGATAAAGCTGGTATCTATCGAGTAAGGGGGAGCCTGTATCAATCGAACGGCTCCGCGATTGCGTCATTGGTGCACAAGCAGCGTTTATCGGAAGGAGAGCAAACCATTGAGCTTAAGGCTTTCCATAAAGTCCTTTTAAAAGGCAAAACGGATTATGAACTGCGTGACATCATGATAGAACGCATGTCTGGATTTCCGGGAGAAAAAGCGCAATACGGTCAAAGCGAAAGCGAAGTATATCCAATCGGCGCGTTTGATTCCGGTCTTCTCTCTGATGAGCCTTATGAGATGAGTGATAAAGAAAAACAACAACTTGAGTTTCTTCATCAAGCATCAAACTAACTTTGTCCGCACTTTATGTGTCCGTACTCAAGCGCTAAGCTCGCTTGAGTACAAACAAAAAACCTTCACTTCACTTATCAAATTTCACCCTGAATTTAGTCCTGCTCATTTCATCGGTTTTTCATATTTCATGTCTAGAGTTTTAAATTGACAAAGACTAAGAAGAAAAACGTGAAGCCATTAAAACGATACCAATACGAACGCTACGCCGTGCTGTGTAATCTCGCCTACCCCAGAGTCTTTAAACAGACCCGCTATGGGTTTGACCCTAATGGGCAACGGATCATTAAAAACGAATTTGGCAAAACCATGATCCGTGTTTTATGGAGTAAAAAACGTACTGAGGTCGTTGTGGTTATTAAAGGCTCGCACAGTATTACCGATTGGTTGCTGAACTTTGCCATGTGGACTCGTAGCTGCAAGCGATTAGGACTTAACTATCGCATCCATGCGGGCTTCTACCATTTGTTGTTTCAAGAAAGCCAACCTTCTCGAAATGAAGATCGTCTCGGTTTGAGCGTGATTGAACGACTAGAAGCCACCATTGTACCTCTGATTCTACAGGGTAAGCGCATCACCATTACTGGACATTCGTCGGGCGGCGCAATTGGCAGCGTGTTTGCCGACTATATCGAACGTAAGTACCCAAAAAGCATCAAACGAGTAGTGACATTTGGTCAACCAGCGATTGGTGATTGGACATTCAAGAAACGCTATCGTTTAAGTCACAAAACCTATCGAATCTGTTGCGACATCGATATTGTTACTTTTATGCCTCCGGTACCTTTTCTTTATTGGCATGTAGGTAAAATGTTGTGGCTTTATAATGGAAGAATTTATGAGAACACGCCAACGTTAATGCGCCTTGGGCGTTCTTTGGTAAGTTGGTTGATCCGCCCTTTTTCCTATCACTTAATGAGCAAGTACATTCGCAACAAAGACTTCTTTGATGAGCGTTAATCCATTACTTCGCTTTCTTGTGATTCAGCGACAGATACAAAAAGAGCCAGTATTAAACTGGCTCTTTGTTCTTGGTTCAGAATTACAAAGACGCAATTTCTTTATCAAGTTGGTATTTGTTGTCAGTAACGATGCGCTCTAATACTTCGACGCGCTGTTTCAGGTCGTCTATTTGTTTGTTAAGACCATCTCGCTCTTCTTGATTCATCAGTTTACGCTCAGAGATTTCGAGCGCTTTTACTTCCTTGCGATGATTAAGAATCAACTTAACGATACCACCACCGAATATTGCACCGAATATAATCGCAATAGTTGCAACTTCCTGCATAGATTCCTTTCCTTAATCTGCCTACTGATAATGCTCAACAATAAAGTTACGCATTTGTTTCATGAATATCAAATAAGACATTGATTAAATGCATGCTATTTTCGAAATTGGTCACACCTGCAACTCTGCACTCGAGATTATTTAACGCCAACCCAAACAGAAACCGATCCGCCGTTCACTGGGAATTCCGCCCATCCACTAGCGTTAGTCCATACTTCTTCGGTACGAATACCTAGTTTATCGACATAACGTGTGCTCGGTGAACCCGTGTACATCCACTTTGTTCCGCCAGGACCATCACTCATGATAACCGCCATAGAGTTCGGATGTTCCGCATCCCCTTCTCGTGTCCAACCAATCACATCCCAGTGGTCAAGGTAAGAATGTTGTTTACCATAAGCATAATCTTTACGTGCTTTCACCAATTGCTCAATGTAAGGCACTTTCACCATGTTGATGTCGTGCCCTTTATCGCTGTATTGCGCACCGTAGTAATCTGCGTAGAAGACTGACGGATAACCTTCCTCACGAAGCAAAATGAACGCGTACGCAAGTGGTTTGAACCACCAATCCACCGGAGACTCTAAGGCCTGTAGTGGTTGCGTATCATGGTTCTCAACCAGTGTTACTGCTTTCACTGGGTTGTCTTTCATCAAGGTGCCATCCATGATTCGGCGCATATCAAAGTTGCCACCAGAGCGTGAAGCGTTATAGAAGTTCATATGTAACGGAGCATCAAACAATGACATGCTGCCAGAAGTCTTAGTGATAAAGTTGTGCAGATTGTTCACGTCGTAGTTCCAGTACTCACCAACGGTAAAGAGCTCTTTGCCCGTTTTCTTACGCAAGTAATCGATCCACTCTTGTAGGTACTGATATTTGATGTGTTTCACTGCATCCATTCGGAAGCCATCAACACCCGTCATGTTTAAGTACCATTCACCCCAATCTTTCAGCTCTTGCTTCACTTCTGGGTGATCCATGTCTAAGTCTGCGTACATGAGGTAGTCATAGTTGCCTTTTTCAGAACTGACTTCCCAATCCCATGCTTTACCATCACCTTTGAATTTAAAGATCGCTTTCTCTTTACCTGCGTCATCCCAATCGACGCCATCAAAGTGATACCACGTCCAATGGAAGTCTGAGTATTTATCGTTACGTCCTGGGAAGCTAAATTCAACCCATGCTTCAATCCATTTATCGCCAAGTTCAATATTGCGGTTATTCCAATCCACACGCTTGGTATCGACCCACGACTTGCCATCTGCACCGCCACGATGGTTGAACACTACGTCACCATAAATTTGGATATTGTTTTTGTGTGCTGCTTTGATGGCATTTAGATATTGGTCTTTGGTGCCGTACTTAGTTCGTACCGATCCTTTTTGATCAAACTCCCCTAAGTCATACATATCGTAAACACCGTAACCAACGTCGTTGCTACCACCTGCGCCTTTATATGCTGGTGGCAACCACAGCGCTGTAAAACCGTTGTCGGATAGTGCTGGCGCATTGTTTTCAACTTGTGTCCAGAGTGCGCCGTCATTTGGCACATACCAATGGAAATACTGCATCATGGTTCCATTTTGTGCCGCCAATACCGGCGAACTCAGCAGCAAAGTTAAAGGTAAAAGTGTGGGTTTAAGGTTGAATGTTTTCATTATTTTTCTCTCACGTTTTAGAACGAAGTTCGAACTTAGAGAGCCAACATGACGACTGGAAGAGATCCAACTAACCGTCTGTTGTACAACAAAAAGTTCGGACTACAATCGTGGAGAAATTATCACCAATCACCCTCTACAATTATTGAGTTGTGTAACATTTATAAAACCAATAACTAATTGAGCGCAATTATTGAATCACGATCAAATAATCAGGGAGGAGATAACCAAAAAGCGTAGCGAAATTGAGACTTAAGCGATTAATTATCATGCTTTAAAACGAAAAAAAGCCCGTCATGATGACGAGCTTTCGAAAATAATGGAGGCGCCTCCCGGAG
>NZ_BCUF01000092.1 GCF_001591145.1 Vibrio harveyi NBRC 15634 = ATCC 14126 = KCTC 12724 | reverse complement strand
AATCAATGACAACGCTCTGAATCCTGCATCTTGAAGTCACTTGGGTATATACTTTAAATAGCGTTTTCAATAAGTCCCAGTGGTAACACAAGGAGGGCTGTATGAAACAGATACGATTGTGGCTTCTTCCCCTACTCTTGTTTGCCAGCCAAGCGCTAGCGAGCACCGTTTGGGTATTGCCTGTCAAAGGCGCGATTGGTCCTGCCCTGAGTGATTATCTGTCGCGAGAGATTGAAGAAGCTCAACAAAACGGCGTTGACCTCGTCATCCTAAAAATGGACACACCGGGCGGGCTTGATAGTTCAATGAGGGACATCATTCACGCCATCACTACATCCACTGTCCCTATCGCGACTTGGGTCGGTCCTTCAGGCTCTAGGGCAGCCAGCGCTGGCACCTACATTCTGCTGGCTAGTCATGTTGCCGCGATGGCAGAAGCCACTAATTTAGGCTCAGCTACGCCCGTTTCTCTAGGGAGGGCACCGCAACAGCCTTCTAGTGCCGACGACAAAGACAATGACGAATCGAATGATGAATCATCAGGCAAAAACTCCGACGAAGTACCTGCCAAAACCGCAATGGAAAAGAAAGTCATTAATGATGCCAAAGCGTACATCAAAGGCTTAGCGCGTTTGCACGATAGAAACGCCGAGTGGGCAGAAAAAGCGGTCAGCATGGCGGCTAGTTTGGACGCCACCGAAGCATTAGAACTCAACGTCATCGACTTCATAGCCAACTCACCGGAAGATTTGGTTTCAACGATTAATGGCATCGAAGTCAAACTCAACGGCAAACCGTATAAGCTGACGTTAGATAATCCAACGTGGGTGGAACGCGTCCCCGACTGGCGTGCAGAAATGTTGGCGGTGATCACCAATCCCAACGTGGCTTACATCCTGATGCTGATTGGTATTTACGGTCTGTTACTAGAGTTCTACAACCCTGGCATCGGCTTACCAGGTGTGCTCGGTGGGATATGCTTGTTACTCGCCATGTATGCCCTACAAATGATGCCAGTGAATTACGTTGGTTTAGGGTTACTGCTGCTCGGTATTGCTCTGATGATTGCTGAAGCCTTTAACCCGAGCTTTGGCATACTCGGCTTAGGTGGTGTCGTTGCGTTTGTTCTCGGCTCGATCTTCCTAATGGACAGCGACATCCCCGGCTTCCAAATCGCTCTGCCATTGATCATTGGTATCGCTATTTTCTCTGTTGGGTTAATCGTGATTACCGTTGGCTTGCTGCTTAAAATTCGCAGCAAAAAAGCCACTACTGGACTAGAAACCTACCCGGGCAAGCTCGCAGTTGTGAGCGATGATTTTGTTGATGGAACGGGGCTTGTCCAGCTGGATGGTGCTTTGTGGCAAGCCAAGGCTGACGCCCAGCTCAAACAAGGAGACCACGTCACCGTGGTAACAATTAAAGGGTTGACCTTAACCGTGAAACCCAGTGACCGCCCTAAGGAATAGGAGGCGCTTATGATGCTCTACACTGTTGCCGTTATCATTGTTTTATTGGTTGCACTGGCAACGCAAATGTTCAAGGTGCTGCGTGAGTACGAGCGCGGCGTGGTGTTCTTCCTCGGTCGCTTCCAAGAAGTAAAAGGACCGGGCTTGATCATCTTGATCCCTTTCATTCAACAAATGGTTCGTGTTGACTTACGTACCATTGTGCTAGATGTCCCAACCCAAGATCTAATCACCCGTGACAACGTATCGGTCCGAGTCAACGCCGTGGTTTACTTCCGAGTTGTAGACCCACAAATGGCGATCAACAACATCGAAAGCTACAGCGATGCCACCAGCCAACTTGCGCAGACAACATTACGTTCTGTACTTGGTCAGCATGAACTCGATGAGTTGCTTTCTGAACGTGAACGCCTCAACAAAGATCTGCAATCCATACTCGACCAACAGACCGACGATTGGGGTATCAAGATCGCAACGGTTGAAGTGAAACATGTCGATCTTAACGACAGCATGGTGCGCGCCCTTGCCCGCCAAGCCGAAGCAGAGCGTAACCGCCGTGCGAAGATCATCCACGCAACCGGTGAATTAGAAGCTTCCAACAAGCTAAAAGAAGCGGCAGAAATGCTTAACGAAGCACCCAATGCGTTGCAACTTCGATACATGCAGACGCTCACTGAAATCACCACAGACAAGACATCGACCATCATCTTCCCGATGCCGATTAATCTCGTCGAAGCGGTCTCTGATATCGCCAAAGCAGTGAAAAAGAATCAGGGAGAGTAGGAAGAAGGGAAAGAGTAAGCCTAGTAGCCGCTATAGAGGCAAGTAGAAAAAGGAAAAAGGGAGTAGCGGTGTTCTACTCCCTTTACGAATTCACCATTGGTTGAACTCAAGCATCGGTGCACTCTTTCTTCATAATTGCCAATCCAGTTTCAAAGCAGTGACGCCACGCGTACTCGACCCTTTCATCAAAGTCAGGATCACATTGGGCGACGGTTTCTAACAGGCTTTCAAACCAGACATCGATATCTTCAGGGGCGACGCCAATATTGTTGTGTCCGTGCTTATTACCATATTTCCTCATCATGTCACGAGCATCTACAGAGGTATCCGCCATCATCACAAACACGATAGACCCTTTAAGCATCCGGATTTGCTTCTTCATATCTACGCCATCGAACTTCTGTCTGAAGTTTTCGCCTTTCGACCAAAAGTTCTCATAGAACAAATCAAAGAAGTCCTCATGGGTAACACAGCGTTCATAGCTGTCGTTAAAAACTTCGATTACGTTCATCCCCTAGCCTCCAACCAACTTATCTATTTTCATTATGAATGTAATTTGATAATCCTACCAAGCTCGTTGGGACGGTTTTGTGGTTTCTGAACGTCGGCATACTAAGAATGCCAACCTGCCCTTCAGCCGTTCAAATTCGATTTTCAATAAAAAATAGAAAGTGATTTAAACGAAACACGTATTATCAATTCGATAAAAGTCGATATTATGGACTCACTTTCGAGGTACGCATGGTTGTCGATGCTAAGCGCATCCTCATTTGTCTAATAATATTAAGAGGATATAAACGTGTCTCATCAAATCATTACAGACCTAAACAACCGTTACACAGCTAAAAAATACGACGAAGAGAAACGCATCTCTCAAGAAGATATGGCAATCATCAAAGAAGCAATCCGCCTATCTGCGTCTTCTATCAACTCTCAGCCTTGGAAATTCATCGTAATTGAGAGCGACGAAGCGAAACAGCGTTTCCATGACACGTTTGCTAACATGCACCAGTTCAACCAACCGCACGCGAAAGCAGCATCCCACACTATTCTGCTAGCGTACGATCCAAAATTCACTAAAGAGAAATTTGCGAAGCGTGTTGATGCTGAAGTAACTTCTGGTCACCTACCAGCAGACATGTACGACATGTTCATGGGTGCTTACGCATTTGCTGAAGCAAACACAGATGAAAACGGCTACAACGGCGGCTGGACGAAAGCGCAAGTTTATATCGCGCTTGGTAACCTACTGCACACACTAGCGCGTCTAGGTATCGACTCTACTCCAATGGAAGGTGTTGACCCAACACTGATCGGCGAAGAGTTCAAAGCAGAACTAGACGGTCACGTATGTGAAGTTGCACTAGCAATCGGCTACCACAAAGACGGCGAAGACTACAACCACGGTCTACCAAAAGCACGTCTAAACATGGATGACGTAATTACTACTCTTTAATGAGTATCGTCTCCTAGCTCCTGGGTTCCTAGCCTAGAGCTTAGCTATCTAAATCATTGTTCAAATTGAAAGAGCCGTACTTCTTAGTGTCTTAGTCTAAGAGTACGGCTCTTTTTTTGTTTTGCTGAGGGGGACTCAACAAACGTTAAACAACAAACGTTTTGAGATAAGAAGAAGCTACGCCACTTGCTTGGATTTAAAGTTGCCAAGCAATGCGTCATACAACTCGTTGTCACTCAGTACGCCCACTAACTTGTTCTCTTCTACTAGCAAGATAGGTTGATTGCTGCGTTGCTTCAGTTCAATCGCCTCACGCATGCTGATATCTGGATTGGCTTGAACGACGGTGCTTTCGCCGATGTCGTCGAGCGTGGTTGAATCGCTTTCCCAATTCACCAATGACTTATCGGAATCCACCAGCGTTACACCTTTAGGCTCTTGCTCGACCCAAATCTGCTTATCTGCACACACCAACACGCGGTCATTCTGCTGCTTAAGCTCGGTTCTGGCTTGCATCAGTGAACGACCTTTCAAAACATTGAGCGGATTCGTGTGAGCCACAAAGTCCGCCACATAGCCGTTTTCTGGTGCAAGGATGATTTGCTCCGGCTTGCCGTGTTGAATCAGTTTACCCGACTCCATAATGGCAATGTTGTTACCGATTTTCAGCGCTTCATCTAAGTCATGGCTCACAAACAAAATCGTCTTGTTGAGCTTTTCTTGCAGTTGAATCAATTCATCTTGAAGCTGAGCGCGAATCAGTGGGTCGAGCGCAGAAAACGGTTCATCCATTAGTAAGATATCAGTATCCATAGCAAAAGCGCGAGCCAAGCCAACACGTTGCTGCATGCCGCCAGAAAGCTCATGTGGGAACTTACTCTCCCACTCGCTTAGCCCAACCATTTCTAGTTGTTCACGCGCTTTTTTTCGACGTTCCGCTTTGCCAATGCCCTGCATCTCAAGACCAAACGCCACGTTATCCAATACCGTTAACCACGGCATAAGCGCAAACTTTTGGAACACCATCGACACGCGATGAGTACGCAGGTTACGTAGAGTTTGTTCGTCACAATTGGCAAGCTCTACCATGTCGTCGCCATCTTTGATTTTGAGTGAGCCACGAGAGATCTCATTCAAACCATTAACGGCACGAAGGAGGCTGGATTTACCCGAACCGGACAGCCCCATCAATACACAGATCTCACCTTGTTTGACGCTCATTGAGACCTTATCAACACCAACCACTTGTCCGGTTTCATCAATGATCTCTTGACGAGACTTACCTTGGTCTAATAGCGCCAATGCTTGCTCTTGCTGCTGACCAAACACAACGTCGAGGTTTTCAATCGTAATTGCGTCCATGTTATGCCTCCTTTTGGTTTGGTGCTTTGCATAGGCGATCGAGAATAATCGCGACCAAAACAATCGCTAAACCGGCTTCAAAGCCTTGGGAAATGTTCACAGTGTTCAGTGCTCGCACGACTGGTTTACCTAGACCATCGGCACCGACTAGCGCAGCAATCACCACCATAGAAAGCGACAACATAATGCACTGGGTAATACCCGCCATAATACTTGGCAATGCCGCTGGGAGTTCGACTTTGAATAGCAATTTCATGCGGCTTGCACCAAACGCTTTACCCGCTTCAATCAGCTCTTCTGGCACTTTGGTGATGCCAAGGTAAGTCAGACGAATTGGCGCGGCGATAGCAAAGATAATGGTGGAAATCAGACCTGGTACGATACCTAAACCAAACAGTACCAATGTTGGGATCAGATACACAAACGTTGGTACGGTCTGCATTAAATCGAGTATCGGGCGCAATAAGGTATACAACCACGGGCGATGCGCCGCCATGATGCCAAGCGGCACGCCAATTAATACGGAAATCGTTGTCGCAGCGAAGACGAGAACAAAGGTTTCCAGCATTTCTTGCCAGTAGCCGAGATTAAGAATGGTCAGCAGCGCCAGCACGATAAACACAACTAAAGGAATGCTGCGGTGTAGGAACCACGCAATCGCTGCGGTCATGATGATAGGTGCTGCCGGTGGCATCCATTTGAAAATATCCACCACGAATAGAATGATGGTTTCGAGAAAAATAGAGATAGCATCAAAGAAACCCGACGCGTTCATGGTTAACCAATCAACGCCAGTTTCCATCCATTCGCCCAACGGAAGTTTGTTGTCCGTAATAAAATTCACAATAAAACCTTTGTGTTAAAAGGCGGGCATCGCTGCCCACCTTTTCCTAAAGAGAGGAACGATTAAGCGTTTGTTTTTAGGTAAGAAGTAATCGCTTGTTTTGCGTCTTTACCGTCTAGCGTCTTCACGCCTTCTAGCCACGCTTCAAATTGTTGTGGGTTAGCATTCAACCATTCTTGCGCTGCTTTCGCTGGCTTCTGTTTTTGGTTTAGAATCGCTTCCATCAACTGGTTTTCCATCTCTAGGCTGAACTCTAGATTCTTAAGCAGTTGACCCACGTTTTGACACTCAGATAGGTAGTCTTGGCGCACGTTGGTGTAAACATTTGCACCGCCGTAGTTAGGTCCAAAGAAGTCGTCACCGCCAGATAGGTATTCCATCTCAACATTGCTGTTCATTGGGTGCGGAGCCCAACCTAGGTAAACGATCCATTGGTTACGACGCACTGCACGAGACACCTGAGACACCATGCCTGCTTCGCTTGATTCCACTAGGCTGAAGTCTTTCAAGCCGAATGCATCGCTGTCGATCATATCTTGGATCAAACGGTTGCCATCGTTACCCGGCTCAATGCCGTAGATGCGGTCTTTGAATTTGTCGGCATGTTTTGCCAAGTCAGCAAAGCTTTTCACACCCGCGTCGTACACGTACTTTGGCACTGCTAGTGTGTATTTTGCGCCTTCTAGGTTTGCACGAACGGTTTCCACTGTGCCAGCTTCACGGTACTTGGCAATATCGCCTTCCATGGTTGGCATCCAGTTACCTAGGAATACGTCAATGTCGCCGTTTGCCATTGAAGAGTACGTCACAGGTACAGACAGAAGGTCGGTCTTGGTTTTGTAGCCCAAGCCTTTAAGCAGTTCAGAGGTAACAGCTGTGGTTGCAGTAATGTCTGTCCAGCCGACATCGGCAAATCGAACGGTTTCACATTGGTTAGCGTAAGCACCTGTCGCTACTGCACTCAGCGCGATAGATGAAAAGATTTTTGTCATCGTAGACATGTTTAAATTCCTTGTAATGATCAGGGTCTGTTGACCTTGCGCGGTTAATTTTTGTTCGAGATAAAATCGTTTTAGGCGAGGCAAGGAGTGTGTCGCCTAGTCACTCTAAGCAAATACGCCTTAACAAAGCATAAAACGATTTTAA
>NZ_BCUF01000091.1 GCF_001591145.1 Vibrio harveyi NBRC 15634 = ATCC 14126 = KCTC 12724 | reverse complement strand
AGCCGATATTTGCTAGGTCATCTTCATCGACAGAAATCGCATCTACGTCTGTGATTATTGGTTTATCATCGATGATAGTCACTGGAATGCTTACTGTTGACGTATCACCATCAAAATCGGTCGCCGTAATTGGGAAGTTGAGAACCAACTCATCGCTATTTGGCGCGTGGTCAATTGGACCTTGTAGCGTAAAATTGTAGCTGCCATCTGGGTTCACCGTCAGAGTGAATACGGGATTTGCCCCAGCTGTTGCTTCATAAGTGAAGCTACCATCTGGATTAGCCGTTTCGTTTAGACTGACGTCGACTCCTTGCGACTTCAAACCATCGACTGGCGTTGCAGCACTATCTAATTGATAACTTACTACTCGGTCGGAACCTTGTGTTGTCGTAAAGTTACCATCAATTGAAACTGGATTGCTTTGGTCTGAGCCGGTACTCGCTAAATCATCTTCATCGACAGAGCTCGCATCTACATCAGTAATCGTCGGCTTGTCATCCACAATCGTTACTGGAATGGTTGCCGTTGTACTATCACCGTCAAAGTCTGTCGCAATGATTGGGAAGTTGAGGATCAACTCATCACTGTTTGGCGCATGATCGATTGGACCTTGCAGCGTAAAGTTATAGCTGCCATCTGTATTAACGGTAAGCGTGAATACCGCGTTAGCACCTGCTGTCGCTTCATACGTAAAGCTACCATCTGGGTTTGCTGTTTCATTCAGAGTGACGTCAACACCTTGCGACTTCAAACCATCAACTGGCGTTGCAGCGCTATCTAATTGATAACTTACTACTCGGTCAGAACCTTGTGTCGTCGTAAAATTGCCATCAATGGAAATTGGATTGCTTTGGTCTGAGCCGATACTCGCTAGGTCATCTTCATCGACAGAAAGCGCAACGACGTCGGCAATGGTCGGCTGATCATCTACGATGGTAACCGGAATTGTTGCTGTAGAGGTATCGCCATCGAAGTCTGTCGCAATGATTGGGAAATTGAGGATCAGCTCATCACTGTTCGGAGCATGGTCGATTGGACCTTGCAGCGTGAAGTTGTAGCTACCATCGGTGTTTACCGTCAGCGTAAAGACCGCATTTGCACCCGCTGTCGCTTCATAAGTGAAACTACCATCTGAGTTCGCTGTTTCCGCTAACGTCACATCAACACCTTGTGATTTCAAACCATCGACTGGCGTTGCAGAATTATCGAGCTGGTAACTCACCACTCGGTCAGAACCTTGTGTTGTAGTGAAGTTGCCATCGATAGAAACCGGATTACTTTGGTCTGAGCCAATACTTGCTAAATCATCTTCATCGACAGAGATGGCATCGGCATCAGTAATCGTTGGCTTGTCGTCTACAATCGTGACAGGAATCGTTGTCGTCGAGGTATCGCCATCAAAATCTGTCGCTATAACTGGGAAATTGAGGAGCAATTCATCACTGTTTGGCGCGTGGTCAATTGGACCTTGTAGCGTGAAGTTATAACTGCCATCGGTGTTCACCGTAAGAGTGAATATTGCATTCACTCCAGCAGTCGCCTCATAAGTGAAGCTTCCATCTGGGTTTGCGGTTTCCGCCAACGTCACATCGACGCCTTGCGATTTCAAACCATCAACTGGCGTCGCAGATCCATCAAGCTGGTAGCTCACCACTCGGTCGGAGCCTTGTGTCGTCGTGAAGTTACCACCAACTGAAATTGATTCGGAGCCATCTGAACCAATTGACGCTAAATCATCTTCATCAACTGACAAGGCAACTACATCATCAATCGTAGGGGTGTCATCTTGGACTTGAATGACAATCTGAGCAGCTTCAGGTGTATTCGAGCCAGCGGTAATAGATGAGCGGTCTCCGTCGGCGTCCACTGCATAGACTGGCAAAGAAAACGTTAGAGAATCATTATTACTGCCAGTGTGATCCAACTGTTCATATAGATTAAACTGGTATTCACCAAGATCCGGAGAGTCAACCGTCACATCAAAGACCGTGATGCGATTACCACCCAGTTCGATATACCCTTCATAAGTACGAACGCCATTGCTCTCGGAGGTTTGTTCCAGTTGAACAACTTGCCCTTGAGATTGCAGCTCTCCAGAGTTATTAAATTCGCTCGGTTCTAATTCATAATGGTCGACAATGTCACTGCCAACAGAAGTCGTAATAGATCCAGCACCACTGGTAATCACAGCCCCTTCTTGAGAGCCTTGATCTACGCCCGCTTCGTCTAAAGATAGCCCTGTCACGTTTTCGATAACTGGATTGTTGCCATCAGAAATGGTCAGGCTGAACGTATTAGCAGTGATGTCCTGGTCAAAATCAACAATAGTGGTAGGCAGGGAAAGCACAATGGTATCGTCGGCATTACTCTGCTCTAGCGGTTTGAACTGCTCGAATTGATACGTACCATCTGTGTTGAGGCTTATCGATAAAACCGTTTCGTTAGAACCGGCGATAGATAAAATAATGGTGCTGCCGTCATCGGATAGTGTTGCTTCTGTTGCTTGGTTGTCACTAAGCAAACCATTAAACTGGCTCAAGCCTTCTTGGTTAAAAGAGACAGAAGATAGCTGATCACTGCCAATATCGACAAAGCTCCCTGTAATAGGTGTTGAAGAAGACTCAACATTTTCAAACGCGATGTCTTGCGAACTTGGGTTATCACCATCAATCACAGTGGTTGTAAAATCCACTGGAGCTAGAATACTGTTACCACCTACATCTGCACCCGTAATATCAAATGCAATGCTAATTTGGTCGCCAGCGATGGAGACTTGTCCATCCGCTATCGAAGGTAAATGATCAATACCTTGGCTAATTGTCGTGGTGACTTCAAGTTCTGCATCTAAACCTAACGACGTTGCATCAATTTCAATACGAAGAACTTCGTTACTACCTTGAGTACCGATGATCGCATTTTGGTTTTCATCATAGACAAATGAAACAGCAACACCACCGGAGGTGATATCCGCGTTTAACTCTGCCAGTAAAGATGCAAGAGATGTGGCTTCAGGTACAAAGGAGTCTGTATCAAGTGCGAGATCAGCGGCGCCAACCACCACAGTTGAAGAAATAGTTTGAGGGTAAGTAGAGAGAGAAATAGAGCCTTCTGTTACTTGAGAAGACAGCGTTTGACCGCCATCAGCAAAGATGGTGACATTAATGCCATCCAAATCTTCATCAGTTTCAGTGTCGGTTGTTGGAGCGGAGGTTTCAAAAAAGGTAGAAGCAAGAATTTCAGGGTTATTGTATTCAATGGTGACAAAACCCGCATTTGCCGATCCCGCACCGCCACCACCACCTGGACCAGCAGCAGTAGCTTCAAGAATAGCCGTTGGGTCGGCGCCTTCTAAAATAGCTTGTTGAATCGCAGCGACATCTTCTTCACCGAATTCAGCATCACCAGTTGCGGTTGGGTCAACGTTAACCTTGCCATCAACAGGCGCTACGACAAGCGCATCACTAGAGTCTTGTTCAGGACTTGAGGTTGGTATGCAAGCAACACAATTCTCATCAACGAGATAAAGTGCCCCCTCAGCAATAACCTCCAGAGCAGCACCATTTTCCGTGATGACCACCTCATCAGAAAATAAAATATCCCCAACTTTTACTTCTCTAACATTCCCTTCTGGGGTTAAAGCGTAAACACTACCTTTGACAGCATCAACAACTACTTCCTGCGGCACAGTTTGTGTACTCATCTGACCCCCGCTCATTGCCTAACGTCTTTACGAAAGACCTTTATAAATTATTTTAGTTTATCGAAATGTGATGCGCATTGGCTCACAATGCTGATTTAACTAACAATCAACTCAATAAACAATCAAATTTTGAACATTCAATACGCTTTAGACATGTTATCTGTGTTTCATCACAACAATGGCATTTGTCACCATGGCAATACATTACATAACCATATGAAAACATAAGCCTATTAATTAAAGCTTAGACCTTAATTGTAAAAAGTAGAAACCAGCAGATTTTAAGCGGTAAACATCATCCCGCCAGTACCGATAAGAAGCGGTAAAAAGGCAAATAAGATGTCATAAGAAGAGGAGCGTTTTGCAAGTCGAATAAGGAATGGAGAAGAGAAAAACATCACCATAAGGTATTGGACAACATAGTCAGAAGGGATAAGAAGTAGCATCAACACATGTGTTAAAACGTGAAGAATCACGCCCCATGTATGAGGTTTAGTACGCATCATTAGAGCAAACGAAAACAAGAAACTGATGGCTACTGGCATAATATCGACTTAATTGTAAATAATTCTCATTTGCAATAGTATGCGATAATTCTTATTTCTTCAACTTTGTTTTATCTATTGGTGACATCGTTATTATCAATCAACATAATAAGTAAAATTATCAATGATTTTTTTCCTAAACGTTTGCGTAATCGCTAACCTTCTCTTAACCTTGATTTGAGGCTTTCATCACGGTTTTTCCATTGCTATAGTTCACCCATCAAAACGAACAAGACCATTCGAGGCATGGAGCTTCCTCGTTAATCTCAAGATGAGAAGAAGTGGTACCGACAGAATTCGGCAGATTTAAGAGGGTCAAATAATGGAAATGAATATGGTTGAGATTCTAGGCTACGCGGCTTCAATCATGGTTGCAATCTCACTAACTATGAAAGATATCGTTAAGCTTCGTATCCTTAACTTTATCGGCTGTGCGCTTTTCACAGCTTACGGTTTGATGATTGATTCATGGCCAGTAGTACTAACAAACGGCTTTATTGCATGTGTTAACGTGTACTTCCTTGCGAAAATGCAACAGGAAAAAAAAAGCCTAGCGCCTGAAAAAGCCTAGTTAAAACGAATTAAGAAAGCCCGTAAGCGTGATGCTACGGGCTTTTTTGTGCGTTCTAGATCGCGAAAAAGTATCAAAGAAGCCGATAAGCCAGACATAAAAAGCCCTGCTCCATTCGCTTATTACTTGGGCTGGAGCCCCGTCTTCTGCGCAAACTCTTGCATTGCCTCAGCAAACGTTGTGGTTCCGCCTTTAGCTTGGACCTGAATCACCTTATACCCCATCTTTTCCAACGCTTGGCGTTCTGCCAAAACCGCTTTGTCATCTTGCTGACTGCCCTTTGCAGGTTGATGAAGGTAGCACCCTTCTAGTTGACCATCTTCGACCAGTTGGTGGTGTTTTAGTGCATTAATATCAAAATTCATGGTAATTCTTTAAATCAAAAATAGGGAGTTTCTCTGGCAGGCTACATGCGCTTTAAAGGCTTAACAACACTGTCCAAGCCTTCAATTTTAAGTGCGAGGCAGAGCTTTAGCAGTTCGCCTAACTCCCCTTCCGGAAAACCTTTTTTATCAAACCAGAGTAGGTATTCTTCTGGAAGATCAATAAGAACACGCCCAGCGTATTTGCCAAACGGCATTTGCATTCGAGCGAGTTTAATAAGGTTTTCTTTTTCTAACATATACTACGGAGTCTGTTGGGATAAATCTTGGCTAAGAGTAACACCCAAGCGATCGACCCACCAGTTAATTGCGTCTTTAGCATCGTCTAAAGAGTCAATCATGGTTGAGAAGTCTTTGTTTCCTGCTTGACGATCAATCGCCGCGAACAAAGGCGCATCACTCTCAGAATCGCTCACCAGTAACTCCACCGTCGCTGAGCCTACATTGGTGTGCTCACCTGTCGTTATTTTTGAGATGGTAGAAATCCCCAAGCCAACCGGCAGAATGCTTGAGGTGATAGCAAGAACGGGATTCGGCGTTTCCACATTACTTACCGCAATGCTCAAGCGAAGTGTTTTTTCACCGGGTTGGTCGACAATCTTTTTGACGGGTGAGATGCGCGCTTTTAGCTGATCAACCATGTATGTCGTCAATTCATTGATTTCTTCATCATCCAGCTCAGATTCTTGAACCACAACCATCACTCGATCAATTACCACGCTGTCGTAATCATCCATTTTCTGTTTCAAACGAGCAGCATCGCGCAAGCCTACTCTCGCCCAAACGAGATCGACCCCACCCTCTGGACCAGGACGAAAATCTTCATAACTGGTGAATTTCGTCGCACTGACGACGGGGCCACCAGCACATCCACTCAAGATGAAACCCAGAGATACAACTACCGTCGCCTTAAACAAGCGCTCAACCAATGACTTAAACATACCAACTCCTTAAACTTTGAATATACAGTTTATCATTCCATATAAATTTGACCAGTATTTATTCACTCAATGGATATTTTGTTGAATCAAGTATTGAACTTCCCGTTGCACAATTTCATGTTAAAGTACGCCGCTTACTGGAAAGCATAACGAGAAAAATAATGAAGTCACCTTGCCGCGCAGCCTGTAAAAACAACGGCGGAATCTGTTCTGGCTGTCACCGAACCATGGAAGAAATCGTGCAGTGGAAAGATAAGTCTGATGCTCAACGAGACGCGATCATCGAGCAATTGGTTGGAAATGACTCAACCCACTCTTGCCCTGAGTGTGGCACGAACGCGCACTGCGATATTGCTGCGGGGAAAGAGACGTGCTGGTGCTTTGATATTGAGACCAGAGATTTACCAAAGCCAGAAGCGGGACAGCTTTGTTTGTGTCGTAAATGTTTGGAGAAAAAGCCAGTCGCCTAGCCTATCGAACATAGGGCATAACGGACTGGCTATCATTGAAATGAAGGTAAGTTCTGCGAACTATTTCTGCGCTAACGCTTGGGATTCAAACTTCACACCATCCCAACCTGTCACCATAAAGTTACGAATGTTTTGATGGTCGTTGTTCTCTGGATGTACCAATACGTCTTCACGGTAGAAGCGACCAAAACACGCCAACGTTGCTTCTTTGCTTAGGTTGTTCAATTGACCAAAAGCGAAGATCTTACACGAGCCGTTATTCTCACCGGCATTATTCTGCGTTTCACCATTCACAAAAGCCGCTGGCGTAAACGCGTAGTTTGCCTCTATCGCTGCCATTGTCGTTTCAAATTCTACTGTCTCAGGTGATGCCGCTAGCGCATCTAAAAATTCTTTAAGTTCCATTATTTCTAGTTCCTAGTGTCTTTTCATCTTACGTGTTCGACAGACGTTCAGATTAAAATTGACACATTTGTTTCATCAAAAGCCAATATAAGAGTCATAAATCATAAATATATTCAGAGCCTTATTTAGGGGCTGTTGA
>NZ_BCUF01000090.1 GCF_001591145.1 Vibrio harveyi NBRC 15634 = ATCC 14126 = KCTC 12724 | reverse complement strand
ACTCGCTTTTCTATTAAACCAATGGCTAAGTCAAACAACTTGGAAAGAGCTGGCTATTACGCTGCGTTGTTTTCCTTGCTTGTTTTCGGTAAATAGGGAATCAATGACAAAGCTCTGAATCCAGCGCCTTGAAGTCACTTGGGTATATTCATCAGCTGCCATAATTGGGCTGTTTTCACAAGAGGTCAATAGAGAATGTTAGGTATCTCGTTAAGAAGGTCCTTTTGCTTTTTGTGCATGATTGGTCATCGGCTTCCTGCCTTTTGCTAAGTGGCGCATGCCGTTGCACTTTGATATCGGAATCGAAGCTAACTACGAGATTTAACCCCAAGCAATCAAACTTTATGGCAAGGAATGTTCACATCTTCACTTTCGTTGGCGTTGAAGAAGAAAAGACGTTCGTCTTGAATAAAGTAATTTAAATCAGACTCAAAACCGACCAAACTATCTTTATCTCTGATAAACAGGGGAGACTCTGTTGGTGTCAGATTCCAATCGACAGTGTTGAATTTTTGCTGAATTCGCTGACCGTCTACGTCATTTTTTGCTGTGAGTACAATTTCAAAAGGTTCTTTTAAACCAGACTTATGATTGAGCACGCCTGATTGATAATAAATCACGCTGGTATTCGAAGGAAAATAGATAGTTGTATACTCTTCGATGCTTTTATATTGACGATATGCTGCAGAGGTGAAACCTGCCTTTGCTTCAGAACAACGCCATCGAGTTCCGCTAAAATCGTACTCCTCAAATTGCCCGTAATAGACGGCAAATGCAGACGCAATGGCTGCGAATACAATCGTTAAAATTCGCATATAGCCTCCTTATTTACGTAAGAGTCAGCTATATATTGTCGAAGGTGCTCTCTCTGAACATTAAAGTAGCGATACACATGGTTTTTATTTCCGTTAGGTTTTTGAAACCAAATGGTTAAAGCCATCGTATTTGGCTCATAGATCGAGGGGAAAAGGCGTATGTAAACGTCCGCATTGCATTGTGATTGAGCTAGTTCATTGAGTATCTGGTTTAAATCACTGGCAGAAATAAACCCATGAGTTGCGTCATGCAAATAGAAATTGGTTTGACCAACGACTAGGTGTTTATAGTTATCCTTTTTTATGTAGTTTGGCTTCACAAAAAGTGGCTTAACACATAAAAGGATGAGTAAAGCGGTAAGAGCACTAATGACATACACCGTTGCAAGAAGAAAAGTACTGGCTTTCTTTTGCACACGAAGGGGGTGTTTTACTCTTTCATTCTCAATATTGCGAATGGCTTCTGAAGCAGGCTCTGCAATCTGAGATACTGGTTGTAGCAAGACTTCAATGGATTCGGCTTGAATAAAATAACCGACTTTACTGATGGTCTTGATTTCCGCTTTTTGTGCTTTCAAAGAAAGAAGATTACGACGCAGACCCGAAACCACGTTGGTTAGTGCTTGATCGGTCACGACCAATCCTTCCCAGCATGTCTCGAAAAGCTCTTCTCGGGATACGGGCTCATTTTTCTGCAAGAGCAGCATAAGAACCTCGTAAGGAAGAGGTCTGAGAACTATTGTATTTCCATTTTGATTACGTAACGTCCTTGTTGCACATTCTAAAGTTAAGTTTGAAAACTGAATCGATTTCATTGCTAAATTGGCTTTTTAGAAGGCAACTTCTATCTCGATAAACGAGATTAAAAAGTTAAGAGAACCTAATTTTATTTTGAAAGCGGCACAGTCTACCGAGATTAATTTATAAATCAAGCTGACAGTTTAAATGAAAATAAACCTTTAAAAATCATTGGTTTGATATTTTTGATCGTTTTTTAAGCCTCTCTTTTAATAGGGATATGCAAATATAAATGTAAAAACAATTTGATTTCCGTTTAGTTATTGATTGAGCTTGCTTTTAGAGTGTGCCGAAACAAACAACACGGTAAAGATAATTCAAAATGAAAAAGACTCTTCTTCTTACAGCACTCGTTTCTAGCTTTGCATCTGCTCACGATGTGAGTGGTTTTTACCTTGGTGCGGGTGTCGGAAGCACTGATTTCGATGATGCGGGATTCATGAATGATGTAAGTCACCAACTCGCTCTACAATCAGGAAGAAGCGTTCCGTTGACCTCTGATACAGACGGCTCTGCTTACAAATTGATTGCTGGCTACCAAATCAACCGCATTATTGCTATTGAAGCGCAATACACTAAATATGCGGATACTGATGTGAAAGTGCACAATATCTCAGCCCTAAAACTAAGCCACGATACGTTTACTGTAGCAGCAAATGTCGGTTACACATTCAACAATGGGCTGCGTCCTTTTGCGACGCTTGGTTTAGGTTCAATCAGTTACGAAGTAAAAGAAAATATCACAGGCAAAAACTACAATCATAAAGATGATGGCGGCACGGTTCGCCTCGGTATTGGCTTGGAATATGCGCCAGTAATGCTAGGCGGTCTTGCATTCCGTGCAGGCTATGAAGTTGACCATTACACGCTAGAAACTCCGATTAAAGATTACGACCAGTCTATTGGCTCTTGGTATGTTGGTTCTACTTACAAGTTTTAACGCCTTTTTTATCTAAAATTCATCTTACTTAGAAGGTGCAAAGCAGCCCTGTTAAGCAAGGCTGCTTTTTTGTTTTATGATTAACGCTGCTTTAACGCCATCGATACCTTCGAGGTAGGCTGGCGGTTTAATTCTTCACTGATCATCCATCCTGCTTTTGCGAGCAACTCCAAATCTACTCCGGTCTCGATTCCTAAGCCTTGGCAAAGGTAGAGCACATCTTCGGTAGCAACATTACCTGAAGCGCCATGAGCGTAAGGGCAACCACCAAGCCCAGCCACACTACTATCGATGGTATTGATGCCCATTGTTAAGGCTTGGTAGATATTCGCCAACGCTTGTCCCCATGTGTCGTGAAAATGCACCGCAAGCTTATTGGTTGGGACTTTTACTTGTACGGCTTCTAACATTTTAGCGATGCGTATCGGCGTGCCTGTACCTATGGTGTCTCCAAGTGAAACCTCGTAGCAACCTAATTCCATCAGCAGGTTGGCAACTCTTGCGACTTGCTCGGGCTTGGTTGGTCCGTCGTAAGGGCAGTCTGCAACGCAAGATAAGTAACCCCGAACGGGAATGTTATGCTTTGCTGCCAATTCCATTACTGGTTCAAAGCGGGTAAGGCTATCCGCAATCGAGCAATTGATGTTGTGTTGGCAAAAGCCCTCCGATGAGGAGGTGAAGATCGCGACTTGGTTAGCGCCAGCTTTCAATGCTTGTTCAAAACCTTGCACGTTGGGCGTTAGGGCTGAGTAGGTGACGTTGTGGCGGCGGGTGATTTTCTTCATAACATCGAGTGAGTCCGCCATTTGAGGTACCCATTTAGGCGACACAAAAGAGCCTGCCTCAATATGGGTGAGTCCTGTATCAGAGAGCAAGTCGACTAAGCGGATCTTGGCTTGCGTGGACACCGGTGATTCGTTTTGCAGACCGTCTCTCGTACCCACTTCGACAATATTTACCTTGTTTGGCAAATTCATTTCTTGCCCTTAGCTGGCTTGTTTATCCAACCCGGTTCTCGTTTCTCCAGAAAGGCTTGCAAGCCATCTTGTCCCTGCGGCGATACGCGAATGTCGGCGATAAGCTGGCTCGTGTATTGAATAAGCTGACCATCAATCGGATTTTGGTGGCATTGATGGCATAACGCTTTGGCTTTTCGCATCGCATCTGGGCTATTGAGCAGCAAAGAATCAATCAAGCTTTCTACTACGGCTTCGATTTTATCCAGCTTATGAACCTCATGCACAATGCCAAACTTTTCAGCTTTGGTGGCGTTAATCACTTCGGCGCTGAGTATGTAACGACGAGCTTGTCGGTTGCCCATTGCTCGCATGACATAAGGAGAGATGGTTGCGGGAACCAGCCCCAGTTTGACTTCACTCAAGCAGAAGTTCGCATTCTCCGCTGCGATGGCGATATCACAGCAACAGATCAAGCCCAATGCGCCACCAAAAGCGGAACCTTGCACAACAGCAATAGTAGGCTGAGGGAAAGCGTCCAGTGTATGCATCAGGCGTGCAAGGTTCTGCGCGTCTTCTAGGTTTTGCTTTCTGGTGCTACTTGCCATGGATTTCATCCAATTCAAATCAGCCCCAGAGGAGAAATGTTTGCCGTTTCCTCGAAGCACCAAGCAGCGAACATCGGTACGCAAAGCGAGGTAATCCAGTCTGTGGATCAGCAAATCAATCATGCAAGCATCAAACGCATTGTGCTTCTCTGTGCGATTGAGCGTAAGCGTTGCGACGCCGAATTCATCGACGTTCCAAAGTACTTCATCTTGTCGTTGGGTGTTGGGGATGATACTCGGTTGATGATCCTGCATGTGACGTCCTTTCTTCTCTACATTTCTACATTCTGAATATGCCAAAGTTGCTGTCAGGAATTGGCGCATTGAGCGCGGCTTTTAAGGCTTGAGCCAATACTTGACGCGTCTCTTTTGGGTCGATGATGCCGTCATCCCATAAACGCGCGCTGGCGTAGTAGGGATGCCCCTGAGACTCATACAAGTCTACGATAGATTCTCGGAATGCACTTTCTTCGGGCTCTGGCCATTCTTCACCTTGGCGTTTCTTCACTTCTCGACGTACTTGAGTGAGCACGCCAGCGGCTTGTTCTCCGCCCATGACGGAGATTCGTGCGTTTGGCCACATCCAAATCATGGTTGGGTCATAAGCACGACCGCACATGCCGTAGTTGCCTGCACCGTAAGAGCCGCCAATAATCACTGTGAACTTAGGCACATCCGCACACGCAACCGCCATCACCAGTTTCGCACCGTGCTTGGCAATACCTTCTGCTTCAAGTTTTTTGCCCACCATAAACCCAGTGATGTTTTGCAAAAACAGTAGGGGAATTTTGCGTTTGGCACACAGTTCAATAAAGTGCGCGCCTTTCTGTGAGGACTCAGAAAACAAGATGCCGTTGTTCGCCACAATGCCAATCAGATGGCCGTGAATTCGTGCGAAGCCACATACTAAGGTCTTGCCATAAAGAGCTTTGAATTCATCGAAGTCTGAGTCATCGACCACACGAGCGATGATCTCTCTAACATCAAAAGACAAGCGCAGATTCGCATTGACGATGCCGTACATCTCTTCTGCATCATAACGTGGTGGCAACACGGGTTTGTCGCTTTGAATGGGGAGTGATTGATTGGTATTGGAGATAGCTTCGCGTGCAAGCTGTAATGCATGTTGGTCGTTTTCTGCGTAATAATCGGCAACGCCAGACTTGCGACAATGCACGTCGGCACCGCCTAATTCTTCATCGGTGACGATTTCTCCCGTAGCGGCTTTTACCAGCGGTGGACCTGCCAAGAAGATGGTGCCTTGCTCTTTGACCATAATGGAAACGTCTGCCATCGCAGGTACATAAGCGCCACCTGCGGTACACAGCCCCATTACAACCGCGACTTGAGGTATGCCTTGTGCCGACATTCTGGCTTGATTGAAAAAGATCCGGCCAAAATGCTCTTTATCAGGAAAGACTTCAGCTTGATGAGGGAGGTTCGCGCCGCCAGAGTCCACCAAATAGACGCAGGGTAATTGGCAACGTTGAGCGATCTCTTGCGCACGCAGATGCTTTTTAACCGTGAGTGGGTAGTAGGTGCCGCCTTTGACGGAAGGATCGTTGGCGATCACCATGCATTGAATGCCTTTAATGGTGCCAATGCCCGCGACGACACCTGCGCATGGAATTGATTCTTCGTAGACGTTCCACGCGGCGAATTGTCCGACTTCAAGAAACTCGCTGCCTTCATCCAAAAGGTTCATAACACGTTCACGAACGGGCAGTTTTCCTTTCAGGCGTTGGCGGTCAATGGCTTTTTGTCCGCCACCTTGCTTGATGGCTTTAATATTGGCATTAAGGTTGTTTACCAACTCGGTTATGACCGCTTTATTCGACAAAAACAGCTCGTCGGTTGGCTTGGTTTTACTTTTAATGATTGCCATAGTGACTTCCTTGTCGGTGGGTTAGCGAGACTCTTCGAACAGCTCTCGTCCAATCAGCATGCGGCGAATTTCAGAAGTGCCAGCACCAATCTCATACAGTTTGGCGTCACGGAGTAATCGCCCAGTCGCGTATTCGTTGATGTAGCCATTGCCGCCTAGCAGCTGAATGGCATCGAGGGACATTTGCGTGGCAAGTTCGGCGCTGTAGAGGATCACGCCAGCGGCGTCTTTACGCGTGCATTCACCTCGGTCACAGGCGGCAGCAACGGTATAAACATAAGCTTTGGCGGCGTTCATGCGTGAATACATGTCAGCAAGCTTTCCTTGCACTAGTTGGAATTCACCGATGGATTTGCCGAACTGTTTGCGGTCATGAACATACGGAATCACTTCGTCCATACAGGCTTGCATGATGCCAAGTGGACCGGCTGCTAATACCACGCGTTCATAATCCAAACCGCTCATTAACACTTCGATACCACGGTTTAGTTCTCCCAACACATTTTCTTTAGGCACGATACAATCTTGGAACACCAATTCGCAGGTGTTGGAGCCGCGCATACCAAGTTTGTCGAGCTTCTGCGCATGGCTAAAGCCCTCAAACTCCCGCTCAATAATGAAAGCGGTAATACCGCGAGAGCCGCCACTGGGATCGGTTTTCGCGTAAACTACTAAGGTATCGGCATCAGGACCATTAGTGATCCACATTTTGTTGCCGTTCATCAGATAGTGGTCGCCTTTATCTTCGGCTCGCAGCTGCATGCTAACCACATCAGAACCTGAGTTCGGCTCACTCATGGCTAATGCACCGACGTGAGAACCATCAATGAGTTTAGGTAGGTACTTTTCTCGTTGAGCAGGGGAGCCATTGCGAAAGATTTGGTTAACACAAAGATTGGAATGTGCGCCGTAACTGAGTGCGACAGACGCCGAAGCTCGGCTGATTTCTTCCATCGCGACAACGTGAGCAAGATAGCCCATGCCTGCACCGCCAAACTCTTCGTCGACGGTTACGCCAAGCAAACCCATTTCACCAAACTTGGACCACAAATGATTGGGGAATTGGTTGTCGCGGTCGATGTCTGCGGCGATGGGGGCGATATGCTCGGTGGCGAACGCGTTGACGTGGTCTCGGAGCATATCGATGGTTTCACCAAGCCCAAAGTTGAGTGGGGTGTAGCTGCTTTTCATAACATTTCCCTGTTGAAAGTACTGCGGTTTTTAGGGTCTGTTGATCTTTCGCGGTTAAATTTTGTTCGAGATAAAATCGTTTTAGGGG
>NZ_BCUF01000089.1 GCF_001591145.1 Vibrio harveyi NBRC 15634 = ATCC 14126 = KCTC 12724 | reverse complement strand
GGGTATAGTATGAGCTTTTGACGAATTTAATAAGAGATGGAAAGTCTATGATTTAACAGAATTAACGCTGCATTTATGTACAGAGTCGAGCTATTTTTGTAACTGATGAAAAGTTACCAATATATCTGTAGGGTGGATTGTAATTTACCGTCTATTTATTGAAGCAATATCACAAATGTGGATTAATACAGTCTCTGTTTATTCATGTCCTCTCGCACTGCCTTTCTGGATAGACCGAACTCTGCAAAGGGTTCGGTCGCTTTAATTAGAATTCTATTAACGGATTATGCTTGATAACTAAAAAAACAAAAACAAGAAAGCCGGGCAGGGTGCTCGGCTTTTTTGATGGTTCTTTTCTATTTGTCACTGTGAAGAGTCAATAGGGTTAATCCGATCAGCCATTCAATAGTGCGTTGACTGTCTTTGCTTAGCTTAAAAGAGGTAACCGCTTCTACCTGACTTTGGAAGTCACAGAGATAAGGTGTGTGATGTTCACAAACTGTCATCAAGAATGCCAAACGCCAAATCGCCATGAACTCGGCGTCTTCTAAGCGAATTTTCCAACTTTGGATAAAAGTGACTTCGTTGTTAGAGAGGTCGAGTTTATCCATCATCATCTTAAGTAGTCTACCTTGCAGGGCACGCGGGATGTCGGCTTTCTTTGCAAAGTGGTGGCTTATCCCCGTCCTCGATATACCTGTTTGTTCACTCAACGTTGTGTAAGACATTTTCTCGTAACCAAGCGTGATCAACTGCTCTGTTGCCACATCGAGAATGGTGTTGATGGTGATCTGGGTATCTTCGTGTGTTCGGCGTGCCATAACTATTGCCAGTATTGTGATTAAAAAATCATACTAACACTTATCGTCTGCCATTCCATATAAACAAACTAATATTGACGTTGTTTGCATGATAAATGCGCGTTACTGCCCATAAATTTAGCCATGGTAACAAACTATTTACATTTGGATGAAGTGTGTAAATTGATGAGAGATATGATAATGCATTGATATAACATGCTTTCCTTATGGTTGCCGTAAACGTTTGCGATGTTTAAATTTACTGTAACATGAATTTTACAATCAATAGCTAAAACTGCGTAAAGTCAGATTTCCATTCGTGTATTCCAATTTTTCTCCTCCTGCGCCAAGTTAGAAATATCGAACGAGAACGCATGTTCAAACACAACAATGACATAAGGAGAAAGTCATGGTGGACACCTACAACCCATTAGGCACGGATGGATTCGAATTTGTGGAATACACAGCGGCGGATAGCGAAGGTATTGAACAACTGAAAGCGCTGTTTGTTTCGTTGGGTTTTGCAGAGATCGCAAAACACCGCTCTAAAGAGGCTTGGCTGTACCGACAAGGTGACATCAGCTTTATCGTTAATGCTCAGCCGCACAGCCAGGCAGAAGGCTTCGCTAAAGTTCATGGCCCTTCAGTTTGTGGCATGGCTTTTCGTGTGAAAGACGCGAACGTAGCACTCAAGCAGGCGCTGGATAACGGCGGTGAAGAGTACAAAACAGAAATCGGTCCGATGGAGCTGAGCATTCCAGCAATTTACGGCATTGGTGAAAGCCTTCTGTACTTCGTGGATCGTTACGGTAAACAGAGCATTTACGATGTCGACTTCCGTTTCTATGACGATGCAGATGAGCGCCTAGCGAAAGCTGATGTTGGTATGTACGAAATCGACCATCTGACTCATAACGTGAAGCAAGGCAACATGGATGTGTGGTCTGGATTCTACGAGCGCATTGGTAACTTCCGCGAGATTCGTTACTTTGACATTGAAGGTAAGTTGACAGGGCTTGTTAGCCGCGCAATGACTGCTCCGTGTGGGAAGATCCGCATTCCAATCAATGAGTCTTCTGACGACAAATCCCAGATTGAAGAGTTCATCCGTGAATACAATGGAGAAGGTATTCAACACATCGCGATGAGCACCGATGACATCTACCAAACCGTTCAAACACTGCGTGATCGCGGCATGGACTTTATGCCGACACCAGATACGTACTACGAGAAAGTCGACGAGCGCGTAAAAGGACACGGGGAAGACGTCAGCAAACTGCGAGATCTGCAAGTCCTTATCGATGGCGCGCCAACCAAAGACGGCATCTTGCTGCAAATCTTCACCCAGACCGTTATTGGTCCGGTGTTCTTCGAAATCATTCAACGTAAAGGCAACGAAGGTTTTGGTGAGGGTAACTTCAAAGCCTTGTTTGAATCAATTGAAGAAGACCAAATCCGCCGAGGAGTACTAAGCGATGCATAAATGGATCACATTCCCTCACCGGGAGGGAGTGTGCTCCAAGCAAGCACATGCTGATTTCCCGGAAGAGGCAATTTACGAACGTGAAGCAGGTCGAAGTGGGTTCTTCGGTCCTGCGGCACACTTTCATCATCAACACGCACCGACAGGTTGGTCGGAGTGGGAAGGCGATTTACGTCCGCGCGCTTTCGATTTCAACCTAGTCGAAACGGCAAGTCAGGTTTCGCCTTGGGCAGTGCCACATCTTCTACACAACGCCAACTGTAAGATCCGTGTATGGCGTATGGATAAGAAGATGGACTTCTTGGTGCGTAACGCCGATGGCGATGAGCTGCTGTTTATCCATCACGGCACGGCGGATCTTTATTGCGACTATGGTCATCTCAAAGTGAGCGAAGGCGATTACGTAATGATCCCACGCTCGACCAGTTGGCGATTAGAACCAAGTGAACCAATGTTTGTTCTGATGATTGAAAACACCGATGCTGCTTATTCTTTGCCAGAAAAAGGCATGGTGGGTAATCATGCTGTATTCGACCCAGCGGTTCTGCAAACGCCGTCAATCAATGACGAATTCCGCGCGCAATACTCAGAAGAGCAAACCCAAGTTCATGTGAAGCGCCATGACAAAGTCACTGTGATTACTTACCCATTCAACCCGCTTGATGCGATTGGTTGGCACGGTGACTTGGCTGTCGTGAAAGTGAACTGGCGTGATATTCGACCTTTGATGTCGCACCGTTATCACTTGCCACCTTCTGCCCACACTACATTTGTTGGTGCTGGATTCGTGGTGTGTACGTTTGTGCCACGTCCAATCGAGAGTGACCCAGGCGCACTGAAGGTGCCGTTCTATCATAACAATGACGATTATGACGAAGTCTTGTTCTACCACGCAGGGGATTTCTTCAGCCGTGACAACATCGAAGCTGGCATGGTGACTTTCCATCCAGCAGGTTTTACCCACGGTCCGCACCCTAAAGCGTTCAAAGCGGGTCAGGAATATAAGAAGAAGTTTACCGATGAAGTGGCAGTGATGATTGATACACGCCATGCGCTCGAGTTTTCTGACGAGCTCGATAAGGTTGAAAACAAAGAATACGTCTATAGCTGGCAAGAGAAGTAAGGGGCAAGGATGAAATTAGCAACCAAGAAAAATGACACTCGCGATGGTCTGTTGATGGTCGTGAGCAAAGACCTGACACAATGTGTTCCGGCAACCGAAATTTTCCACGCGATGCATCTCGCACCAACCATGCAAGTGGCATTAGATAACTGGGATAAAGTCGCTCCACAACTGGAAGAGCTTTATAACGCGCTAAACAATGGTTCGGTTTCAGGAAGTGAAGAGTTTGAATCCCACTATCTAGAGTCACCATTGCCTCGCGCCTATCAATGGGCGGATGGCAGTGCTTACGTCAATCACGTCGAATTAGTGCGTAAAGCACGCGGTGCGGAAATGCCAGAAAGCTTCTGGACCGACCCTTTGATGTATCAAGGTGGTTCTGACGCATTTATTGGTCCTTGCGACAACATCGAATTTGCCAGCGACGAGTGGGGTATTGACTTCGAAGGTGAAGTTGCCGTGATCACCGGTGACGTGCCGATGGGAGCAAGCATTGCAGAAGCACAAGAATCTATTCGTCTTATCATGCTCGTTAACGATGTGTCGTTGCGTGGTTTGATACCAGCGGAGCTGGCGAAAGGTTTTGGCTTCTTCCAATCAAAACCGTCCTCGGCGTTTTCTCCTGTTGCAGTAACGCCAGATGAGCTGGGTGAAGCATGGTATGAGAACAAAGTGCATCTGCCGCTTGTTTCAACCTACAACAATGCCCCATTTGGTTGCCCGAATGCAGGCATAGATATGACGTTTGATTTCGCTGATTTGATTGTTCATGCCAGCAAAACACGTCCACTTTCTGCAGGTGCAATCATTGGCTCGGGCACAGTATCGAACAAGCAGGGCACGGAGCATGGTACCTCTATCGAAGAGGGGGGCGTAGGCTACTCGTGCATTGCAGAAGTGCGCATGATTGAAACCATTCGTGATGGCAAACCGTCGACAAGCTTTATGTCGTTTGGCGACTCAATCAAGCTAGAGATGTTTGACGCAGATGGCAACTCGATCTTTGGTGCGATTGATCAGCAAGTCAGCCAATACCTAAAACACTGAGAGTGAGAGGTAAGGGAAGTATGAGCGATAACATCACCCTCTATGGCTATTGGCGGTCTTCTGCGGCTTATCGAGTTCGCATTTGTTTAAACTTAAAAGCCTTGAGTTACGAGTCTAAATCGGTCCACTTGGTTCGTAATGGCGGCGAGCAGCATAGCGCGGAGTACCATGAGTTAAACGCCTCTGAGCTTGTGCCAGTGCTGGTGGATGGTGATATTCAACTCAACCAATCTCTTGCCATGATTCAGTATCTCGATGAGCAATATCCGCAAGTTCGAGTGGTTCCAGAACCATCGCCACTTCGTTACCAAGCTTTGGCTATGGCTCAGGATATCGCGATGGAGGTCCACCCACTCAATAACTTGCGCGTGTTGCAGTACCTAGAAGGGCAGCTGTCGTGTGATCAAGAGACGAAAGTTGAGTGGATTCATCATTGGGTTAACCAAGGCTTTACAGCATTTGAAGAGAAGCTAAATCAGCATCGACAACAACATGGAAACTGTATCTACAGTGTGACTGACTCTCCCTCTGTTGTTGATATTTGCTTAGTGCCTCAAGTGTACAACGCATTACGTTTTGGGGTGGATATGACTCCTTATCCGGTAATTAGCTCGATTGTAGAAGCATGTAATCAACTGCCAGCGTTTATTGATGCCATGCCAGAAAACCAACCCGACGCGAACAGCTAGTACTTTCTCTATATTTTAACGAATAACAAACGGGCTCTTGACGGAGCCCGTTTTTGTTCTTGTTTGATTAACGTAAATCGTGCTCAAAAGCTTTGCGGCTGTTATTATCACTCCGCAAAATTTACCGGTTTTGTTGCTCTGGTTAGAATTTCCATTTAGGCTTTGAGCAACTAGTTGTTTTGGGCGCACTTTATCTATGACCAACATCTTTATCATTGTTGTTCTTCTTGTTGTTTTCTTCTTTATCATTCAAAAGTACGTGATCAAAAACGATGACACGCGAGACTTCCCATACCGTTCGAAAGGTCCACTATTAAAAGGGCAGGAAGGGGCGTTTTTTAATGCCTTGAGAGCGGCGGTTGGTGATCACGCAGTGGTGTTTGCCAAAGTAAACATGGCGACGCTGATCGCACCAAAAGAAGTCAAAAATAAGAAGCAGTTCTTCATTGCCAGTAACCGAATTTCACGCAGCTACTTTGATTACGTTATCTGCGATCCTAGAACGCTTGAACCTCGTGTAATTATTGAGCTTGATAATGGTCAGCAGTTACATAAAGGCAAAGTCGAGCGCCAAAAACTGTTGATGCACGTGTGTAAATCGGCGAACCTTCCTTTGATTGGTGCATCGGTAAAACACAGTTACCAAGTGGGGCGTTTACGTCGTTTATTGGCAGCACACATTGATCTGATTGAGCCGGACAAAGAAATCCGCTTTTGCAAAAAGTGTGGCAGTCCGATGATCATCAGAACCGCGAGCCAAGGCGAGTTTAAAGGTCGACGCTTCTTTACTTGTAGTCGCCAACCAAACTGTACCTACACAGAAAACTACAATGTAGTGTTTGATACCGAAGACGAATAAGCATTTTGTTCCCTAGATAGTGAAATAGAGAGAGGCTTCAACTGGATTAGTTGAAGCCTTTTTTGTTTTACCGTTGAACAAAGAAGAGCACTTCGCAGCATCCATTCTGGTAGCTCCTATACTTTGATAAAGAAAGAAGAATAGGGAAGCGTTATGCAATATGGATGGATTCTTTCAGCACTACTGCTCACGTTCAGTAGCCATGCACAGCAGTCACTCAAACCACTTGAATGCCAATTAACAGATACACCTCAGGATCACTTCTTGTTTTATCGTGAACAGATGGTTTACCACAGTGAGCAGTTTGCGATTTTTCAAAATTTCAAAGGGCGAGTCAGTACTCAAGTGGATCTCAAAACGGGCAAGTTGATACGTACGACGTTTATTGGTGAACCATTTGAGCCTAAATACCAAATTTTGTTTGGTGATTGTCCAAACGTATCGCAAGTTTTGCAAATTTGGATGCTCAGTGAAGTGCCTTACGACAATTAGGTCAAACAACAAAAGTTAAGTAGATCACACTTTTAACACCGTTCAGGTCGAGCCTTGACGATAAAATCATCTGAAAACGGGTGTTGAGTTTAGATTTTCGCCAAACGATTCAAAGTTAGTGAATTTATGCTTGCACCCCCAATGGGATATAGCTAATATCCTTCTCGTTCTTAAGGAATGGGTCCGTAGCTCAGTTGGTTAGAGTACTACCTTGACATGGTAGGGGTCGGCGATTCGAGTTCGCCCGGACCCACCACTCCTTAAAGCCATACTAAAACCAAAGTATGCCGAACATAAAATTTGGGTCCGTAGCTCAGTTGGTTAGAGTACTACCTTGACATGGTAGGGGTCGGCGATTCGAGTTCGCCCGGACCCACCAAATTTAAAGAAGCGCCCACCTTTTTAGGTGGGCTTTTCTTTACCTGAAATTTGTTAAATCGCGCAAATTTCCCTCTAAGGCGCAGTTCTCCGCTATTCGATGTTCAGATGCGTGATTCATCGAGTGAGATATCCTGACGTACGCAACTTTCACATGCCATTCCGCCTTTTATCCAAACAACAAAACGAGCAATAGAACGATTGAACTTAGGATGAGTAGTATTCGCCAAATTGGCTTGGTTTCAGAAACATCTGAACCGTTGTGATGACACATGCCCATAAGAAATCCCCTTTCTCATTACCTGATAAAGAAAGGCTAGGGCTTCACCCAAGGTAAAGGTCAAGCGGAGGTGAACGGTTTACCTCCACAATCGCTCAAGCTTATTTTGCGGTAATTGGAATATTCAATAATAAATCTGGAAATTATCAATTATTTCAATGTTATAAGGGTAGTAAACCGTTATTTCTCAAGTTTGAATGGATACAGTTTTTTAATGTTGATTCGCAACGTGTGGCATTTTTGAGTAGTTTTGAATGATATACCC
>NZ_BCUF01000088.1 GCF_001591145.1 Vibrio harveyi NBRC 15634 = ATCC 14126 = KCTC 12724 | reverse complement strand
AATCAATGACAACGCTCTGAATCCTGCATCTTGAAGTCACTTGGGTATATTATCTCGATAAAAGCTAACGATGAGCCGTTACTGGTACTTCTCACCCGCAGCTGCAACGAACGCCATTTCTACTAAGAGTTCAGGATTCGCCAATTCAACTTTGACGCAAGCACGGCTCGGTGCGCAGCCCTCAGGGAACCACGCATCCCACACTTCGTTAAGGGCATCGAAGTTAGCAAAATCTGTCACGTAAATCGTCACAGATAGAATGCGTGACTTATCGCTGTCAACACTTGCTAGCATTTGCTCAGCTTGGTCGAAAATCTGTTGTACTTGCCCTTTCATATCCGCAGTTGTATCTGCTTCTGCCACCTCAACAAAGTTGGCAATACCGTTGAATACCGTTACATCAGACCAACGTTTGCATGGATTAATACGATGAATTGTCATGTTATTTCTCTTAATTACGGCTTCTCAACCAAACACACAGGCGCACCGATGTCGCATGAGTATCCGGTTGGAGTGATAACGCCAGTTTCCGGATTCCTATGGAAGCTAGCGACATTATGTGAATGTTGATTGGCAACGAGCATCCACTGCCCGTCACGGGATAAAACAAAATCTCTTGGAAACGCGCCGCCGCAATCGGACGCGGCAATTTGAACCGGAGTATTACTCGTTATATCAAATGTGCTGATCAGATTTTGCGCACGGCATGAAATATAGACAAAACGCTCATCCGCAGAGAGACGAATTGCCGACGCCGCTTCTTTGTTCTCTTCATCGGCTAGCAGCTTCACTTGTTGAGTAAGATTCCACTGCCCGCTTTGCTTACGGAGTACCACCAGCGTTTCGGACAGTTCGCAAACAACGTACGCGACAGACTCATCACTATCGAAGACCAAATGACGAGGGCCAGAACCAGGAGGCATCGCGATGCTTTGAGAAAGTGAAAACTTAACTGTCTCACCATCTTTTTTATAGTCATAGAAATGAACACTGTCTGTGCCTAAATCGACCACAGCAAGTTGCTCGGAGTGGTTGAGAAACGTTGCTTGATGCGCATGAGGCGAGGCTTGACGATCAGCATTGGGACCACTGCCTCCCACATATAATTCTGCGATGGATTTCAGAGGCTTACCTTGTTCATAAAGTTGGTAAACACTTACATTACCGGAACCGTAGTTTGCCACAGCAAGCAGCGAGGCTTTGATATCAATATGGCAAGGATAGTCGCCTTCAATTGGTAATGCATAGCTGTCTGTTTTTTCAGCAAAAATCAGTTCTGCACCTTCCAAGCGTTCTACTTCATTAAAGGTATATAACCCCTCTCCTTTGAGCGCAAGGTAAGAAGGGTTACGAACCGTTTTCACTGCTTCAGGAACAAGTTCATTGGTGAGCGTTAATGCGCCAGTAGCAATATCGAGAGAAACACACGCGATGCCCTGACTTTGGCTTGGTGAATCGGTATAGGTGCCTACATAAAAATGTAAGTGACCATTTACTGTCATGAGAAAACCTTTGGGAGATATAAGAGTGCTTAAACGATAAGATGCCGCCTGCGTTACCAGACGGCAATCCCTTTTAGTTATCAATCGGTTAAAGTGTGAAGCAACCGCTCAGTTGGTACGACAATAGCGACAATGGTTTCATCAAAGATAATCGCATTTTCATTGATAATGCGTTGGTACGCTTCAGCGTTAGATTGGCTAATGTCACTGCCCTGCTTGGCGAGCTCAATCAAGGTTAAACCTAAATCGGCAACTTTGATTGCGGCTTCTGCAACTGGCACCGTTTCTACCGACGCCACGTTGGCCGCGAAAATAGGTTTGGCTTGCTGCGCCGCTAACTTAACGCTTTGATAATGCATCGCTAACGCATCCAACGCGGTTTTATCACCTAGAGCATAAGCTGCGACCAAATCTTTCATCTCGTACACTGCTAGGCTTTCTACTGGCAATGCATCCGCAAAGCGGTTTAGTCGCTCATACTGGTTGTACAAATCACCCTCGTTTGGCGTAGAGATCCACTTCTCCCAATGACGAGCGTAGTATTGAGCCGGCTCGATGTACTTCGCTAACGTTTGTAGCGGTGCTTCGTCCGCACCATTAGCAAGACGTTTCAACATCATATTGGCATCGGCATGATGGCGCAGACCAAGCGAAATCTCAGACCATGTATCCATCACCTTCATGCGCTTGTACATGCTGCGCTCATCGGTCAGGTCTTGGCTAGACCATAGACGCTCTGCAATCGCGTAGCTTCGTGGCCATAAGCGTTGCTCGATGGTCATTGAATCGAGGTTCTCACCCCAGATGGTGATTTCTCCGCCTAAAATTAGCTGCTGTTCTTTCTCGGTCAGCTCAGCCGGATAGCCACCGTTAGACTCAGGAATGACACTCCCCTGCATGTCACTGCTCGCGACCAATTCTCCAATCGCAGGCCAACGAACATTGCCAATCAATTGGTAACTGGTGTCTTTCAACTTGCCATCCGCAAAGTCATAGTTGAATTCGGTGTAAGACATAAAGTTATCGAAGTGCCCTTTAAACTTCACACCCGGCACATACTCGATGATAAACACCTCTTCGCGGGACTTACCGTTGTAATCGGTAAACGCACGATAGTTGCCATCTTTCGCTTCTATAATGGTTAGATTGCCAGTGCGCGGACCACCTTTGTTGCGCGGTTTAACCCAATCGTAAGTCGCGAATTTCTCACCTTGATGAAGTTGGTCATCTACCGTGATTCCTTTCGGCATTGGGTCATTGCGATAGTGGTAACTGGTTGGCTGCGGCTGGTCTAGGTAGTAGCCTGTTGAGAGAATGCCTTGGTAGCCCTCTTTTGCTGCTCGACCGATACTGTCGTGCCCTTGCCAACTTTGAATCACAATCGAGGTAGGAAGGTCTTTGTGCCAGATTTCATCCCAGCCAGTCATCTTCTTACCGCGCTGTTCCAGCATCTGTTCAACCTTGGTGTTCAGATACGATTGAAGACCACGCTCTCCATCCAGCTTGTTGTCTTTGATGAATTGCTGAATCTTCGGGTTGTCTTTCCACTGTTGGTAATTTGGTTCATCGCCGCCGATATGGAAATACTCATCTGGGAAGAGCTCAACCACTTCGTCAAACACGCTCGCCAGCATCTTATAGAGTTCGGGATTGGTCGGGTCCATTAACGGCTCAAACACACCCCAGCCACGTTGATGCGGATAAGATTGTTCCCCCATACCAGACATTAATTCAGGGTAAGCGTGCGCCACTGCCGAAGCATGTCCCGGCAGAGAGATTTCAGGGATAACTCGAATGCCAAGGTTATGCGCGTAATTCACCACATAGCGAATTTCATCTTTGGTGTAGTAATCACCATCTGCGGTGTCTTGCCACAGCTTTTGGTAATTATCGAGCTGGATACGAATCGCTTGGTCATCCCAAATATGCCAATGGAAAACGTTCATTTTTGCTGATGCCATCGCATCGAGTTGGCGAAGAATCACATCAAGTTCGATAAAGTGACGGGAAGTGTCGTAAGAAACGCCACGCCAAGGAAAGCGCGGTTCATCTTGAATCGACACCGCAGGCACAAAGTACCCAGTCGCGTCCGTAGTCACCAACTGCAAGAAGGTTTCTAAACCATGGAAAGCACCGTAAGGGCGTTCGGAGCGAATGATGATCTGACCATTACGCGATTCAAGTTGATACGATTCATCACTGTTAATGTCTTGCACCTCTGACTTGGGTGCATTACGAATATCAATCACCAAGGTCGCGTCTTTTTCCGACTCAGCATGCCAGTTCAACATCGGTAAACCGGTTTGGCGATATAGACGGTCCATAGTGCGCTTGGCGTTGAACTGCACGCGCGGTGAATCGTAGCCTTTGATGTAAATGCTGAAGGATTTATCCAGTGTGATTTTACCCTGCCCCAACTCTACATTTTGTGGGTAAGGCATTAGGTTAAGATCGGTGTTGGGAGTCATCGCCATCGCTGCCGTTGGAATTGTGATTAAGCCTGAAATGAGTAGTGCTAATGTACCTTTGTTCATCCGCGCCATCCTTATAATTATTCAACCCGAGTCACGCTATTTAATGGGGTCTGGTGACTTGGGTAAAAGAGCTCTGTTTGAGTTACGCAACCAGCTCTACAGCTTCACGAACTAGCTTGCCAATTTCGTCCCATTGTTCGTTTTCAATTAAGCTCGGTGCCACCATCCAAGTACCACCGCAACAAACCACACGGTCGATGGCTAGGTAATCATTGACGTTGCTTTTACCGATACCGCCTGTCGGCATCAGACTCACATCAACATAAGGTGCGAGTAGTGACTTCACCATCGCGATACCGCCGCTCGCTTCCGCCGGGAAGAATTTGAGGAAGTTCAAACCCAGCTCGAGTGCTTGTTCAACCTGACTTGGGTTATTGACGCCCGGTACGATTGGCATATTGATTTCTTGGCAGCGACGCACGGTATTGGGGTTCAACCCCGGCGCAACAATAAACTCTGCACCCGCGTCTTTTGCTTGGGTAATCTGCTCTGGCGTCAGTACCGTGCCAGCACCGATGCACATTTGCGGATAAGCATCACGCATGGCTTTAATCGCATCGGCAGCGGCTTCTGTTCGAAACGTCACTTCCGCGACTGGTAGACCGTTTTCTACTAACACTTTCGCCAGTGGAATCGCATGCTCTACCTTATTAATTTGGATAACAGGAATAACTTTAAATTGCTGAAGTTGCTGAATCATTGCTTGGGACATAATACGTTCTCGGAAATTATCGAATTAGATGAGTCATGGCGTCGTTTGGAATGATCGCGCCAGGATATTGAATAACGGTTGCCGCTAATGCGTGACCGAGTTGGGCTGACTGCTCACAGCTTTGTCCGGTCAATCGTCCTGCAAGGTAACCAGCAGCAAAAGAGTCGCCAGCGGCACAGGTGTCGATTACTTTGACAACCTTTTCTGCAGCTATGTAAGCACTTTGCTTGTCGTCACCTTGCGACCAAACCAGTTTGCAGGGCTCACAGCCACGTTTGATCACGATTTCTTGGCAACCAAAGCGAAGGCTGCGCTGCTCGGCACTTTCCTCTTCCCCCCACACCAAGACATCATCGTCTTCTGTGATAAGCGCAATGTCGACCAATGGCAGAATTTGGCTGTACCAATGTTTCGCCTCTTGTGCAGACCAAAGTTGAGGACGGAAGTTGTTATCGAAGATAACCTTGCCTCCAGCTTGTGAGAACTGACTTAACGCCTTTTTAAGCCTTACTTTGCTATCATCATTTAGAATCGCGACGCTGATGCCACTTAGGTAGAGGTAATCCAGCTCTCGGTTCGCAATCGCAGCTTCTAATTTGTTGAGCGAAGAGGTAGAGAAGTAGCTTTTAACGGCTGCACTGTCACGCCAATAAAGAAAGCTGCGTTCGCCTTCTTGGTCGGTCTGCACCATGTACAAACCCGGCAGTTGAGCTGGGAAGATCTCGACAAGGTCAGTCGCAATGCCCTCTTGTTGCCAGTTTTCCAGCAGCTCTTGAGAAAGTACGTCTTCCCCAAGACCGGTCGCGTAAGACACTTGGACAGGTTGTTGAGCCGTTAGTCGAGAGAGGTAAAGTGCGGTATTGAGCGTGTCGCCACCAAAGCCTTTGCGAATTGGGTCGCCGCTCAGTTCAATCATGCATTCGCCAAAGAAAGCAATTTTAGTCTGGGATGAATCGGTCATCGTTCACCTACTTTGGATAAATTTAGAATGGTGGCTCGGGGGAGCCACCAGTTTGTCAGGAGCTTATGAGCGAGTTTCTGTTCGAGCCGAAACTCTTTGCTGCTAAGCGTTTTGATTTGCTGTTGTGCGGTTTTTTAATGAAACATCTTCTTCCAGAACGCCTTTGTCAGACAGTTCCATTTCCATCAGAGCACGCTCATCATCAAGGATTGCTCGTGCCATTTCTGGTGACACTTGGTTAGCTGGAGTCACTAGGCTTACTGCCACACCAGCGGTTAGGGCAAACAAGCAAGATGGAATCACTGGGTTGCCCCAGAAAGCGGTCAGGTCAGGGCTAAGCATTACTGCAAATGAAGCAATAGACGCACCTGCCAATGTTGCCAATGCACCTTGCCAGTTGTAACGCTTCCAGAAGCGACCCAACATACCGCACACGAACATGCCAGACATAACTGTCGAGATCATCTTAGTGATGTAGCCGATGATGTCGTTAGAGGTTAGCGCGAACAGCAATGCACAACCGATCACTACAACCAAAGCCAAGCGAGAGTAATTCAACATGGATTCTTTGTTTGGCACGCGACCGGTGAACATAACGTACACATCACGCAGTAAGATAGACACGCCCGCAATCGCATCGGAACTTGCACTCGACATGGTTGCCGATAGACCTGCAATAAGAACGATAAGACCAACGCCTACTGGCAATACCGTTGCCGCGATGTATGGGAAAGCAAAGTTTGCATTATTCAGCTCGGGGTCAATCGCATGCGCCGCCATACCAATGACTGCAGGGATGATGGAGAAGAACAAGTACAGCACACCAGAAGCCACGAACGAACGGCGGATGGTTGATACATCTTTGCCTGAGTAGATACGTTGGCGGAATGAAGGCGTTGCAAGTACACCCACACCAATCACAACAGCAAGAGAAACCGCTGGGATTAAACCAAGCTTATCAATCGCAAGGAAGCTCACTGCTTCTGGGTCCATGGCTGAGTACAGGTTATCCAAGCCGCCAATGTGCTGCACTGACAGTACCGCCATTAGGATGAAGCCAACGAATAAGATGATAGCTTGAATGGTGTCCGTCCAAACCACCGCAGTGTAGCCGCCAATAACAACGTAAATGGTAAACGCTGCTGCGATGATCATCTTCGCAGTGCTCAGCTCAATATCGGCAATCCACGCTAGGTACATACCACCACCAAGGATGTGTGCGCCCAACCAGCCGATAGAAGCGATAAAGATAAGCAGACCAACCACGTTCTTCACGATGCGGTTTGCACCTACGTAGTATGCGAGTTCTTCACTCATGGTCATAAAGTTGAGTTTACGAACTGGCGCGAACCACAGTGCCAATAACAAGATACCAATTGCGCCGCCAATGCCGTAAAGCGCACCAGCCCAACCATTTGAGTAACCAAAGCCAACCGCGCCCATACTAGAGCCCGTGCCAACCATGGTTGCTACTGTGGTACCTAATACGAGGAACAGAGGTAAGCCTCGACCACCGAGTAGAAAGTCTTCACCTGATTTTTGATTGCGAGAGACAAACCATCCCAACCAAATTAAAAATAAGACATACGCACCGAAGCCGGTAAGAAAAAGTGTACTGTTCATTGAACACCTCTCATATCAAAATCCATCTTTCAGATTGATATAATTCCAGCAGCAAGTATTAGATTTTATTCCAGAAATTATCTAATTTTATTTTTATAGCTTTTGCTAAATATATTAGGCACTACTGCTTTATGAAATTATATTTATGTAGGGAGTGAGAGTGCCAAAAAGATAATAACAGGAAAGTAATTATTTCCGGCACTCAA
>NZ_BCUF01000087.1 GCF_001591145.1 Vibrio harveyi NBRC 15634 = ATCC 14126 = KCTC 12724 | reverse complement strand
GGTTACTTGGGTATACATTGATTATGTTCGAAAGCTTGGAGTAACAAAGAAAGGCGCTTCAAGCCCGCAGAGGAGATAAGAATGCTATCGAAAAATACAACTGGTCTTATTGTTGTCGATGTACAAGGTAAACTCGCAACCTTGATGCACGAAAGTGAAGCCTTGATTGAAAGCACCACCAAATTAGTCAAAGGCGCGAAAGCTCTGAATTTACCGATTGTTTGGCTTGAGCAAAATCCGGAACGTTTGGGACCAACAGTAGAACCGATCCGAGAGGTGTTGGATAAGGCGCACTTGCCGATCGCAAAGTACACTTTTGATGGTGTGAAAGAACCAACATTCAAACTTGCAGTAGAAAACGCCAATATTGATACGTGGTTAGTTTGTGGTATCGAAGCGCATATTTGCGTATATCAAACGGCGGTATCGCTACGTCAAATGGGCTTCAAAGTGGAGCTGGTGACCGATTGTGTATCTTCGCGAACAGCGGCAAACAAAGCACTGGCATTAGCAAAGTTAACCGCAAACGGAGTCGGCCTGACGAGCGTAGAAATGTGCTTGTATGAAATGGTAGAAGATTGCAGAGCGCCAGAGTTCAAATCTATCCTAGCGCTTATTAAGTAGCACTACTTCGTTTATTCAAATTCTCGTTGATACCTTGGCAACATCGATTCGTTGCCAAGTAACCCACCTTGGTGGATATAAATCAACGTTTTATCTTCATTCTCTGCCAACCACGGCTGTAGGCATTGCCACATGTAAGGGTCATACAGTAGATCGAATTCTAGGTTGGTTTGATCGTAGAGCGCATTCCACGTCTCGTAATCGCTTTGATATAAACGACCGAAATGATGTTTATCGCGTACTGAGAGAATAGTGGGGTGATTTTCGGTTTCTAGCGTGTTGAATTGCTCAGTGAGGTAGTGCGCATCACCCACACAAGCACAGGTCACGACCTCGATTCCATGAGGTTTTAAGTGTTTACTTAAGTACAGTGCGGTGGTTCCGGTTCCCGATGGTAACGCCACTATAAACTGTTTTCTGCCTTCAAGGCGTGTCCAATCAAGCAGCTCTCTCGCTAGTTGTTTTACCCCAGCTTCGGCAATCTTCGCTTTACCACCTTCCGGGACGACCAAGGTCGTATGGTCCAAGCCTCGTACTTGCTCGATGTATTCGGTTGGATGCAGTGTTGAACCAAGGTCTTGCATCGCGGTGATGCTCATACCTAAATCAAGCGCACCTCGATAGTTGCCGATAGGGGAGTCTTTAAGCCAAGACGGAATATGTTGAACATAGAACTCGAAGTTCCAGCCTTTGATTTGCGCCAGAGCGGCAAGAGAATACATCGCATTGGATTGAGCTGAGCCGTAGCTGATGAGCGTTTTGGTATCGCTGTTCTGTGTTTCCATCAATGCCATAAATTTACGTGCTTTGTTCCCAGAAAAGTGAGAATGCAGCATGTCATCACGCTTAAGAAAAAACGTGTGACCATTAAAGTTATGTTGAGTTATCGGGCTTTCAGAGAGTTTCATGCTACTGCTGACGTGTCCAACCACGCGACCTTGCCGGTAAAAAGGGCGCGTAGTGTAACGCCATTAAACCCAGATAAAAAGTCTGGGTTTCAGAGCATCAGATTCGGTTATTCCTGATGCTCTATCATAAGCACAATGGGTTTCTTTAATAAGACGATATTCCATGGCTCGCCTTTCTGCCTCAAGCCACGTAAACTACGCCGCTTATTTCTATTCAATCAGAAGGCTTGGTTTTGCAGACTCTAGAACAATTAAAAACAGGACAATTAGTAGGAATTAAACAACTAAAGTTGGCGGAAGGGCTGACAGAGTTTCCTATGGAAATTTTAGAGCTTGCAGACACGCTTGAAGTATTAGATTTATCTGGCAATGCACTGTCTGAATTACCACAAGAATTAGAAAAGCTTACCAAGCTAAAAATCATTTTTGCTTCGAACAACCTGTTCACGCACTTACCAGAGGTGTTGGGAAAGCTTCCAAGCCTAGAGATGGTTGGGTTTAAAACCAACAAAATTAAAGAGGTAAGTGAAGCGTCACTACCAACTCAGTTACGCTGGCTGATCCTGACAGACAATGAGATTGAAGTTCTTCCAAACAGTCTGGGTGAAAGGTCGCGCCTAAGAAAGCTTGCTCTGGCGGGCAATCGCATCAAGCAACTGCCAAACAGCATGGAAAACTTGGTCAACTTGGAATTGATTCGTTTATCTGCGAACCAGTTAGAGTACTTCCCGGATGTATTGATGAAGCTGCCTAAGTTGGCGTGGTTGGCTTTCGCAGGTAACCCATTCTGCAAGCATCCATCTTCACTAGACAGTGTGCCTAAAGTGACCACAAGCAGTTACTCGCTTAACCATGTTCTTGGTCAAGGTGCGAGTGGTGTGATTTCTCACGCGAACTGGACTGACGCTCAATATGACTTCCCGAGTGAAGTGGCGGTGAAAGTGTTCAAGGGCGAGGTCACCAGTGATGGTTTCCCTCATGATGAACTTGAAGCATGCTTACAAGCTGGTCATCATGACAACTTGGTCAAATCTATCGCGCAAGTGGATGACGGTACTGAGCTTGCTCTAGTGATGGAGCTGATACCAAACAGCTACTACAACTTGGGTTTGCCACCAACTCTTGAAACTTGTACTAGAGACACCTTCCCAGAAGGCTTCAAGTTGACGATGACTCAAATTGAACTGATTGTAGAGCAGATGGTAGATGTGTTTAATCATCTGCATGACAACAAGGTGTGTCATGGTGATCTATACGCTCACAACACATTGGTTAACGCGCAAGGGCAGATGATTTTTGGTGACTTTGGCGCGGCGAGCATTTACGGATATTTATCGGGCGAGCAGCAAGCAGCCATCAGAGCAATCGAGGCGAGGGCATTGGCGTGCTTTATCGAAGATTTACTTTCTGTCGGTGACGCGTCTGAGGTGGGCTCTGAGAAGCATCAGCGATTGAGTACGCTAGCGGCATCGCTATACAACGCCTAACTCTACAACGCTTGGAGTCGAAAGGCATCGACGCACAGGAGTCGTCATCAGACGATAGTGCAAAGTCGGTGCCTTGGTCTGAGGGTTGAATGCACTTGGCTAGGTTTGATGTTCCAATGCAAGATTTATAACGGCTTCGCACCCACCGTCTGGGTGAGTTCCGATGTCAAATTGCCAGCCGTAGCGGTGACACAGGTCATCCACAATCATTAAACCCAACCCATGCCCTTCTGAATGAGGGATACTGGAAAAACCTTCCCCTTCATCACGAACCCAAATGGTATCCTCGTTCATGCCAATATGGATCGCCCCATATGGCGTTGCCGCAATGCCATTTCGAATCAAGTTACCAAGAATGATGGTCAAGACCGCATTGGTAGCACGCGTTTTGGGGTTACCGTCTATCTGCACATCAAAACTGAGTGCTTTCTCATCCGCTTGCGCCTGACTTTGCGCAATAATTTGTGTGAGCTCTTCTTCGCTAATGCTTCGTACGGGTGAGTCATCTGTATTTCGTTCATATCGCACTAAGCCGAGTAGAGCGTCCACCATCGTCGACATTTGTTGCGTTGCATCTTGAATACGATGAACCTGTCGCGTTTGAAAATCCGTACTGGCGCTTCTAGCCAATAAACTGCTTGAGCCTTTCATTACCGTCAATGGTGTGCGTAGTTCATGGCTTGCGTAACGCGCAAAAGCTTGCTCCCGCTTGATGACTTGATTGATCTTACGGCGATACTCATTAAGCTCATCCGCTAAGGTTTGAAACTCTTTTGCCGAACTTTCCGGCACACTAAAGGTTTGGGTTGGATCACCTTGGTGTTGGTCAAGTTGCGTTTTTAGGGCGTTAACAGGCTCGATCAAGCGTTGTGATAACCGCAGTAACAAGCTACCAAACAAGAACACCAAGATTGCGACGATAGACAGCACCATAGCAACCACCATGATGAACTCTTCGGTGGTAATTTCGATTTCATCAATCAGGGATACGAGGATTACTGGATGCTCTACACCTTTACTGGTGTAGGTGCTCATATAAATCATTCTTGAACTTGGCTCATCCCCGACTTCATCCAAAAAATGTTTTTTACCTATTAAATACTTCTGAAATGGGGCAGGTACTAAGGCAATGTCGTTGTAGGCGGTGGTCAATAGGTCTAATTGTATAACGCCTGCATTTGGATGAGATTGAAAGTGTTCGATCGCCTCTTTTTTATCGATCATGATCCGGCGCTCGCCGACACGATCTTCTGACCATAAAAGAGCACCAGTGATGAGTGCAAAGCAGAAAATACCGATAACGACAGAAACGAAAGAAAAAAACAGAGCGAGTCGCCCTGTCATACTTTGTGTGCTTTGCGTACTGGCAAGTAAGCGGTTGATCATGCACCTGTCTCCAAGCGGAAGCCAACTTTTGGAACCGTAATGAGCACATGTCGTTCGAACGGCTTATCAACTTGGTTTCGCAGTTGGTAGATATGGCTGCGCAGTACGTCGTTGTTCGGCTCGTTCTCTTGCCATAGACGAAATGCAATGTCTTCGCGAGTGACGACATCTGGTGCGTTCTTCACCAACATTTCCAAAATTGTATAAGTGGTCGGATTGAGGGCGAGAAGCTTATCTTGGCGATACGCTTTACGGGTTTTCTGATCGATTGAGACTTCACCATAGGTTAACTTGCAAGACGCGACCGTACCACGATAACGGCGAATCAAAGCGGTCATGCGTGCTTCCAATATGTCTAGATCGAAAGGTTTTGTCAGATAGTCATCCGCACCGTGGTTGAAACCTTTTAACATGTCGTCTCGACTGTCGAGCGCGGTGAGCATCAATACAGGCGTATTGTTGCCTGCTTCGCGTAATTTATTGCACACAGTCAAGCCATCCATGCGAGGTAGCATTAGATCAAGCAGAATAATATCGAAGGTATTTTCCATCGCTAATTTCAGACCAAGCTCGCCATTGTCAGCGTAATCGAGTTCCATACCCGCACACTCAAAATAGTCGAACAGCATGCCTGCAATTTCTCGATTGTCTTCGACCAAAAGTACGCGTTTCATGTATTTCTCTCCAATTTGGCAGGTTTTGGAAATTAGGGACTTTTCTTAACAGAACATTATGCACTAAGGGCGTGAAAAAGATGTCAACAACATCTCTTTCACATGGCGACTTGTAGACTGCATCCATTCATTGGATTTAGTGGAAGAGTAGCATGTCAACCTTCAACATTCACGCCGCAACCTTTTCAAAGGTGAGCCAACACGCTGAGCCTAAAACAGTCTTGTCTGTTGTGGTGCCATTCTTTAACGAGCAAGAAGTCTTGCCAGAATTCCATCGTCGTCTCACAGCAGTATTGGATGACATACCTGAACGATGTGAAATCGTGTATGTCGATGACGGTAGCAAAGACGACAGTTTAATGATTGCTCAAAACTTTTCTCAATCTTCTAGCGACGTTCGCTGTCTAGCACTTAGCCGTAACTTTGGTAAGGAATCGGCGATGAGTGCTGGTCTTGAGCATTGTCATGGCGAAGCTGTGATCGTGATTGATGCCGACCTACAAGATCCACCAGAGCTTATTCCAAAGATGCTATCTAAGTGGCGTGAAGGTTACGACGTGGTCAACATGCAGCGCAGCGAACGCCATGGCGAGACATGGTTTAAGCGCTTTTCAGCGGCGTGCTTTTACAAAGTCTTAAACAGTATGGCGAAGCTTGATGTTCCGGAAAATGTTGGAGACTTTCGCTTATTAAGCGCCAACGTTGTCAAACACATCAATGCTCTGCCAGAACGCAATCGCTATATGAAGGGCATTTTTTCTTGGCCTGGATTTAAGCAAGTTACGGTGCCGTTTGAACGTGATGCTCGCTTTTGCGGTGAAACCAAATGGAATTACCTCAAGCTGATCGGACTCGCGATGGACGGTATCACTTCCTTTTCTATCCGTCCTTTACGCCTAGCAACGCTTGCAGGTGCGTTAGTTGCGTTCAGTGCATTTATCTACGGCGCATTCATTGTGATGAAAACGGTCGTATTTGGAGAGCCAGTTTCCGGCTATCCATCCATGATGGTGGTTCAACTCGCACTTGGTGGTGTCCAATTGCTCTCTATCGGGTTGCTTGGTGAATACATCGGGCGCATTTTCATCGAAACCAAGCAACGACCTCTTTACCTTATCCAGTCTGTTTTCGAGCGACCAGCAAAACATCAAACCATCCAAGCTATGAAGTTTAAATTTGGAGAATCTGCGTAGTCATGAGTATTAATAAAACCCACCTATGGCTGTTGTTGGCGTTCGCGTTGTTACTTCGCCTTATTTCTTTGGCTACGTATCCACTTATGGACACGACAGAAGCTCGCTATGGCGAAATGGCGCGTTTGATGGTGGAGACAGGTAATTGGCTCACCCCACAATTTGATTACGGCGTGCCATTTTGGGGTAAGCCACCTCTGTTTACTTGGATGAGTGCGTATGGCATTGAGTTATTTGGGCTAAATGAGTTTGCGGTGCGCGCACCTCATTGGTTAGCGGGTGTCGCGACTATTATTTTTGTTGCAGCCATGGCGTATCGTGCTGGTTTTAGTGCGCTTGTCGCATCGTTAGTGTTGGCAACATGTGGCATTTTCTCGATTGCAGCGGGCGCGGTGATGACGGATATGGCACTCACGTTAGCTATGACAATGGCTATGTTTGGCTTTTATTATTGTTGGCTCGGAAAAGACAAACACAGCCAACTTTGGGGCTATCTGGGGTTCTTCGGTCTGGCGTGTGGGTTACTCGCAAAAGGTCCGGTTGCGATTGTTATCATGGGGATTGCTGTCTTTCCTTGGCTGGTTATTCAGCATGGTTTTTTTGGTGCTTTTAAAGCCTTGTGGCAGCGTTTTCCATTGATTTCAGGCCTAGCGTTGATGTTGGCGATCGCACTGCCTTGGTACATCATGGCGGAGATGGCGACGCCGGGGTTCATTGATTATTTCATTGTTGGTGAGCACTTTAAACGCTTTGTCGTAAGTGGATGGGAAGGGGACCTATATGGTTCTGCTCATGACCAACCACGTGGCATGATTTGGCTATTCTGGCTGCAATCGGCTGCGCCATGGTCGCTCGTGTTGCCTGTTCTGGTGTGGAAGCGCCGACACACAATCAAATCAATAGAAACGGATCATCAAGGCTTGTTCAGTTTCTTAATGTGTTGGCTGATCTCGCCAATGGTTTTGTTCACTATGGCAGGGAACATTTTGCCGGCCTACGTGCTACCAGGTGTTCCTGCATTGGGTATCCTGATTGCAATGTTAGTGGATAAATATGACTTTAAGTGGCTTACTGGCACGGCAGCAGTGTTACCTGTGCTGCTCATGATCGCTATGTTGGTCTTAAACATGGGCAAAGCAGACAGCCGAAGTGATCGTATTCTATTTGCAGAGATCACCGACAATGCACCTGTTTTTTACATTGGGAAACGTCCGTTCTCTGGTCAATTTTATAGCCAAGGACAAGCGAAAAAACTGGAAGATGTAACAGAGCTCAATCAACTAAATAAGTTCTACCTCATTGGTAAAGAACAACAAGTTGACAAGTTGATCCATGATAACGCCTTGAGCTGTACTAATGAGTTTACTGCTAAGTCAAAGCGCACGCTCTATACCTGCGTTATATACCCAAATAACCTCGAGATGCTAGGTTCAGCGAGAACGACTTGGTTTGTAGACGCGGCGGCGATTTAAAGGTCTAGTGGGTCGAAATCAAGAA
>NZ_BCUF01000086.1 GCF_001591145.1 Vibrio harveyi NBRC 15634 = ATCC 14126 = KCTC 12724 | reverse complement strand
AATCAATGACAACGCTCAGAATCCTGCATCTTGAAATCACTTGGGTATACAATTCATTTAAACGATTTATCAGAAAAACTTTATTTCAAATGTACTCGTCATTTAATCATTAATTAAAAATATTATGATTATCCACAAACATTATTTATTGAGAAGTCATCATTAAATACCGATTTTAATACATGCTTTAATCTTTGATATTCACTTAAAGCTATGCGATCCACTTCCGTAGCAACAGGCGCATTTATTATTGGATACTAATTGACAGATTCTGCTTCTAGGCTCTGAATATCTCCCACCCAATCAGTGACTACATAATAATGAAGCAATTGAAGTTCGGTGGTTGGGTGATATAAAGAACACAAATACCCGCACCTTTGCGGTCTGATGTTTAGCTCCTCGTCTAATTCTCTCAGCAATGTCATGGACTGACTTTCGCCTTGTTCCATGTGCCCACCGGGTATCGCGATCATACCTGGGTCAGAGTCCTTGTCCTTCGATCTTGTTTCTAATAACACTTCATCATCCTTAACTAGGATAAATGAGACACACTCATGAACTTCCATCTTCAATGCCTTCTGCTAACAGTTTTATAGCACGCTAACATAAAAAGTTTGGATGATGTGAACAGTGAACACGGATAAGTTGACGATATACAACAATCTAGCTGGCCGTTTGGTTGAATATGCTCCGCAACCCATAGTAGCTATCAATACATTCACCTTTATTCAGTCATGATTTGTTACGACTAGGATCACAGTCTAAAAACTTTTCGCCGAATGACCAGTTAGAAATAAGTTCATTGAATTCAAACAATATTTTTATTAAAAGTATAATTAAACGATGTTTTATTGAGTATCCATCTCAGTAAATATTGGTAAACACAGTTTTATTAATTAGCCAAATCGGCTAGTATTTGTTCTGAAGATTTTTAAAGTCATCAATTAACCTCTCAATATTGATTAAATTCAGCAAGTTAGTTGGATAGTCTTTACCAAATACTAAAAATATTTGAGTAATAGGCGTCGCTACGCATAATAAGCAACATTGGGAATAGAGTTAAATTGATGAACATGCTGTATTAACGACTGCACGAAGCAATCGCTAAATTTGTTGCACCAAGAGTTTTATTTAGTACAAATGAAAAAGCTATTTTTATTATTGATATGGACATCGCTGGCAGTTTCTCCTTTTGCCTTTGCTCATCATTCAGGCAAAGCGACAGAAACGAAAGTCACTAAACAACTTGTTGAAAAGACATATAAAGAAGCCAAGTTGGAAGGCGTCATTGACTTCAGTTTATTCAATGATGCGTTCTTAGCTTATAAGAAAACCTCAGACCGCAAAAAGCCACTTTTGACTATCATCGATTACAGTAAACCATCTACTGAAAAACGCTTTTATGTGGTCGATTTGGACAAGAAGAAGCTCATTTTTAATACTTATGTCTCTCACGGCGTAAACAGCGGCAAGAAGACCGCAACGAAGTTTTCTAATGTTGTGAACTCTCGTAAAACTTCTCTAGGAACATTCTTAACCGATACCACATACTATGGTTCTAACGGTTATTCACTTCGCTTGGATGGACTGACATCCGGCGTTAACGATAAAGCACGAGAGCGTTACATCGTGGTTCATGGTGCAGACTACGCGAATCCTTCTTTTATTAAGAAGAATGGTTATCTTGGTCGCAGTTGGGGTTGCCCCGCTCTGCCACAGAAGCTATCACGAGAAATCATCGACACCATTAAAGGTGGCAGTGTTATCTACGCTAGCGCTTGAGGTTTCTTGACCTAATGTTGAAAAGGGAGCTGATACGCTCCCTTTTTTAATGCGACAAAAAACTGTTCATCCTTTCAGCAAGTCGTTAGTATACGCAAGCGCCACCTTCAGGCAGCAAACGAATATCGATTCCATAGTGTTTTAGGGTTAGTTTTGGTTCACGTATTTCGCCTTTTGCTTTTGTTGTCACTCTCCCTGTTCTCAGGGCAAATGCTTGCAGCGCAAAATCAGCCATCCTCAGAATTCCACTACACGCATTCAGAAAAGCTTTATAAGCTCACTCAATACGATTACCACGCAATAAAAGCGCCTTATCGTGCATGGAATACTCGCGACTCTTGGAGTCCAGACGGTTACTTTCGTCACCTAAAACGTGATTTGCTTGGTTTACTCCCTTGTCGCCGTACATCCGGTAACGATGGTGATTTACCACCAAATATAACGCCCGACTATCACCTGTTAGTCGCGTTTTTGTCTCCATCACTGTTGGACATAGCGCTCAAAGCAACGCCATTACCCGATGCTGCCGATGTATTTGCATACCGTCGCTCGTATCATCTAGCTAGATGGAAGCAAGCCAATTTACTGTACGTGTTTGCACACAGTCGCGACGCTTAGCTCGCACATTGACTGTACTGACACAATATGGAAACCGTCAGTACCAGCCATGGATGATCTCATCTGAACACCGAATTAACTCGAGATCCTGATTATGAAAAAAATCGCGACTATTGCCACTTTGGCGCTTATTACTTTATTCACAACAACTACGCACGCAGCAAAACCAGAAGAAATGAGCAACAGCGCTCTGATGGAGTGTGCCAATGCTTCTAACGCCCGAACTGCGGTTCCTGAACACCGTGCAATGTTTCGTCATTACTTAATGGCAGAACGTGGGTACACATTCAGCCAGCTTTCTTCGGCAGAGACCGAATTCAAAGCAAAAGGCATGGATGAAACCAAAATGGAGCAGCTCTACAAAACTGAGTGCAAAGAAGCAGGCGAATACCTTTATAACAATGGTTACTGATTCCAGCTCATTTCAATTTACGTAGAGAACCAAAAAGGCGCGATTATCGCGCCTTTTTTGCTTTTCGAACTTCAGGTTTATAAGACTATGGCAATTGCGGCGTGGTTTTCGATTTACTCCAAGCCTTACGCACCTTCACCAATACAAAGCTCATAATGGCAATGGTCAGGGTAATCACCGGTGCAGCCATCAATCCCATGGTCACAATCTTGTTAAGCTTCTCTGGCAGTAGAGGCAATAATAAGCCTAAACCACACAGCAGCAGCGTCCATAGAATCGCACTCAACCATGCGAAGTAATGGAACTTACTCACGCGATTAACGCGCAAACCCATCATTAAAGGCAGCAAAGAACGCACAACCGGAATAAAGCGCGCACAAAACAATGCAATCAAGCCATGCTTACCAAGTAGCATGTCAACTTGCTCCAAGCGTTTTGCAGGAACTGCATTTACCCAACCCTGCACCTTTGGTAAACGGTTTAACCATTTGCCTTGTAGGTAAGCAGCCCAGCTTCCCATTGCCGCACTCACTACGATCACTAACATGATCATCACTGGGTCCAATACACCCACCGCCGCTAAAGTGCCAGAAAGCACAACAACACTGTCACAAGGGAAAGGCGCCGCAGGAATAAAACCACTCTCAAGAAAAATAAGCGCACCCACAACAAAGTAGATAAGTCCTGCACTACCGGGTGCCATCAGTGCAGTAAAATCCTGGTGCCACAAAGCAAACAGCACCTGCGTAATTGAATCAAACATAACAAACTCCTAAACATCACAATCAAACTTCGAAAATTAATGAATAGGAATTACCGTGCATGAATAAAGCGATAGATCAGGTTGGACTCTTGCCCTGCCCCCAGCCGATATTTGGAGTGCGAATAAAAAATTTGAATGATAGGCAACGCTACGTCAGTAAACTCGCGTTTGTTGAAATCCTGCACGTCATTTAGCCAACGTGCAGGCAGCACATCGAAATCATCCGAATCTGGCGACGTATTGGAATGGTTGACGCGGAGTGCATTGCGGCTGAATAAACTCACAGCGACTTTACGTGAAGGAGAAAACGGTGCTTTCTCTAGATGCGCCTCACCATCAATCAATGAAGAGGTGTAACTGACGGCGTAGGAGATTTTTGGTGACGGTGAAGCCTGACTCAACCCAAAAGCCATCAGCGCAACAAAGAGTCCTAATACAGAGACTAAGTAAGCACGCACAGAATTCACCTAAACCACAACGATACGCTGTTGTAACTCCGTGCGTGCAAATTTGCAATTCAAATTCTTAATCGATAATAAAAAGAGCGTTTTGCAAATGATTGTTGGCGCGATTAGACGATGATTTAACCTTCAATTTACTCTTTACCATACGGGTAGTTTTCAAACATTTTCGCGACTTCTTCCGAGATCAACTCTTCGCGCTTTTCAGTACTCATTGACTCGGTGAGCTTACGGCTAGAAACCCCCTTCCACACCACTTGATTGGCTTTAGTATCGACAAGCTCAACGACCAATTTGCCGTACTTCTTCTCTTTGTAACGCTCAGGACTGGACGTCACCACACCAAAACTGTTCCAACCGTAACCGACACTAAAACTTGAACCAGAAGATACGATCTCCGATTCTTTGATAATATCGTGGTGCACATACAGATCACCGCCGCTCCTCACGCGCGACATTCCTTTTGATTCCAGTTGAGCTGCTAACCCTTGCTCAATGCGACGAGCATCCAAACTGGTTGGGGTATCTGATTGTTCACCAAAATCAAACGTCTTGTAGGATGAGAAATCCGCTTGCTTGTCAACATCAGTGGTTACCGTGGTACAAGCAACCACCGAGATAGCAAACAACGTTGCCAATAAACCTTTCCACATACTCTTTCTCCTCTCTCTATCGCGCCGGTCTCTCGGCAAGTTGTGGTGTTTAATCTTACGAACCTGAGAAAATATTGAATCATTTCAACATTTAGTCTTGACCATGAATGCCAAGTGTTCAAATTCAAGACGTAATAGAGACTAAGAACAGAGTAAAACACTGGTTGAGAAAGAGAGTGAAATCGTATTCAGAGCGACATATTGCTAACAGTACTGTGTGCTTTTTGAACGAATCGGTATTTATTTACTCACTAAGCAACTTATTGAGCAAAAAAGACTTTTCTTTTGCACTCAATCTGGCATATTGAATGAGTCCTATCGATGCGCGGGCATCGTATAATGGCTATTACCTCAGCCTTCCAAGCTGATGATGCGGGTTCGATTCCCGCTGCCCGCTCCAAGCTTTGCCTAAGCTAACTTTTTTATCAGTTCCCTAAAATACCCTTTAAACTCGTACTTCATTGCTATCATGCTGTGGCTGTAATCGATCTCTGTATTTGCTACCTCTAACTGCAGGCATAAAAAAGCCCCTGCAGAGTGCAGGGGCGCGTCTTCGTTATTGTGTTCCCCATATCTTTGGGGTTAATCCAACTGAAGTGTCGTGAACGTGTCGTTTTTCAGCCCGCCACCAGCGCGTTTCTTCATGGTAACCTCAACCGATCGCTTCCCTTCATTGATGCGATAACGTATGGCTTGAGCGAGATATTTATCATTTCGCTTCAAGTCCCTAGCATCAATCTTTAACGTACGATTCTGACGATTCACCGTGCAGCGGTAATCCCAATCGTTTTTGCCATTTTTCAAAGCCAGCAAAATACGTTGACCCGATGTTCCCGCTGATTTAATCCCGCGAGGCTGCTTATCAATAGCCAGTGCCAACCCTGCTTTACACAACTGATCTGCACTAAAAGCAGGTGCTGCGTATGCGTACCCAGAGCTGAGCATAGCGGCGGTCATCGTTACAATTGAGAAAACTCGATTAAATGTCATCGTCCGTTCCTTAAAACTTACAAAACACCGTACGCATTAAAACAACATCACCGAACACTGTCAAGCATTAATGGTATGGCGTTTAGTTAATCATTCAGAACCATTACTCAATTGTATCGGACGGTGGAGCAAACAAGCACCGCCAGCGCTGACGCCAAGACAAATTGGGACGGGTCACCTCTTTGAACATGTCTTTCCATTCTGCAAACGTCACGGTAATAGGATTAAAGCTGTTCACGGGCTTTGAGATGCCATAACGGACGGTTTCTACTTCAGGCTCGAACGTCCCGAACATGCGATCCCAGATAATCAATACACCAGCGTAATTTTTATCAATGTATTGACGATTCACACCATGATGAACTCGGTGATGGGATGGTGTATTGAAGACCCACTCCAAAGGGCCAAGGGAACGAATCGACTGAGTATGAACAAAGAATTGCAGACCCAGATTAAGTAACACAACAAACACCACCCATTTAGGATCAAATCCAATAATGACCAGTGGCAACCAGAACAACCACATACCCGCTAGTGGGTACATCAGGCTTTGGCGAAATGCGGTACTGAAGTTCATACGCTCTGAACTGTGGTGCACCACATGCGCTGCCCACATCCAACGGATACGATGGCTTGCTCGGTGGAACCAATAATAGAAGAAATCTTGCAAGACCATGAGTAACAGGAAGGTAGAAACCGTCATCTCGATATCAAACAAGCGCCAACCAAACCACCACAAATACAGTTTAGCGATCAGCAGTCCTGTTAAGATATCTGTCGCTTGATGAAGCCCAGCCAATACAAAGTTACACATGACTTCTGGCAAGTAATATCGCGCACTCTCAGGTAATCGACCACCACGTTGCCCAAACCAATATTCTGCCGCAATACAAAGAAAGAATATTGGTGCGAGCAACATCAACAATAAATCAGGATGTTCCGTAATCTGTGACCATTCCATAGTCCGTTCCTACCATTTTGCGTAATGATCTTCGGTGAGCCCCATCACCTCATCGAGTTCGTGTTTAATGCCATTGTCATCAATCAAATAACCAGAAAAGTAACCGACAAACTGACGAAAGTTACTCTTCAAAAACCAGAAGTTCTTTTTCTCTGATCGTTGATTTTTAGGCTTGAAGATCAAGTCGATGCGCTTGTCTTGTGAGGTAATTCGCCATGACGCTTCTTGATGCATGCGAGAAAACTCGAACTGTACAGGCGGCATCAAGTGGCGTTCACCATCAATCCAAATGACGTTTTCACAATACCCAGTTTCATTCACACCAGCCGCAAGGTTCAGTCCTATCCGTTTGCCTTCCCTTTGGTGATTGATGCTCGCCCATCGCCAACTGGTCTCTCTGCGCATGTAACCAGCAGAGAAATCATACCCAGCGACTGCATTGGTGAGATCTTGTGGCTGCCCTTTCACACTCATTTGACCTTGTATAGCGAGCGCGTTGTGTTTTTGAGTGTAGGTCCAGCCCGAATATGCTGTTGGCGTGCAGAGCATCAAAGGCAAACTTTCTAGCTCAGGCGTTAACCTTAAGTCAGCTTGAATAAGGTCTGTTGAAAGCTGTATATGCCAGAGTCCATTTTCAATGTTGAACTGGATGGTGTCACTGGCGAGATAGGCTTGGCTGTTCCAACTAGAAGGTTGTGTTTGATAGCCCATATTGAGCGGCTTTAGCCATTGCTGCTCAACAAGTTCATGAGTTTCGATATCAAACACATAGCAAAAGCCAGACGCCAAATAGCGAATATCAGCAATCGCGACACCAATGATGTGTTTCTCTGTCACGATCGAGATGAACTGGAATTGCTTATAGTCGAATCGCTTACGCCAACTCGATGCAGGCTGGTCCATCTCATTAAGATACTGAAACGCATCCAACTGAAGCGATTCGGGAACCGATGCTAAATGACCAAATTGAGGTAATCCATTCGCTTGAATAAAGGGATTCAAAGGCGTTTGCACATCCATGCTCGCTATTAATCAATGACACACCATTCGATATTAACATTAATTTAACAACAAACAGTTTGCGCCACTGCACAACATTGATTCACATACCGACTTAAAATGAACCAAAATGTGAAATCAGTCACCCATATTCAAACTATTAAACGGTTAATTAGAGCTTTATACCC
>NZ_BCUF01000085.1 GCF_001591145.1 Vibrio harveyi NBRC 15634 = ATCC 14126 = KCTC 12724 | reverse complement strand
ATCACCTTGTCCAAGAATGAAAGGTGCCAGAATCTTTAAAGTCTATTGAGCGGGCAAGCATAAACCTTGTATTTTCGACCAAAATCACCACGCTTTGAAAACGATTAGGTTTTCTCGATGAAAAAATGAGGCGAGCTGTTTATCATAGGCAACGAAATTAACCATGCCACTATTGTGATGACTGACAAGACTATCTCCATCCCTCTACCATCTTTGATTCACCGAATTGGTGGCGATCATGCTAAGCGAGCTAAAGCAATTGCGGCTGAGAAGAAGTGCGAAATGAAGCGCATTCGACGCTCTCGTAATTGGCAAATTGCTGGTGATGCGTTGGATTTGAAAGTGTTCCTCGATCATATCAAGGCAGAAGAATCTGAGCCGATGCGGTTCGTGATAAACAAAATGGAAGCTGGTCTCGCCAAGCACAGCGATAAGCTTGAACCTTTGGAAGCCAAGCTGATTCGATTGGTCTTGGAGAATCCAAACATTACTTTGGCGGAGCTAATGTCAGAAACCAACTGTACTATCGCCCAAGCTCGAACGGCGCGTTTCGAGGCTGAGATGCTTTAAACCTGAAAGTTTCTTCTGATTTTTCCTGTCTATACTGGTAAGCGACTGATTATCGACATTGGATAAGATGAGAGAGGAAGTTATGAAGCTGATATCGAAACTTTTGAGCGTATTCTTCATCTGGGGGAGTTTGACGCTTCCTGCTTTCGCGCTTGATCCTGTTTATAGCGACTTTCTCGGTAAAGCGATTCGTGGTTATGACCCTGTCGCATACTTCACTCAATCGAAACCGGTAAAAGGTGACAGCGATTTCACTTACCGTTGGAATGATGCCAAATGGTACTTTTCATCGGCTGAAAATCGAGATGCATTTGCGAAAAATCCTGAGAAATTTGCACCGCAATATGGTGGTTATTGTGCTTGGGCAGTAAGCAAAGGTTACACCGCAAAGATAGACCCGAATGCATGGTCAATTGAGAATGGCAAGCTCTATCTCAACTACAGTAAATCTGTGCAAGCGACATGGGAAGAAGACATTCCGGGCAATATTGCGAGTGCTAATAAGCATTGGCCAACACTGCTTTCCCAATAGGGCTCTGATGCCAAAACGAAAAGATACAGAAATCAAAAGACGCAGAAATAATTAAGCCGCGATGATCGCGGCTTTTTCAATTTGGGTTCCAAGAAGTGGAGCATTACCACATCAGATCGTCTGGTACGACGAAATCTGCGTACGGGTCATCTTCTGCAGGGATGTCTGCTTCTGGTTCTTTTTGTTCGATGATCACAGATTCATCGCGTTGAGCAATCTTGTTTGCTACACCACGTGGGATAACAACGTAGCTTTCACCAACAATCGCGATTGCCAAGGTGCCTTTGATAAGCTGTTCGCGGATCTCTGACTCAACGTATAGAGACTTCACAAGTGTACCGTGTGTGAAGTTGTATTTGATGTCGCCATCTTTCAAATCAACCTTGTTCATTTCAATCAGTTGGTTGATTTGCGCTTTGATTTCTTTGTTCAAGCGTTCTGCGTTTTGTTGCTCGCTCAATTGCTTGTCACGCTCTAACTGCTGACGTTTGTTCTCTTCAACCGCCGCTTTTACTTCGCGAGCTTGAACGCGTGATTTTTTAGAGCCTTTTTTCGCTTTCTTCAGTTTTTTCTCGTTAACCAAGCCTGCTTTTAGCATCTGCTCTTGAAGGGTAAGTTTTGCCATGATCTATCCAGTTAGTGCGCAATTTTGTGCATTTTAACCAGTCATCCGCCGCAAAGAAAGAGGGATATACTCAAGTGACTTCAAGGTGCAGGATTCAGAGCGTTGTCACTGATTCCCTATTTACCGAAAGCAAGCAAGGAAAACAACGAAGCGGAATAGTTAGCTCTTTCCAATATAAACACAAGGCGGGATATGGCTCGGCGCTTTGTTGAGCAAAAAAACGAAAAATAAATCGAGAAAGTGTGCGTCTTATTGCAACTTCCAGCGTCTTAAGTACATTAGGCGAAAAATTTTGAAGCAAAACCATGAGTACCTCAGACAAACAAACGATCCCGCAACAAGTGATTGAAGAAGCTTGTGAGTGGGCAATCATGCACGGCGTGGCATTTCGCCAAGCAGATAACACCGCAAGACACTGTCCTTTTAGCTTTGCGCCAATGACGATAGAGCGTGATGTGTTCGCACATTTGAAGAAAGTGACGCCGTTGATCGCCAAGCTGATCAGTCACGTGTCTGAGGATTATGAATTCCTGCAAACCTCCTTAGCCGAGCTAGGCAAAGCCGATACTTTCTTTGAGCGTTTGTTGGAACTGCATAAAGAGGTTCACCATGAAGCCACGCGCCAACCCCTGTTGTTAATGCGCACCGACTTTATGGATGATCGTCAACACGGCGCGAAAGTGATCGAGTTCAATGGCATCGCGGCTGGGATGGCGCCGTTTGGTCAGCGTGCCACAGAGCTGCATCAATTTTTGAGCTCTCAGTGGGGCAGCGTTTACCAACAATGGTTAGAAGATAAAACGGCAACACCAGCCGATAACCAAGGCATGCAGCAACTTGCGCTTGGCATTGCCACTGCCGCGAGAAAAGTCAAAGCGCATTTTAATGAAGAAGGCGCACCGACGTTTTTGATGGTGGTGCAGAAAAACGAAGACAATGTGTATGACCAACACTTACTCGAAGTGGAATTGCAGAAGCTTGGCGTTCGCACGGTAAGACGTACCTTTGAGCAGCTAAGTTCACAGCTATCGAGTGGTGACAATCAACGCCTCTTGTTAGAAAACATTGGCGGTCTTGACGTTGTGTACTTGCGTGCGGGCTATCAATATATGGATTACTTCTCGCCAGAACTGAATGAACCAATCTGTTGCCATACCTTGAGCCAAACTCGTTTGTTCATGGAAAAGCACTACGTAGCGATGAATGCGACCATCAGTCAACAGTTGGCGACCAGCAAATCAATGCAAATGTTGTTAACCATGATGCCGGCAAGTGAGTATCAGCGCTGGGGACTCAATGTTGAAGAAGCCGAGTTGGTCAAAAGCGTATTGGCAGAGATGAAGCCAATTAACACTGACACGATTAAATGGTTTGCTGCTTCTGGGAACAAAGACGAATGGGTATTGAAAAACCAAGGCGAGGGCGGTGGTCACTGTATCTTTGGTGAAGATATAGCGAAACAACTGAGTCGACTGCCACAAGAGCAATACAGTGCTTGGGCTTTGATGCAGCGTTTGTATCCGCATGAAAGAGAAACACCGACGATTGCGGTGCGTGATGCACAGCAGAGCGTGGTGACGGACCTTGTGAGTGAAATTGGTTTATTCACGGCGCGCTATCAAGGTGAACCTGTAACGCAATTGGATGGCTACGCTGGTTATTTGATTCGCAGTAAACCAGCCAGTGAAAACGAAGGTGGCATCCACAGCGGCAAAGGCATCTTAAATTCTTTAGTGCTGGTGGATTGATGTATCACATAACTGGATGAGTTGACACAAACCTTATAAAACTGTGTTGATACGCTTCTCCCCATGACTACAATGCAATCCAACAATTGAGGCATAACCATTCCAATAGGTAAGGAGTACCGAGAGTGGAATACTTAAGTTTGGTAGATAAGCGTGTCACCGATATTTTAGTTTTGGAAAACGGTGAAGCGATGACGCATTTACCTCCTTCTAAGTTGTTACTCGATCACAAGGTTGAGCTTGGGTATAACAATGAGTTTCGAGCTAGAGAAAGTGTTGTTGAACGTTTGATAGAGGCTGCAGAATATCTACCAGAAGGTGTGTTCTTAAGTATTAAAGAAACATTTCGTCCAGCTGTGTTTCAGCGTTTTATCTTCAACCGTCGGTTAATAAAGCTTTTTTGCCTAGAGGAAAATGTACATCAATCCTCTGATTCAATTAGAGAGCTAGCAGCACAGTATATTGCTCCACCGGAAGTTGCCGGTCACCCTACAGGTGGAGCTGTGGATGTTTCTTTGGTCGATGCATTTGGTAAAGAGCTAGATTTAGGCTGTGCTTACGATGATGACCCGGTTGTTTCCGAGGGGAAATGTTATTCATTCTGCAAAGAAGTCTCAGCAGAAGTAACTCGTAATCGTGCTCTTTTATTCGGCTGTATGGAAAAAGCGGGATTCGTTAACTACCCGTTTGAATGGTGGCATTGGTCTTATGGTGATAAGTACTGGGCAGCAGTAAAAGAAATGCCCCATGCGCTATATTCACCAATAGATTAGTTGTCACAAGATGCGAGCTGAAAATACTCGCACCTTGATTCCCCTCACTCTCAACCAAGCGCCGGATAATCTGTATAGCCGTGTTCATTACCACCAAAGAGTGTGGAGCCATCCAGTTCTGCCAGAGGTTGTTGGTGCTGTAAGCGCGCCACCAAATCTGGGTTAGAAACAAACGGGCGTCCAAACGCGACTAAATCCGCATAACCTTTCTCAAGCACCTCGTCAGCACGCTCTTGGGTGTAACTGCCCGCGACGATAATCGTATTGGTGAAGTATTCGCGCAGTTCGATGCGGAAGCTTTCTGGAATCACTGGTGCGTCGTCCCAATCCGCTTCAGACAGGTGTAAGTACGCAATATCACGAGCTTGAAGTTGTTTCGATGCATCGAGGATGGTTGGCACAATATCTGGGCAGTTCATGTCCTTGAAAGTGATGAAAGGTGCGAGTCGTACTCCTACTTTGTTGGCACCAATGGCTTCGCTCACCGCATCGACCACTTCTAATAAAAAGCGAAGTCGGTTTTCGCGAGTACCGCCGTAGTTGTCGGTTCTGTGGTTTGAATTGGTACGTAGGAATTGGTCAATCAGGTAACCATTACCGCCGTGGATTTCGACGCCATCGAAGCCTGCTTCAATAGCACGTTTCGCTGCATGGGCAAAATCACTTACCACACGGTCAATATCGGCTTGAGTCATCGCTCGTGGCTCTACACAATCGACCATATTGCCGTTGCCTTGCTCGTCGGCAATCCACACTTGGGTTTCTACGGGTTTTAGTGCTGATGGGGCAATAGGCTGTTCGCCTTTTTGGAATGTCGGATGTGATACACGACCGACATGCCACAACTGACAAAACATAGCTGCGCCTTGCTCTTTTGCTGCTTGAGTGACGGTTTTCCAGCCTGCCACTTGTTCATCAGTGTAGACGCCTGGTGTGAATGAGTAACCCTGCGAATCGTCTGAAATCTGGGTGGCCTCAGAGATGATTAACCCTGCGGTAGCGCGTTGCTTGTAGTAAGTCGCCATCATTTGGTTTGGAATGTTTCCCGGTTGGCTAGTGCGCGCTCGGGTCATTGGAGCCATGGCTACGCGGTTTTGCAGAGTTAGTTGTTTCAGCTGTGTTGGTTCAAATAGTTTGCTCATGATCGATTCCTTACTTAAGTAGTGGTACTTGGGTTTTGTTGCTTACAGATTCCATCCAATCTTTCACAGCGTTGTCCCATTGGATTTCTGCGGCGCTGAAGAACCCGCGCAAAATAGAAAATAGGATCGCTTCGTCTACCAAAGTCACATGCTGATAAGAGTCGAGATTCAACACGCTTTTCGCACGTTCAATGAGCGCTTCGACCTCTTTGGCAATGTTTGGTGTGTCTTGCAGAAGTGCATCAAAATTGAGTGCATCCGTTTCCTTTTTTGCGCGCCAAGCTTGTTGTGCAGACTGAGTGGCAAACTCTGGCAAATCCATGTTTGACCAACGTGGGTAACCCACTTTTTGTAATGGAAGGAACGCGATTTTTTGCCAATCCAACACCGCTTGCGACGGTTGGCTTGTTTCACTTGATGTTGCCAGTTCAAGGAAGTAAGCGATGATATCGAGACTTTCTGCCATCGCTTCACCGTTGTCTTTGATAAGAAGTGGCACTTGCTTGGTTCCAATCAGGTCTGTTGTGGTTTTATCGTCGTCATAAGCAATATTGATGACGTCGAGTTGGATATTCAGCATGCCAGCAACGTAGCGGACGCGAGCACTGAATGGGCAATGTTCGTAAATGTAGAGTTTCATAGTATTTTCCTGGTGATTCGTATTGGGTAGCCCCGCTTGCTCGAGAAGCGTTAAGTCAGGGCTACCTGTAGGGATGACATTAGTTGTTGAAGCTCGGAGCTAACTCAGCCTGTTTGCTTTCTTTGCGGTTTGCCTTGGCGATGAATAGCAAACCAATCAGTGGAACAATGATGGCTGCGTAAGGGATCATGCTTGCGCCCATTTGGCTATCGAGCACCATGCCGCCTAAGAAACCGCCAAAGGCATTAGCTAAGTTGAACGCCGAGATGTTTGCCGTCGCTGCTAATTCCTGACCTTCACCACCGTGGTTCATTACTCGAAGCTGCATTGCTGGTACGTTGGCGAATGACGCAATACCAAATACAAAGGCGGTGGCAATGAACAGCACTTTGCTGTCTACAGTGATTCCGACCAGTACGAGTGACACAATCATCGCGATAGCCCAGAACATAGATGCTTTTTGTAGGTTTTTATCCGATGAACGACCACCCATAGTGTTACCAACAATCAGACCGACACCAACGATAACCAGAATCCAAGTTACGGCACTTTCACCAAAGCCAGTGATGTGCATGGCGATAGGGGCGATGTAGCCATACAGAGTCATGAATCCCGACCAAGCAAATACGGTGATCGCAAGGCTGATAAGTAGCATTGGGTTTTTGAACGCAGCTAATTGTGCTTTGACATCTTTTGCTTCGCCATGACCGGTGGATTTGATCACTGAAGTGATAAAGAACAGAGCGACTAAACCAAAAGCTGCAACGGTCAAGAAAGTGGTGTGCCAGCCGAATTGCAAGCCAATCCAGGTACCGCCAGGCACACCTAAAACGTTAGCCAGCGTTAAGCCCGCGAACATTTGTCCGACCGCACGACCTGCCATTTTTTCTGAAACCAAATTGGTCGCGACCACGGCACCGATGCCGTAGAAAGGGCCTTGAACTAAACCTGTGATCACTCGGCTGACCATCAATACAAAGTAGTTCGGCGCGAAAGCGGACAACACGTTGCCGAGAATAAACAGCACCATTAGCCCAGCCAGTACGGCTTTCTTGTTAAAGCGTGCTAAGTAAATCGTAAGTAGCGGACCGCCAAATACAATGGCAAGTGCGTAGGCACTGATTAGGTAACCGGCTTGTCCTTCCGTGATGGACAAAGAGTTGGCGACTTGAGGAAGGATTCCTGCAATAACAAATTCTGCGGTACCGATAGCAAAAGCTGAAAGTGTTAAGATCCATACCTGCAGCGGCATTTTTTCTTTATTCATGGGGGAGTCTCTTTTTTTAATTAGTTTTAACCCATTGGTGCCATGCTTTTTTCTTGCTCTGGCACCTTGTTTTTATTTGTTGTTATCCAAACGTGTGTTGTTAGCCGAGCAGTGCGCCACCATCGACATCAATCACGGCACCGGTCATATAGGTGTTTTCAATCAGAAGCAGGTAAGCTTTTGCAACGTCACTGGCTTCGCCAACTTTGCCCACTGGTAAGCTATTTTGTGTGCGTTTGTACATGGCATTTCTGTCGCCTTCGTTCATGCCTTGATACGCCTCAGTTTTGGTCAAACCTGGGCTGACTGCATTCACTCTGATTGGAGCCAGTTCTTTCGCCAGTACTTTTGTGGTTGCTTCAATGGCAGCGTTAATCGCGGTTTTTACGTAGGTGTTAGCAACAACTTTGCGCGATAACATGCCGGACGTTAGCGTGATTGATCCGCCTTTCTTGATGTAGCGTGCTCCATGTTTCGCTGCGTTGATGGCGCCCCAAAATTTGGTATCGAACGCGTATTTTGCTTGGGAAACTTCTACATCCACCACTTTGCCTGCTGGAGCATAAGAACCTGCTGTGACGATCAGGTGGTCAAAAGCACCAATAGTTTCGAAGTAGTGGTAAACCGACTGTTCATCGCTGATGTCTAACCCTGTTTTGCGGCTTGCTACGTGGACAACCGCATTGTCGCTCGCAAGTTGTTGGCTAAGTTCAGCGCCAATACCTGATGTGCCACCCAGTACGACATAAATGGTTTTTTCTGTTGTCATGATTTGTTTCTCCAATCTCGTTTCGATGGAGTCAGTATATTGATTGGAATAAATTTGATAATTGAGTAATATTTGAATTGATTATTCAGCTCAGATGAATAATGAAGTTTAAGGAGGGAATGTGGACAAGTTTTCGGATATGACGCTGTTTGTCAGCATAGTGAAGAACCAAGGGTTGGCGGCGGCTGGCAGAGAGCTCGGCTTATCGCCAGCAACAGTAACGGCAAGATTGCAGTCGCTGGAAGATCGCTATGGGGTGAAATTACTTAATCGCAGTACAAGGCATATCTCACTGACGGACTCTGGCGCTATGTACCATCAGGCATGCTTGGAAATCATCGACAGCGTCAAAGAGACGGAGAACTTACTCCAAACTGGCACCAAAGAAGTGCGCGGCACACTTAAAATCTCGGCTCCTCGTGATATTGGAAAGCAATACATTTCGCCAATACTGTCGGAATTTAGTCAGCTCTATCCCGATGTGATCCCTTATCTGTATTTGAACGATAACTTATCCAACTTAGCAGAGTCCGGTTTGGACATCGTTATCCGATATGGGGATCTAGCCGACAGCAACCTTATCTCTCGCAAACTGGCGTCCAGTCGCCGAGTGCTTTGTGCTTCTCCTCAGTATTTGGCAAAGAAAGGCACGCCGATCACGCCACAAGATTTAGCACATCACGATTGTTTAGCCATGGTTCGCAGCAATGAAGAGTTGAAAACATGGCACTTTCAAGATGAAGAGCAGCACAATATTGTTACTGTCGTACCGAAGCGTTTTTCTGATGATGGCGAAGTGATTCGTCAGTGGGCGTTAGATGGCGCGGGTATTGCGTTGAAATCGATTCTCGATGTACAAGAGGACATCAAACAGCAGCGTTTAGTGACGGTGTTAAATGGCTATATGAAGAACTTCAACGCATCGACCTCTTCTGCAGGTGCGGATTTGAACGTGATTTACCTGATCCGCCAGTATCAACCCAAGCGACTTCGTTTGTTTTTGGACTTCTTGATTGAGCGTTTTCACACTCAATTTTAATGAGGCGAACGTTTCGATGTGTCGCATGGAAAGGCTGCATCATACTGAGGTTAGAGATTAGTAACACCGCGCTTTTAAGAATATTGGCATCAAGCGCGGTGTGGCTGAGTTAGCTAAAAACAGGTCTGAAGAAGCTGCGTTCGTAACTCAATACACAGTCGGTCTCTTCCGCGAACTTAAAGGCTTGGATGCACTCTTCATCGTTGAGCGACTTTTCTCGGTATTCCTCATACGCCGCGAGGCTTGGGAATGTAAATAATGCCAGTGCAATATTGTTAGCACCTTCAGATGGAAGATAGTAGCCGTTGTGTTGTCCGCCAAATTTCTCTACTAACGGAATCCACATTTTTGCGTACTCTTCAAACTCTTTGGTTTTTTTTTGCATCAATGACATAACGAACATAGCAAGTGATCATAAAGATAAAGTCCTTTTTATTTGGTTTATACCCAAGTAACC
>NZ_BCUF01000084.1 GCF_001591145.1 Vibrio harveyi NBRC 15634 = ATCC 14126 = KCTC 12724 | reverse complement strand
GGTTACTTGGGTATAGTCTAAGAATATTAGAAATGAAGGTGGTGGAAACCGGGGAACGAGACATCGAGTCGGTTCGCCGGTATTGGGGATAAACAAAAGCCCGCAGTATGACCAACGGGCCTAATGTCTGGGTCTGTAGACTGTTTAAACAGCTTCCTCAAACTGTTTGTCATCTTCCTCTTCAAGTTGCTGAATATGTCGATTTGCTTGCTGAAGCTGGTACATCTGCGCGTATCGTCCATTATGTTTTAACAGCGCTTTGTGCGTGCCACTTTCAACCAAATCGCCATGATGCAAAACGATAATCTGATCGGCATCTAAAATAGTCGATAATCGGTGCGCAATGACGACAAGCGTCATATCTTGGCGCAGAACTTCTAAGCTTTTTTGAATCAGAGCTTCAGTACCCGAATCGATGTTCGCGGTTGCCTCATCCAAGATAAGGATTTTTGGTTTAGCCACCAAAACACGCGCCAGCGCAAGCAACTGCTTTTGACCTGCAGAAAGGTTCGTTTCGCCTTGTCCAAGCTGTGTGTCTAGACCATTCGGATAACGACGAATTTGTTCTGCCAATCCTACCTTTTCTAGTGCATCCCAAACTTGAGTATCTTCGACCGCTCTACCTAAAGAAATATTTTCTCTTACGCTAGCAGGTAAGATATGCGGGTCTTGTTGAACCATGGCAACGTCTTTACGAAGTACGTTTTTTCCTAGGGACTTTAATGGACGACCATCGATGCGTAACTCACCGCTGGTCGTTGGATAAAAGCCCATCAGTAGTGATGCGAGAGTACTTTTACCACTGCCGGTATGACCAACAAGAGCGATAAAGTCTTGGTGAGCAGCTTTGAGAGAAATGTCTTTCAACACGTCTTGTTTGCCATCGTAGCTGAAAGTGAGATTGCTCAATTCGATTGCACCCGTTTGGAGTGGGCGGTGATCGTCACCATAGGTTTGTTCTTTCGCATCCATTAACTCGAACACTCGCTCACTCGATACTAATGCTTGCTGAAGTAATGCCAACTGCTGAGTCATTTCAATCAAAGGTTCAGTTACGCGCGCTAAGTAGCTTATGAAGGCATAAAGAACGCCGACACCAATCATTTCTACGCCATTAAAACCAAAGATAGCAACGAGTGAGAGCAGTGCAAGACCCGCGAGTAAATCCATGAGCGGACGCAGTAGGAAGCCGTTCAAACGAATAACTTTCTTTGATGCGACTAAATGACCTGCGGTGAGCCCGTTGAATTGCTTGTTGAATCGTTCTTCTTGCTGCATCAACTGCACTACACTCATGCCTTGAATAGACTCACTCAAGTTGGCGTTAATGTCTGTCAGTAAATCACGCATGTTGCGGTAGCTTTCGGTACTTAGTTTTTTGAACAGGTACATGAAGCTGATAACGATAGGTAGGAGTACTAACACCACGATAGTCAGCTTCCAGCTCATGTAAAACATAACCCCAAGCATTACCAAGATCATCACCGCGTTCTTCACTACCGTCGCGATTAGCAGTTCGTAAAACTGTTGCAGCGATTCCGTGTCGTTGGTGATTCTTGAAACCAACTTACCAGCAGGAGTGTAATCAAACTCGGACAAGGGTTGCTTGATGACGCCAGCGAAAACTTGTTTGCGAATCGTTTTTATTGTGTTGGTCGCCACAATGCTGAACTGCAGCGATTGGAAATATTGAAACGTCGCTGAAATAAGCTGTAATGCGATGTAGCCCGCTGCCAATGAAATCAAAATATCTCGTGAATAATCACCTTTCGCGATGTGTTCATCAATAAAGTATTGAACGAGCCAAGGTCCACCCGCGCTGGCTAACGCGGCTATAAACAGCAGTACTAAGCCTTTTAACATCGGCTTTGGTTGCGACAATGGGTAAGACAATAACCGTTTAAACGTTGTTGATTGCTTCATTATTCGTCCTCCATTGCTTGTTCTAGTTTTTGATATTGGTACATCTCTGCGTACCAACCTTGCCGCTCAAGAAGCGAGCGATGTTGACCACGTTCTGCGATGTGACCGTGGTTGAGTACGACAATCTCTTCGGCTGCCTCTAACGCAGTGAGGCGATGAGCGATGACGATTAACGCCTGTTCACGGTAATGCGTCTCTAGGTTCTTTAGTATTTGATGCTCTGTACGCCCATCAACGGCAGATAGAGCGTCATCTAAGACCAGCACTTGTGCATTGAGCAACATGGCACGAGCAATAGCGATACGTTGTTTCTGACCTCCAGAGAGGGTAATGCCTTTTTCGCCCACTTCTGTTTGATAGCCTTCAGGAAACTTCTCAATATCGTCGTGGATACAAGCTAGTTTCGCCGCACGATAAACGTCTTCTTTTGATGCGTCAGGGTTACCTAGAGCGATGTTGTCGAAGATAGATTTAGAGAACAAGAACGGGCTTTGATTGACCACGGCAAAGCGGTTTCGCCATTCTGGTAAGAGTGCGTTTTTGATTTTGATATCACCAAATTGAATCGTACCGTTGTCCATGTCATGTTGACGAAGCAGTAGGGTTAGCAAGGTTGATTTGCCACTACCGACAGGACCTGCAATGCCGAGCATTTTTCCAGGCTCCAAAGTGATGTGAACATCGGTGAGTGCAGCGGGCAGATCTTTTGACCAGTGGAACTCATTAATCTTGATCTGCAAAGGTAATGGAGCCGTGCCTAATGCTGTATCGCCACTGATGATTTCTGGCTTCTCATCAAATATTTCTTGTAGGCGATTCCACGCAGCAGAGCCTCGTTCCAGAATATTGAACAAGAACGCGAATGCCAACATCGGCCAAATCATAAGACCTAAGTACATGGTAAATGCGGTCAAATCCCCAAGTGTAATATCACCTTGGTCAACTAAATACGCACCTGATGCCACGCTTAGGAAGAAAGACATGCCAATGGTCAATTGGATTGCTGGGTCAAAACGTGCGTCAACGCGAGCTACCGCGATATTCTTCTCGCCAGTATCATCGACGACATCTTCAAAACGCTTTTGCTCTTGGTTTTCTAACCCAAAAGCACGCAGCATACGTACGCCATTCAATGATTCTTGAGTCATGTCTGACATTGTGGAGAAAGCTTCTTGTGCGATCTTAAAACGTTTATGCAGAATGCGAACAATGAAAAAGATGATGATCGCGAGGAATGGCATCGGTAAAAGAGCCATTAACGTCAGCTTCCAACTGATTTGTGTCACCATAATAATGAAAACAGCAATACCAGTAATCACCGAATCTGCCGCGGTTAATACGCCTTCACCGGCTGTCATCACGACGTTGCGCACGTCATTGGTGCCACGAGCCATCAGGTCGCCAGTTTTGTATCTTTCGAAGAATCGAGGAGGTTGCGTGGATATATGGCGGTAGAGTCGGTTACGTAAAATAGTGCCTAATTCCCAACTCGCGCCAAATAACCAGATACGCCATAGAATTCGACAGCCATATATCGCAAAAAATAACGCAATAAGACCGGTTAACCACATCAGTAAGGTGCTGGTTTCTAGCGTGTTATCAACCACACCATCGACAATAATGCCGACTGCTTTAGGGGGAACAAGCTGAAGGGCTGAAATGACGGCAAACAATAGGATTGACCCCACATATTGTTTCCATTTGAGTTGGAAGTACCAACGCAGCTGCCAGAATATTCTCATTTCGCCTCCTGCTTAAATTATTGAATTTGTTATAGAACTATTATTGAGCGAATTAATGAGTTTACAAGCGGAATTTTTGAGCGAAATGAAAAACAATACAATGTGTCGATTTGGCAGGAACAGTGTGGTTTGCTGCCTTATGTATCGCTGAAAGGTGTGGATGTAACGAGATAATGTGAATTTATTGTTAATTTGAAGTTTTGAAGGGTTTTGGGTTGTTAGGGGATAAAAGCTTCAAAAGTGATGCTTTTGAAGCTCATTCCGAGTGGTTTTAGCAGTCTCTAGTTTGAATTCCGTATTTTATTTGACCACCTGATGTTTTCGGGTAGTAAACCTCAACATAACAAAGATGAGAGATATCTACGGGCTTATTAGCAAAGCCAATCAAGAAGTAAGGTTCATTTTCATCATCCACGCCATACCATCGATTGATAGTCAATTGAGGGTCAAAACCAGCGAGTTCTTGTGCAGGTATTACGTTCTTTATGTATCCGTAATAGCCAATTAAATCCTTAACACCATCGCTATCCAAGTCAATATTCTTGACCTCTCCACCATCGGCTTGTTCTTGAGATTGCATGACTGCTTTCGCATAAACTTGATTGTTTGCGGTCATCAAAGCTTCTCTTGCGCCATGCAAGACCGCAATACGGGCGTCTTTTTGGATGTCTAAAAATTTTGGAAACGCCACAACACTTACTATTCCCAGAATGACGATACAAATCACCAATTCTATCAGAGTAAAACCTTTGGAATTACGCACAGCCAACCTCCGAATTTGCTTTTATAGACTGCTATTCTGGAACAAAATTATGGCTGGAAAGGTATTGAAAAAGAATGAAGTTATGCGATGAGTAGTCATGTTCTTATATATAAAACAAATTGCTCATTTTTTTAACTTGAAGTGTGTTTGTTTTTACATAAAAAGTTATTGAGATATCAGTAAGAAAAAGCCTCATTTCAGCTAAAATGAGGCTCGGTAAATCAGGTCGTTATGATGGATTCGTTGCGGTCTGTGAGCCTTGTTTGAAAACAAAACGCCAAATAAAAAGAACTACGGCTATGTATGCTAAACCAACACAAAGAGCTTGCCAGTGCATGCCGTTGTACATTGCAATTGGCATCAAAGAGATGATGAAAATATCAGTGATTGAGCCAGGAACGTAAGCGATGGCATAGTCATCTAATACTTTGCTTCTCATCTTAGGATCGACGATACGTAGTAGGGCAATACCCATTGCAACCGTACCCGTCAGCCAACCCCAAGAGAAGATGCCTTTTTCAAACCAATCGTCTCCCATGATGCGTGGAGCCACCCAAAAGATTAACCAAAGTGTGAAACATACGCCGCCAAGAGCTAGTACTACCATAGGCATTAAGTATTGAGCCAAGACGGTAATCTTGATTGCAGAGATACCGAAGATAATCAAATAGTCGGTGCTGATGCCCGCTGCATGTTTGAACGCGCCATCACAAAGGTAACGTGACGCTTTGGTCTGCTTTGCGACAATTCGAACCAACATACCGCCAAGGAACCCGGTTACAAACGTTGGGATCTGCACCTTATCGTGGAAGGAAGATAAATAGTTAGCAGCAACATAGGAGAACGCCGTTACTACAACCACCAATGCGGCGTGAATCGCAAAAGAATCAACCGACAGGGAAGACATAGTGTCTTTCATTACAGGTTCTTGATCATCAGGTTTAACAAGGCCTTTGCGTTCGTGTTCGTCCATGCTGTCGAATGTCGTAAAGCTACGAATCCAACCCATCTTCAATGCGAATTGCAGCATGAGCATGCCGACAGAAATCGAAATGAAGATACCCACGGTTGCGAAGGTTAAACCTAGTGTGAAGCCATCTTCCCAACCAAGCCCCGTGAATATTTCGCCAACAACAGAAGCTGAACCGTGACCGCCCATAAAGCCTGCAGACATTGTTACGCCAAAGGCTGGATTAATCTCTGGCCAGAAGAAGGTAGTGATCGCGAGACCAAACATTGCTGCAAATAACCACTGTGAAACAGAAGCGATTTGGTTGAATGCCCACAATGAGCCAGCGCGCTGTGCGACGGTCTTAGGTGATGGGACATCAGTTGCCAGACCTAACGCAGAAAAAAGTGCAGCAGTTAATAGGCTTGCGTTAGTGGTAAATGTATCGGTCCAAGGCAGTGTGTTTAGCAGGGCTGGTCCAAAAATCAGACCGAATAATCCCGCGAGAACCGCCGATGGAATGTACATACGTTGTAGTAGTGGCGTGTGAACGCGAATGACTTTTGCCAAAATCAATAGTAAGCCAGCAATGGCTAAGTCAGTCAGCATTAGACCTTTAGGCATTTTATCCTCCAGTAAATGCAGTCAAGGGGTAGCGTCCTTGTGACCAACCTTGATTGAAAAATCGCTCCCAACGAAAAAAGTCACATACGTGACCAAAAGTGTTGAGAAATCAATGTCGTTTTCATAAGCAAAGGAATGTGCTTATGCAGTTTGAAATGAGTGCAAATGTCGTGATTACGCACGAACTTGAAGAGAAATTAGATTACATTTCTCGATGTTATTTTGATAGTTCACTCAGGAAAGGCGGCAATCCTAGTCACTTTGTCAGGGCAATGCAATTGATGGGAATCAATAAATTATGTTCATTAAATGAGCGAGTTGTACTAATGGTATGAAAAATAAAGATAATTAATGAGAAATAATATTTGTCATATCGACAATAAAAACTAATTATTCGGTTAAATTGCCGCCGTTTTGTCTGTTTGTATTATTGGCTCACGTGAGAAAGAACAAAATCGACGAAGGTGCGATTTTTAAGGGAAAGCTGTTTTGAACGGTAAAGCAGGTGGATTGGCTTTGGCTTGGGAATGTGTGAATGGAGAATTTCTACCAACGCGCCGGACTGGATTTCTTGTTCAACTAAAATCTTTGGTTGTAGAAGAACACCAGAGCCTTTTAACGCGGCAAACTTAAGCACATCACCATTATTAGACGTTAATCGGGTGTTGCTGTTCCCAAAGGTATTAGATGGCATGTTCACCACTTGTTGGCTTTCTCCTTGGTGATACTGAAATCCCAAACAATGATGATGTTCAAGGTCATCAAGCGATTGGATAGGGGCATGTTGCTCAAGGTAAGAGGGTGAGGCGCAGTAAGTCATGTCGTATTCCCCGAGTTTTCTTGCAACTAACGATGAATCGACCAACTCACCAATACGAATAATCACGTCTGCTTCGCTTCGATATGGGTCAATCAAACTGTTATCCAACATTAACTCAACGTTCAGTTCGGGAAATTCTGCTAAGAAGTCAGCCACGATGGGCGCAATCACCCTTTTACCATAGGTAACTGGGCAGTTAACTTTTACTGTTCCAGTTGGGCGGTTGATCAGCGTCTGGATTAGGTTCTCTGCGTTGGTGATGTCTTCAATAATGCGGTGGCACTCTTGATAGTAGAGTCTGCCAGCTTCGGTCAAGGACTGTTTGCGCGTGGTGCGATGAATCAGCTGCGTACCTAAGCTTTGCTCAAGAAAGCTCACGTGTTTGCCAACCATGGTCGGTGAAATGTCAAAGTGGTGTGCGGCGTTACGAAAGCTGCCATGTTCGACCACGTAAGCGAAAACCTTCATGCTTGTTAATTTATCCATTACACACCCAGAGTTGATAAAGAAATAACTAAAGCAGAGTTTATCAATCATATGAGGTTAATTACAGTGGACGTATGATTAAGAGTGGAGAAAGAGATCCATCATGAGCAAGACGATTTTTGTTACCGCCGAACTGAAAATGAATGCCGATAAGCCAAGACAACAAGTGGTTGAGACCATTGAACAATTTTGCCTTGATATGCAGAGCGAAGCTGGGTGTTTGCAAGCGAATGCGACCTACGATTCGAAAGACCCACTGCGTGTGATTCTTTGGGAGCGATATGAAAACCGCGCCGCGATTGAAGCGCATTTTGCTATGCCGCATACACAAGCGTTCATTGCAGCTGAAATGGCAGAGTTAGTCCAAGCATTCGAAACTCAAGCGCAATAGGAGACGTGAACATGAAATGGGGCATTTTAGGCACAAGCTTTATCTCAGGTGTCATGGCAGAGGCAATCCAAGGCGATGACAAGAGTAAGCTCTACGCGGTGGCTGGGCGTTCGGAACGGAACTTGAATGCATTTGCTGAGCAATATGGCATCGAGAATACCTTCACCGATTACGATGCGTTGATTGCCGATGAACAAGTCGACATTATTTACATCGCACTGCCAAATCACCTTCATCATGACTTTATCGTCAAAGCGGCAGAGCAGGGTAAAGCGATTCTTTGTGAGAAGTCACTTTCGGTAGATATGGAAAAAACTGAGCTGGCTCTAAAGGCAGTCGAATCGCACAAGGTATTCTTTGCTGAAGGCTTGATGTACTTGCATCACCCTTTGATCAGCGAGTTACTTTCGGTGCTTAAATCGGGAGAGATCGGTGAACTTCGCTCCATCCATACTTCTTATATTGCGTCGATTGCGCAGTTTGTTAATCCAGACAGCAAAGGTGCTTTGTATAATTTAGGTTGCTACCCAATATCATTGGTGCACTTGGTGGTGAAAACCATGTTGGGTGAACAAGCCTTTGGAAACCGCTCTATGACGGCGATTGGTCGACGAGGTAACGATGGGAATATCTGTGAATCGAGCTTGATGATGCAATTCGGTGAGCAACAAACGGCGAGCGTGCATACCGCCGAAGATCACGGATTGAAACACCAATTCACCATTCTGGGTAGCAAAGGCTGTATTACGTTAGACTCGAACCCATGGCTACCAACGCAAGATAACCAGTTTAGTGTGGAAATTTACGAGACGTCGAAGCGTGAAGTGTTTGTACCGGCAACTGGGGACGCTTTCTTCTATCAAGTGCGCACTATTCGCCAAGCGGTTGAGGAGGGGCGTACCTCGTTAGAAAATCCTTGTGCAACATGGGAAGACTCTCACCGCATTATGCAGCTACTGACTGAGTGGGAATCACTGGCTTCAAAGTAAGTCTGTACTTGAACCAATGAACATAAAAACGGCGCACTAAATCCAATGATCAGTGCGCCGTTTGTATTTTGGGTTTAATCTCGGTTAAATGCGATTATCGCCGGTGCTGAACGCAATAACTTGGCTGATTTCAGACAGGCTTCTACCACTTTCTTGTTGCCATTGCACAAACGCTTTGTTGGTGGCGTCGAGCGACTTTTTAGTGTCTTTGCCACCTTCAATGATCTTGCAATTACGCAGGTAAGCCTCGACGTCGCTAGACAAGATAAAGGTATCAACGCCCATTTGGCGAAGTGTGTAAGGACCGGTATTTCCACCTAGGCGATTACCGTGTTTCTTCAAATATGCCCATAGGTCGGTGATTTTCTCTTGCGGCCAATCGGCAACCATTTTGCCAAACGAGCCGTATTCGACTTTTGCTTCGTGGATCATACGAGCATTAGCAGGGATCGACATGACTTTAGTGAGATGGCGAATGATGCGTTTGTCGGTTGCTTTGGTTTCCCATTGCTCGTCTGACAGCATTAACAAGGGCTCAATCTTAAATCCGAAGAATACTTCTTCGAAGTTCGGCCACTTGTTGCGAACCACGCTCCACGAAATCCCACTTTGGAATACCTTCATCGAAAAAGCGGCCAGCCAACGGTCATCGGGAATCGCTGCCAATTCTTCTTTGCTTAGTGGATGAGACAAAAGCGCTTCAAGTTGATCTTCACCACCTTTACGCTCAGCAGCGCGCTGATAAATCGCGTCAAATTTTTCGATACTCATAAAAGAAGTTAGTCCTAGTTTATGTCGATATTTGCGAAACATACTACGCTTAAGTGGCTGAATCGTAAATTGATGGAGTGTCACAAATGAAGAAGGTCACATTAACGTTTGTCGGAGAAGGTTCGGATCGTATTGCGGAAAAATTCTATGCGTGGATGACAGACGGTGGGTTGGAAGACAGCATGATTGAGAATTTATCTGACCGTGAAATCTCAGTGGTCGGCATCAGTGATATGGATAATGAAACGCGTGATGTGGTAATCAATACGGAAATGAATTAGGGCCTGTTGACCTTTTGAGCTAATTTTTGCAGCAGTTTGTGGGTACTTT
>NZ_BCUF01000083.1 GCF_001591145.1 Vibrio harveyi NBRC 15634 = ATCC 14126 = KCTC 12724 | reverse complement strand
CGATTTGAAGGCTTAGTGGGTCTAAATCAAGAATCGGCAACAAAGTATACAAACAAAGGCCCTTACTATTTGCAAAGAGGACCCTCTGGGAGCGTGTCATTGACCCGATTGCTACGTCAAACAACTTGGAAAGAGCGTGCTATTCCGCTTCGTTGTTTTCCTTGCACTCGAATCAATGACAACGCTCTGAATCCAGCATCTTGAAGTCACTTGGGTATATGTTAAATATAGAGATCATTATGAAGTTAATTCCCTATAATAGGTTTCAAATCGATACGTTCTTGTCTGCACCTGAAGTTTTAAAGCGAATACAAGAAAACACATCAGAACGAGCTTTTTTCAAGCCTAGTTCCTCTTCAGCATTTTGTGGAAAGGTAGACGAAACGGGCTTCGATCTTGTGGGAAACATTCGTTACAGAAATTCATTTTTACCTGTCATGAAGGGGAAGGTAGAGGCGAATAAAGATGGTACTCGGGTGAGCGTCTCCATGCGGTTAAATTTGTTTGTGATGTGTTTTATGTTGTTCTGGCTTGCCGTTACCGGAGGTGCCGGTATTTACATTCTTCTGAGTGTTGATACTTTTAGCTTACCTTTGCTCATACCACTCGGGATGTTTTTGTTTGGAATCGCGTTGACTTGTGGTGGTTTTTGGTTTGAAGCACTAAGACAAGAACGTAAGCTGAGACAGATTATTTCTACCTGGCAATAGAGGTTTGAAGCGTATCTCGTAGCTAGGCTTGATTGAATGGACTATCAAGCCTAGATGTCTCTTATTCTCGGGTTTTCCCGGTGCTATTTTTCAGGGCTTTAGCGAGAAGCTTATTCGACTTCGACTACGAAAACTTTTCCAAATTTTTTGAGTTGTTCGAGTTCCCAAGGTGGCTGTTTAACAAAAACGTTTTTCACTCCAAGTTTCGAATAATCGTTTGGGTTATAGGTCCAACCGGAGTAATCCGAATCGGAAAAACTATCGTAGCGGGGAGATTGACCAAGGGTTGTTATTTCTTGTTTTACTTTGATTTTTTTGAAGAACGAATCTTCTTTTTCCTTAGTTTTGCCAATATACGTTTGCATTTCATATAAGACTTTTTGAATTTCTTCTTCCCTTTGTCTTTTGGGTAAGTCCTTAAATGAAGCCTCAATATCTGAGGTATCAAACTCCTGACTGCTTAAGCCTCCGTGAAAACCGATAATTGCTTTGTTTGATATATATTTGTTTTTGCCTGCGGTAAATACATAGTTTGCACAAGAGGAAAGGCAATAGTCGTTGACTTCAATATCTATTTTATTTGCAAAAACCCATTCACCTAAGGCCATTCCCAGCTCCACATCACCGCCGTCACTTGAGATCACAAGAGTGGTTGGTTTTACTGCCGCATCAGCATAGATTTCCACAACAGCGTCGTTTGCTTCGGAGGTTAATGTACCGGTGTAGTGAATCGAGTCACCCACAAGTGTAACGTTGGTTGTTTCTGCGCTGTAAACGGGCGCTCCCGGCAGCAATAGAAAAGGGAGAACCATTTTTGTTAACTTAACACACATAAATTTACCTGATTAATGAACCGCATTAATAGACATGTTTATCTGCGTCTGGTTCCTTATGTGTAGGGCTTTTATAAAAATGCTAGCTGTCGAGTTAACAACAAACTTTAGATCATGCTATGTGTGCCACAGCCTTGTGTTAATGCAAATCGATAGTCCGTCGTTGGCGTAAACACCATTGCTAAATCAACCGGAAGAAAGACGACATCTGCTGCTAAAGAGAGCGGGATGTCGATGAAAGTCAAAGGGTAAAAGACATAGTCGACCACCGAGTCGTTTCTAAAAGCGCAAGGTTGGGACGCGACTGCCAGTGTTGTTCCTGAAAACGGCGCTCCATACCCTCCCACAAGGTGAGTATCCAAAGAAGAACAACCCATCATTGAAGTGGTAAGCGTAAGAAGTAATGCAGTTCTTAGTTTCTTAAAGTTATTGTTTTTCATTTTCATTTTCATTTAAATATTTTATAAACATAAACGTTGAAATTGAATCTATAGCCCAAAAGAATGAATTGCGAGTAGATATTCTTTTTTGTGTTCAATAATATGCGCTACGCAACAAGGTTTAGAGTGTTTAGGTGCATAGTGGCGTTTAAGAGAGAGGGAAATGAAAGGTTTCGCTCTTAGATTGTCATCGTTCTCCACAGACCCCCCTAGAAATGTGTAATGTGGCAATTTAATCAACGATTGACGTCGCGATACCACTTACGTTCCAACTTAATTTAGGAATAACTATGTTTACTGATTTTTTCATACAGAGAAATAGAAAAGCGGGAGAAAAACATGTTCCTAACTCGTTCCCTAAACATAAGTTAGTCCTCAACTTAGTAGTCGGCGTCTTTCTGGTGGTGTATGGCGCTTATGGCATCTATTCCGGCGAGTTATATGTGTTTTTAGGAAGGCGTACAGAGGTAACGCTACACGGTGATGCCATATACATCGCTTTTGCTGCCTTTATACTTGGCTGTATTTACTGTTTGGTAGAAATCATCGACCATTTCGATAAGCGAGATAACGAAGAAATCTACATACGCATTAGGGCAGGTTGCCAAGCATTTGGACTGTTGATTTTTGGTTTTGCATTGATACAAAACAGCGTTATGGCAGGCGCTTAGGCAACATTACTCGTTGTAGCAGGATGCTTTTCTATCGGTATTAAATACATAGCAAAGTATTGCGGCGTTATGCAGTAATTAAAAAGGGGATTAGATTGGATAAAGCAGTAAGAGTAGGTGTCGCGGCAGTGATTGTGCGCGAAGGACGAGTGCTACTTGGTGAACGTATTGGCTCACACGGGGCTCATACTTGGGCTACACCCGGAGGACACCTTGAATGGGGTGAATCTATTGAAGATTGTGCTAAGCGCGAAACACTCGAAGAAACCGGCTTAGTTGTTGGGTCTTTTAAGAAGTTGAGCTTCACGAATGATGTTTTCGAGAAAGAGGGTAAGCACTATGTCACTTTGTTTGTTGCTGCTTCATGTGAGGTTGGAGAGCCTCAGGTCGCTGAACCGGAGAAGTGTAAGCAATGGAAATGGTTTGACTTAGACAAGCTTCCGGAGCCTCTGTTTTTGCCTTTAGAGAATTTGCTAAAAGCACAAACCGAACTAGATGTGCTTTTCCAAGCTAGCGCTGAATAGAGAGCCGTAGCGTTGCCCCTTTGGTAAAAGCTGGTTTAGTTTTGAGCTCTAGACCAGCTTTGATACTAATCCCTAAGTAACCTCAAAGTGCAGGGATATAATGACTAGTGGTTAATTTTATCGCGCTATATCCACTCTTGTTCTTCAGCCGATACGGTAATATCACTTTTCAGCTCACCAGTATGCGCCGTTGTTGATGGCTCAATCATCATGAAGTGAGTGTCTGGCTCGGCGACAGGGCAGTGCTCGACACCTTTCGGTACAACAAACATTTCACCCGGCTTTAGTACCACTTCTTGCTCTGGTAATTTCAGCGTCAGTTCACCCTTAAAGACGATAAACAGTTCATCTTCGTTGTCATGTTTATGCCAAACTAATTCGCCAGAGTCTTTTGCGATTTTAACTAGCTGACCGTTCGACTCAGCTAATATTTTGGGTGTCCACTGCTCTGAAAAAAGCCCAAATTTCTCATTAATGTTGATCTTCTTCATTGATGATAACTCCTTGAATTTTTGGGATTGAAACGCTTTTTATCTCCTTCGACGTTATGTCGCTACTGACCGTATGTAAAGAGAAACATTGTTCACACGTAATAGATGACCGTTAAGGTTGATATTTGAAGCGATACAGGGTGTAAGGCGCCTTTGCATTACCGAGACCTTGACTGAATGCTGGGTGCTGATGAAGCTGGTCTTGGGTGACATAAATGTAATCGCCGCTGACTGCCATACTGTCCGGCCAAGATAGCTTTTTGTCTTGAATAAGTGTCTGATATTTCCCTTTGGTGACCAAACCAACACCACTATGTTCGAGATCGGTCGCTAAAATGCCACCCCCTGGCGCATACGCAATGCCATCGCTGGGTCTTTTTGGTCCATATACTTCGATTTTATTCTGCAGCTTACTATCTGTGTTTTTTGCATTTTCTAGGGCTGAAGTCGGAACTCGATAGATTTTTGTGCCAGTAAATGCGCCAAAGTAGAGCCATTCGTTATTGTCATCAATAGCGATTGGGTTTAACCCAAAACGTAAGTGGTTCGTGGCACCTTGTTCTGTTTTCGATGCCAATAGAGAAGCTTCGATGACTATATCTCTGTCTTCTGGCATAAGTTGGGGCGCATTTTCTAATACACGTGTCGACTGACCCGTTTTTAAATCTACCACGACAATAGCGGGGTTCGTTGCACCAATGAAGTTGCCAAAGGTCATGTCAGCGATGTAGATCTTCGCGTGCTTTTCATCGATGGCAAAATCTTGCAGGAACGAGTTGTCTCTTAGTGCAGATGAGTTAATTGTAATTTGGTTGCTCAACTTATTTTTAGACGTGTCCCACGAGACCAATTGTGCTGGTGAGGTTTCGCTGCCCATATCGAGCATCCAGACCGTACCTTTGCTGTCGGAGTGAACGCCAATAACCGCACTTAAGCCTACATCGCCGACCTCTGGTCCGTCTGACCAATCCATGGTTGGGAAGGGTCTTTTAGTACCATTCGCCATCACTTCGACGACTCGATATTTGGGATTGTCCAAAGGGTGCATGCTTACGATCAAGCGACCTTCGGGTGTTACGGTGACACCTGCGCCGCGGTAATCGTTAAATTGTGTCACGGCTTCTAGAGAACCGATTTCCGCAGCGTAAGTTAAATGGGGTGCCACCGCTGAAATTGCGGCAGCAGCAGTGAAGAGGCTGGTAGTTAAAAGATGCTTTTTCATTTTATTTCCATTTTGAAATGAACAGTTTGATGTATGGATTTTGGCGACTCGAATGAGATGTTGAGCGTCTCATTCAGTGCGTATTGAAATCCTAGCCTCGGAATAGTCCATTAAAAACAGTTCTTTATTTGATTTATTTTCTAATAATTTTTGATAATCCGTGAGTGCAAAGCTCAAAGCTCAAAGCTCAAAGCTCAAAGCTCAAAGCTCAAAGCTCAAAGCTCCAACGTGACTATTTTATTGAATCTAATTAGCAAGAGATAAGTTGTGGTGATGAAGTGATGTAAAGCGTCTGATTTTGTGAATAATTATTATCTTTTGAAGAGAGATATTGTAGTGAATAGTGGTTGTTAATAAAAAGTTTCACAGCAAACAAGCAGGCACAACAATGTTCATTAATAACAATACTAAAATTACACTTCTTATCAGTACCAGTATCATCGGCTATGCCGTTACTCAACCTGCGTTCGCCGCGAACGTGCCAGACGGAGTAAAGCTGGCTAAAAAGCAGGAGTTTGTTCGAGGTAATGGCACCGAAGTCGCGACCATTGATCCACAAAAGTCCGAGGGCGTTCCAGAATCTAATGTGATTCGCGATTTACTGGAAGGCTTAGTAACGCAAGATGCCGATGGTAAAACCATCCCTGGCGTCGCGGAGTCTTGGGAAACAACGGACAATCGCACCTTCGTTTTTCATTTACGACACAACGCAGAATGGTCTAATGGTGACCCGGTTACGGCGCAAGATTTTGTTTATAGCTTCCGTCGAGTCGTAGACCCAAAAACTGCGTCACCTTACGCTTGGTATCTTTCTTCGACCAAAATGAAAAACGCGCAAGACATCATAGAAGGCAAGAAAGACATCAGTCAGTTAGGTGTCCAAGCGCTTGATGACTATACCCTTAAGGTCGAGCTCGATGCTGAAGTACCATACTTTGTTAAGATGCTCGCTCATACCACCATGATGCCAGTCCATAAAGCAACGGTAGAGAAGTGGGGAGATAAGTGGACCAAGCCAGAACACTTTGTGGGGAATGGTGCATATGTGCCAGACCGATGGGTGGTCAACGAGCGTCTCGTGCTTAAGCGAAATCCAAAGTATTGGGATGATGTACACACCGTCATTAACAAAGTGACTTATCTGCCTATTGAAGATCAGGTGTCAGAAATGAACCGCTTCTTGTCAGGTGAGATTCAAATGACTAACGAAGTGCCAAACGAACACTTCCGTCGACTTCAAAAAGAGTACCCTGAGGACTTGTCGATAAAAGGCAATCTATGTAGCTACTACTATCAGTTCAATACTCAACGTGCACCGTTTGATGATGTTCGAGTACGTAAAGCGCTGTCTTATGCGATTGACCGAGACATTATTACCAAAGCCATCCTCGGGCAGGGACAAAAGCCTGCGTACTTCCTGACGCCAGAAATCACGGCCGGATTTTCCCCTCAGTTGCCTGAATACGGCAAACTCACTCAAAAGCAGCGTAATGAAAAAGCAAAAGCACTGCTTAAAGAGGCGGGCTATGACAAACAACATCCTCTAGATATTAATCTGCTGTACAACACATCAGAAAACCACAAGAAACTCGCCGTTGCCATTTCATCAATGTGGAAGAAAACATTGGGCGTGACAGTTCACTTAGAAAACCAAGAGTGGAAATCTTATTTAGCCAGTCGTGATGAAGGGAACTTTGATGTTACGCGCGCCGCGTGGTGTGGGGATTACAACGAAGCATCAACCTTCCTGACTTTGATGATCGGCTCTAACGTCAATGGTGGAGTTCACTATAAGAGCAAAGCGTACGATGACATCATAGAAAAAGCGTTGAACTCGACCTCAGAAGAAGAGCGAACCAAGCTTTACTACGCGGCAGAAACTCAGATGGCGAAAGACATGCCATTAGCGCCTATCTATCAGTACGTGACGACTCGTTTGGTTTCTCCACTTCTCGGTGGTTATCCGAAAGGCAACGCTGAGGATAAGATCTACACCAAAGATCTGTACATCAAAGCGAAATAAGCTTATTGCTAGATAAGAGTTTGAGTTTCGTGAGATTTGCGAAACTCAAACTCTCTTTTTTGGACGGGGGAAATCGACAAGGGTGGCTAAGCTGAGAAAGCCAGCTTAAGCGCGAACTCGACGAAGCATACTATCTAGAGATAACGCCCCTTGATTGTGCAGGAACAAGAATGGGTACAATGCCATTGCCCAGAAGAAAGGAAATTCCCATCCGCCGCCCGGCAGTGCCCACGTATATCCTGTGAAGAAGTGACCCGAGAAGAGTTCTGCCGCAATTAAGTACGCAATTGCCCACAAAACGCCGATGCGTGTAAACAATCCCCAGCCAATCAATAGCGCCACGGAAATTTCCGTTATACCACCTACGTAGATCATTAAGTCAGTGAACCAAGGACCGACCGTATCAAAGCCAGCAACCTGCCCAAAGTAACCTCGCATGCCATTGTGTATCTGGGTTCCTGCAAACAACTTTTCCGTTCCGTGGGTTAAGAAGTTCAATCCGAGAAATAGGCGTATACAGGTAAGGGCAAATTCGTTTGGGCTCTCTTTGTATATCTCTTTCGCAATGCCGATGAACTGAACAAGCAACGGGATCAACGATAAGGCGGTTAACCACCCAACCAATGAAATGTCATTTTGATCACCGATACGAATGATGACTATGGTTGGAGCAATGGTCATCAAAAATGACAGTCTGTTGCGATTTCTCAGAGCGAAAACAAGGATAGGTGTCAATACGCCAAAGCATAGAAGGGATGTGGTTAGCCACACATCATTGTAGGTATTGAGTTTAAACACGATCGCTGCCAGTGACGCTAAAGACGTTATTTGTAACCCGACCCACGTGTTGTTTTTATTGTTCATTGATAGTTTCTCCATCTCGTGACCAGTAAGAGCAGTCATCCTGTCCTCATCAGGTTTATGAATTTGTAGTGAGTGTCTGAACAATAAAATACGCCTTATTAACTCTCTGATAATTAGGGAATAAGTGAAATCATTCTTTGGCTGAGATGAACAATACACAGACAAAGCGAGTGACAGCTGCAAGACAGCGAGTAATTAAGGTGGAAGAGAGGAGAGGCAGAACGTGAAGCCGATGTTAATAAGTATCCTTCAATTCAACACGTTGTCGACTATTGATAAAAAATGACTTTTATTACTTAATTTCGGTAAACAGGGAATCAATGACAATGCTCTGAACCCTGCATCTTGAAGTCACTTGAGCATATGTCATTCATATATTCAATTAGATTCTGTGCTTAACTATATTTATGTCTTATGTGTCAATGGGGTAAATATATTTCCCTGCAATTAATGTTTGAACCTGATCGCATAACTGTCTGATATCTATTATCTTGTGAGATCAAACTGTGCTTTTATGAATCAATTGGAGAAGATATAACGAATTGTCTTCTCGTGTCTTTATTTCCTCATGAAAAGACTAAGCAAAAAAGATGTAAAGTGTCTCTTTTTGCTGTTTTTCTGCGGCTTAATCGTAATATAAAACGAGAACAGTTTATGAAGCGTCAGTATATTCTTGTTGGTTTGTCAGTAATATTGTCAGGCTGTGCATCACAACAATTGATGGTTCCAACCGCGAGTAAAGTCATCATTATTGGTGATACTTTGGTTTATGATGGTGTCATTTCTGGCGGTGATGTTTTAAAAGCAATTCGGTTAGTAAAATCTAGCGATAAGAAGATTAAAAAGCTCAGAATTACCAGTCCTGGAGGCGAGATTGATACCGGTATCGAGTTTGGGTACTTTGTAAAAGAAAATAATCTTGATGTGGAAGTCAGCCGTCTATGTTTTTCAGCATGCGCAAACTATGTCTTAACGGCTGCCAATAGTATTACCATTAAAAAGGACGCCTTGATAGGGTGGCACGGTGGTGCGTTACAATCTGATGAACTGTGGAAACAAACCATTCCAAACGGTTATTGGAATCAATATGAAGGTTACCTCAACCATCTGAGGGTCAAAGAAAAGGCGTACTTTAATTACATCAATGTCGACCCATATATCACGGTTTATGGTCAGATAAGAGACAGAAGTTGCCAAAAAAACAAGCTCACAGAAGGTTGGTACTACTCACTTAACGACCTTAAACAAATGGGAGTGAAAAACGTTGATCTACAAGGCGGAAAGCTAATGAACAGTGTGGAGTACGAAAACTCAGACATCACGTCTTGTTTGATGCCGGACGTTTACATTAACAAAAATGGCTCCTAGCTCTAGCTCCTAGCCGTTAGTCCTTTCGATACCACGTCTCTTAAATCAATATTCATCTAAACATCATCAAGATGAAGGCTTGCCACGGTAAGCCTTCATTTTTGTTGTTGCTAGGATAACGACTAGCCTTCGTATCAGTTAGAAATATAGTGCTTTTTGTATAATCGCTTTGAAGTGCCAGAGAACTTTATGTGCTCTGTTTTTCTTGTTGCATAATCAAGAATAATATTGGGATGCACACTTACGTGAAAATATTCGGGAATATTGATCGCTCGATAATAAATGTCATCCCGATATTTATTTTCTTCTATCAAACCACAATCGATTAGCTTGTTGAGCATGCTAAATGCAGAGAATATATCGATCCTCGTAAGTAATGATATTTCTTTTGCTGTTTTTCCTTGCTCGGGGAAATCAAGCATCCGACACATAATAAGGTCTTGCAGCATTCTTGTTGCAATCGCATTAAGCTCTTCTTTACTTAGTTTTTCCATGGCTATCAGGCACCTTTTGATGAAAAGTTGAACTTGATGTTTTTATGGAAACATATTGTTACATTTGTGTCAATAAGCCATTCTCTATGTTTTATTTACCATAGATATAACACTGATTGGATTTTGCTTTATTTATTTTTATTGAACTAAATTTCACTTGTTATTATTTGAATCTTAGTTTTTGCATATCGACAAACTCATTGTTGATATTATTGTTTTTAGTGGTCTTTTTTGAAATCAACATTTGAATATGCTTTGTTTTTAATGAGTGTTCTATACCCAAGTAACC
>NZ_BCUF01000082.1 GCF_001591145.1 Vibrio harveyi NBRC 15634 = ATCC 14126 = KCTC 12724 | reverse complement strand
ATCTATTCCTAATTGCTCTTAAAAAAGAACCTTTAGGAATGGTGGCTACGACGGGATTCGAACCTGTGACCCCATCATTATGAGTGATGTGCTCTAACCAGCTGAGCTACGTAGCCAAAACCATGTTTTCTCGTTCTCGTCGCTAAGTTGCCTTGTCGTCGGGAACGGCGCGCATTATGCGAAGTTGAGTGAGATCCGTCAACAGTTTTTTTCAATAAATCCTGCAAAATCCATCGTTCGCTTCCTTTTTAAACAAAGAGGCGCGTTTATGATCTAAAACTGGAAATAAAATGGCTTGCAGTAAGGGACTTAATTTCTTGTTGTTTTAGAAAGGTATAAAAAAAGCCAGCGCTATGGCTGGCTTTTTATGTAAATGAAGTGTTTAGAATTCATTCACTTAATTATACGTTGAAGCGGAAGTGTACAACATCACCATCTTTAACGATGTATTCTTTACCTTCTAGACGCCATTTACCTGCGTCTTTCGCGCCGCTTTCACCGTTGAATTGGATGAAATCGTCGTAACCAACAACTTCAGCACGGATAAAGCCTTTTTCGAAGTCTGTGTGGATCTTCGCTGCCGCTTTTGGTGCCGTAGCGCCAACAGGGATAGTCCATGCACGAACTTCTTTCACGCCAGCTGTGAAGTAAGTTTGTAGGTTCAGTAGTTCGTAACCTGCGCGGATAACGCGGTTTAGACCTGGTTCTTCGATACCTAGGTCTGCTAGGAACTCTTCACGCTCGTCATCTTCTAGTTCAGCCATTTCTGATTCGATAGCTGCACATACAGGAACAACAACGTTGTTTTCTTTCGCTGCAAACTCACGTACTGCATCTAGGTATGCGTTGTCTTCAAAACCATCTTCGTTCACGTTAGCGATGTACATTGTTGGTTTTAGCGTTAGGAAGTTTAGGTAGCCAATTGCTGCTAGCTCTTCTTTTGCAAGATCAACAGTACGCGCCATGCCACCTTCTGTTAGTACAGGAAGCAGTTTTTCTAGAACCGTCAGTTCGAATTTCGCGTCTTTGTCACCGCCTTTTGCTTTCTTAGCGTTACGCTGGATAGCGCGTTCACAAGAATCAAGGTCAGCCATTGCTAGTTCAAGGTTGATAACTTCAATATCTTCGATTGGAGATACTTTACCTGCAACGTGAACGATGTTGTCGTTTTCGAAACAACGTACAACGTGGCCGATTGCGTCAGTTTCACGGATGTTCGCTAGGAATTTGTTACCTAGACCTTCACCACGAGATGCGCCCGCAACTAGACCAGCGATGTCTACGAATTCCATTGTGGTAGGTAGAACTTTCTGTGGGTTAACGATCTTTGCTAGAGCATCTAGACGTAGATCTGGCACAGGAACCACACCAGTGTTTGGTTCAATGGTACAGAACGGGAAGTTTGCTGCTTCAATACCCGCTTTAGTTAGTGCGTTAAACAGAGTTGATTTACCAACGTTAGGTAGACCAACGATGCCACATTTAAAACCCATGATAGTAACCTTATTCAGCTTTGAACGTGTGGAGGCGATTTTGTGCTTTTGATAGACCATCCTTAATTAGGATATCTAGACAGCGCACTGATTCGTCAGCTGCGGCGTCTAGTAGCTCTTGCTCTTTCGCTGGAGCTTTGCCTAGTACAAAACCCGCCACTTTATCTTTGTGTCCCGGATGGCCAATGCCGATACGAAGACGATAAAAATCTTTGTTATTGCCCAGTTTGCTAATGGTGTCACGCAGACCATTGTGACCACCGTGACCACCACCTTTCTTAAACTTAGCGACACCTGGCGGTAAGTCTAGCTCGTCATGAGCAACCATGATCTCTTCTGGCTTAATTTGGTAAAACTTCGCAAGTGCTGCGATTGCTTTGCCAGAGAGGTTCATGAAAGTGGTTGGGATTAGCAAACGGAGATCCTGGCCATTGACCATAATGCGTCCTGTTAGGCCAAAGAATTTTGGTTCATTCTTCAGGGTAACGTTGTGAACGCGTGCTAATTCTTCTACAACCCAAGCGCCCGCATTGTGGCGAGTTTTGGCGTATTCTGGTCCCGGATTAGCAAGACCAACAAGAAGTTTGATTGGTTGAGTCAAGGTTAGGATCTCTCTGGAATCTCAAAAAGCGCAGTATGATAGCACAGAATTCTCGCAGTGGGCGACCAAGGGATTTTCTGCCTATCGATACAAATAAAAAAACACCCCAAAGAGGGGTGCTTTTGAAATCAGTTTAACTGAAATGTTCGTATTAGTTGAACATTGCAGAGATTGACTCTTCGTTGCTGATACGACGAATCGCTTCAGCTAGCATGCGAGATAGGCTTAGTGTGGTTACTTTGCCAGTTGCAGCCATCTCTTTAGATAGAGAGATAGAGTCAGTCACGATAACTTGGTCAAGAACAGAGTTCTTAATGTTGTCCGCAGCGTTACCAGAGAATACAGCGTGAGTTGCGTAAGCGAATACACGCTTAGCACCGCGCTCTTTTAGCGCTTCTGCTGCTTTACATAGAGTGCCACCTGTATCGATCATGTCATCAACGATCACACAGTCACGACCTTCAACGTCACCGATTAGGTTCATTACTTCAGAAACGTTTGCACGTGGACGACGCTTATCAACGATAGCGATGTCGATGTCGCCTAGCGCTTTTGCAGTTGCACGAGCACGAACAACGCCACCTAGATCAGGAGAAACCACTACTGGGTTTTCTAGACCACGAGATTGCATGTCTTCTAGAAGTACTGGTGTACCGAAGATGTTATCAACTGGTACATCGAAGAAGCCTTGAATTTGCTCAGCATGTAGGTCGATAGTTAGAACGCGGTCTACGCCAACGTTAGATAGGAAATCAGCAACAACTTTTGCAGTGATTGGCACACGCGCAGAACGTACACGACGGTCTTGGCGAGCGTAGCCGAAGTAAGGAATTACTGCAGTGATACGACCTGCTGAAGCACGGCGCATTGCATCAATCATAACAACCAATTCCATTAGGTTGTCGTTAGTCGGTGCACAAGTGGATTGAATGATGAAAACATCACTACCACGAACGTTCTCATTGATTTGAACTGCAACTTCGCCATCAGAAAAGCGAGAAACAGATGCATCACCAAGAGAGATGTAAAGACGATCAGCAATACGTTGGGCTAGTTCAGGTGTTGCGTTACCAGCAAATAGCTTCATATCAGGCACGGTGGAAACCTCGGGTTTGCGTCCAGTTTAAATAGGTCGGTGTGAGGCTGATTGGTATTCAGCCAAAGTCTCTTTTAGTGGCGAAATATTTCGCCCTTGAGCGACAAATGCCGAGACTTTATCAGAGAGTTGTGCAAGGATAGTTTCTGCTTCGGATTTGCTCGAAAATTCAGCAAAAACGCAAGATCCTGTCCCCGTCAATCTTGACGGCGCGTATTGTAGCAGCCATGAAAGTTGCTTATCAACCTCTGGGTAGAGCATTCGTACAATTTTTTCGCAATCGTTTACGCTTGGCGTGTTCAAAAGCGTTTCTAAATCGCGTTTTGGCGTGTTTCGAGTCAAGTCCGGATGTCCGAATATGTCGGCGGTTGCAATAGAAACATTTGGACGAACAACTAAATACCATTTCTCATCTGGATGAGCAGGAGAAAGTTTCTCGCCAACGCCTTCAGCAAATGCGGCAAAGCCACGCACAAATACAGGCACATCTGCACCAAGTGCAAGACCGATTTCGGCTAATTCATCATCACTAAGATGGGTTTGCCATAGGTAATTGAGCGCAACCAAAGTAGTTGCTGCGTTTGATGAGCCGCCGCCAATGCCACCGCCCATTGGTAAGATCTTATGAAGATCGATATGTGCCCCATACGAGCATTTCGCATAACGTTGAAGTGCGGTCGCCGCTTTCCATATCAAATTGTCTTGCAGAGGAACACCTTCGATCTCTGGCGAAATCGTGATCTCACCTGAATCGTTCGCTTGAATGGTTAGTTCATCGCCGTGATCGACGAACTGGAATAGAGTTTGTAACTCGTGGTAACCGTTTTCGGTCCGACCATTGATATAAAGAAAGAGATTCAATTTCGCTGGTGATGGCCAACGGGTTGAAAGATCGATCATTGGGTGATGTTCCATTTTGTGATCACTAAATTAATTTTTACGTCAGACGTACTTAGTTTTAGCTTGTTTGGGAGAGGTAACGTCTGGCTATGCCACTCAATATCACCGTAACGCTGGTAAGCAATATTCCAGTCGTTCAAACCGATCTGTTTGTCCAGTGCTTGGAGAGTATTGGTCGGTGATAGTTGGAAAGAGTCGGCATCTGTTGGTAAGCCAAGTAGCCAATCAGGTAAATGGTCAACTGGCATCATTAAGCCGGTTAATCGGTAAATCAGTTGGTTAGCATCACGAGCGGAGAGTACTTGGTCATCATAGGTTTCGACGGTTGCGCCTTGTGGCGTAATAGTGAGCTTTAATGCGGTTTGACCAAGTAAGGTCGTTAAGCGTAACTGGCTTAGTGACGAAGAGTGCTTCCAGAAGAAATTCAGGCTTTGTCTTTGATCGGGACCAATGTAGCCAAGTTTGCCTGTGGCTTGAAAATTTTTAATGGTTTCAAGTCGCTGCTCGTGTGCCTGCCACTCTACGCTGGTGACACTTTCAGGAACAGAACTACAACCTGCGAGAACAATGCTCGACATGAGCAAGATGAGAAAGGAGCGTAAGGTCATGTTTGATGGCTTATTAATCAGTTTCATCGGTAATCGCTCACAACTATAGCATTGAAAAGCCGAGTGAAGGAAAACAAATCCGGCTTACCCTTTCAATAAATGCGTGCTTACAGTAAAATTCTGAACCTATTTTATAACCGATCTCAGAGATACCACGTTAGATGTCCTTGCTTGCTATTGGAATCAATCACAATACAGCGTCTGTTGACTTGCGAGAGAAAGTGGCGTTCGGACCCGATAAATTGGGACCAGCACTTGAGCAACTCAGAGACCATGAAGCCGTCAATGGCAGTGTGATTGTTTCTACCTGTAACCGTACCGAAGTGTACTGCGACGTGAAGCAAGGAGCGCGAAATAAGCTTATCGACTGGTTAGCCCAGTTCCATCAAGTTAGTCAAGAAGACTTGATGCCGAGCCTTTATGTCCATGAAGAGCAAGCGGCGATTAAGCACTTGATGCGTGTTTCTTGCGGCCTTGATTCACTGGTACTAGGTGAGCCTCAGATTTTGGGTCAGGTAAAACAAGCGTTTTCTGATTCCCGAGATCATCAGGCGGTGGATGCGTCGATTGATAAGTTGTTCCAAAAGACTTTCTCAGTCGCAAAACGTGTTCGAACAGAAACTGATATTGGTGGTAACGCCGTGTCGGTGGCTTATGCTGCCTGTACATTGGCGAAACACATCTTTGAATCACTGTCTGACTCAACCGTACTGTTGGTTGGTGCAGGTGAAACCATCGAATTGGTGGCAAAACACTTAGCGTCGAACGGCTGTACTAAGATGATTGTTGCAAACCGAACTCGAGAGCGAGCTCTTGGTCTAGCAGAGCAATTTGGAGCAGAAGTGATCAGCTTGAATGAAATTCCTGACCATTTACCAAGAGCAGACATCGTCATCAGCTCAACGGCGAGTCCTCTACCTATCATTGGTAAAGGCATGGTTGAGACCGCGTTGAAGAAACGTCGTCATCAACCGATGTTATTGGTCGATATTGCAGTACCTCGCGATGTGGAAGCTCAGGTTGGGGAATTGAGTGACGCTTACTTGTACTCGGTGGATGACTTACAGTCGATCATTGATAGCAACATCGAACAACGTAAAGTAGAAGCCATTCAAGCAGAAGCGATCGTTAGCGAAGAAAGCGCGGCATTTATGACGTGGCTGCGTTCACTTCAAGCAGTGGATAGCATTCGTGATTATCGCAAATCGGCCAACGAAATTCGTGAAGACTTACTAAGTAAAAGCCTACAATCATTGGCAACCGGTGCAGACCCAGAGAAAGTGCTGCGCGAACTTAGTAATAAACTCACCAACAAACTGATTCACGCTCCAACTCGCGCGCTGCAAAGTGCGGCAGAGCAGGGCGAACCAGCAAAATTAACGGTTATCCGTCAGACCCTTGGTTTGGATGATCTGTAACTCACGCTTTTTATTAAGAAAACGACACTATGAAAGCCTCTATTCTGACTAAGCTAGAAACGCTAGTAGAACGTTACGAAGAAGTTCAACATCTTCTTGGTGATCCTGATGTAATTGGAAATCAGGATAAATTCCGCGCTCTATCAAAAGAGTACTCTCAGCTAGAAGAAGTTACTAAGTGCTTCCAAGCGTATCAACAAGCGCAAGACGATCTTGTCGCTGCTGAAGATATGGCGAACGAAGACGACGAAGAAATGCGTGAAATGGCGCAGGAAGAAATCAAAGAAGCAAAAGAAACGATTGAGCGTCTAACTGATGAGCTACAAATTCTTCTTCTTCCAAAAGATCCAAACGATGACCGTAACTGTTTCCTAGAAATCCGTGCAGGTGCGGGTGGTGACGAAGCAGGTATCTTCGCTGGTGACCTGTTCCGTATGTACAGCAAATACGCAGAAAAGCGTGGTTGGCGTATCGAGGTGATGTCTTCAAACGAAGCTGAACACGGTGGTTACAAAGAGATGATCGCGAAAGTGAGCGGTGACGGCGCATACGGCGTGCTGAAGTTTGAGTCAGGCGGTCACCGTGTACAACGTGTACCAGCGACCGAATCTCAAGGTCGCGTTCATACTTCTGCGTGTACCGTAGCGGTTATGGCGGAAATCCCAGAAGCGGATCTGCCAGAAATCAAAGCAGCAGACCTAAAAATCGATACATTCCGTGCATCTGGCGCGGGTGGTCAGCACGTTAACACCACGGATTCTGCAATCCGCATTACCCACTTACCAACTGGTACAGTAGTAGAGTGTCAAGACGAGCGTTCACAGCATAAGAACAAAGCAAAAGCGATGGCAGTACTTGCTGCTCGCATCGTTCAAGCAGAAGAAGAACGTCGTGCAGCAGAAGTTTCTGATACACGTCGTAACCTATTAGGTTCTGGTGACCGTAGCGACCGTATCCGTACTTACAACTACCCACAAGGTCGTGTTTCTGACCACCGCATCAACCTAACCATCTACCGTTTGAACGAAGTGATGGAAGGTGACCTGCAAAGTTTGATTGATCCTGTGGTTCAAGAGCACCAAGCAGACCAACTTGCGGCGCTCGCAGAGAACAACTAATCGATGAGCCAAGTTCAATCTATTGAGCAAGCGCTGAAAAGTGCGACGGCAATATTGACTGAAGGCGGCAAAGAGTCGCCTTCTCTCGATGCAGCCGTACTTCTTTGCCATGTCCTTGGCAAACCAAGAACCTATCTTCTGACTTGGCCTGAAAAAGCATTGGACCCCGAGCAACAAGCTCAGTTTGATGCGTTATTGGCTCGTCGTATCACGGGTGAGCCTGTGGCTTACATTATCGGTGAACGCGAGTTTTGGTCTTTACCTCTTAAAGTCTCTCCATCCACATTAATTCCAAGACCGGACACGGAACGTTTGGTTGAAGTTGCATTGGATAAAACTTACGAGCAGACAGGACCAATCCTTGATTTAGGCACTGGCACTGGGGCGATTGCATTGGCATTGGCGTCTGAGTTACCCAAGCGTCAAGTGGTGGGGGTTGACCTTAAACATGAAGCGAAAGAGCTCGCAGAGTACAACGCATCGCAGTTAAACATCAAAAATGTGACGTTTGATCAAGGTAGTTGGTTCGAACCTATTGCCAGCGGAACAAAGTTTGCTTTAATTGTCTCCAACCCACCGTATATCGACGAAAAAGATCCACATCTCGCGCAAGGTGATGTGCGTTTTGAGCCAAAATCGGCACTCGTTGCGGATGAGAATGGCTTGGCGGATATTCGCCATATCTCTGATCTTGCTCGTCAATATTTGGAAGAAGATGGGTGGCTCGCGTTTGAACATGGTTATGACCAAGGCGAAGCTGTTCGTGAGATCATGACTCATTTTGGTTTTGAACAAGTAGTCACGGAAAAAGACTACGGCGGTAACGACCGAGTGACACTTGGTTGTTACAAGCCTTCATAATAACGAGCAAGTCAGCAGTAACTTATAAAAGAGAAATGAAATGTACGTAGCTCTAAAACACATTCACTTAGTAACGATCGCATTGAGTGCGACGCTACTATCGATCCGATTCGTATTGTTGATGATGGATTCTCCAAAGCGCAACAACCGATTCCTAAAAGTTTTCCCACATATTGTTGATACCGCGTTACTCCTTTCCGGTATTGGTTTGATCATGGTGACAGGCTTTATTCCATTTACGGATGCAGCGCCTTGGTTAACCAACAAGATCACTTGTGTGCTTGCGTACATTGCTCTTGGTTTCTTTGCTTTAAAGATGGCAAAGAACAAGCTGCTGAGAATTTTCGCCTTCTTTGGTGCTCTAGGCTGGCTAGTGATGGCCGCTAATATTGCCGTATCTAAAAATCCAAACTTATTTGGGTAATCTTCATGCTTGAGTTTTTTGACGAAGATTTTGACAACATGGCGTTGGTGGAAGGCGCGTTAGAACTGAACCACTCCATCAATCCAGACACTAATGTGCATTGGGCAAAGCAAGAATTAGAACGTCTTTATAAAGAAGCGGAAGCTATTCTGGTTCACGAGACGGACGAAGAACAACGTTTTGATTCGTTTCTCCGTTTGTTCTTTTATGAATGGGGCTTTAAAGGCGACGATCAAGAGTACTTTATCTCTGACAATAGCTTCATTGATAAAGTGTTGGAGCGTAAAAAAGGCATTCCCGTTAGTTTGGGGGCGGTCCTACTTTACTTGGGGAACCGACTTGGTTTTCCGATGAAAGGCGTGACCTTTCCGACGCAATTTTTGATCAAAGTAGATTGGATGCACAAAACGCCGGACTACATTAATCCATTTAACGGTGAATACGTCGGTGAGAAAATCCTTCAAGCTTGGCTGATTGGTCAAGAAGGTCCACTTGCAACCTTGAAGCCTGAGCACTTTGAAGAAGCGGATAACCCAACAGTAATAGGTCGTTGGTTGGCATTAATTAAAAGTGCGATGTTGCGTGAAGAGCGTTATACGTTAGCACTACGGTGCACCAACCTTGCGCTGACTTTCGTACCGGACGACCCATACGAGATTCGTGACCGAGGCTTTATCTTCCAACAATTGGAGTGCCATCAGGTAGCGGTTTCAGATTTTCAGTACTTTATTGACCAATGCCCAGACGATCCGGCATCAGAGCTACTAAAATCACAAGTTAACGCGATGAGCGAAAAGCACGTTACGCTTCACTAAATTTTATCGGCATGCTGAAAGCGGCGTGTTGAAGACAGACAAAAGAGAATCAAAATGGAACAGAAAATCGTTAATATTGGCGACATTCAGGTTGCTAACGACAAGCCATTCACCCTATTTGCAGGTATGAACGTTCTTGAGTCTCGTGATCTTGCTATGCAGATCTGTGAGCACTACGTAAAAGTAACCGACAAACTTGGCATCCCATACGTGTTCAAGGCATCGTTCGATAAAGCAAACCGCAGTTCTGTTCATTCATACCGTGGTCCTGGTCTGGAAGAAGGCATGAAAATCTTCCAAGAGCTGAAAGACACGTTTGGCGTGAAGATCATCACTGATGTTCACACTGAGGAACAAGCTCAACCTGTCGCTGATGTGGTTGATGTTATCCAACTTCCTGCATTCCTAGCTCGTCAAACTGACCTTGTAGAAGCAATGGCGAAAACAGGCGCGGTGATCAACGTTAAAAAACCTCAGTTCATGAGCCCTGGTCAAGTAGGTAACATCGTTGAGAAGTTTGCTGAGTGTGGTAACGAAAACATCATTTTATGTGAGCGCGGCTCTTGCCATGGTTACGACAACCTAGTGGTTGATATGCTTGGTTTTGGTGTCATGAAGAACGCATCAAAAGGCAGCCCAATCATTTTTGACGTAACGCACTCGCTACAAATGCGCGATCCGTCGGGCGCGGCATCTGGTGGTCGTCGTGAGCAAACCGTTGAACTTGCGAAAGCGGGTCTAGCAACAGGCATCGCAGGTCTGTTTATTGAAGCGCACCCGAACCCAGATCAAGCTCGCTGTGATGGTCCGTCTGCACTGCCTCTAGATAAACTTGAGCCATTCCTAGCGCAAATGAAGTCACTAGATGACCTCATTAAGAGCTTCGACAGCATCGATATCAAATAATCAGTTTACTGAATGTTTGTGGGAAATGGTCAGCCAATGTGCTGACCATTTTTGTATTGGCATATTCATTCTGCCAAATTATTCTTTTCTCGCTTCTCGCTTCTCGCTTCTCGCTTCTCGCTTCTCGCTTCTCGCTTCTCGCTTCTCGCTTCTCGCTTCTCGCTTCTCGCTTACCAATTG
>NZ_BCUF01000081.1 GCF_001591145.1 Vibrio harveyi NBRC 15634 = ATCC 14126 = KCTC 12724 | reverse complement strand
GGGTATAGATACGAGTAGGCGGGAGAATGGATTTATCCGTCGTCTCCAAATGTATAAGCAAATGTACAAGGGTGAGGCTTAAGCTGTGATACACACTTTCTCACGTAATCTGGGTTTTCATGCGTTGTGGTTCGTAAGAAAACCAGTAAACTGCGAGGAATCAACGACACTCAGACAAGAAGGTAAGTGGGAAGTTATGATGTTAATTGCGATTCGATTGGTGAAGCTTGCCGTTATCTGTGCAGTGTTCTTCACTATCTACGATTTGATTGCGTTTGGTGAGGTGACTTGGATTAATCGTTTCTTCAACCTGTAATCCGAAATGAAAGGGGCAATCGTGCCCCTTTTTGCTACCTAGTTTGCCAGTTCTGGTTGCGTAGGTGGGGTGTTCACCACAGACATCTGTTGACATCGATCTTGAGCCAGAAAAAGAAACTTGTCGTAGCCGCTTTTCTCAAGCTCTTCACTAGAAACCAATTGTTTCACAATGTTATCGCAGCGCTTAATTAGCAGTTCGACCTCTAATGAAGATTTGTTGCTCGGAAAAGCACGTGTTAGCACTTTGATGATGTTAATACACACGGTTCTTAGCAGCGGACAACGAGCCTGAAGCTCAATTAAGGCATCGATCAAAGCTTGGTAATCTTGTTCAGCAGCACGAATCTTCTTGTACTGTTCTTGCATCCAAGCTTGGCGCTCCGCGTTGTCGGTTTCTAAAGAGCGACCAAGGGCAATTTTACTCGATAGAATCGTATCGCTTGAGTCGGTTTGTAGGTTTTCAAAACACCAAGTTATGGCTTGAGAAAACTCAGATTCGAAGTTCATCTCATGCAATAACCAAGCGAGATGAAACTGCGCATAAAAGTGAGCGAAAGGCTTACGGCGATACAAATCACTGAGCACTTTAAACGCTGCAACGTACTGGTTTTCCTCAATCGCAATGTGCGCGGCAATTAAATCCAATTCGTCCTTAATTGCTTTGTTTTCAGGTCCGCTTGTGATCGACTTAAACAAGTTTTTCGCCTGAGCCAGCAAATCCTCACGACCTTCTAATTTTCGCACGCAGTAAAGCAAATTGCGGATCAAATTTAGCTTAGAGAAGGTGTTGTTGCGATAGGTATCTTTGTTGATATCCATGTACGCATGATAGTGCTGCAATGCTGAGTGGTAATCGTGCTCTGCAAGGCATAAGTTTACAATCACCAGTTCACGTTCTGAATTTCCTTCAACCAAGCTGTTTGCTAGCTCCAAGTGTTTGATAGCTCGTGGCACTTCGCGGTTCAGCATATTGAAGTTCGCGGCACATTCACGTACTTCTACGTTGTTCGGAGACTCTTCTAGCAGAGTACGCACTAGGCGTTGTGCTTCGTCGTTTTCCCCCAGAGAAACCAATGTGTTCGCCAAGCCGATTTTTGCCCAGTTAACGTCTTTGCGCTCGATAACTTGTTCGTAGACGATTTTGGCTTCGTGATGCAACTTTAGGCGCGTTAAGAAATCAGCGCGGAACTTCTCAATGATGAAAAAATACTCGGGATGAAAAGGCATCAGCTCTTCACATGCTTCTAAACCGGCGTGAGAGTCGTTGTTGAGTTCTGCTTGATAGATAGCCTGCAACACGTTCTTGCGTTTCACCGCTGCTGAGATGCGTTCTCGCAACGTAATGGAATTAAAAGGCTTGAGTAAGTACTCGTCTGGTTTTAGCTCGATAATAGCGCGTACGATGGTCGCAGAGCTTTCACCGGTCACTAGAATAAACACCGTGTCATGGCTGAGTAATTTGAGATGTTTTAGTTCTTCAAACAGCTGCTTGCCATTCATACCTCGACCGAAGTTATAGTCACAAATGATTAGATCGATACGCTCTTGGTGAGCAATGGAAACCGCCCCCTTGGCTAAGCGAGCGGTGAAGATGCGTTTGTCAGAAAAGCCAAGCTTGGTCAGCATGTTACGTAATGTCAGTACCACGATAGGTGCATCGTCGACGATTAACACATTGTACTGTGAGAAAGATTTGGTATTCATTTCAAAGAGACTCATCATATGAACCATGTGACCGCGAATGAACAGCCACTGGCTAGAATTAGATCAAAGCTTCCAACTGCTCAAAGGGAATAGGGCGACAGCGAACAAATCCTTGGTACAGTTCCACACCAAGTTCGCGCAAATAACTTAACGTTTCAGTGTCTTCCACACCCTCTGCCACTGACTTAAGCCCCAAAGACTTAGCTAGATGTAGGCTCGATATGGTGATCTGCTGGCTTTTGAAGTTCGTCAACGCATCTTTGATGAACTGGCGGTCAATTTTCAACTCGGTGTATGGCAGTGTCGCCAGTTGGCTGAGTGATGAGTAACCCGTACCAAAATCGTCAATCGCTAAGCCAACGCCTGTTAAACGTAAGTTAGCGAGATTCGCCAAGGACGTGACGCTGCAGTCGTATACTTCGTCCTCGGTGAGTTCAAGCGTGATGCGTTCAGGTGCGATTTGGTATTGATCGCACAACGCAAACAAGCGAGCACTCATAGGTTGCTTGAGTGTTTTTTGATTCATGTTTACCGATAAATTGATATTTACCTTCAGTTGAGACATGTCTTGCAGCGCGTTCTCTAATACAATCCAGAACAGCTTATCTAACTCGTTACGAGCCTGAATCTCAGTAATAAACTGTGCGGGTGCAATAATGCCGTGTTGTGGATGTCGACAACGCACCAATGCTTCGACGCCGATCAGGCGGTTATCTTTCGCGGAGTATTGAGGTTGGTAATAGTTGAGAAACCAACCTTGCTCAAAAGCAGTGCTAATTTCATCCCTACCTATCAAAATGGGCAAGGACACCACTTGTTCTTCCAATGTGTATTGTTTGAACTCATTAAAGATCTGATTCAACTGCTGATGAGAGATCGGCTTAGTTAACGCTCGAACAAAGCCATAACCCGCAGACAAACACATGTTGTAGGTGATTTCGACCACATCTTGGCTCATTGCACTTAAAATCACGACACCTTTAGGGCGAGCGCTTTCTGCCAGGTTGGACAGCAGGTTCACCCCGTTAATGTCTGGTAAATCAATATCGCAGAACATCAGATCGACAGGCTGAGTCTCGCAAATGGTCGCGACTTCAGCACCTCGATGGACGATAGTAATCGTGCCCTCAAACAGACGATTGAGCAAAATCTTAAGATTAGTTGCTTGTAATCGATCGTCTTCAACAATCAAAATATTCAATTAATTGCTCTCACTCATTTCCAGCCACTGTTGTGTGGTACTGACTATGGTTTCTAATTCGTTAATAAGCGCGGTGCGAGCCTGAGTTTCTTGCTCACTGCCTACTGAAGACTCACATTGCATTGCCACATATCCAAGCTGGACTAAGTTGAGGGCGGCGGCTGATCCTTTGATGCGGTGCGCGATGGACTTGAGGCTTTCTTCTCCAGATTGAATCAACGCAATATCATTGCTCAAAGCCTCACAAATCACCTGTGCCATTTCGAGCTTTTCTTCGTAGCTGTAGTCTTCAAGCCAGCCTTCTTGACGCTCACTGTTAAACGCTCTCGATAAGTATTGCTCGCATAAGGCTTGTAGATCGCCCAAGTTGTATGGCTTAAACAGTACTGCTTCCATGCCATTGTGTTCCGCTTTTTCAATCACATTACGTGAGTTTTCTGCGGTACACGCTACAACGGGAATAGAGGCAAACTTACTATCTGCTTTGAGTACTTTAGTCAGTTGGTAGCCGTCCATATCAGGCATGTGGCAGTCAGTAATCACCAAACTAAAAGAGGTGATCGTATTGTCGCTTTGCGCTTGTTCTAACACCTCAATGGCTTCGATGCCACTGGCTGCAAGCTGGCAATTAACCCCCAGCTTTTCAAACTGACGCTTAAATAGCAGTCGATTGATAGCATCATCATCGACGACTAACACACGACCATCCCAATGATACGCTTCTGTTAGTTCCAAAGGGCTTTGCGTGGTCGTATTACGGTTCAATTTCTGCAAAATCAAATCGGGATACACATTAGAGTAATGCGGATCTACCTCGACAACATGATGCTTGCTCCCAAATTCATCTAGCGTGACTTGCCATGTATTCAGCCAACGCTGGACTTGGTTGCTTTCTGTATAAACCGGAACCAAAGCAGTCAAATCAAGCGGTTGACTGGTCATCGGAAGTTGCACCTTGATGGTTGTGCCTTGCTCTTTTTGGCTTTCAACCTTAATGCTGCCCTCCATGATGTCGACCAAGCTTTTGACGATAGACATACCAAGCCCAGTTCCCCCAAAGCGGCGACTGATACTTTTATCCCCTTGGACAAAAGGTTGGAAAAGAGCAGCCAATTGCGCCGTGCTCATGCCGCACCCGGTGTCTTGTACACTAAATTCAAGCTGATTTTTGCTGACATGGACGCTCACAATGACTTTACCGTGTTCGGTGAACTTAACGGCATTGCTCAATAAGTTATTGATGATCTGGTTGACTCGCAACCAATCAAGAACCACCAACGCATGCGGCGTCGGAGTCCAGTTCAACTCAAACGCTAACGATTTTTGCTCTATGGCTTTCTCAAAGCTTCTTAGTGTTGAACCAAGCTCTTGATAAACATTGCCTGCATGAACATCCAACTGAAGCTGGTTCGCATCAATCTTCGAAAAATCTAGAATGTCATTGACGTGCAGCTGTAATCGCTCTGCAGATTGCATTGCGCTTTTCAGCAGCTCTTTGCTTTCTGAACGTTCTAAATCTTGTTCTAACAACTCCATTAAGCCCAACATTGCAGCGATTGGAGTGCGGAGTTCGTGACTAACCACGGCTAGAAAATGCTCGCGAGCCTCGATCGCTTGCATTGCCTTTAAGTTGGATGCTTTCAGTGCGGTTTCTTTCTGTTTAAGTTCACTGATGTCATCAAATACCGTCATGCAATATTGAGCCCCTTCTTCCGGGTGGAGTAGGGTCTGCTTACGAACGCGGTAGTGTTTGTCTCCCAAAGAGCATAAAGACGTTTCTGAGCTTTCTGAATCTGTGTTTACGCACTCTCGGGTCAACTTGAGCACTTGCTCTCGTTCATCATCTGGAATGCTCTTATCGACATTGCAGCGCGAAAGCATGTTAATAAACGGCTTGTTTGCCAGAATCTGCTTGTTATTGTCATCCGATATCAGAATTTTATTGGGCAGTTGATCCAGTACGGACGACAACCACTTGTTTTGCTTTTGGCGAATCTGAGTTTCGTATTCTTTGCGTTTGATGGTACGAGTCAGATGTCCGGTTCTAACGATGTAAATCAGTACTGCAACCAACAAAAGGCAGACGCCACCCAACGCCCAAATGACGACGGTTTCTTTGTCGACACCGTATTGAACCGTTACTTTATTGTGGCGGTCCATTAACTGTTTTAGTTCAGCGTCGGTTGTGATCTTAAGTACCGTGTTTAGTACTCGGCGCAGAAACTCCGAGTCTTTTCTTAACTCCATACCCAATTTGATTTTCAACTGCATATCGTTGGGTGGTGTCGCTGGCTTAAACTTCACCCCTTGACCACCGTAGTAATGATTGTCAATCAGGCTTTGGTTGACGAATGCGTGAGAAATGTCGCCGTCTTCAAACGCTTTCATCAAACAGTCAAACTCTCTATAGACCGCAGCAAACTCATATTCTGGATGCTCGAGAAAATGAGGGTAGAAGTTCCCTGAACGATCCAGAATCGCGACGGATTTCTTCGCTCGTTCGTTGAGTGACTCAATAAAACCATATTGAAGGAACCCAAGTGTGCGAGTGGTAATAAAGCGCTTTTTATCTGTTAGGTTGATGTTTCTTGCAGGCAGCAAATCGACCATCTTTTCTTGAAGCATCAAATCCACATCACGTCCATTCGTTGGCACGTATTCGAATTTGATCATGCTCTTTTGTTCCATAAGCTTTAATAAGTCATGGACATAGCCTTTTAGCTCACCTGTTTCTCGGTCGAGGTAAGACAATGGGTATACGTTATCTTGAATCGTATAACGAACTGTTTTGTGCCCTTGTTGCTGCTTCAAAATATCCAACATCAACTCGTTGTGAAGAATGTTGATGTTGGCTTCAATGTGTAAACGACTATGTTTAGACTCTTTCGAGTGCTTAATGTACTTGTCGATGATGCTCATCAGCTTTGGTGAGTTCTTGCCAGTAAACACCGTGACCTCTCCCGGTTTAAGAGATCGGTTGTAAACCACCTTACCAACAAGTTCGCCATTCGGATTTTTAAAGCCGTAAGAACTCAGTGTAGAGAGACCCACGACAGCAGCATCAGCAGCGCCACTGTTGAGTGATGCTGTCATCATTAAGTTGTTCTTAACCGCATGAACGTGTTTGAACCCCAGAGCGTGAACTTGGTCGCACGCACTGGAATCTTTAACACAAACCCATTTCAGCTCATCAAGAGGTTTGTTTGCGAGGCTGTCATCTCGAAGCCATATCAGTCTTAGCGTATTGAAAATAGGTTGAGAATACAGAAAGCGTTGCGCACGTTTTTGAGTTGCAACAAAGCCGACGGTTAAGTCGATTTCGCCGTTTTCCAAGCCATCAAATAAAGTGTTGAGGCTTTTATATGGCACGTACTCAGCACCAACATGCAAGTCGTGCAACATAGATTCCGCGTATTCGATGTTGATGCCTTCTTTTGATGCTAGGTCTCCCCAATAGGGTAGCCAGTCACCTTCGAGAACACCGACTTTTAGTGATTCTTTGTTGTTTAGAAACTCTCTCTCTTCAAAGCTCAGAAAGTCTTGAGCAAAGGCGTTGAATGAAAGAGTAGTCAGTAATGCGGTGATGAAAGCGAAAAGTTTCACTAGGTTCAAATTTCCAGCCAAGGACGGAATCCAAAAAAGGGGGCGGAATCGTATAGCTTTTCGCCACTTTCCGCCAATCAAGGATGTTTGTCCTGTCGACAAGTTCCGCTTGATATTAAAGAGGGGGATTTGTGCAAACTTGCGCACGATTAATCAATAAGTTATGGGAGGGTGCTCAATATCCATACGGGCAGTAATGGAAAAAAAGTCAAAAGCAACTAAGTTCATATTAAGAGGTTAGGTAAGGATACCCAGAACGATGAACAAAAGGCTTACCACAAAAGGGTTATGTGGATGTTTGATGATAGGTTCTAGTGCTTTTGCTATTGCTGGTACAACGCATGATGACGAAGTGAATTTTCAGTTGGTGCAACCAATTGGTGGCGAACCTACGATCGACATGGATCTAGCTCGAGTTGGTTGGCACTTGTTCCGAGACCCAAAGCTTTCATCTAATGGCACGATCAGTTGTGAGACTTGCCATGATCTCTCGACGAATGGTGCAGAATTGACGCCTGTTTCTACTGGGGTGCATGGCGTTGGCACTCGCAATTCAATCTCCGTTTTTAATGCCGCCTTAAATTATCGATTTCTATGGGATGGTACAGCAAACTCGCTGATGGCTCAGATCGATGGTCCAGTTCAAAACCCATTGGAGATGGACTCTAATTGGGAAGAGATAGAAAAATATGTTCAGACCAACCCGTCATATCAGGCGCTTTTTAAGCAAGCGGATAACCGAAGTATTGATGTGAACAACATTAAGCGTGCAATTGTGGAGTTTGTTAAAGGGCTCCAGACACCAAGTTCTCCATTTGATGCTTATTTGCTTGGTGAGACAGATGCTATGAATGAACAGGCAATACGAGGCTGGGAGACTTTTCAGCAAGTGGGTTGTGTTCAATGTCATCAAGGACGAAATATTGGCGGGGCGATGATTCAACGGTTTGGCTATTTTCAAGTACCTGATGACAACCTCGACACAGGACGGCATTTAAGAACCTCTGATGGAGAAGACAAGTTCTACTTTCGAGTGGCAAGCTTACGGAATGTAGGACAAACCAGCCCTTACTTTCACAATGGGCAAATTGATAAGTTATCGGATGCCATACAAATCATGTCGCAGACTCAATTGGGTGTAACGATGAGCGACGATAACGTGGCAGATATCGAAGCCTTCCTTAAGACCTTGAGCGCCCCAAGACCTGCAATTTTGGAGGTGTTTGAAAATGAATAAATTCCGTTTAGTGAACGCCGCCTTATTCGTCGTTATTGCCGTAATGGCGGTGTTAGCGTGCATGAGCCATGTGAATTCAAAAAATACTCAAGGGTTGCACGCATCGCTTTCTGAAATTGGTCACCATTTGATAGAAGCCCGAGACAGAGTCGTCAATCGCTATTCAATGGAAGAGAGAAAAACGTACGAAATTACCGAAAGTTTGGTTGAGCTTGAACTTGCCGCCGAGAATCTATGTACGGTTTTCAAACAGTCAATTTGGTTTGAATTTACGCCTACGAAAAATCGTGTAAAAAATATCGTAGCTCAATTTGATGGTAAGGTTCGCGATGCGACGCAAACCCTGGACATGTTAATTGGTGTTCAAGTTGCAAACCAGTACGAGTCACTCACTCTACACAATATTTATCAACGTCAGTTTGCGGCGCAAAATGATGACTCTTGGTTAGAGAAGCACTATTTTAACTTTCTAACCAATGCCGCATTACAAGGCGATAATCCTCAAAGTCAAAACATCTCATTGTTCTTGAATCGACTGCGCCAAAGTGAGCGAAAGATAGAGTTGCTTACTAACAAGATTTTAGAAAACCATTATTTTGAGTTTGTTGAGTATTCTGAACACCAGTTACTTGAGATCGCACAGCGTGAAGCTCGACTCACATGGGTGTTTGTTCTTTTGTCCATCATCTTATTGGTAACCGTATTTGTGCTGCAAACTCAACATCGTGTGAATAAGCTCAAACATCTCAATGACGAATTAACTGAAGCGACAGAAAAGGCGGAACGTGCGGCAAAAGCCAAGTCACAATTCTTAGCAACCATGAGCCATGAGTTAAGAACGCCAATGAATGGTGTATTGGGCATTTCGCAAATCATCGCCAGCGAAACTCAAGAAAAGACAACCAAAGATCATGTAAAAGTGATCTTGGACTCTGGTCAACACCTCATGACGATTCTCAATGACATTTTGGACTTTTCTAAAGTTGAAGAGAACAAGTTGGAACTAGAAGCCGCACCATTCAATTTACCTCAAGTGCTAACCCCAGTTTGTAGTGCGATTCAGCCTTTAATCGAAGAGAAAAACATTCAGCTTTACGTCGAGAACGAAGTGCCAGAAAACATCGAGTTTAACGGTGACTGCGCGCGTATTCGACAGATCTTGTTCAATCTCGCAGGCAATGCCGTGAAGTTTACGGGTGATGGGCATGTATTGATCCGCGCTGAGCTTGATGAACAAAGAAAACGTCTTCTCCTCTCGGTGAACGACACTGGTATTGGTATTCCGGAAGATAAACAAGGTCGCATTTTTAACTCGTTCGAACAGGCTGATACCTCTACCACGCGTAAGTTTGGAGGTACAGGGCTTGGTCTCGCGATTGTCAAAAAGCTCACTGAATTGATGAGTGGAGAGATTAAGCTCAAGAGTGTTGAGAGCATTGGGACTCAGTTCTTAGTGGATCTTCCTATCCCTTGGGTAGAGAAAGCACAGCCGGCAATGCCAAACACCAAAGCCGAGCAACAGCAGGAAAATAAACGCAATCTGCACATTCTCCTTGCCGAAGACAACCGTGTGAATGCGATTGTAGCGAAAGGTTTCTGTGAAAAGTTAGGGCATACGGTCGAGATTGCTGAGAATGGTTTGATTGCGACTAAGAAAGCACAAGAGAACCAATATGACTTGATACTGATGGACAATCACATGCCGGAGATGAATGGGGTTGAGGCGACGCGATTTATCCGAGAGAAGCTTGGTGTGAAGACCTTATTGTTTGCTTACACCGCCGATGTGTTTAGAGAAGCGCACGATAACTTTATCGACGCGGGTGCTGACCATGTACTGACCAAACCATTACAGCGAGAGAGCTTTGCTGATGCGCTCAAGCAGTTTGCCTCTCGTTTACCAGTGCAAAATGACGTATCGGATCAAGCTGAAAACGTGGTTGAGTTACATCGTGAACCAATTGAGAGGCTGAGACTGACAGAAGAAGAGCTGACTCATTCTGAGACGGTAGAAATGCTCAAAGAGGAGCCTGATGCACTGCTAGATCTGCTTGAAAGCATAGTGAATGATTTCGAAAAATCGGTTGATGAGCTGATTGAGTATTTCATGGCAGAAGACTTATCGTCACTTTACAGCACCTTGCACACCACCAAAGGGATGGCGTTGAATCTTGGGTTAGACACACTGGCGAATCAGGCGCTAGAAATCGAAACTCAAGTTAAGAACAAGCAGATTCCTGATATTGAACAACTGCAAAAGTTGATCAACCGACTGCAAGTTAATATTCATCAAGGGCAGCGCTTGATTGATCGTTGCCGAAAGCAACAAACAGATTCAAACCAAGTGATTTGATCGCTCTATACCCGCATTTTCTGCCTTGTGAGTGGGAGTAAGCCCTAGGTTGTGGTCTACTTAGCTCTCTTTTGAAATCATCTCCTTTTGGAGTGCGCAACGACAGGGCAGGGAATTGCAATGAGTCAACATACCGCAGTGATTAAATGGCAACGTCAAACCGACGAAATTTTCAGTGATAATCAATACAGCCGAGCGCACGTTTGGCAGTTTGATGGTGGGCTTTGTGTTCCTGCTTCGCCATCTCCTCATGTTGTTCCATTGCCTTTATCTGTAGCTGAGAATGTGGACCCAGAAGAAGCGTTTATTGCGGCACTTTCAAGCTGTCATATGCTGGTCTTTCTCTCTATTGCTGCTAAACGCCGTTATGTGATCGACTCTTACGTAGATGAAGCGGTGGGCGAACTTACAACGGGAGAAAATGGTAAAGAGTGGGTTTCAAAAGTGACACTTAGACCAAACATTGTCTTTTCAGGAGACAAACAGCCGACACGTGAACAGTTAGAAAAAATGCATCATATGGCACATGAAAACTGCTTTATCGCTAACTCTGTAAAGACCGACGTCGTGACAGAGTTATTGGATTAGGAGAATGAGCCATTAAAAGCGTTAGTGAGGTGAAGCTTTCATAATCTTGCTTGTTGTGTAACCTAAGTTATACCCAAGTGACTTCAAGATGCAGGATTCAGAGTGTTGTCATTGATT
>NZ_BCUF01000080.1 GCF_001591145.1 Vibrio harveyi NBRC 15634 = ATCC 14126 = KCTC 12724 | reverse complement strand
GAAGCGAGAAGCGAGAAGCGAGAAGCGAGAAGCGAGAAGCGAGAAGCGAGAAGCGAGAAGCGAGAAGCGAGAAGCGAGAAGCGAGAAGCGAGAAAATTCTTAAGGGTTGGCGTGTGCACGTCAACCCTTTTTGTTTTTCGGGATTCGCTTCTATTTTATCTTTCTAGGGATAAATCCAGTCAACGCCCTCTTCGTCAATCACTTTCACGGTTCTCCAAAGGCACACCTCTCGATTCCGTAAACGAAGCATACCTACATCTCGAAGCGTAGCGTTCTAACCTTTGCTCCCAAAAACAAAAAAGGCACCCGAGGGTGCCTTTTCTTTTAAGCTCTTAACGATTACTCGTCAGAAGAGAAGCCTGCGTTTAGAAGTGCAGCTAGGTTATCTGTTGCTTGTTCAGCAGATGGACCTTCTTGCGCTTCAGCACGTTTAGCTTGACGATCTTGGTGGTATGCGAAACCAGTACCAGCTGGGATCAGACGACCAACAATTACGTTCTCTTTCAGACCACGTAGGTCATCACGCTTACCAGAAACCGCAGCTTCTGTTAGTACGCGAGTTGTCTCCTGGAACGATGCCGCAGAGATGAATGACTCAGTCGCTAGAGATGCCTTAGTGATACCTAGTAGCTCACGCTCGAAACGTGCTGGCTCTTTGCCTTCAGCTTCTAGGTTACGGTTAGAAATCTTAACTTGTGAGTATTCAACTTGCTCGCCAGGTAGGAACTCAGAGTCACCAGCGTGAGTAATTGTACACTTACGTAGCATTTGACGAACGATAGTCTCGATGTGCTTATCGTTAATCTTAACGCCTTGTAGACGGTAAACTTCTTGTACTTCGTTAGCGATGTACTGAGTTACAGCGTGTACGCCACGTAGACGTAGAATGTCATGTGGAGACTCTGGACCATCTGCGATCACGTCACCACGTTCAACACGCTCACCTTCAAATACGTTCAACTGACGATGCTTAGGAATCATCTCTTCGTAAGTATCACCGCTGTCGCGAGTGATAACTAGACGACGCTTACCTTTCGTTTCTTTACCGAAGCTCACAGTACCTGTGTGCTCAGCAAGGATCGCAGGCTCTTTAGGCTTACGAGCTTCGAATAGGTCAGCTACGCGTGGTAGACCACCGGTGATATCTTTGTTACCGCCAGATTTCTGAGGGATACGAGATAGTGTGTCACCAATGCCAACTTCAGCGCCATCTTCGATGTTTACAATCGCTTTACCAGGTAGGAAGTAGTGAGCTGGCATTTCTGTACCAGGGATCATTACGTCGTTACCTTGCTCATCAACAAGTTTGATAGCTGGACGCATATCTTTACCTGCTGCTGGGCGAGCTGCTGGATCAGTTACTTCGCTTGAAGATAGACCTGTTAGGTCATCTGTTTGACGAGAAACTGTAACACCGTCGATCATGTCTACGAACTGGATACGACCTGCCACTTCAGTGATGATTGGCATGGTGTGCGCTTCCCAGTTAGCAACAACTTCACCAGCTGTTACTGCGTCGTTGTCGCCTTTGCTTAGCATCGAACCGTAAGGAAGTTTGTGCTTCTCTTTAGTACGACCGAATTCATCAATGATAGTTAGCTCAGATGCACGAGACGTGATTACCAGCTTCTTATCTTTGTTGATTACGAACTTAGCGTTGTGCAGTTTAACTGTACCAGTTGTCTTCGCTTGGATGCTGTTCTCTGCTGCTGCAGTAGATGCCGCACCACCGATGTGGAACGTACGCATCGTAAGCTGTGTACCCGGTTCACCGATAGACTGAGCAGCGATTACGCCAACTGCTTCACCTTGGTTCACTAGGTGACCACGTGCTAGGTCACGACCGTAACACTGTGCACAACAACCGCAGTCAAAATCACAAGTAACTACAGAGCGCACTTTCATGCTGTCTACTGAGTTCTCTTCCATGATCTGACACCACTTCTCATCAATTAGAGTGTTACGTGGGATCAGAACATCTTCTGTACCTGGCTTAAGAACGTCTTCAGCTACTACACGACCTAGCGCTAGCTCAGTTAGTGCAACTTTAACATCACCACCCTCGATGTGAGGCATCATGTCAACACCCTCGTGAGTGCCACAGTCATGTTCAGTTACAACAACGTCTTGAGCAACGTCTACTAGACGACGAGTTAGGTAACCCGAGTTCGCTGTTTTCAGTGCCGTATCCGCAAGACCCTTACGAGCACCGTGCGTTGAGATAAAGTACTGAAGTACGTTTAGACCTTCTTTAAAGTTCGCTGTGATCGGCGTTTCGATGATTGAACCATCTGGACGCGCCATCAGACCACGCATACCCGCTAGCTGACGAATCTGAGCTGCAGAACCACGAGCACCCGAGTCAGCCATCATGTAGATGCTGTTAAACGATTCTTGTTGTTCTTCTTCACCGTCACGGTTAACTACCGTTTCAGATGAAAGGTTTGCCATCATCGCTTTCGCTACGCGATCGTTGGTCGATGCCCAGATATCGATAACTTTGTTGTATCGTTCGCCCGCAGTAACAAGACCAGATTGGTATTGTTCCTGGATTTCACGTACTTCTTCTTCCGCTTCTGCGATTTCAGTGTACTTAGCTGGCGGTACAACCATATCGTCGATACCAACAGATACACCAGATAGTGCCGCGTATGCGAAACCTGTGTACATGATTTGGTCAGCGAAGATTACAGTGTCTTTCAGACCTAGTTTACGGTACGCCTCGTTTAGTAGGTTAGAGATTTGCTTCTTACCTAGCTTTTGGTTAACGATGCTGTACGGTAGACCAGCTGGCACGATTTGCCATAGCATTGCACGACCGATAGTTGTATCAACCATCTTAGTCTCTGTTGTGCTGTTGCCGTCTTCGTCTACAACTGTTTCTGTAATACGTACTTTAACGCGTGCGTGAAGTTCAGCTTGCTTAGTGCGGTATGCTTTCTCAGCCTCTGCTGGGCCAGAAAGGTACATGCCTTCACCTTTCACGTTGATCTTGTCACGAGTCATGTAGTACAGACCCAATACAACGTCCTGAGAAGGTACGATGATCGGATCACCTGACGCTGGCGACAGAATGTTGTTTGTCGACATCATCAGAGTACGAGCTTCAAGCTGTGCCTCTAGAGTTAGAGGTACGTGAACCGCCATTTGGTCACCATCGAAGTCCGCGTTGTACGCCGCACACACTAGTGGGTGTAGCTGGATCGCTTTACCTTCGATTAGTACTGGTTCGAACGCCTGGATACCTAGACGGTGAAGTGTAGGTGCACGGTTCAATAGTACTGGGTGTTCACGGATTACTTCGTCTAGGATATCCCAAACTACCGCTTCTTCACGCTCTACCATTTTCTTAGCAGCTTTGATTGTAGTCGCAAGACCACGAGTCTCTAGCTTGCTGTAGATGAATGGTTTGAATAGCTCAAGTGCCATCTTCTTAGGAAGACCACACTGGTGTAGACGAAGGTATGGACCTACTGTGATTACAGAACGACCAGAGTAGTCTACACGTTTACCTAGAAGGTTCTGACGGAAACGACCTTGCTTACCCTTGATCATATCAGCAAGAGATTTCAGAGGACGCTTGTTAGAACCAGTGATCGCACGACCACGACGACCGTTGTCTAGTAGCGCATCAACAGACTCTTGCAGCATACGTTTTTCGTTACGTACGATGATGTCCGGAGCTGCTAGCTCTAGAAGACGCTTCAAACGGTTGTTACGGTTGATCACACGACGGTATAGGTCGTTTAGATCAGAAGTCGCAAAACGACCGCCATCTAGTGGTACTAGAGGACGCAGATCTGGCGGAAGTACTGGAAGTACAGTTAGGATCATCCACTCTGGGTTGTTACCAGATGCGATGAACGCTTCTACCAGCTTCAGACGCTTAGTTACTTTCTTACGCTTAGTTTCAGAGTTAGTAGTTTCTAGCTCTTCGCGCATTTGTTCTGCTTCAGCGTGCATGTCCATAGAACCTAGTAGGTCCTTGATAGCTTCTGCACCCATCTTAGCAGTGAACTCGTCGCCCCACTCTTCTAGACGGTCTAGATACTCTTCTTCCGTAAGCATCTGACCTTTTTCTAGATCAGTCATACCCGGCTCAGTTACTACGTACATTTCGAAGTAAAGAACACGTTCGATATCACGTAGAGGGATATCCATTAGTAGACCGATACGAGACGGTAGCGATTTTAGGAACCAGATGTGAGCTACTGGTGAAGCAAGCTCGATGTGACCCATACGGTCACGACGAACTTTAGTTTGTGTAACTTCTACACCACACTTCTCACAGATAACACCACGGTGCTTCAAGCGCTTGTACTTACCACAAAGACACTCGTAGTCTTTAACTGGACCAAAGATACGCGCACAGAACAGACCATCGCGTTCAGGTTTGAACGTACGATAGTTGATCGTTTCAGGTTTTTTAACTTCACCGAAAGACCATGAACGGATCATGTCTGGTGAAGATAGACCGATTTTGATTGCATCAAATTCTTCGGTCTTATGCTGTGCTTTTAGAAAGTTTAATAAGTCTTTCACAATCAGCTCCTGTAAGGAGTTAAAAGGAGCTCACTCGCTAAAGTGAGCACCTTCTACCAAATAATCGCTTTAGATTCTCTCAACCTTAGTCAAGAGAGAAAGAGATTACTCTTCGTCTTCTAGCTCGATGTTGATACCTAGCGAGCGAATCTCTTTCAACAGTACGTTGAACGATTCTGGCAGACCAGGTTCCATGCTGTGGTTACCGTCTACGATGTTTTTGTACATCTTAGTACGGTCGTTAACGTCATCCGACTTAACCGTTAGCATTTCTTGTAGAGTGTAAGCCGCACCGTATGCTTCTAGTGCCCATACTTCCATCTCACCGAAACGCTGACCACCGAACTGAGCTTTACCACCAAGTGGCTGCTGAGTTACTAGGCTGTACGAACCAGTTGAACGAGCGTGCATCTTGTCATCAACAAGGTGGTTCAGTTTCAGCATGTACATGTAACCTACTGTTACAGGGCGCTCAAACTGGTCACCTGTGCGACCATCAAACAGTTTTAGCTGACCAGATTCTGGTAGGTCTGCTAGTTTCAGTAGCGCTTTAATAGACGCTTCTGGTGCACCGTCAAATACTGGAGTCGCGATTGGTAGACCGCCACGTAGGTTCTTGATCAGAGTACGAACTTCGTCATCAGATAGAGAAGCAATATCTACTTTCTGGCGAGTCTCGCCTAGATCGTAAACTTTTTGTAGGAACTCGCGGAATTTCGCTAGTTCTTGCTGCTCTTTAACCATCTGGTTGATCTTGTCACCAATACCTTTCGCTGCCAGACCTAAGTGTACTTCTAGGATCTGACCGATGTTCATACGCGAAGGTACACCCAGTGGGTTAAGTACGATGTCTACAGGCTGACCTTTCTCATCGTATGGCATGTCTTCAACAGGGTTAATCTTAGAGATTACACCCTTGTTACCGTGACGACCCGCCATCTTATCACCAGGCTGAATGCGACGTTTAACCGCTAGGTAAACCTTAACGATCTTCAGTACGCCAGGTGCTAGATCATCACCTTGAGTGATCTTGCGACGCTTAGTTTCGAATTTCTTATCGAAGTCAGCTTTTAGCTCGTCCCACTGCTCTGCTAGTTGTTCTAGCTGAGTTTGTAGAGCGTCATCTTCTAGCGTTAGTTCTAGCCACTTCTTACGATCAGTTGTGTCTAGTTTCGCTTCAGAGTAACCACCTTCAATCAGTACAGCTTTAACACGGTTTAGAAGGCCACCCTCAAGAATCTGGAATTCTTCAGTTAGGTCTTTCTTCGCTTCTTTAAGCTGCATTTGTTCGATTTCAAGCGCACGCTTGTCTTTCTCTACGCCATCGCGAGTGAAGACTTGAACGTCGATGATCGTACCTGATACAGAGTTAGGTACACGTAGTGAAGTATCTTTAACGTCAGATGCTTTTTCACCGAAGATTGCACGTAGTAGCTTCTCTTCAGGCGTTAGCTGAGTTTCACCTTTAGGTGTTACTTTACCAACTAGGATGTCGCCACCCTTAACTTCTGCACCGATGTAAACGATACCTGACTCGTCTAGTTTAGACAGAGCAGACTCACCTACGTTTGGAATATCAGCTGTGATCTCTTCAGAACCAAGCTTAGTATCACGCGCCACACAAGTAAGTTCTTGGATGTGGATAGTCGTGAAACGGTCTTCTTGAACTACGCGCTCAGATACTAAGATCGAGTCTTCGAAGTTGTAACCATTCCAAGGCATGAACGCGATACGCATGTTTTGACCAAGCGCTAGTTCACCAAGGTCTGTTGAAGGACCATCAGCAAGAACGTCACCGCGTGATACAGGTTCACCTGGCATCACACATGGGCGCTGGTTAATACATGTGTTCTGGTTAGAACGTGTGTATTTAGTCAGGTTGTAGATGTCGATACCAGCTTCACCTGGTACTAGCTCTTCTTCGTTCACTTTAACAACGATACGAGAAGCATCTACAGACTGGATTACACCACCACGTTTAGCAACTGCAGTTACACCTGAGTCAACTGCTACGTTACGTTCAATACCAGTACCAACAAGCGGTTTGTCAGCTTTCAGTGTTGGAACTGCCTGACGTTGCATGTTCGCACCCATCAATGCACGGTTCGCATCATCGTGTTCTAGGAACGGGATAAGCGATGCAGCGATAGATACAACCTGGTTTGTCGCAACGTCCATGTACTGAGCGTGCTCACGAGGGTGTAGACCAGATTCACCTTTTTGACGAGCTGTGATCAGCTCATCTGCAAAACCGCCTTCTTCAGTTAACGCAGCATTAGCCTGTGCGATAACGAATTGACCTTCTTCGATTGCAGATAGGTAATCTACTTCGTCTGTTACAATGCCATCTACAACGCGACGGTATGGTGTCTCTAGGAAACCGTACTCGTTACAACGCGCAAACGCAGATAGAGAGTTGATCAGACCGATGTTTGGACCTTCCGGCGTTTCGATAGGACATAGACGACCGTAGTGAGTTACGTGTACGTCACGTACTTCGAAGCCAGCACGTTCACGAGTTAGACCGCCAGGACCCAATGCAGAAATACGACGCTTATGCGTTACTTCTGATAGCGGGTTGTTTTGGTCCATGAACTGTGAAAGCTGTGAAGAGCCAAAGAATTCTTTAACAGCTGCAGAGATTGGTTTCGCGTTGATCAAGTCTTGAGGCATGATTGCGTCAAGATCGCCTAGGCTTAGACGCTCTTTAACTGCACGCTCAACACGTACTAGACCTACACGGAACTGGTTCTCAGCCATTTCGCCTACAGAGCGGATACGACGGTTACCTAGGTGGTCGATATCGTCCACTTCGCCTTTACCGTTACGAATCGCGATAAGCTTCTTCATCACTTCAACGATATCTAGCTCGTCAAGTGTGCCTTGCTCTTGAGCATCTTCACGACCGATAGAGCTGTTGAACTTCATACGACCAACAGTCGATAGATCGTAACGCTCTTCAGAGAAGAATAGGCTTTCGAATAGTGCTTCTGCAGCTTCTTTTGTTGGTGGCTCACCAGGGCGCATCATGCGGTAGATTTCTACCAAAGCAGAAATACGATCAACAGTGCTGTCGATGCGTAGCGTTTCTGACATGAATGGACCATGGTCTAGATCGTTGGTGAACAACGTTTCTAGTGATTTGTGACCAGCCTGAGATAGGTTCGCTAGAGCTTCCAGGCTGATTTCCTGGTTAGCGTTAACAATGATCTCGCCTGTTGCTTCGTTGACGTAATCTTTCGATGCAACTTTACCAACGATGTACTCAACTGGTACTTCGATGTGATCAACGCCATCTTTCTCTAGTTGGCGGATATGACGAGCTGTTACACGACGACCTTGCTCAACGTAAGTTTTACCGTTCGCTTCGATGTCGAATGACGCAGTTTCACCACGTAGACGATCAGGAACCAACTCCATTAGTAGAGTTTGGTCTTTCACTTCGAAGTTCACTTTTTCGAAGAAGATATCTAGGATTTCTTCTGACGTTTTACCAAGTGCACGAAGGATGATCGAAGCTGGTAGCTTACGACGGCGGTCAATACGTACGTATAAGTTATCCTTAGGGTCGAACTCAAAGTCTAACCATGAGCCACGGTAAGGAATAACACGTGCGTTGTATAGAACTTTACCTGAAGAGTGGGTCTTACCCTTATCGCTGTCGAAGAACACGCCTGGGCTTCGGTGCAGCTGGGATACGATAACCCTCTCGGTACCGTTAATTACGAAGGTACCATTGTCTGTCATAAGCGGAATTTCGCCCATGTAGACTTCTTGTTCTTTAATGTCTTTTACAGTACCTGCTGGCGCGTCTTTATCAAAGATTACTAGACGTAGTTTTACGCGTAGTGGCTTTGAGTAAGTTACACCGCGGATTTGACATTCTTTAACGTCAAAAACTGGCTCACCAAGACGGTAGCTAACGTATTGCAGCTCAGAATTGCCGTTGTAGCTCTGAATTGGGAATACAGAACGGAAAGCAGCTTCAAGACCGTATTGACCTTCAGGATCCTGTTCGATGAATTTGTCGAACGAATCGAGCTGGATCGATAGCAGGTATGGAATGTCCAAAACTTGTGGACGAGTACCAAAGTCCTTACGGATGCGCTTTTTCTCGGTATAAGAGTAAACCATGGGGTTCCTCAGCTCGCTGATAAGTGACCCAAACTGTCCGCCCGCTCCTAGTTACTTAAGGGGGGTAAGGGACAGTGACTAAATAGCTGTTTACTGTAGTGACATTTCATTGCGTAGGAATGAAATGTTTTTTGCTTGGGAACAGGCGCTTAAACAGCGGGAAAATTCGCCTATACCCTACAGCGCAAAAAGGCCGGTGGTTAAAAAACCACCAGCCAATTAGCCGTTAGGCTAAGAAACTATGCAATAATTACTTAACAGCAACAGTTGCACCAGCTTCTTCTAGCTGAGCTTTAAGTGCGTCAGCTTCTGCTTTGTCAACACCTTCTTTAAGAGGTGCTGGAGCGCCGTCTACAAGAGCTTTAGCTTCTTTAAGACCTAGGCCAGTTGCGCCACGTACTGCTTTGATTACAGCAACTTTGTTACCGCCAGCAGATTCTAGGATTACGTCAAATTCAGTTTGCTCAGCTGCAGCTTCGCCGCCTGCTGCGCCACCTGCAACTACTGCAGCAGCAGCAGTTACACCGAATTTCTCTTCCATAGCTTCGATTAGTTCAACAACTTGCATTACAGACATTTCTGCAACTGCGTCTAGGATTTGCTCGTTAGTAATAGACATAACAATTCTCTTTTAAGTCAACAATAAGTTTATTTTGCAACCAGTAAAAAGCAAGGCTTAAGCCGCTGCTTCTTCTTTTTGATCGCGGATAGCAGCGATAGTACGTACCAGCTTGCCAGCAGAAGCTTCTTTCATGCACATCATTAGGCGTGCGATTGCTTCGTCGTAAGTTGGTAGTGTTGCTAGTACTTCAGCGTCAGTTAAAGCGCCTTCAAATGCAGCAGCTTTGATCTCGAAATCTTTGTTCTCTTTAGCGAAGTCTTTGAAAAGACGCGCTGCAGCACCTGGGTGCTCGTTAGAGAACGCGATTAGAGTAGGACCAGTGAAAGTGTCAGTTAGACACTCGTAGTCTGTACCCTGAACCGCACGGCGTGCTAGAGTGTTACGCACGACTTTCATGTAAACACCCGCTTCGCGAGCTTGTTTACGTAGAGAAGTCATCGCGCCAACTTCAACGCCACGAGAATCAGCTACAACTGCAGAAAGTGCACCACTGGCAGCTTCGTTGACTTGAGCAACAATTGCTTTTTTGTCTTGAAGGTTTAAAGCCATCTTGGATTTACTCCTGGTTGTCGTTACACCACTCACTATCATCACGACAGTGAGAGCTATTGAGGTGCATTCCCAGAAGAAAGTTAACTATTTACATAGAGCTTTCTGTCAGTTCGGGCACCATCTACGTAGGATGATTAAGTTTGTTTTGAGAACAAACACCTACGGTCTTGGACGGAGACTGGGTCTTAATTCATTTCGAACTAGGAGACAGTTCAAAGAACCAATGTTCAGCCCCAACCACAAATATTAGGCGCAAAATTATACACAAATTTTGCGCCTAAGCAAATAAATTATGCTTGAGTGTTCAGGCTAGCCTGATCAACAGCAACACCAGCACCCATAGTAGTAGAGATGCTTACTTTCTTCAGGAAAGTACCTTTCGCTGAAGATGGCTTAGCTTTCTTCAGAGCAACTAGAAGAGCTTCTAGGTTCTCTTTGATCTGCTCAGCAGAGAAGTTTGCTTTACCGATAGTAGTGTGGATGATGCCGTTTTTGTCGTTACGGTAACGAACCTGACCAGCTTTAGCGTTCTTAACCGCTTCAGCAACGTTAGGAGTTACAGTACCAACTTTAGGGTTTGGCATTAGACCGCGAGGACCTAGGATAGTACCTAGTTGACCTACAACGCGCATTGCATCTGGAGAAGCAACAACTACGTCGAAGTTCATTTCGCCTTTCTTAACTTGCTCAGCAAGATCTTCCATACCAACGATGTCTGCGCCAGCTTCTTTAGCTGCTTCAGCGTTTGCACCTTGAGTGAACACTGCAACGCGGATTTCGCGGCCAGTACCGTGAGGTAGTACAGTTGCACCACGTACGTTCTGGTCAGATTTACGAGCATCGATGCCTAGGTTAACAGCAACGTCAACAGACTCTACGAATTTAGCAGTAGCTAGTTCTTGAAGAAGAGCAACAGCTTCGTTGATTTCGTACTCTTTAGTTACGTCAACTTTTTCGCGGATTACGCGCATGCGCTTAGTTAGTTTAGCCATCTTATTAACCCTCTACCACTAGGCCCATTGAACGAGCAGTACCAGCGATTGAACGCTTCATTGCTTCGATGTCAGCACCAGTCATATCAGCAGCTTTAGTTTCTGCGATTTCTTGGATTTGAGCATCAGTTACAGTACCCACTTTTTCAGTGTTTGGACGACCTGAACCAGACTTAACGCCAGCAGCTTTCTTAAGAAGAACAGCAGCAGGTGGAGTCTTAGTTACGAACGTGAAAGAACGGTCGTTGTATACAGTGATAACAACAGGAGTAGGTAGGCCTTTCTCTAGAGATTCTGTTTTCGCGTTGAACGCTTTACAGAATTCCATGATGTTAACACCGTGTTGACCTAGTGCAGGACCAACTGGTGGACTTGGGTTCGCCATACCAGCTGCGACTTGTAGCTTGATGTAAGCTTCAACTTTCTTAGCCATGATAATTCCTAAGTTTGGGTACAAACGCTAATCATCGATCAGCTCCCCGTTTAATGAAAAAACTCTTTACTTCACCAGAAGTAAAAAGGCGCGAAATTATAGTCATAATTCGCGCCTTAGACAACCCTTAAAAAGGTGTTTTTTTAATCAAGTTTTTCAACCTGACCAAATTCAAGCTCAACTGGTGTTGCACGACCAAAGATCGACACAGACACTTTCAGGCGGCTCTTCTCGTAATCCACTTCTTCAACAGTACCATTGAAGTCAGCAAATGGACCTTCATTAACACGTACCACTTCGCCCGCTTCGTACATAGTACGTGGACGAGGAGCTTCACTTGCTTTCTCAAGACGATTAAGAATCGCATCAGCTTCTTTGTCTGTGATAGGTGCTGGACGGTCTGAGGTACCACCAATGAAGCCCATGACACGCGGCACACTGCGTACTAGGTGCCATGATTCATCGTTCATAATCATCTGAACAAGGACGTAACCTGGGAAGAACTTACGCTCAGATTTACGACGCTGACCCGCGCGCATTTCCACTACTTCTTCAGTAGGAACCAGTACTTCACCGAATAGCTCTTCCATGCTGTGCATTTTGATATGCTCGCGAAGAGATTGAGCTACACGACCTTCAAATCCAGAGAAGGCTTGAACCACATACCAGCGTTTTTTTGGAGCTTCACTCATGAATTAAAACCCTCTATACCCCAGTCGCTAGAGCTACTAGACGAACCATGATGCCGTCAATACCCCATAGCGCTAGAGCCATTACAATACTTACAGCTAAAACGATCAGTGTTGTTTGCATAGTTTCTTGGCGTGTAGGCCAAACAACTTTACGAACTTCCATACGAGATTCTTTTGCAAAACTGATCGCTGCTTTACCTTTAGTCGTTGTTGCTGCAACGCCAAGAGCAGCTGCAATTAGAACAACAACGCCTGCAGCGCGAACTACTACAGACATTTCACCATACAGGTAATTACCCACAACAGCGGCCGCTGCTAATACGAAAGCGGCAATCCACTTAAACGTATCTGCTGCGTTTGAGCTATCAGGAGTTTCAGCATTATTTGCTTTCATAAACCAACCTGTCACAAGTCTTAATATAGACGACAACAACCCCGCTGTTGCAGGGCAAACTCCATATCGCTGAAAAAATCAGCGTTACTCTCTTAAGATTAAGCCTCTCCGGCCAATCTTGCTCTGCTCTCAACCAAAATCTGAACAAGAAAACAGCTAAAATAATGTTGAGTGCAGAAAAAGGGCATCAAATGATGCCCTTTTTGCTACTGGTTCGTCAAATCTAATTCAAGATTTTCCGAAGACATTCGTTTAATTCTTT
>NZ_BCUF01000079.1 GCF_001591145.1 Vibrio harveyi NBRC 15634 = ATCC 14126 = KCTC 12724 | reverse complement strand
GGTTACTTGGGTATAGCAACCACAAAAATTGCAGGGGCATAAGATAGCAAAAACAGTTCTCTTATTAGGGTCAGAAAAATCTGAAACACTTAGCAGTAAACCCCGAAATCCGCTCACTATGCGTACAGCCTCATAGCCTCGTTTTCTCCTCTCGATACCCAACTTATTCTCACTCAACCAAGCCTCTCAGGTTACTCGGGTATTGCGTTAAATCTTTGCCTATTTTTGGTCGCCTCTTCTATTTGGGAAACCCCAAGAGTATTCAGGGGAAGAGCGGAACCAACAGGTGGAAAATCCGCTTCCTCCCAACTACACAAAATCATCGTAATGCATTGTTTTATATAGACTTAAACATTAGGCACGCATCTTGCGATAGACAATTTATTAGTGGCACTGCGACAGCTCGCAGTGCCAACCACAGATGAGAGAGGGAGCGACCTCATGAGTTCGTTAGATCCAATAAGCATGGCAACCCAATTCGCCACGTTAGATGTTCAACCATTTCAGCAACGCTACAAGCTACAAACAGACAAGTATCAATCTCAATTAACGGCGTTGGGCAAAGTAGAAACCGCTCTGCGTGACTTCCGCACCGCCGTTAAAGAGATGAACAGCAGCACCAACAGCGTTATCAAAAACAAAGCTACGACATCTCAAGAAGGCTTTTTTACTGCTGACGCCGATGCTAAAGCTTTGGTGGGTAACTATCAGATCTTCGTTGAGCAAGTTGCAACCTCACACCAGATCTCTACGGGTATGCCTGCGAGCTTGGATGCATCGACAGAAATCCCTGCTGTGGGTTCTTTAGATTTCACCATCAACGGTGAAAGCATGAGCTTGGACTTATCAACCGTTGATAGCGACGGTGACGGTAAAGCAACCATGACCGAGCTGGTTAGTGCAATCAACAACGATGCCGATAACCCTGGCGTTAACGCCACACTTGTGCGTTCTAATGGTCAAACTCACTTCATGTTATCTAGCACCAAAACAGGTGTCGCAAACACAATCAATGTGAGTGCATCGGGTACTGGTGAAGCATGGTTTGAAAATGCTTTCACTAGCACGACTGAGATTAGTAAACCTCAAGACGCTGTCATTTGGCTTGGTGCAGAAAGCAGTGGTCTAAAGCTAACTAACGCAAGCAATACTTTTGAAGGCGTGATTGATGGTGTCGACCTCACAGTAACAAAAGCGCAAAAGTCAGGTGAAACACCGATTGCACTTGAAGTAGGCACAGATTCAGAAGGCACAAAAGAACAAGTTGATAAGTTCGTTGAAGCATATAACTCATTGATTTCAACGATCGACGAATACACCAAAACAGGCGGCGAAGATCAAGCACGTGGCGTACTTGCTAGTGATCCAACCATGCGCTCTATCGAAAGCCAAGTTACGAGCCTAGTTCGTGGTGAATACGGCGGCATGCGTTTGAGTGAAATCGGCATTACGTTAGACCGTTCAGGAAAAATGAAAGTCGATCAAACCAAGTTCAACGAAGCTCAAAAGAGCAACAGTGCCGCACTAGAATCCATCTTTAACGGCGATGGTGCACTTCTAGATTCACTGGATGACATGGCTGAACCTTTCCTGAAGTTCTCTTCTGGCACATTCAAATCTCGCAAAGATGCACTACAAGCCAACCTTGGACGCATCGAAGATAAGCAAACCACGTTAGAGCGCAAGTACGAGATGTCGTACAAACGCTACATCAAACAATTTACCCAAATGAACACGTTAATGACGCAAATGAACCAAACCCAGTCGTTGTTTGGTTAAGGCTTTAGGAGAACTACTCATGCTCATGGATTCCGGCTACGACTCGTACCAGCAAGTCGATCTTGATGCGCAAGCTGCATCAGCAAACCCACATCAGCTCGTTGTCATGTTAATCGACGGCTTACTCGATGAAGTTGAACGCATACGTGGTCACCTAGCTGCCAACCGACTTGCAGAAAAAGGCGCAAGTATTAACAAATGCATGAACATCCTCATTGGATTAAGCAGTGCTTTAGATGAAGAGAACGGCGGTGAAATTGCTGACAATTTACGCCAACTTTATGACTTCTGCCAAGTAGAGTTGTTCTACACCAGCGTACAAAACGACACATCACGTTTAGACAACGTTGAACGTGTCATGGGTAACATTCGAGAAGGTTGGATGAATTTTGGACAGCAAGCATAAAGTGTCGCCAGAGCGATTTCGCCACTTGTCAAAACTGATCCAAATCGCCACTAAAACGGCTGATTGGCGAGCTCTCAAGCGCTACGACTTACAGTTGCGAGAGCTGCTTATTAGCCACAAGCCATTCTTGAAAGATCCAAAACTGGCGCCGGAAATCCAACGAGCGAAAGCAGTGCACGCGAGTGCTTTTACTACGTTGGAAAAAGCCACCAGCGAGCTAGAGCAAGAAATGAGTTCGGTGAGTAACCAGCAAGAGCGAGCCATGGCGTATCAACTTGCAATGACCATGGAGCTAACACAATGATGGTAACCAATTCAATTTCTGGCGGTGTTGCTTCTCAGCCAACACAAGATGGAAAAGTAATGCAGGCACGATCCGAGCAAGGGTTTTCTGCATCATCTTCTCAAACTCAGCAAGAAGCGCTATCCGGTCACGTTCCTGTACCCGGCTTTCGTTTGAATGCACAAGCGTTGCCTAAAGCGCCTGCCGATACAGAAACAACCGAGCAAGGTTCAAGTTCTGAAGATGCCCCGGTGGATGCCCTACTCAGTTCTCAAGCTCCAGCGACACCAGCCAATTTAGCAGCTCAAGCACAAGCTCTGATGCAAGGCATGGTGAAAGCAGCCGGCAAACAAGGCGAATCTGGTCAAGTTACGACCAAAGCGATAAATGGCTCAACGCAAGCAACCAGTACGGCAACTCAACCACACTCTACACTGGGAGCGGCGACGCCAACGTCAGAGAATCAAAGCATAGCTAAAGCTAGCGCCACAAATCAGGTCAAAGTATCTGCAGCAGATTTGCAAACACTCCTTAACCAGCCAGTTCAGGGACAGCCTTTGACGGCTAATGCGCAAGTGCAGTCACCGACAGCTCATGCGGCGCACACCAATCCTACGACGCCGCTCGCAGCAACCCAAGCTCAGGGGTCGGAATGGGCGGCAGTTCGTGTCGATACCAGTTCTGGTAAATGGGGTGAGCAGATGATGCAAGTACTTCAAGACCGCGTGACGTTGCAAGCACAACAGAACCTGCAAGAAGCCAAGATTCGTCTCGATCCGCCAGAACTCGGTAAGTTGGATCTATTGGTTCGTGTCGAGGGAGATCGCTTAAGCGTACAAATCAACGCTAATAGCGCCGTAACACGCGAAGCATTGATGCAAGTTTCAGAACGCTTAAGAACGGAACTGCAAGAGCAAAACTTCGTTCATGTCGATGTCAATGTCGGCTCGGATCAAGGTCAAGAGCGACACGCGCATGATGGCAACCAAGAAGAGGCATCTATCTTTGCCGCTCGCGAATCCAACACCTTTCAATCTAATACAACAACAAACTATTCAGAGCATTGGCTAAACACTCAAGCCTAATGAATCACCGAGGAAAAAGGTTATGACCAAACAACAAATGATCGCCCTGTTTATCGCCATGATCATCACCAGTGCCCTCGTTTCCGGAGTCACTGTGATTGGTGGTATTTGGTATCTAAACAAAAGCGCACAGTCAGTATCATCGGCGTCCAGTTTCAACGATTATTTAGAGGACTCCCCACTGGCTTTTCTAGCGGTCGAGCAACCAACGAGTAAAGGACCAAGCTTCCATCCGTTGGAGAGAGTGGTATTGACTATCAAAGGTAAAAAACAAACGCACTTTGTAATGTTAGAGCTAGCCTTAGAAACACGTCGCCCTGAACGCATCAAAAGCATCGATGACTACATGCCTATGGTGCAGAACTCATTGCTTAAGCTATTCAGCGATAAAACATTCGATGAGCTACAACAAACAGGTGCTATCGACACTTTGCAAAGTGAGGTGAAAGAAACCTTGCTACTGGCATTCGCAAAAACTGACATCGTGCGTGATATCGATGATGTTCTGCTAACCAAATACGTTGTGCAATAACGGGGCACAACTATGTTGGAGATGAACTTACAGGAAAGTTATACCGAGACGGAGGAAGTAAACACGCCGTCTCGCCCGATTGACGAGAATGCACTATTGCAGCGTCATCAGATCATGGTCAAACGTGTTGTGAACCAACTGCGTGTTCATGCAACGTCTCATTGCAGCATCGAAGATATGCAACAAATTGGTCTGATTGCTCTTGTTGAAGCGGGTCGTCGTTACGGGGATGTGGAAGATCCACACTTCCCTGCTTTCGCCGTTTGTCGTGTTCGTGGTGCCATTCTCGATGAGCTACGCCGATTGGATTGGCGATCGCGCAAGACACGTCAGCAAGCGCATGAGTTGAACGACGTGACCCGAGATCTCACTCGTGCTCTTGGCAGAATGCCAACCGATGCCGAGATCATCAAAGCCCTCGGCACCGATGAGAAAGATTACTACAACCGTCAAAACGCGGCGCTTGCAGGCGAAATGCAAAGTCTCGATCAGTTGATGGAAAGCGGTAATGACAGCCACTTTGGTGGTCAATATGACGGTATGGAACATGAACATATACGTCGTAGCTTAGACAGTGCTCTTGGCAAAATGCCAAAACGAGACCAACTGTTGCTGACCTTGTTTTACCAACACGAACTCAACCTACATGAAATCGCGCTCGTGCTCGACCTGACACCACCTCGCATCTGTCAGTTGCACAAACAAGCGCTTAAACAACTTAACCAATTAATGTCCTCTTAGGAGTCACGAGATGCAAAAGTTTTTTGGAGCCATTACTGTCCTGTTGTGTGTCTTCGGCGGATACATGTGGGCAGGCGGTAATCTGGGTGCAATCTGGCAGCCCGCTGAATTTATGATCATCATTGGTGCCGCTGCTGGCTCACTGATCATCGGTAACCCTCCGCAAGTCTTGAAAGAAATGCGTCAGCAATTGCGCGCAACCATTTCAGGTCCTGACGAAGAATATGAATACTACATGGAGTTAATGGCGCTGCTTAACAATCTACTAGAGACTGCTCGCAGCCGTGGTTTTAAGTTTCTCGATTCACATATTGAATCACCAGAACAGAGCTCTATGTTCCTCGCTTATCCAAAAGTAAGTGACGACCATCGTCTTATTTCTTTCATTACTGATAATTTACGTTTAATGGCAATGGGACAAATGTCGCCTCATGAATTAGAGGGACTGTTAGAACAAGAAATCGAAGCAATTCAAACCGAAATGCTGTTGCCATCGCGCTCTATGCAACGCACGGCAGAAGCACTTCCTGGGTTCGGTATTCTTGCTGCAGTTGGTGGCATCATCATTACTATGCAAGCCATTGACGGTTCGATTGCCCTAATCGGTTATCACGTTGCTGCTGCCCTCGTCGGTACATTCATTGGTATTTTTGGTTGTTACTGTTGTTTAGATCCACTCAGTAACGCCATGGCTCAGCGAGTGAAACGAAACATGACGGCTTTCGAATGTGTGCGCGCCACTTTGGTCGCTTACGTTGCGAAAAAGCCAACATTGCTCGCTATCAATGCTGGTCGTAAACACATTCAGTTAGACATCAAACCTACTTTCAACCAAATGGAGAAGTGGCTATCTGAACAGGAGGGATAATGCAAAAACAAGAGCATGTGGTGTTCAAACGCGTCAAAGCACACAACCATGATGAGTTTCATGGTGGCGCGTGGAAGGTCGCGTTTGCCGACTTTATGATCGCTTTGATGGCGCTGTTTCTTGTACTTTGGGTCATGCAGGTGGTCGACAAGGAAGAGCGCAAAGCCATTATGGCTCACCTTCATAGCTCGAGTGTCTTCGATAAGAGTTACGGTAACCCTTTCGATACCTCGCAAAGTATCTCTCCAATCGACTTGGCACAGGACTCTTCTGTGCCAAGTAAACACAACTCGAATCATGTCGTGAGCTCGTACTTCCAAGGTGATGGCGATGGTCCAGAAATCGACTCGCTGATCCCTGGTAACTTCGACACACAAGAGCAACTTGCTTTATTGGCGAAAGTCATCGATGAAGTGGTAGGTCAAATCAGCGCGCAAGGTAACGTCAACGTAACCATTACGCCACAAGGTCTACGTATCGCACTGCAAGATGATTACAAGCAGCACATGTTCAGTCGTGGTGGCGCGGAGTTGACCCCTTTCTTTGAAGATTTACTGCTTGCGCTTGCACCTGTATTTGAACGCATCAGCAACCCATTGATCATCAGTGGTCATACTGACTCTACACCTTTCAAAAAGCACTTTGGTCGACAATCAAACTGGGCATTGTCCGCGTCTCGTGCCGACGTTGCGAGAAAAACGCTTGTTGAGGGTGGCATGCCTGATGAGCGAGTCATGCAAGTCACGGGGATGTCCGATCGTGCGCTGCTTAACCCGGATGAACCAGATTCAAGCGAAAACCGCCGTATAGAGTTGTTTATTCTCACTACGCCCGCTGCTCAGGTTTTAGAAACCTTCTTCGGAGACCAGCAAGACAGTGAGCTAGAAAAAGCAAAACAGAAAGCGGAGTTTAACCAGCCAGTGATAAGACAAGAAGTGATTCGTTATTCTGTTGAATCTGACAATCAAAAAGCCAAGATTCAAGACCTCTAAACCCAAAAAGGTCACCAGTTTCATTCCTTCTGCGTGACCTTTTTTTTCCCCAATATCATGATTGCAGTAATTGTTTAGTTGAGTTCGATATGCCATTACCCGCGGCCAATAAGCCTAACAATGATTCGCTAAAGAAAGCGTTCCTTTGGCTAATCGTTTTTGATTATCTATTGCTGGGATTCTTTCTTACTCAGTTATCAAGTTTGAGCCTGAATAGCGGTACCATGATCAGTTTACTGCTCGTTGTTTACAACATCTTGCTGGTCTCATTCTGCTACCAGCGCACCAGCAATCATGACTCCTACATCATCTACCCAGTGTTATCTGCAACCTTGTTGGCGTTTGTCTTCTTCCTGTATTTTTTCTTTTTGGTATGAACTCGGGGGGCTATTGTCTCACGAGTTTTCGCCCTCTTAATCGCAGCATCGCCAACGGAATATCAACCGAGTGGCACCATTTGTACGTTTTTAATCGCGTGGCTTTTTAGCGGAGTCGCACAATCAGTGATCGTTCCAACCTCAATCCGACTTGTTTTCGAATAGACCGCAAGCACGTCAATACAAGCTTCTTCATGTTCTACTTGCGAAGGATTGGCACGGATAAAATCACGAATTTTGTCCACATAAATGGGATGCTCTGAGTACAAGCTCGCGAGCTTTTTTCTACCAATATACGTATGTTGATTTGCGTCTCCGATTGGGAATAACACGCCTTTATGTCCCCGCTCTAAATGGTAATTACAGTTGTTGCAGCTCTTCACCTGAGCGAGAGTTAACGTATTTTCTTCATCCTTGAAAACTTTGATATTGGTTTGGGTTTGATTAAGAGCAGCGCTACTTTTTGTGTCGGCTTTTGAATATTCAATCTGTCCGACCAAGCTGGCTTTTTTACTGACTAAGAATGCCGTATCAACCCCTGAGGCACTAACAAGATGACTGTCGACGGGCTTAGCGCTCGAGCATCCATTGAGAATAGCTAGTCCAAATAGAAGAGTGAATAGATTTGATTTCATATCTGAATCCTTATTGAATGGGATAAGTGATACAAAAAGAATAAGTAAACCCATACAGGATTAATTGTCATTACATGCCTAAGTACATTGAGCAGACATAAAAAAGCCCAGTATAAAACTGGGCTTATATTCAATTTTTGCGCTCGAAGACGTTACTCAGCATCCATGCGTTGCTTCTCTTGCACATATGCTTTTACGATTTTCTCTGCGGATAAGTCGATATCTTCAAGAGAAGTGTGACAACTTAGCACTGAGAACAACATGGTTTTCAGCCCTTTGTAACCCGAAGTAGAAGGGTAAAGCGTTCCTTCTTGCTGTAGTCGATGGACCACGCGTGCTGTCAGTTCGTTACGATACGCCTCATCCCCTTCACCAAACTGTGCGGAGAAACGGTTGGACACAACATCATTCAAAATAGTAATGCCATCTACCGTTGAAAGCCTTTCTGCCATATGCTGTGCAAGCGAAGTACAACGATTAACATGCTCTTCAATGCCCTGTTTGCCAAGCGATTTAAACGCAGCGTAGACAGGTACACCACGTGCACGACGCGAAGCACCAATGCCAAAATTAATGGCATTACGATCTGGTTTATCCATCGCATCGTTCAGGTAATCCCCCATATTGCTGCCTCCCATCGCTTGGGCCAGCAAACCTGCATCCTTCACAATGACCATGCCCGAGTCATAAGGCATGTTGAACCACTTATGACCATCCGTATCGATGGAATCGACTCTTTCAATACCATCAAGAAGGTAACGATGTGTTGCACTTGCAGCCGCCCACAAACCAATCGCACCATCAACGTGTAACCATGCATTGCCATGCGCAGCGACAGCGTCAGCAAGCGCGTGGAAAGGATCGAAAGCGCCAGAGTCGATACAGCCCGCTTGCGCACAAACTAAAGTTGGTCCTTCAAGTGCGGTGATCGTTTCCATTAAGTTGTCTGGAATAATGCGTAAGTTGTTGTCTGTCGGTACCTTAACAATGTTTTCCAAACCAATACCGATCATTGAAAGAGCACGCTTAATCGTTGAGTGAATTTGATCACTTACAACCACATTAATGCGCGGCGCACCATACATACCTTGAACAGCCACGTCCCAACCTGCACGTTGCAATAGCGCATTACGAGCAGTGATAAGGCTGGTGTAAATTGCCTCTTGCGCGCCAGAAGTAAAGCCAATGCCAGAGTTAGGCGCTAAACCGAGTAGTTGAGTCATCCATTCAGCGGCCGTCTCTTCAACCACTGATAACGCAGGGCTAGCAACGTAATACGGCACGTTTTGGTCCCACGCGCTTACTAGCCAATCTGCCGCTAATGATGCAGGGAAAGAACTACCAATTGCATAACCAAAGAAACGAGGGCCACCTGTTGCAATCAGACCGGCATCGACGCTCTTAACCATCTCATCAATCACCGCAGATGGATCCGTTGGCTTAGTTGGCAGCGCACCACCAATCGCTTTTCTCAGTTCCTGGGATGTCACACATTTGTCGACAGGTCGTTCATTTAATGACTCTAAGTACTCGACGGCGTGCTCGAAGGATTGGGTAAGCGGTGAACGGTACTCATGGAATCGATGGGACATTTTCGTTTCTCTCTCTTTAGTTTCGATGCCCTTCATCTTATTGATTGAGAGAAATATAAATTGTCATCCTGTGCCACAAGGTGGAATTGATGACCCTGAGTGAAAAGCACATTAGCGCCACACCCCAAACCTCAAGTTTTGCGGTAAGCAGAAGGCGTCATGCCTATTTTCCGACGAATAAAACGAGTGAAATTGGCGGTATCGGCATAGCCCAAGGATGCTGCAATGGTCGTGATAGAAAGAGTGGAGTTTTTGAGCAGAGATAAACTGCGCTCCAGCAGCAATGATTCCATCACTTGGCTGTACGTCACCTCACAATCATGCAGACGTCGCTGTAACGTTCGTTTATGAATACCCAAAATTTGAGCCGCTTCCAAAATGGAAAATCGCCCAAAAGAAATATAGGGAAGAATCGCAAAACCAAACGAGGAAACAAACGAGGTTGGCACTTCACTGAGATCGGTACTCCCATCAAATCGCCCTTTGTTCGGCATACAAATCGTCTTGTTTAACACGGCGTCATCAAGCTGGATACCCGTTGCCGCTCGGTTGGTGTAAAACTGCACATGCTTCAATTGTCGGCAATCAAAGAAGCGTTCCATATTGGTGCTCTTCACACTCACACTTACGGTTTGCTGCCGATAGTTTGCAAGTGCAGCAACCAGTTCATCCATAAAAATGAGACTAAACATCTCAGCATATTGATACCAAGGTTGGTTTTCCCCATCTTTGTACCTCGCAAACCATATGCGATCGTGGTATTGCTCCAAGCCAAGGCGTGTATTGTTCGAATATCGGCGCATCGAATGACAGAATACCTCAATGGCTTCAGCGACCGTCATTGTCGGCGTAAGGGCTAACTGTGCTAACACTTTGGGCACATACAAATCGCGACACAAGGTCCAAATGGTGTGAATAAATTCGTCGGTAGGGCAAGACTCTCCGAACGCTAAAAGCAGATTTCTAAGTATGGTTTCGGGCAGAAACTCAACGTCTGACATTTGAATATCTTCAGGGGCTTTGCTTACTTTAATAAGCTGATGCACATCGATATTACTGTTGTCGAAAAGCGCTGCCAGATCGTGAACCCACTCTGTTCGAACAAGAGGAACGCCCTCAAATACAACCGTCATTCTCTTCCCTTTGCAATCATTCAAAAAGCCGAAAGGTAAAGAAAACACCATCGCTTGTCTTGTCATTTGGCGACAGCGCAGTGATTCAAACAGCAAACTTATCTACCCGTTCTTAATATACCCAAATACAAGAACAAAAAAGGAAGCATATTTGCTTCCTTGTTGTTTATCTGTAGATACGGCATTGAGGCACATTAAGCCAGCACATACTCGCTTATCATCTTGTTGAATGAGATTAGGTCGAACGAGCCTTTTATCTCAAAGCGCACTCGCCCAACCTCACTGAGAAAGAACTCAATTTCACAGTCTAAATCGAACGTGCCTGATGTCTCAATCGAGAAAGCATTTATCTTGCTATAAGGAAGCGACGTGTAATCCACTTTTGAGCCAGTGATACCCTGAACGTTAGCAGCGATAACACGCTTGTTGGTGAACACCACTTGGTCACGGACGGTTTTAAAGCCAGCAAAAACGGTCTCACCGTCAATTAAGAACTTGTGAAAATCGTCGCGAACTTTAGAGACTTCTATTGGCTTAAGCTTGAATACCGAGGAACTGTCAAAATCGATCATGGCATTACCTTGTGTTTGAATAAGTAGAGTGACGACTCCATTAATAGCAAAGTCTCTACAACGAACCTACTCATATTCATCACTTTTCTAACTCCATCTCGTTTTTGGGTTTCCAACGGCTTATTTCCATCCTTGTCGCCACTGCTGTGTATCTTTTAGATCATGCCAATCTAATTCACGCTCTCGCTTGGTCATAACCGCCTCAATCACACACCTCACGACATTGCCCTCTTCATCAAACTCCATTTCTGAAATGATAAAGTGCTTTTCTTTATTTACGGGTTGTGCCGCCGTCCATTTACTACGAAGCAATTTCTTAGGATGAATCCGATTCATAACGCCCTGCCATTCATACAAAAAACCTTTCTCTTCTTACGTATAAAGAGACAAATGCAATCACTTTCAAGACAAGAAATTATTTTTGAAAAATTACGCTTTTTTCGATTGGTTTGATCTGTTTTTGCTGCGGTTCCTGTTAGTTTGAAAATTCGTTCAAACACAACAAATCAGACAACAACAATGAAAAAAACAGCATTATTACTTGCTTCTGTAACACTAGCAGTTTCTGGCGTCGCTCAAGCCGACAAGCTAGAAGACATTCAAAAATCAGGAACATTGCGTGTCGGTACAACTGGCGATTACAAACCCTTTTCTTACTATGACGGCAAAAGTTACTCTGGTTACGATATTGATGTCGCGAAACACATCGCCGAGCAGTTAGGCGTAGAGCTAAAGCTGGTTCGTACTACTTGGAAAGACCTGCTGACAGACCTTAACCAAGACAAATATGACATCGCTATGGGCGGTATTACACGTAAGATGCAACGTCAATTGAATGCAGAACAAACTCAGGGTTATATGACGTTTGGCAAGTGTTTCTTGGTCGCAAAAGGCAAAGCCGAGCAATACAACACGTTGGATAAAGTAAACCAAGCATCCGTTCGTGTAGGCGTTAACATCGGTGGCACCAACGAGAAATTCGCCGATGCAAATCTGCAAGGTGCCAGCTTTACTCGTTTCGAAAATAACTTAGATGTGCCGAAAGCTGTCGCTACGGGCAAAGTGGATGTGATGGTTACCGAGACACCTGAAGGTCTATTCTATCAAGTCACCGATGAGCGTTTAGAAGCCGCACGCTGTGAAGACCCGTTCACCAAAGGTCAATTTGGTTACCTTATCCCGAAAGGCGAACAGCGCTTATTGAATACGGTGAATTTCATCATGGACGACATGAAGCTCAAAGGCATTGATGATCAATTTATGCACCACAACTCACTGAAGTAATTTATTAGCCGGCTTTTCTAAGCCGGTTTTTCTTGCTTCTTTTAGCACTTAACGCCATATTGTAATGCTGCGCTAATTTTACCGCACTAACCATCTCCTGATGGTTCTAATATCAACCATGATTAATAGGTAAAATATGAAATTCTCAAGCACGCTCCCTCAAGCTCATGAACAGCTTCTAAAAAAGATTCTTGCGGTATTTACTGCCGACCAACGCATCCTCGGCATTGGAGCGAGTGGCTCTTATGCTTCTGATTCAATGGATAAATACAGTGATTTGGACTTGGTTATCGCCATCAACCCTGATGATGTAGAATCGGTGATGACAGAACGCTTTGCACTTATCGACAAGGTAGAAGGACAAGTCGCGGCGTTCACTGGTGAGCACGTGGGAGAACCAAGGTTGGTCATCGCGATTTACGCACCTGATGCCATTCACGTTGATTTCAAATTTGTCGCACTGCAGGATGCAGCAGTACGCGTGGATCATACAAAAGTACTTTGGGAGCGCGATGGTCAATTATCGCAAGTCTTCACCACTTCGCAGCCCCATTACCCTCAACCAGATCCGCAATGGATTGAAGACCGCTTTTGGATTTGGGTCCATTATGGCGCGACCAAAATTGCGCGTGGTGAGTATTTTGAAGCAGCTGAGTTCTTGTCTTTCCTTCGTTCGGTTGCCATATCACCACTGGCTTTACAGCAACAAGGATTAACCCCTTCAGGTGTAAGGAAGATTGAATCCCGTTTGCCTGAGTTTAGTGAACAGTTAAAGCAGACCGTTGCGATGCCAGAACGCGACGCCCTTATTCCCGCATTCCAAAAGATCATTGAACTCTACTTAGCATTGCGAGAAAACGAGCAGGTCAGTATCAAACCACAAGCCCAACAGCTTTGTATGGATTATTTTACCCAAGAGCTAATGGGTAAGTAGAAACAGTAAAGGGGATAGTCATATCCCCTTTTTGTTGTACCCTCACGCTGTGCT
>NZ_BCUF01000078.1 GCF_001591145.1 Vibrio harveyi NBRC 15634 = ATCC 14126 = KCTC 12724 | reverse complement strand
TACCTCTATAACCTCGCGATGCTTGGCTATAAAAAAGAGACAAGCCGATCGACTTGTCTCTTTCTCATTTCATCATATTGTATTTATACCCAGGTCACTCCTAGATACTTAGGTATAGCGCATCAATCTCTGAGCCATTGATGATCTTCACCACCATCTTTCTTATTGAAAAATGCAGAGTGTTGCTGTTTGAACTGATCTGCTTTTATCTCTGAAATCGGCCACAATGTAAAATCTTCACGAATAAAGCTATCGTCAATACCAAACTCAAGCGTTCTTAGCTTATTGCCGATAAATCGATAGATGTACGTTTCACCGGTCTTCTCGCATACCATTGGTACATGCGACATCGGCTGACCATTGACTGAAACTGACACCCATTTACTGCTCTTTGGCTCACAAGACGCTTGATTTACTACATCAATTTCGAATTTGTTGTCTAAGGTCGTACCGACAAAGACGACGGTGGAATCTTGCAAATAGACGCGCCTCAATAAAAGCTGTTTAGTATCTTGAGTACGTGTGGTTTGAATACCATTAGAAAATGGTTCGAAGTAAGACCAATGCCAGTTCCATTGCATGCCTTTTTCAACAAAGTGAAGCTGAGGTATGGTTTTCCAAGCCACAATACCAGCAAGCGCCGCAATAAAAGCGATCAGGATAATTAGAATTCGAACAAGTGAATACATTAGACTGGTTTTTCTACAAGTAATTTAACACCAAGTGCAACCAGTACCGCTCCAGTTGCCCCTTCCATCCATTTCATAAAACTTGCATTTTTTAACAAGCTTTTCGCGGAATTTAATGCACCAGCCAGACCACATTGCCAAACCATCGCAATCATAAAGTGAATAGACGCCATAAGCATAGATTGTATTAATGGAGAACCTTCTGGGTTAACAAACTGAGGTAAAAACGCCAAATAGAACACTGCCGTTTTTGGATTAAGCACATTAGATAAGAAGCCTTCACGGAAAGAGCGTTTACCGCTATACGCTTGGTGGGTCTGTTCAGAGACAGCAATGCCGCCATTCGATTTCATTAACGCTCTCAAACTACTTAATCCAAGCCAGATCAAATAAGCAGCACCCACCATTTTCACCATTTGAAATAGTTCAGCGGATTGAGCTAAAACAGCAGAGATGCCTACAGCAGAGAAAAATGCATGAACAAACAGACCGAAACAAATACCTAAACTTGTCGTACAACCATCTTTAAGACCTGCACGACTGGTGTTACGAATCACCAAAGCTGTGTCCAATCCCGGTGTAAGCGTCAAAATAGTGATGGCAATGAGGAACGCCTCAAAATTCAAAATATCCATATTCTTGTAGTGAGTGATTGTGCATTACCCATCAATACCGTCAATCCACGCAATTCGCAAGCAACTTTTGTGATCAACATCGTTGAAAATCACATAACGTACAAAGCCATACGCATAAAAGCACTTAATAAGCATACACACAAATGATTTTAAGATGCAGAGCTCAAAACGTTGTCATTGATTCGAGGTCAAGGAAAACAACGTAGCGTCTACAAACCAAGTCATTCTCGCTAAACAAAGCATCTCGAGGTTACTTGAGTATAAGGTCTTTCTTATATAAAGAGAGTTACTACTATTTCTACAACTTTTATAAAAACGATCAACCTCCTTTACTACTCTTCTATTTCCATCAGGAATTATAGTTTATTTCAACAACACAAAATAAACGAAAGTTGGTGTGCAAATGGGATATATGCTTCTTTTTCATTGCTGCCTGATGATCGCAATTTGGTTATTTATATTTGCGCCACTATTTAGTAACGCAAATACCTTAACGATGAATCTTGTTGGCAAATTAGAAGACCGATGTGAGATAAATTTCACGTCAGGTCAAAAAATCGACTTGTCAGACAGCAATATAAAAACACTACCATTGGACATATATTGCAACCAACCACTCGGAGTAAGCGTATATTCAAAAAATGGCGGACTAAAATTGGATAAAAGAGATAATATTCCACCATTCGAGTATTTATTTGAAATCAACATTAACAAAGCAAATATTCATGAAGAAGTAAAAAGCATTGATTTGCTCTCTGAAAAACGCTTTGACAGTTCAGGTGTTATTCCTTTCTCGGCACTAGGAGAAATTAGAATAACACTAGAAGACCGCTTGCTATACGCAGGCTATTACGAAGACGTGATTGAAATTGATGTATTCCCCTCAATTAACAGCGTCATCAACTAGGAGTTCTGTATTCGATACAGAGAAAGGCTAGCTCGGTGGGATTTGGGCTAAACATGTATGTTATCTCTCAAGTTAAAGGAATCTTTTTATGAAAAAACTTACGATTTGTGCAGCGGCTGTTACAGCTATTTTCGGTTCGCAAGTTCACGCAGGTCCGGGTGATGTTCAATTAGTGGGTTATGTTTCTCCAGTATGTGAAGTATCAGGGCTTGCTACTCAATTGCTCGACTTTGGTGATGTAACACAAGAACAAACTGTTTCTATCGATCTGGATATGAAATGTAACGATGTCGATGGTGCAACCGTTTCTTTGACCAGTTCTGAAGGTGGTCTTGAATCGGATGATGACGAAGATTTCGCGCTAACTTATACCGCAACTTTTGCGCCTACAGGTCTTCCATCATTTGATCTAAATGCACCTGGTGGCCCGGGTTTAAACGATGTCTCTAGTGAGCTGTCATACCCAGGTTCTTCGGGTCTAGCATCTGGTGTTGATGCGACATTGACTGTACAAACAACAGAAGTGGCAACATGGGCGGGTGGCTACTCAGATACGCTAACCGTTAACGTGACTTCTAACTAAGTTCCCCTCCGGGAGGCTAAGCGTATAGCCTCCCTTTCTACACAGCCATACCAAGCTGACATTGATGGAGCTCAACATGACTCGATGGATTATCCTAGTCGCAACATTTTTATTTTGTTCTTACGCTAACGCATACAAGGTTGAACCTATGGTTGCTGAGATTGAACCCATAGGCAATCGAGCCCAAATGTCGATGCGTATCGACAATACATCCCGAGTACCCCTAACTGTTGAGCTCTATCCTTTTTCAATGACCATGGATGAGCAAGGTGTAGAAACAACAAAACCCGCAGACGATGAATTGCTCGTTATTCCAGTAACCGCAATCATAGAGCCAGGTCGCTCTCAATCGGTCATGATTCGTTATTTGGGTGATCCTTCAATCTCTGAATCAAAAGCATACCGAGTCTCCATTAAGCAGGTTGAAGTAGCCCGTGGCGAAGAACAAAGCGCTAAGATGGGGTTATTACTTCAATTCAATACACTAATTAATGTTAAGCCCAAAAATACATCGGCAAACTTAGATATAAAAAGTGTCAAACAAAAAGGAAGCAAATGGATTGTTGAAGTAGAGAATAATGGTAATAGTTATGGCAGGCTAACGAATACTAATTGGCATTTAACGGATGGTAGTAATTCTAAATACCTAAAAGGATTAGATATCAGTAAGTTAATCGCAGGCACACTTGTACTTCCTCATTCAACACGATTTTTTGAAATGAAACCATTGAAAGGGTTTGACGTGTCAGATTTGTCGATAGAAATAGAACAGGATAAATAACATGTTCTATCAATCTATAACATGTCTAATCTTGTTATTATTTAGTGGTTTTTGTAATGCAATCATTATTTCACCAACTGTATTTGAATTGAACACAGATAGAAATACAACATCACAGATCATAGTGACAAATAATTCAACAGAAAAAATGCCGCTAGAAGTAAGTATTCATCAGCTAGTATTTAAGAAAAATGGTCAATATGAAACCAAAGCATTAAATAGCGACGCACTTTTGGTTTTTCCACCAGCAGCAATGTTAGCACCGAACTCAAAGCAAGTATTTCGTATTCAATGGCTTGATCCTTCTGTACAAAAGACATCCTCTAGCTACTTTATACGGTTTACACAAGCTCATTTAACGGGTGCTAATGGACAAAGTAGAACTTTGCCTATGCAGCAGAGCGGAGTCAAAATTAAAGTGCATTATAACGCGCTGCTTCATGTGTACTCCAACAACCAACAGCCTGACGTCACCTTGGAAGTTTCTGATGCCGGACAATTGGTTATTCGTAATACTGGCGAACGCTTTACCTACTCTCGACTACTGTATTTTGAGCCGTTAACAGCGACAGAAAATTACTCGCTCCAACAACAAGTCGGTGACCAATTTTTGCCACCATTTTCTACCTTCACCCTGCGTTCACGGAAAGCAATCCCAGTAGGAAAATATCATGGAAGAGAGCAATGAGCGTCGGAGCAGTGCTGTTTGGCTCCTATTCATTTTATTAACGATTTTATGTATCGCTCAAATCAACATCAGTTGGGCACGCGAGGTTGTGCTTAATCCAACAGGTCGAGATATCGAGCTATCCTCTCTTTTAAAAATCAGTGACAGCGTCTTGGGTCAGGCACAAGTCACCATTACCGCTGATGACGAGATTCGCTTACCGAAAGACAGTACCATCGCCCTACTTTCGTCATCTGTCGCCGAGTCAGCCTTAGAGAAATTACGAGACGCCCATTCAGAGACCTTATCTCAAGAAGACTTTCGACGTGCCGGGCTTGGGCTTACCTTTGATTTATCCACCCTAGAATGCATCATTTCAGTTCCTAACGAATTGAGCGTCACGCGACAAATATCGTTAGCTGAAGACAATGAACATTTTAATTATTCTGAACCCAGCTTTTTCAGTGGTTATGTTAATGTCACCGCATCGGCGAATGAAACTCAGACCATAGCAGAGCAAAATGACCGACAAAGTATTTACAGTACAAGATTTGAATCGGGCTTAAACGCAGGTTCTGCCAACCTTGAATATGAAGCCACCTTTGAAAATGGATCGTCTCAAGACTCAGATTATTACCGCCAAGGCACGCGCTTAAACTACGACTTTCCTTCACAAGGAACGCGCCTTGTATTGGGTGATATGTTTAACGCTGGCAAAAGCTTTCAAGATGGTACCGACATCCTCGGAGTCGGCATCACACGTGACTTTACTTTAATTCCGACTCGAAACGTGCGCCCTAAAGCCAATCAGTCTTTTACATTGCAACGCACCTCGAATGTCGACGTTGTTATCGATGGCATTGTCGTTCAGAGGCTGACACTGGGCGCAGGCAGCTATAACTTGAGTGATATCCCTCTCGCACAAGGTACTAACGATGTCGAATTGGTGATCACCGACTCTTCTGGGCAAACCGAAAGAATTCAATTTTCTGTCGCAACGGGGAATGACCTTCTTAACAGCGGAGAGTTTGAGTACAGTTTAATGGCGGGCGTGCCGTCAGAGGTCAATAACAACGAGCTCGATTATCAAACCGATCAAAAATTGATACATGGTTATCTTGATGTTGGTGTATTGCCATGGCTTACGCTAGGCGTAAACGGTCAAAAACGTGAAGACCTGTACCAATATGGTGGGACGGCTTTAATTGCAAGCTCACTAGGTGTCACCGAATTGTCCGCCTCTCAAAGCCATCATCCCACTCTCGATTCTGGGCAAGCATTTCGCATCGCTTTCGATGCAGAATTTGATGATGACAACCCTTGGCAACCACAATTAAGTGTTTTCTATGAATACCAATCGGAAAACTTCGCGGGCGTAGAAAGCTACGACACTATCGACTCTCCTCTCAACCAAACCACTCACTATGCCTCGGCGTTTGGTGCGTTTTATATTAATGACGATTTACGTGCAGCCATGACGGTCAATTACCGCTCTGGCACTGAAGATACTGCGAATTATTGGTCAGTTAGCCCTAGCCTGTCCGGTTCGTTCTTCTCGACACCTGCGACATGGAGCGCAAGGGTCAACTATCAGAACAACGACGTCGGTTCAGATGAATGGAATACGTCTCTCACGTTAAGCTGGCCATTAAGCGATTCCACACGATTAGTCAGCCGCTACAACAGTGAGGTCGATCAAGCAGCACTAGACCTCACTTATCAAAATAATGTAGGTAATACTGGGGGCATGTCAGGCTATGCTTCTGTTGTTACCAGCCGAGACAGCGACGCTGACATTGACCTTGGCGTTAACTATTCTGCCAACCGCTTTCAAGTTATCGCTGACCACGCTACGCGTATGGAGAGTTTGAACGAAGATATAAGAAACCACAGTACGCGTGTAGAAGTCAGTAGTGCGATTGCCTTTGCTGGTTCCTCAATCACAGTTGGACGCCCAGTCCGTGAAGCGTTTGCAGTGGTGTCTAAGCACCCAAGCTTGGAAGAAAACAATGTTGATATCGATCCAACTCTAGACGGTGAAAACGCCCGCGTATATAGCCATAGCGCATCCAATGTATTGATACCGGACTTGGTTGCCTACAACCCTCAATTGATCAGTTATGACGTAGAGAACCTACCGCCCGGTTACGATTTAGGTGACGGGGCATTTTGGCTGAATCCTGGCTACAAACGCGGTTACCAACTCAAGATTGGCTCAGATTCTGTGTTAACCGTAATGGGAACATTACTCGATCGACATACTGGCAGCCCTATCCCACTCATTGCTGGCGTGGCGACTTATTTGGGTAGCGAAACCCAACAGCCCATCGAATTCTTTACTAATCGAAATGGCTTGTTTGCAATCTCCGGCTTACGCCCCGGTCAATACCAACTCACACTCGACACAAAAGAAAAACAGACTGTGGTGATCACTTTAGATGAACGCAGCAATGTTTTAATCAGATTAGGAGAGCTTTATGTGGATTAAACCTTTTATCACTCTAATATTGCTTGCTCCCCCAGCATTAGCGGGTTCTCTTTGCTCAATGAGTAACTTAAGTGTCGAACCTGCTTCTACGCAGGCACGCTATGATGTGTTTGCCTCTGGTGCATACACACTCATTTCGACATATCGACTGCGCGCGAATATTGAAGGCGAACAATGCCAAATTCCGGTCAAGTTAGAGATTGATGATGGTGACTCTTTTTTAAAAGGAGAAGCCAATGCCCAGCTAATTTTCGAATGGCAAGGCGGGAACGGTTACCAAAAAGGTAATCAATGGCATGTCGTCTTAACAGAGAATAACGCTGATATCACCTTTCAAATACGTTATCCGGCTCAACAATGGCTCGCCTCAGGTATTTATCAAGGCAAGCTCGAAGCAACAGTATTAACCGAACAACTGCTCAATAACGAATATGTTTTACCAGCTGTGACAAATATCGCAGTCACTGTTTTGCCGATGGCCAAAATACAGTTTTATGGTTTGACTCAACAGCATTACGAATTGGATATGGGGATACTCCAATCCAATAAAGTAGTTACATCCGCGCCCAAACTTTGGATTCAAAGTAACGCCGGATATAACTTGGTTTTTGAATCAACAAACCGAGGTGCGCTCCGACACAAATCTGCGGACACCCAATGGGACATTAGCTACGATATGTATCTGGATTCTAAGCAAATTAACCTAGATCAGGCGAGTGCTAGAGTCAGCGAAAATACGCCATCTAAGGGACACGCCAAAAACATGAAATTTATCATCGGCGATACGCTAAATAAACCGGGAGGTACCTACAACGATGTGCTCCAGATCTCAATTGAACCTAAGCTTTCGCAACAACCTTAGGCAGTCGCAAAGTTGAAACAGAGAAAAGTGGCGAGCACTATACCCCTAGACTAAGGTGATTACATTATCAATATTATTAGTACAAAACTATTATATAGGGGCTAGTTATGAATATGGGGACGCGTAGGAATGAATTAGAATCTAACATCCTTCTTATTGGTGAAAACTGTATTCAAAACCAGTTTATTCGCCGAGAGTTGGAAAAGAACCCCCAAAACAAACTTACCCGTAAAAGCATCCATTGCTTAGACGAAGAAATTAACTTGTCCAGCTACAACGTTGTTCTGATTTCTAACTATTTATTGGAAGAAAGACCACTGTCTGACTACATCTCACTCAAAACAAAAAACACCGACTTAGTGGTTTATGACGTACCGAAAACGGGCTCTGATCTTCGGCTTTTTTCTTGTCTCAATCTCAAAGGCGTACTTTATGAAGATTCGCCAATAGAGCATTTAACTCGCTGTATCGATGCCGTCTTAAGTGGCGAATTATGGTTACCTCGAAAACTGATGGCAAAAATGCTGATTCATTTCAGACCTTATGCCATCAGCTCTCAAGAAATCAGCAACACATTAACGAAAAGAGAAAAACAAATCCTCGATCGTATTGTTCAGGGACAATCAAATTTAGAAATTGCTGACGCCCTGTTTGTTGCGGAGAGCACGGTAAAAACCCATGTTTACAAGCTTTACAAAAAACTCAACGTTAGCTGTCGCAAGGAAGCCATTCAAAAATTCAGCCGCCCTCTTAGGCAAGAAACTCAAGAACATTAGCTATCGCTGACTCTAGCTTTGTTTCTCAACGCTCCTTTTGGTTAGGTGTACAAGTGTCTGAATTTGTGCACAATAGACCTGCATTGTTTGTTAATAAATAGTAAATTAGCAACACTTCTCTATCGGCATTCTCTTGATGCGGCACTTTTTCTGCGTCGGAGCTGAGGGATTCGAACAGTACGTTCAAGGACCCCACTTGGGGCGTTTAAGGAAAGAACATAACAAAGAGTAGTCACATGAGCGCATTTCAAAAACTCGTCGAACATTCAAAAAAAGTCTCTAACTTTGGTCACTTAGCCTCCATCGTAGGGTGGGACCAAGCTGCCGTTATGCCATCAGGCGGTGCGGAAGCCCGTTCTAATGCAATGGCAGAACTTAATGTCCACATTCACTCTCTTATGACTCAACCTCATTTAGGTGATCTATTTGCACAAGCAGAAGAAGAGTCATTATCAACGCAAGATCAAGCCGTACTGCGTGAAATGAAACGCGATTGGCAGCAAGCGAATCTACTGCCTGAATCTTTAGTACAAGCGCAATCTCTCGCAGGTTCTAAGTGTGAACATGCGTGGCGTAGCCAACGTGGGAATGATGACTGGACTGGTTTCGAAAAAAACTGGGCAGAAGTCGTTAAACTGTCTCAAGAAGAAGCTCAAATTCGTGCAGAAGCTGCTGGCACATCACCTTACGATGCCATGCTGGAGCTGTACGAACCAGGCACAACATCCGCGTCTCTAGACGTGTTGTTTACGGACGTAAAAACATGGTTACCATCAATGATTGATGAAGCCATCGAGAAGCAAAAAGCCAACAACATCCTGCTTCCGAACGGTCATTACCCGGCTGAAAAACAAAAAGCATTGGGGCTGGAAGTCATGAAGCTGCTTCAATTTGACTTCGAACATGGTCGTCTTGATGAAAGTGTTCACCCATTCTGTGGTGGCGTTCCTACTGACGTTCGTATTACCACTCGCTACGACGAAAAAGAGTTCGTGCAATCATTGATGGGCATCGTACATGAAACAGGTCACGCGCGTTACGAGCAAGGTCTGCCAAAATCATTAGCAGGCACTACGGCTGGTGAAGCTCGTTCAATGGGCATCCACGAATCTCAATCTCTGTTCTTCGAGATGCAAGTAGGTCGCAGCCAAGCCTTTGTTGAACACCTTGCTCGTCTGGCTTCTAACCATTTCGAAGGTCCTGAGTTTGCTCAAGACAACTTGTCGAAAATCTACACTCACGTGGAGAAAGGTTTCATCCGTGTCGATGCTGATGAACTGACTTATCCTGCTCACGTTATCTTGCGTTACGAAATTGAACGCGATCTCATGAATGGAGTTATTAAGCACACTGACGTTCCAGAACTGTGGAATGAGAAGATGAAGGCTTACTTAGGTCTGTCAACAGAAGGGAACTTCAAGAATGGCTGTATGCAAGACATTCACTGGACGGACGGTGCCTTTGGTTACTTCCCTTCCTACACGCTCGGTGCAATGTATGCAGCTCAATTCATGGCTGCAATGAAGCAAACGGTTGATGTAGATGGAGCAATTCGCTCTGGAGATCTATCCCCAATCTTCACTTGGCTATCTGATAACATCTGGAGTAAAGGCAGCTTGTTGTCTACTGACGACTTGGTAAGCCAAGCTACAGGCGATGTATTAAACGCGAAACACTTTAAAGCACACTTAGAAAGCCGTTATCTTGGTAAGTAAGATTTGCTTTTGAAAAACCAAAAAGGCTGGTGAAATACCAGCCTTTTTATTAGTTTTAAATTTATCCCCAAATAACCTCGAGATGCTTGGTTCAGCGAGAATGACTTGGGTATAAAACACAGTAAAATCGATCATTGAGCTTGTTGACGCTTCACTGTGCTTTTCAAGTTTTGCATGAAATTTCTAAAGTGCGGCATAAAGTCAATAAACAACGGATGTTTACGATCTTTCATCATCACGGGTCCCAGCAGGCGAAGCGCTACACCAACACGAGTCGCATCAGTTGGCTCTAATCCACTGTCCTGATTAAGCTTCTCAACAATGTTTAGCATGTCTTCACGATCTTGAACTTCAAAACTCAAGCTTCTTGCTTCACACCCTTCTTCAACATTTACTTCTTCAATGGTGATGCGGTAGCAGTTGTCTTTTCTCATCTCATTTCTCCAATCAAAATTCATCAGCTTGTTAAAAAGCGTTCAATCTTTGGTTTGATGGTCACGGATGTTATGGTCATCAACACCATTGCTAAGGATTCTGTTATTCAATTCTAGCTCTTGAAGTTGCTTTCAATTAAGTTGATAATGTCAACTATAGTTATTTAGTTGATAATGTCAACCACTTTCACTTGGAGTGTTACATGTCGAATCCAAAATCGCTGGATAATCTATTCCAACTCGTACACGCTTTGAAGCGTCAACTGCACGAGCAAATAGAGCAACTAGAACTCCCTATCGCACCTATGCATGTGCGCGTTATAAAAATCATCAGTAAGCAGTCACCTTGCACAGCAATGGATGTAGTGAACTTCTTAAATAGAGATAAAGCGCAGGTTACACGCTTAATTAAGACATTGATTGAAGAAGGCTTTATTGAGAAAACACCAAACCCAGACGATAAGCGCAGCCAATGTTTATTGACCACCGAGAAAGGCAATGATGTGTTAGCGAAGATCAAAACGGTCGACGCCAAGATCTTTCAAAAGATGACGCTAGATGTGTCGGACGACGACCTTGCCGCATTTCAGATTACTGCAGGTAAGTTAGCTGATAATTTAGCGAAAAAAGACAGCAAGTAAACTCACGTAGCCTCCAAACTTTTATGAGTATTAGCGGTTATTTTCCATGATCGTGATTGAATAAGAGAGCAACGCGTGCTGCTCTCTCCAATTAAGCTCTTATCCGGCTACGAATTTCTAATGTTTCTTGGTAAACATCTTCAAGGTGATACGGCTCAATTGCTTCATTAGAAATAAGCCACTCACCCAAGATCGAATCATCTTCCGTTTTTACGGCAATACAAGTGCCATCAACAAACATAATGTTGAGCCCATAGTCGTAGATAACAACTTCTGAAGAAGGGACAAACGCTTTATCAGCCAAATTTTCTTTTACTGCTTTACGGCTGCGTAATCGAATGACGTCGATACACTCGATCACTTTAGCTTCTTCGCAAAACCTCACGCCTTCAAGCTGTGTCAGCTTTACCTCTTGTGGATTCAGCTCATCGACAAACCTTGCTACTGGCAAATGAAAGTCATGACCTTGGGGGCTTGTGTGCCATTCGTTTGTCAGCTCAACAAAACCAGTAGGCATCTGAAAAAACAATGGAGATAAGCTTGTCACCGGATCTGATTCAAGGCTCGTATTATCAATACTTGTCATTAACTTGCATTCTAATCCTACAATGCGCTTTAGTGCGTGTATCGAAGCATCATCCATTTGATAGTCGAGTATTTCCATTACTTACCTCCTTACTCCATTGCTGACAGTTTTAATAACATAAACATCATCAAGAAGATGAACAAGCGACTTCTTCGATAACTTGATAGCTCAATTGCCCCTCTATCGTTTTACTTTCCATCAATGCGATGGAGTAAATTGGTATTGTTAGCGGTGAAATAAGAACCTCATCCAAAGGGGCTTGTTTTTCGACATGTCGAGCTAATGTAATGTGAGGGACGTACGTGCGTGACTCTGTCACAAACCCATGGTGCTCTAGAGTTTCTATTAATGCATTTTGTCGTTCTGCTATAGCGGGATTGTTCTTGATGCCTAGCCAAGCTAACTGTCTACCACTTTGATGGAACGTGCCGAGATGATCGACGACAATCTGATCGCAAGAAGGCGTAACTGTGTGGAGAATCTTTGTGAGTTGCTGAGCTTCCTCGTTGGTCGATTCACCAATAAACGCCAAAGTAATATGGAAGTTGTCTTTTCGGGTATAACGCCCTTCTATGCCCTTTTGCTTCAGCTTATCTTGAATCAGTTTGAGCTTTGACTTACTTGCATCGTCAAACGTCATTGCAAAAAACAATCTCATCATAAACGTCCTTAAACCCAGAATATCCATATTGTGGCAAACAAGCCTATGGAAATGAATCAACAGATAAAAGAAAGCCCAGAACAAACGTCTGGGCTTGGTGTTCACATTGCGGGTGCAAGTTGAGGTTTATACAAACAGCATTCACCATCAGGGCGTGTCTTAAAACGACGGTGCAACCACATATATTGACTCGGGCATGCCATGATCGATTGTTCTACGATCTTGTTTACAAACACTGCCGCTTGGTCTGGGGCATTTTTCGGAAAACCTTCAACAGGAGCACGAAGGGTCAATGTATAGTGACCATCGCTACCACGAACCATGGTAAATGGTACTATTGCGCAGTCTGTTGAATCGACGAGCAAGCTTGTTCCTGTCGTAGTGCATGCACGCTTTACTGCAAACAAAGGTGCAAACGTCGAGCGACGCGTACCATAGTCATGATCCGGTGCGTACCAAACGCGATGACCAGTATTGAGTGCTTCAAGCATGCCCTTAACATTTTTACGATCGATCAATGTACGATTCGAACGAGAGCGTCCCTTGTATTGAAAGTAGTCAAAACAGGGGTTGTTGTTTGGTCGGTAAACACCAGAACCAGATTTTTTGATGCCAAACGCACGAGCACCTAATTCTAGGTTCATTGAGTGAACCGCTAGCATTAATACGCCCTTCCCTTGTTTCTCAAGCGCTTCGATGTGCTCCATACCTTCAATTGTCACGTGTTTGTTCACGCGTTTATCCGACCAGAACCATGCCATCGCGGTTTCGAATAAGGCAATACCTGCGTTGTCGATGTTATCTTTTAAAATCGCATCACGCTCTTGTTCACTCATCGCTGGAAAACATAGTTCTAAATTACGTTTGATCGTGACTTGTCGCTTTTTCATTAATCGCATAGCAAGACGACCAATTCCGCTTCCTAGCGCGAGTTGAACACGAAATGGGAGGAGACTAAAAAGGTACATGATGCCGATAATGATCAATGTGCCCCAGTAGCGAGGAGCCAGAAATTCTGCCTTGAATTTTGGTGCAGTATGCTTATTCATGAATGTGTCATCAGACGAGTTCGCCTATAAAGTTCTAAAAACAATGATAGAGATTAAAATCATTGGCTGTGCTTATTACAAAAACTAAAGCGCGCGGATTCTAGGGCTCTTTAACACAACACACAATAAGAACTTTCCGATATTGCGGTCAGACCTATCAACTTGAACATAAAGGTCGTGATTTTCGTCGAATGGACACAAAAAAGCCGCCTTTCGTGGTTACAAAAGGCGACGAGTTAAGACTAGAGTTTTAAAACTTCGCTATCTAATACATTCTCTTTTACTAATTCAGACAGAATAGCTTTTGTTTTCTCTCTAAACAGATCTCTAAGTAGCCTTACCGTTGGCGTTATAGACTGTCGGCTTGGGCAAATTAACCATAGCTCCGTCGGCGTCGGTTTATATTCACTCATGACATTCATTACCTTGCCATCCAGTAAGTCCTGCGACATGTCTAAACAAGATTTAATGGCTAATCCTTTGCCTGAAACACACCAACGTCGAACTAAGTCTCCGTCATTCGAAGCTCGGTTTCCTTTAAGTTTCACTTTGTATTCAGCACTGCCATCAGAGAAACCCCAGACATCTTGCAACGTATCGTGCAACTGATAAAGCAACCCATTGTGCTCAGCTAAATCTTGCGGATGCTTCGGTGTTCCTGCGAGATTGAGATACTCGGGTGTAGCGCACAATAATCGAGGTACGTTACAGATTTTAAAACCATACATACTGGAATCGGTGGGCGCACCATAACGCAACGCCATATCAACCGAATCACGGTAAAAATCTATGTTGCTGTCACTGATGTTGCTTCGCAATGTGACTTTTGGGTAGCTATCCATGAATTCATCCAACCATGGCGTAACCAAATTGCGCCCTAAATCAGAAGAGAGCGCAATACGCACCTCTCCATCAATGATATCGAGATCCTCACGCATGTTCTGCTTTGCATGTTCTAACATCTCTAGCGCTTTTTCACATTGAGGAAGGTAACGTTCGCCGGCGCTGGACAAACGTAAATGGCGTGTAGTACGAACAAATAGCTCCGCACCTAAAGAAGCTTCAACCCTTTTCACTGCTGCACTGGCCGTTGCTGTTCTCATATCGAGGGCTGTAGCAGCCCCAGTGATACTCCGAAACTCAGCGACTTTGAGCACGACTTGCAGATCTTCAAGCAACATATTATCTAATCCTATTTGATAATTTTCTGTTGATTATAATGCTTTAGAAAAGATAAGCATGTTTGAAAAGTCACTTTTACTTAAGTCAGTTAACCTACTTGATCTACATTGCCCCTTCTGCCAAATAGAATTCTGATATACCCAAGTAACC
>NZ_BCUF01000077.1 GCF_001591145.1 Vibrio harveyi NBRC 15634 = ATCC 14126 = KCTC 12724 | reverse complement strand
AAAGAATCCACAAACGGCTGCAAAAATCAGCTCAAAAGGTCAATAGACCCTAGTTGAATTACGCCATTGATGCCTTCACATACACATCGAAACGGTTCTTTTTGGTTTCAATTGCCATGCTTGGCTTTTGCTCATCAAGCCAGTTGGCGTAATCAGGGCGTTTGACCACCACACGCTTACTCGCCAATGCCATAGCTGGAGCCAGCAAGCCATCCGCATCAAGATCTGCACCAACCAGAGATTGGAAGACGCGCATCTCTTTTTTCACCAATGCCGATTTCTTTTTGTTTTCAGGGTGCGGGTACATTGGATCGAGATAAACCACATCTGGCTGAACGAAGTCTTTATCTTGCGCCAATTGTTCCAACGCATCATGGCTAGAAGCGTGAATCAAAGACATGCGCTCTGATACCCAAGTGCCGATTTCTGGATCGTGTTTCGCACGAGCCAAACCGTCATCCAACAAAGCAGCGACTACAGGATGACGCTCAACCATCTGGACTTTACAGCCTAACGACGCCAATACGAACGCATCACGCCCTAAACCAGCAGTGCCATCAAGCACGGTTGGAGTTGCGCCTTTGTTCAAACCCGCAGCTTTCGCGATTGCCTGACCTTTACCACCACCGAACTTGCGACGATGCCCTACTGCACCGCCAATCAAATCCACAAAGATCGCCCCCAACTTTGGCTCGTCAACTTTACGCAGCTCTAAACGTTCTGTCGTGAGGACTAAGGCAAAGTCACTGTCATCAGTGTGAGAAAGCTGCCAACGCGCAGCGAGTTCATCAAGGTGAGACTGTTGAGATGGGTCTTCACAAATCAATTGCAGTTGCAAAAGGAGGCTCCAGTAAAAATCGGTTTAACTGGCGCTGAGTGTATACCCAACCCGCCTCTAATTGCTAGGTTGGGGAGAAGTTAGATGACGTTCGTCTGGATAGCTAAAGCTGCTGGAGTTCGTCGACCAGCTCAGCCAAAGGTTTAGGATGCCCAATGCCATAACCTTGCCCATAGTCGACACCAAGCTCGATCAGCAGCTCTCTGACTTGGTCATTCTCAACAAATTCCGCCACCGTGACCTTACCCATCTGCTTAGCTAAGTCGTTGATTGAACGCACCATCACGCGATCCATCTCGTTTACGTTGATATCTCGCACGAAAAGACCGTCAATTTTCACGATATCGACAGGAAGTTGCTTTAAGTAGCCAAAAGAAGACAAGCCAGAGCCAAAATCGTCCAATGCAATCAAACAGCCCAGCGTGCGCACGCGAGTAAAAAAGCCGAGCGCTTGGTCAATGTTGCTCATCGCTGCGGTTTCGGTAATTTCTAAACAGATCTTCTCACATGGAATCGAGGACGACTGCAAACGCTCTAACAGGAAGTCGATGAACTCTTGATTCCCCATCGATTGACCGGACAAGTTGATCGCGCAGCGCCCGAGTTTTTCTACTATCTCTGGGCGAGCTTCAAACCACTCTAGGGTTTGGGTAATCACTTGTTTATCAATCCAGTGCGCGATGTTGTAGCGCTCAGAAGCTGGGATAAAAACACCAGGAGACAAGTAATTGCCCTGTGCATCACGAATACGTACCAGAATCTCAAAGCACAATGGTGAGCCTTCACCGCTCAAGTTAACAATGCGCTGAGCAAACAGTTCAAGACGCTTACTCGATAGCGCCTCATGCACCAGATTAACGCTCTGCATCTCTAACTGGCGACGTTGCAGCTCTTCGTTATCTAAGCTGAATAGGTTATAGCGATTGCGTCCCTGCTCTTTGGCAACATGACACGCGGAATCTGCTTGAGCGTGGACCATTTGTGGCGTTTCGGCAGTGTGGTCAATGATGCGAATGCCCACTGAGCAGCTCATAAACAGTTGCGTGTCTTCCCAACGGAAAAGCTGTTCGCTCAAAGTCGTGATAATCTGCTTCGCCACATTAATCGCACCGTGCTCATCGCAATCTTTCAACAACACAGCAAATTCATCACCGCCCATGCGTGCTAAGACCGCATTGTATGGCAGCACTTCTTCCAACATGCTGGCACAGAACTGGATCGCCGCATCACCCGCATCGTGACCCACTGTGTCGTTAAGGACTTTTAGCTGGTCTAGATCGAGGTACAACATTGCATGCACGCGACGGTGGCTTTCTACTTCTCGCAGTGCGGTTTGTAGCTCTAACTCGAAGTAGTTGCGGTTGTAGGTGTCAGTGAGCAAATCGTAACGTGCTTGGTACTCTAGCTGCTTGGCGAGCTTCTTGGTCTCAGTGATGTCTTCACCGACGATCAGCAGTTGGTCGGAATCTCTTAGTGGGCGAATGTTTTCACGTACCCAAACACGATGACCATCCGCATGACGATATTCGATTTCGCGACGCCAAACGCCGTGCATCACTTGCTGCGGTTGTAATAGCACTTGGCGCGGGATCAGCGCTTTTTCGTCCGAATAGAACTCACGTAGGCGATGCCCCAACATATCCAACGGTTGATAACCCAAAAGCTGCTGAGCAAAACGGTTCACTTCCTGAATGCGGTTATTGTTATCTAACGTCACCATCATTACCGGTTGCTGCTCGTAGTAGTTACGCAAACTCGATTCACGTTGGTAGAGCTTATCTTCCATCGCTTTACGGCTAGTGATGTCACGCGCTTCAAACAAGTATTGCTCTTGGTTTGCCACTTGCTGAGAAAACGGTTTAAGGGACACTTCCAGCACCATAGCGCCATGTTCTTTACTCCAGATCTCCGTTTCAAAAGTAGAGACTTGGCGATGACTGGATTGGAAGTAATTAGCAAGTAACTGGCGTGCGTCTTCGCTCCAGTTTTTATGATGCCAAAGCGGACGATCGAGACGCATATCCTGATGATTGAGTAACGATTGCAGACGATCGTTACCCGATTTAAGCAAACCATGTTGGTCGAGAATACCCATGTACTGCATGCTTTGGTCAAACACCGATTCCAAAATCGTCTGGCTCTCGCGAGCAATACTTTCGCTGCGACGAATGCGATGCAGGTAGTAACTAAGCAGCATAATCACGATGGTCATCGCCACCAGCACACTGCCAAACAGTTTAATTTCTCGGGCGTAACGTTCAGTAAATTCCACCGGCTTATTGAAGAACACCGACGAGGCTTCTTGCTCTGCGCCTAAGCCCCAGCGCACAACCGATTGATAGTCGAGTTTGATGTCCGATTCTGCACGCACAATCGCAGGCAAAGGTTGCTGTGGGTTATCCAGCACTTGCGCCAACAACTTCGCAGCTTCAAAACCTTGGCGATAGCCGGTTTGAATCACACCGCCGACTGCACCATGCCCAAGTCCAATATCGTGCACCATAAACAGCGGCGCATTAGAGGCTTGGTTGATATCACGCCAGTCTTTATCGGTCGCAACATTACCGTGAATATCGCGGTAGTAAGTCCAAAACAGCACCACCTTGTCGATGCTCATTTGCGACACTTGTTGTTTTAGGTCATCGACCGTTTCCGGCACTAAATGAAGAATTTTGTCGCGATATGCTGGGTTACTATCAAGAAAGTCTTCGATCTGAGCACGAAGTGCCGCCCCAGTAACAGAATGGTCACTGACAATAAGGATTTGTTTGTGGGTCGGATGCAGACGCTCGATCAAGGCGAGGTTGGCGGACAGATCGACGTCTTCAATCACGCCTGTCGCGTTCAGATCTTGGTGCAGTGCAGGATGATAGTTATTGATACCACTGAAAATCACCGGCGTGTCTTTAATGACAGAAGATAAGCGCTGCATCAAAGCAAGTGCATTGTTATCGCTGACCACGATCGCGTCGAAATGCTCTTCGCTCAGTTTAGTGCGGTAAAGTGACTCCAACTGACTGAAGAAGTGCTGGCTTTGGCTACGCTTGGAATCGAGATACAAGACGCGCGTATCAAGCTGATGCCCTTCAAGCTGCTGATCAAAACCACGCTGGATAGAATCAGTCCAAAAGAAACCTTGGTGGTAAGAGTGAACAACGAGGACTTTTTGTTCTTGCGCCGCAGCGAAAGCACTGAACATGATCGCTATGCAAAACAGAAAAAATGGCACATCAACTCCATGACTTCAGAGCTACCTCGCGGTTATCCCTGCGTAAACCTTGTGAATCCTGTCCGCTGTGAGTATAAAATGAACTTTAAACCTCATACCCAACGGAAATAATTGTATGAATGCGAGCTTGCCTAAACTCGACGACCTCGATCGCGCGATTCTCAAAACTCTGATGGCGGATGCGCGTAAGCCTTACGCGGAAATGGCAAAACAGTTTAATGTCAGTCCAGCGACCATCCACGTTCGTATCGAGAAAATGAAAGCGGCAGACATCATCGAAGGTACTGAGGTAATCGTCAATACCAAAAAGCTAGGATATGACGTATGTTGCTTTATCGGCATCAACTTGAATGCCGCACGCGACTACCATTCAGCGCTAGAAAAGCTAAATGCCCTCGATGAAGTGGTAGAAGCTTACTACACCACAGGCGCGTATAACATATTCGTCAAATTGATGTGCAAGTCGATTGAGGAGCTGCAATTTGTATTGATTGATAAGCTTCAAGCGATCGACGAAGTGCAATCCACCGAGACGCTGATTTCGCTTCAAAACCCGATCAATCGCAGCGTAAATCCATAACACTCTGAATCAGAGACTAAAAGCTGAATCTAAGAACAAAAAAATGGGCAACCACTTGGCTGCCCATTTTCATTCTCAATCGAGATTACGCTGCGATACCTGAATGACGCAATAGCGCATCAATTTCTGGCTCACGACCACGGAAGCGCTTAAATAGCTCCATTGGTTCTTCACTGCCACCCATTTCTAGGATGTTGTTCAAGAAACTTAGACCGGTTTCTTTGTTGAAGATGCCTTCTTCTTCAAAGCGAGAGAACGCGTCCGAAGACAGCACTTCTGCCCATAGGTAGCTGTAGTAACCCGCGCTGTAACCACCAGCGAAAATGTGACCAAAGCTGTGTGAGAAACGCGCCCACTCAACCGCTGGTACAACTGCCACTTTCTCTTTCACTTCTGCCAAGGTTTCAAGCACACGAGCACCCACTTCTGGGTCGTATTCTGTGTGCAGAGTGAAGTCGAACAAGCCGAATTCTAGCTGACGTAGGATACCCATCGCCGACTGGAAGTTCTTCGCTGCTAGCATTTTATCTAGCATCGCTTTTGGTAATGGTTCGCCAGTCTCATAGTGACCAGAAATAAACGCCAGCGCGTCTTCTTCCCAACACCAGTTTTCTAGGAACTGACTTGGTAGCTCAACCGCATCCCAAGGCACACCGTTGATGCCCGATACCGCGCCTGTTTCTACTTGCGTCAGCATGTGGTGGATACCGTGACCAAACTCGTGGAACAGAGTAACAACTTCATCGTGCGTAAACAGTGCAGGCTTGTCGCCAACAGGACGGTTGAAGTTACACGTTAGGTAAGCAACTGGTGTTTGTAGCTCGCCAGATAACGTCACGCGACGACCACGGCAATCGTCCATCCACGCACCGCCACGTTTGTGTTCGCGTGCATATAGATCTAGGTAGAAGCTGCCGCGCAGTGTGCCTTCGCCATCGAAGATATCGAAGAAACGCACGGATTCGTGCCAAGTATCTACGCCTTCACGCTCTGTCACTGTCATGCCAAACACGCGGTTTAGCACTTCAAACAGACCACTTACTGCTTTTGATTCAGGGAAGTAAGGACGCAGTTCTTCATCCGAAATTTGGAATAAGTGCTGCTTTTGCTTCTCGCTGTAGTACGCAATGTCCCACACGTTTAACTCGCTAACACCAAATTCTGCGTTAGCAAACTGGCGTAGCTCTTCGATTTCGCGCTCACCTTGCGGTTTCGCTTTGGTTGCCAAATCGTTCAAGAAGCCAAGAACTTGCGCTGGATTCTCTGCCATTTTAGTTGCCAGAGATTTCTCACTGTAAGTGTTAAAACCCAACATACGAGAGATTTCATGACGCAGTTTTAGCTGCTCAGTGATGATTTCTGAGTTGTCCCATTTACCTGCGTTTGGACCTCGGTCAGAAGCACGCGTTACGTACGCTTCGTACACTTCTTTACGTAGGTCTTGGTTATCACAGTACGTCATCACTGGTAGGTAAGATGGGATATCTAGCGTGATTAGGTAGCCATCCAGCTCTTTTGCTTCTGCTGCCGCTTTTGCCGCTGCAAGTGCAGATTCTGGCATACCCGCTAGGTCTTTTTCGTCTGCAACGTGCTTAGTCCAACCCATGGTTGCATCCAGCACGTTGTTGGAGAATTTCGAGCTCAGCTCAGACATGCGCTTGCTGATTTCGCCGTAGCGATGTTGCTCGTCTGATGGTAGACCGATGCCCGAAAGCTCGAAGTCACGCAGTGAATCCGAAATGGTCTTCTGCTGTGCACGCGTTAGCGTCGCGTACTCTTCGCTGGCTTTGATCGCCTTGTACGCTTCGTAAAGACCTTTGTGCTGACCAACCCAAGTACCGTACTCAGACAGGATTGGTAGACAGCTTTCATAAGCTTCGCGAAGTTCTTCGCTGTTCACTACTGAGTTCATGTGACCTACTGGTGACCAAATGCGGCTCAAGCGGTCATCCGCTTCTTCAATAGGCGCGATCACACTGGTCCAGCTTGGGTTTGCGTTGTCTTTTAGTACCTCGTCAATCTTGGCACGACAATCCGCAATCGCCTGCTCCACTGCAGGTTTAATGTGTTCTGGTTTGATTTGCGAAAACGGAGGAAGATCCGTAAACGTAAGAAGTGGATTAGACATGAATAATTCCTTTTGTGTTTTGGCTCTGTATTTGCCTATTCGCATTTGCAAAGAACCTATTGGTGTTTGCAAAACAGTAGGCGAACTCAATGCACAGGCAAGCCGACAACATGGATGGGGGGATTTCCGTTCCCTTTCTCGATGCAGCAATGACCGAATGGGTCAAAGAGCGCTTACTCTGTCCTTGAGTCTTGTTATGCCTAAGTTCGGTTTGGCACTCTATTGGAGCGGCACAATCCCACTTAGGTTCAATTTGTTTACTCATACTAAGTATGGGTGACTTAAAGAAATTTCAATAGCGAATCCCTATCAGTGATACTGATTTGAATCGAAGTTCTACTTCTTTAAGTTACTTGAGTATAATACCGCCATATCGCGAAAATCACAGACCACACTCAGTCAAAGAGTGTTTCGAGAGTTTAATTTGTTAAGTTACCGCCACAGCTTCCACGCTGGCAACCATGCTGACGTGGTAAAACACATCGTTCAAAGCCTCATTCTTGATGCACTAAAGCAGAAAGATAAGCCGTTTGTTTATCACGATACCCACTCGGGTGTGGGACGCTACGATCTGACTCACGAATGGTCTGAGAAAACGGGCGAATACAAACAAGGCATCGCGCGCATTTGGGATAACTCAAACATCCCTGAAGAGATCGCAAGCTACATCGACTCAATCAAAACGTTGAACAACGGTGAGAATCTGCGTTACTACCCAGGTTCACCGCGTGTTGCACGTGCGCAAATCCGTCCGCAAGACCGCATGGTTCTAACTGAGCTGCACCCAGCCGATCACCCGCTACTAGAGCAAGAGTTCCACCGCGATCGTCAAGTAAGCATCTACAAAGAAGATGGCTTTAAGCGTCTGAAAGGCAGTCTGCCACCGCAAGAGCGTCGTGGTTTAGTGCTGATTGACCCACCATACGAGCTAGCGAAAGAATATCGCGACGTCGTGCAAGCGATTTACCAAAGCCACAAACGTTGGGCAACGGGCATCTACGCGATTTGGTACCCAGTCGTAAACCGCCATGACATCGAAGACATGATTGAAGGCTTGGAAGGGCTTGGCATTCGCAAAATTCTGCAAATCGAATTAGGCGTATCTCCAGACACCAACGAGCGCGGCATGACGGCATCGGGCATGATCGTGATTAACCCACCGTGGAAACTGGAAAGCCAGATGAAAGAAATTCTACCATTCCTGCAAGAAGCGATCGCGCCAGCAACGGGTCACTGGAAAGTCGACTGGATCGTTCCAGAATAAAAGACACTGAATTTCAGAACCTTAAAGTGCAACGATGACCTCGTTGCGCTTTTTTTTTATTTATTTTCTAAAAATTTTCGTCTTCGCTTCGTCTTTTCTTTTTTGCCTGCGTCTTAGGGATGTAAACAAGCTAAAACATAGAGAGAAATGACCATGCTTAAAGTTATCAGTTTTAAAATTTGCCCATTTGTTCAACGCGTAACTGCGGCACTAGAAGCAAAACAGATCCCTTACGAGATTGAATACATCAGCTTAAAAGACAAGCCACAATGGTTCCTAGACATCTCACCAAACGGTCAAGTACCGGTGATGGTGACAGAGTCTGGCACCGCACTGTTTGAATCGGATGCCATCATCGAATACATCGAAGACGAATACGGTCCGTTAGAGCAAGGCGTGACAAACGAACAACGCGCACTAGACCGAGCTTGGAGCTACCTAGGTTCTAAACACTACTTGGCACAATGCGGCACCATGAGCAGCAAAGACCAAGCAACCTTTGAAGAACGTACAGAGAAGCTGATCAAAGCGTTCCAAAAAGCAGAAAACCAACTGTCTGGTGAAACCAAGTTCTTTAAATCCGATGAACTAAGCAATGTAGACATGGCTTGGCTGCCGCTTCTGCACCGCGCTGCCATCGTCAAAGCGCATTCTGGTTACGACTTCTTCTGTGGTCTGCCAAAAATGCAGGCGTGGCAAAAGCACATCCTAGAGTCAGGATTAGTAGAGAAGACGGTATCGGAAGACTTCATAAAGCTGTTTAGTGATTTCTACCTAACCAACACTTATCTTGCGGACGGCAAAGACGTGCAAGCCCAGTCTGGCTGTGGCACATCAAGCTGCTGCGGCTAATGGTTTTCCCTTCCCCTGAGGATGAAAAACACCAAGCGGAATAGCGCCTTATTCCGCTTTACTATCCTTTCATCGCTATTTGTCATAAGCAATGTCACTTTTTCCCATTTAGGAAATTGCTAGACTCGATTTATGATAGGGACATGGAATTAACAACAATTCCGTTGGGCTGTTGAGTTCATCACCCACCACCCCAATGTAATTATTGTCAGACAAAATTAATAAGCTCTTGGAGAAAGTAATGGCGACTCATTTTGATTATATCTGTATCGGCGGCGGCAGCGGCGGTATCGCATCAGCAAACCGTGCAGCAATGTACGGTGCTAAAGTAGCGCTTATCGAAGCTCAAGACCTTGGCGGTACCTGTGTAAACGTTGGTTGTGTGCCTAAGAAAGTGATGTGGCACGGCGCGCAAGTTGCAGAAGCAATGAACCTGTACGCAGAAGACTACGGCTTCGATGTAGATGTAAAAGGTTTCGACTGGAGCAAACTGGTTGAGAGTCGTCAGGCTTACATTGGTCGTATCCACCAGTCTTACGACCGCGTTCTTGGCAACAACAAAGTAAACGTTATCAAAGGCTTTGCTAAGTTTGTTGACGAAAAAACAGTTGAAGTAAATGGTGAACACTACACAGCGGATCACATCCTGATCGCAGTGGGTGGTCGTCCAACGATTCCAAACATCCCAGGCGCAGAATACGGCATCGATTCAAACGGCTTCTTCGAGCTTGCTGAGCAACCAAAACGCGTTGCAGTGATCGGTGCAGGTTACATCGCGGTTGAAATCGCAGGCGTACTGCATGCACTTGGTACAGAAACGCACCTATTCGTTCGTAAAGAATCACCGCTACGTAGCTTCGATCCAATGATCATTGAAACGCTAGTAGAAGTGATGGACGCAGAAGGTCCAACGCTGCACACCCACTCTGTGCCAAAAGAAGTGGTAAAAGAAGCAGACGGCAGCCTAACTCTGCACCTAGAAAACGGTGAGAGCCAAAACGTTGATACCCTAATCTGGGCAATCGGTCGTCACCCAGCAACTGACGCTATCAACCTAGCATCAACTGGCGTTGCAACGAACGATCGTGGCTACATCAAGGTAGACGAATACCAAGAAACGAACGTGAAAGGCATCTACTGTGTAGGTGACATCATGGAAGGCGGTATCGAGCTAACACCAGTGGCGGTGAAAGCGGGTCGTCAACTTTCTGAGCGTCTGTTCAACAACAAACCAAACGCGAAGATGGACTACGATTTGGTACCAACTGTGGTATTCAGCCACCCACCAATCGGCACTATCGGTCTAACGACTCAAGAAGCTGAAGAGAAGTACGGTAAAGACAACATCAAAGTCTACACGTCTGGCTTTACTGCGATGTACACAGCGGTTACTAAGCACCGTCAACCATGTAAGATGAAGCTAGTATGTGCTGGCGAAGAAGAAACGGTTGTTGGTCTTCACGGCATCGGCTTCACCGTTGATGAAATGATTCAAGGCTTCGGCGTAGCAATGAAGATGGGCGCAACCAAAGCAGACTTCGACTCTGTTGTGGCTATCCACCCAACAGGCTCTGAAGAGTTCGTGACGATGCGTTAATCACGCGTGAATCACTTTGCTGATTTAAACAGATAAACAAAAAGGGTCATCAAGTACTTGATGACCCTTTTTCTATTCACGTTTTAAAACGTTCGGGGGTATTTCGGAGCCGTTTGCGCGTTTTACTTAACTGCGCGAACCAATTCAGCAATACCTTCCCAATCGCCGTTGTCCATCATAGCGGTTGGCACCATCCAAGTACCGCCACACGCTACAACCGATTTCAGCGCTAGGTAATCTTCCACGTTAGATGGGCTTACACCACCTGTCGGCATGAATTCCACTGGGTAAACTGCCGTTAGTGCTTTAAGCATGTTTACGCCGCCTGAAGGCTCAGCAGGGAAGAACTTCAGGGTACGTAGACCCATTTCCATTGCTTGCTCAACCAAGCTTGGGTTGTTCACACCCGGTACGATTGTCACGTTGCGTTGCTGACAGTATTTCACTGTGGTTGGGTTGAAACCAGGGCTCACGATAAAGTCCACGCCCGCTTCAATCGCGATGTCCACTTGCTCTGTTGTCAGCACTGTACCAGCACCAATCAGCAATTCTGGGTACGCTTCACGCATGATGCGGATCGACTCAGCCGCCGCTTCAGTGCGGAATGTTACTTCCGCACATGGTAAACCGTTTTCTACCAACACTTTTGCCAGTGGCAGAGCGTGTGCTACATCGTTGATTGCGATAACTGGGACGATTTTGATTTCTCTTAATCGTTGTTCAAGTGTTGTCATGGGTAACCTCTAAAGAATAAAGCTTAATGTTGCTACGATAATAAATGCGATACCACCAAGTAAAGTTTCCATTACCGTCCAAGTTTTTAGCGTTGTTTTCTCATCCATCTCTAGTAGACGAGATACTAGCCAGAAACCAGAGTCGTTGAAGTGAGAAAGCACTGTTGCACCACCTGCAATCGCGATAACGATAAAGCACAGGTCTAGCTCGCTCAAACCAGTTGATGCTGCCACTACTGGCGCGATAAGTGCTGCCGTTGTCGTTAGTGCTACGGTTGCTGAGCCTTGAGCAACACGCAGACAGGTAGAGATAACAAACGCAGCTACGATCACTGGCATACCTGTGTCAGTCAGAACGTCTGCTAGTGCATCACCGATACCACTTGCACGCAGTACGCCACCGAACATACCGCCCGCACCGGTTACTAGGATAACGCCACAGATTGGCGCCAATGAGTCGCCACACAGCTTCTCAAGTTTTGCCATGCCGTAGTCTTTCGCGAATACCGCAAGAGACACTAGCAGAGTAATCAGAAGGGCTACCGGTGTTTTACCTAGCATACGTAGGAACTCAACCAGTGCTGTTTTGCCATCAATCACACCCGCAACAGCTAGCGTGTTCAGTACTGTGTCTAAACAGATTAGCAGTACAGGCAGCACTAGGATGGTCATTACTGTGCCAAATTTTGGCAGCTTAGATTCATCAACTTGTGTTTCACCGTTGAAGAACGCTTTTGATAGTGGGATATCGAATTTCTTGCCCGCGTACAGACCAAATAGGTAAGCGCCTAAGTACCAAGTTGGGATAGCCACTAGGATACCAACAACAAGCAGTAGACCAATGTTTGCGCCTAGGAATTCTGCTGCTGCAACAGGACCTGGGTGCGGAGGAACAAAGCCGTGCATTACGGCAAACGCACCCGCTGCTGGTAGTGCGTATTTGATTGGCGAACCACCAAAGCGTGCTGCCACACTTAGGATGATTGGCATCATGACCACTAGACCAGCGTCAAAGAAGATTGGGAAACCGAACAGTAGTGAAGCCACACCCAATGCAAATGGTGCGCGCTCTTTACCGAAGCGTCCAATCAAAGTATCTGCCAGCACTTGCGCACCGCCAGTTACTTCCAAAATCTTACCGATCATTGCGCCAAGACCAACCAGCAAAGCAACTGAAGCCAGTGTGCCACCAAAACCACTCATCATGGTTGGGACAACTTGGTCAGAAGAAACGCCAGTCGCAATCGCAGTACCTAAACTCACCATAGTTAGGGAAGCGAAAGCGTGCACTTTTAGCTTAATAATCAATACAAGTAACGCCGCAATCGCGAGGACTGCAATCGTTAATAGGAACGTAGGGTCTGGAGCTTGGGTTAGCTGTTCCATGGGTTCACCTTTAAAAATTATTGTTTGTGTTGTGGTTCACATTTATTTGAGTTACCGGTAACATGTTACCGATAACATAAATAAGATAAACCCATATTTTAAAGTGAATTCAAAAATTGAGATCACGCGCAAATTTGTTATGAGGATAAGTTATGGCTGGTAGTAGTGTCGTCGTTATGGGCGTTTGTGCGAGTGGCAAAACCACAATTGGTGAGCACTTGGCGAAAAAGCTGGGACGTAAATTCATTGATGGTGATGATCTTCACCCACGAGCAAACATTCAGAAGATGGCGTCAGGTCAACCTCTGAACGACGACGACCGCAAACCTTGGCTAGAACGTATCCGCGACGCTGCTTATAGCTTAGAAAGCAAAAACGAGCACGGCATTATTGTCTGTTCGGCACTAAAAAAGATTTATCGTGACCAAATCCGCGAAGGCAACGAGAACGTGACCTTCCTTTTCCTAGATGGCAGCAAAGAACTGATCCTTGAACGTATGCGTGCTCGCCAAGGTCACTTTATGAAAGAGAACATGGTCAACAGCCAGTTCGAAGCCTTAGAGCGCCCAGAAAATGAGCCTCGCACCATTTTCGTCAGCATCGATGCAACCATCGAAGACGTTGTGTCGAATGCCGCTGAGTTAATCCTAGTGCAAGACGAGGCAATGGCATGACTCATCAAGTAATTTTAGACGTTACCCAACGCTTAGTTGAGCGCAGCCAAGAGGCGCGTGCAGCGTTTCTTGCTCGCACTGAAGTCCAAGCCGAAGCAGGCAAAGGTCGTGTCGGTCTGTCTTGCGGTAACTTGGCTCACGCTGTTGCGGCATCATGTTCTTCTGAAAAGAAAAGCATTCTGGATTTCACGCATTCGAATGTAGCGCTGATCAGTGCTTACAACGATATGCTGAGTGCCCACCAGCCTTACCAACACTACCCTGATCAAATCAAACAAGTGCTGTCTGGTTACGGTCACACTGCGCAAGTTGCTGGTTGTGTTCCGGCAATGTGTGATGGCGTGACTCAAGGTCAAGCGGGCATGGACATGTCACTGTTTTCTCGTGACTTAATTGCTCAATCAACAGCGCTTTCACTGAGCCACAACGTATTCGATGCGACCTTGCTTCTGGGTATCTGCGACAAAATCGCACCGGGACAATTGATGGGCGCGCTGTCTTACGCACACCTACCAACGGCGTTTGTGCCAGCAGGTTTGATGGCAACAGGCATCAGCAATGAAGAGAAAGTCGACGTTCGCCAAAAATACGCAGCGGGCGAAGTAGGCAAAGACGCGCTACTTGATATGGAGTGTCGCGCTTACCACTCAGCTGGCACATGTACCTTCTACGGCACGGCAAACACTAACCAGCTTGTGTTTGAAGCCATGGGTTTGATGCTGCCAGGTTCGGCATTCATCCATCCACATACTGAGTTGCGCAAGGCATTAACCGATCACGCAGCTCTGAAAATTGCGGCAATGAATGCAGGCTCAGCAAACTTCCGTCCATTGTCTGAAGTCGTCACAGAAAAGAGCCTGATCAACGGCATTATTGCGCTGTTGGCATCGGGCGGCAGCACCAACCACACTATCCATATGTTGGCGGTGGCGCGTGCAGCAGGTTTGATTCTGACATGGCAAGACATCAGTGACCTATCTGAAGTCGTGCCACTATTGGCGCGCGTTTACCCGAATGGTCCAGCTGACATGAACGCATTCCAAGAAGCGGGCGGCGTACCTGCGCTATTGCATCGTTTGGACGAGTCGGGCTTGCTTCATCGTGACGTGAAACCGGTATTCGGCGAGTTCGAAGACCAAATGACACTACCTACACTAGTCGATGGCAAACTGACTTGGACACCATGTGGTGGCAGCCAAGACGGCGAAGTGATTGCTGCGCCAACACAAGCTTTCCAAAACACTGGTGGTACTCGCGTACTTAACGGTAACTTGGGTAAAGCAGTGGTGAAAGTGTCTGCGGTGAAAGAAGATCAGCGCATCATCGAAGCGCCTGCGATCGTATTCCAATGCCAACACGAAGTGGAAGCAGCGTACAAACGCGGTGAGCTAAACCAAGATTGCATCGTGGTCGTGACGCACAACGGTCCTGCAGCGAACGGCATGCCAGAGCTACATAAACTGATGCCAATCCTCGGCAACGTACAGAAAGCAGGCTTTAAAGTCGCGCTAGTGACGGACGGTCGACTATCGGGTGCATCGGGTAAGATTCCATCGGCAATCCACGTTTCTCCAGAAGCAATTCGTGGCGGCGCGATTGGCTTAGTGCGCAATGGCGACATCATCCGCGTTGATTGCCAAACTGGCGAACTGAATAACCTAAGCGACGTTACGGGTCGTGACTTGTTAGAGATGGATACTGAAGCGAAACAACAGACTTGGGGTCGTGGTTTCTTTAGCGTGATTCGTCAGAGCGTTTCGAGCGCAGAAGAAGGCGCAAGCTTTATTGTTTAGGACGGGAAGAAAGACCCCGTC
>NZ_BCUF01000076.1 GCF_001591145.1 Vibrio harveyi NBRC 15634 = ATCC 14126 = KCTC 12724 | reverse complement strand
TTACGGTTCCTGTGATTTTAGCAACACTATTTAGCCTGATGATGCAGGGTGTTGCTGGAATGATTTTCCCTTTGCTGTCGCTATACCTTTCTTTAGCATTTAGTCACTCTATCTTATTGATTTGTGAGAAAAGAGTACCACCAATGCAATCGCTTTTATTGTCTCTTCGTGCCATAAACAAAAAGCTTTTTGTTGTCGCAGGGCTTTACTTAAGCGTGATGTTGATGTTTATTGTTGCTGCAATGTTCTACGGAATTGGCTTGATCTTCGTGTTACCGTTCTTCTTCCATTTGAAGGGAATCCTGTACCGCGAAATGTTTGGTATCAAGTTGAAGATCGTAGCGACGCAACAAAACGATAACGATCACGATGGTAACTCTCAGGTGTTTGATGCCTAAATCTTTAAAATCTATGAGTTTACGAGTGGCGGCTATCACAATAGCCGCCACTTTTGTTTCTATTGGTCCTTATTTGCACTATGACCGTGAGTATCGCAAGGCGATTGATCCGCAAGTTGTGCATGGACCCGTTTCACACCCAGATTTGTCGCATCTTCCTTATATTGGTGACATTCCGGATTTTAACTCGATTAAGGACACGAAAGATAAGAAGACGGCATTCTTCGACTTTCTTCGTCCGAAAATCGCGCTAGAAAATAAGCGCATTGAAAAAGAACGTGCATTCCTAACGTCTTTGACGGTTGGAGAGATTAGTTCAGAGCAAACATCCTATGCCGAGCGTTTGGCTGCACTATATTCTTATCCTTTAAAAGATGGTGCGGTCACACAAGCTTGGCTGGATGAAATGCTTAAGCGTGTCAATGTGTTGCCGGAGGCGCTGGTGTTAACTCAAGCTGCCAATGAATCTGCGTGGGGTACCTCTCGTTTTGCTAAACAAGCAAACAACTTGTTTGGTCAATGGTGTTATAAGAAGGGCTGCGGAATTGTCCCTGCAAAACGTGGCGCTGGTAAAACGCATGAAGTAGAGAAGTTCGATACTGTTCAAGAATCTGTACATGGATACTTTATGAATGTGAACCGTAACCGCGCGTACGCAGATTTACGAGACATTCGTGCGAATTTAGCAGGGAAACACAAGGATTTGTTATCTGTGGCGACAGCATCGGAGTTGACTCATGGCTTGCTTGCGTATTCTGAACGTGGCATTGCCTATGTTAATGACTTACGTGCGATGATTCGCCACAATAACGCTTACTGGACACAATAAAAGAAATAACGGATCGGATGAAGAAGTTAAGCCTAAGTTTACTAGGCAGTGCGGTACTGGTCTTAGCATCGCCTGCAACTCACGCGCAAGAATACATGTTTACGTATTCCAAGCTCTACACACAATTGAAGAACAATGCGAAAGAAGGGCACGATGACGTTAAAGTCGGTGTGTTTTTTGTGGATGCAGATACCAAGCAACTGTGTGAGATAGAAAAAGCATGGATGGAAAAAGAAGAGCATTACGAAGAGTTTGTGATTCCAGCTTCTAAAGAGCTTCCAATTCCGATCGATAAGAACTTAAAGTCTGCGAACCCGCTTGTCTTCGTCCAAACACCAAAAGATACTCGATGTGATTATTCTTTAGTTGTAATGACCAAAGAACCATTACAGGGTAACGTATCTTACGAACAACTCACGCCTTTGATGCCTCAAATGCAAGCATTACTTGAAGATCTAGGCGGTATGTTTGCTGGTTGGTTTACACCTCAAGTACAAGGTGTGACGATGGAGTTTGCTGATGCTCTTAATGATACGATTACCTTCTCTAATGGGACAGAGAAAGCAATCGTGGATGGAAAAGTTCAAGTTGCACTGAGCGAAATTGGTGAAGGTGGGCACATGACACTCCCTCAACCAACAACTCGTGTATTACCTTATCTTCCCAACGCGAAAAAATAAGCGTTAAGAAAAGCAAGAAGGGTCGCAACTGCGGCTCTTTTTTATTTCCAACGTACTCTCACCATTTTTTCACACTATTTATTGACGACTCCATCACACAAACATTTAATCCTGCGCAAAAAGCTCGTATAATCCACGCCCCAAAGAAACCCATGTTAGGAAGCCCTGGTCGATTTATCGGCGATGTGAGAGCCCGCAATGAACCAAGTAGATACAAGAAAAGAAACCCTAGAATTCAACAAGCTTCAGAAACGCCTAAGAAGAAATGTTGGAAATGCCATTACTGATTACAACATGATCGAAGAAGGCGATGTTGTAATGGCATGTATTAGTGGTGGTAAAGATTCATTTGCGATGCTTGATATCCTGCTGAATCTACAAAAGGCAGCACCAATCAAGTTTGAAGTGGTCGCAGTTAACCTTGACCAGAAGCAGCCAGGTTTCCCTGAGCACATTCTCCCAGATTACTTTGAAACGCTGAACATTCCTTACTACATTGTAGACAAGGACACTTACTCAGTCGTTAAAGAGAAAGTGCCAGAAGGCAAAACGACGTGTGGTCTATGCTCACGCCTTCGTCGTGGTACGCTTTACTCGTTCGCAGAGAAGATCGGAGCGACTAAATTGGCACTTGGTCACCACATGGATGACATTGTAGAAACAATGTTCCTGAACATGTTCCATGGTTCTCGCCTTAAAGCGATGCCGCCAAAACTTCGTTCAGACGATGGTCGCAACGTTGTGATTCGTCCTCTTACTTACTGTCGTGAGAAAGACCTGATCAAATACGCAGAACACAAAGAGTTCCCAATCATTCCTTGTAACCTCTGTGGCTCTCAAGAGAACCTTCAGCGCCAATCGATTAAAGCAATGTTGATCGATTGGGACAAGAAAACGCCTGGTCGCGTAGAAGCGATCTTCAAGTCAATCCAGAACGTAAGCCCAAGCCAGCTTGCTGACCGCGAACTGTTTGACTTTGAAAACCTTCCACTAGATCGTGAAGGTAACCGTGAAGAATACGAATTCAGCGAAGCGATTGTGTCTTCGACGAACATTGACGAGTCAATGTTTATCGATGTCACCAACATTTGATTCTAGGAGGCTAAGTTAGCCTCCTTTTTATTACGTGTATAACGCAATGATAGACGTAAAAAATCCCCCAGTTATTGGGGGATTTTTATTTCTGGATAACGTTACAACTTATTAAGTCGCCGTATTTGGATCAAGTGGACTGATATAACCGTTTGGTTTCAATGCCAGTACGTCACAATTGATCTTATCAATCACATGCTCAGCCGTGTTACCAATAAACACTGCAGAAAGCCCTGTGCGTCCGGTTGTACCAAGAATAACCATTGCCGCATTTAGCTTTTCAGCCGTTGCAGGGATGATGTCTTCTGGTAAGCCTTGCTCAACGATAGTTTGCTCTTCATCCAGTCCGTGTTTTTGGCGAAGCGCTTTCATTGCTGTTAAGTGATGACCACGCACTGCGTCGGTATACGTCGTTGGGTCAAACTCAGGCAATTCAATCGTGATATTCGCCGGTGTAACCGGATAAGCATTAACAAGATACGGGTCTGCATCAAGACGATTAGTGATTTCTTTTAGACGCTCGACCATCGAATCGTTCAAGTCAATGTGCGTAGGGTTTTCAGAACCAACATGGACAGAAGCAAGAATCTTCGCATGCTCTGGCCAATCAGCATTTTTAATCAAAAGTACAGGGATAGGGCACTTACGCAACAAATGCCAATCTGTAGGAGTGAAAATGACGGATTCTAGAACATCGTGTTTACGCGTCCCTTTAATAACGATGTCGTGACCGCCAGCAAAGACTTCAGCAATGATCGCTTCATAAGGGCGATTATGCCAAACAACACAAACATCAAAGTCGAAGCTATCGTCTAAATACGGTTGGGCTATCTTACGCATCCATTGTTCACGTTGGTGGATAACACCGCGACGCATAGCATCTCTTTCATCGACCGACAGCATTGAGGTCATGTCATACGAAAAATCGTAGATTGACAGAAAGAAAGTGATTCGGCTTCTGGATACACTTTTTCGAGCGAGTTGAACTGCTCTTGCAAGTGCTGGCTGCTCATCATTATTGATGTCAGCAACAACAAGGATCTTACTGTATATACTCATATCTAAGCCCACTTATTATTGTAAAACCAAATACTGAATATAAGGTAAATCAGTATATTGGAGTACACAAGGTACATTTTTACTGTAGCTCAGTTTGGGGAAGAATTTGAGGACTTTCGAAGGGATTTTGGAAGAAATATGATGTAGCTCATTTTCGAGCTACATCAATTGATAGGGCAAATTAGTCTTTGCTGACGCCAGCAAGTTCCATCAATGCATCGTGATCTAAGATGGTGATGTACTTACCTTTTACGCTCAGAATTTCAGATTTCTGGAAGCGACCAAGTAGGCGGCTGATGGTTTCAACTGTTAGACCGAGGTAGTTACCAATATCACCACGAGTCATGGTTAGACGGAACTCTCGAGGGCTAAAACCACGTTGCGAGAAACGTGTTGATAGGTTGTAAAGGAAAGCCGCAAGACGTTCTTCAGCATTCTTTTTAGAAAGCAGAAGGATCATTTCTTGGTCACCTTTAATTTCGCTACTCATTAGACGCATGATCTGCTGACGAAGCTTAGGCATTTTGCCTGATAGGTCATCAAGGATTTCGTAAGGAATCTCACAAACCATTGAAGTTTCAAGTGCTTGAGCAAAACTTGGGTGTAGATCGCCCGTGATTGCGTCAAAACCTACAAGGTCACCTGCTAAGTGAAACGCAGTAATTTGCTCATCGCCTTGTTCTGTAATGGTGTAGCTCTTGATTGTGCCAGAGCGGATAGCGTACAGAGATTTTAGCTCATCACCTGCTTTAAAAAGCTCTTGGCCTTTTTGAATTGGCTTTTTACGCTCGATGATTTGATCCAACTGATCCAGTTCAGACTCGTTTAGAGTGAACGGAATACACAGTTGGCTAATGCTACAATCTTGGCAATGAATCGCGCAACCACCTGATTGGATACGCTTTGTTGCAGGTTTTTCAGAAATCATAACAACCTTTCACTATTTGATATACATCAATATTTTATCACCGCTTACTTCTAAAGGGTAGCAAAAAAATGATGGAAAACGACTTTGATGCTATATGAAACCAAGCATTCGCATCGCGCCGGCGGCAGTATACATGCCATAGCTTATTAGGATTAATGCAGAGATGTTTCTAAATATTAACGATTTTTGCAACTTCTGAAAATGGCTCGCACCATATCCGATGGCAAGCATTGATGGAAGAGTTCCGAGACCAAACGACAGCATGATTAGTCCGCCGTTTAAAGCGTCTCCTGAAACTGCAGACCAGGTTAACGCCGAGTATACTAGTCCACACGGTAACCAGCCCCAAATAAAGCCAAATGGAAAGGCATACATTGGGTGCTTCAGTGGCAACAAGCGTTTTCCTGCTGGAGAGATGAACTTCCAGATATGTTGACCAGCTTTCTCGATAACAAGCAGTCCTTGCCACCATTTTGCGATATATAGGGCGACTAAGATCATGAAAAGCGCGGCGACAAATCGAAGCCAAGCGAGAGACTGGGTTAAACCGCTCAACTCTGAAAGACCTGATATAGCACCACCAACAATTGCGCCAATTAACGCGTAGCTTGCGAGTCTGCCAACGTTATAGAAAAGGGGAATAGAGGAAGAAGGTTTATTGTTCGGTGCGCCCATGGAGAGTAGAGAGGCGATACCGCCACACATTCCCATGCAATGACCAGCCCCAACGAGACCGATCATAAATGCACCAATAAAGTCTGGGCTCATAAAATAACGCTATTGTTTTTTATTATTTGGTTTTTCGTCTTCATCAAGAAGAATGTTGTGACCTTGTCGCTCTAGATCTTCAAACTGGTCGCTACGAACAGCCCAAAGAAAAATAGCAACGGCGACACAGACCAACACAATGGCGATAGGGATTAATATGTAAAGACTTTCCATGTTTGATCTCTCACTTACTTCTCTTTAAGCAGTCGCAACGAGTTGGATACAACGATAATAGAACTCGCTGACATACCGACTACGGCGACGTAGGGGGCGACTAAGCCTGCAACAGCAAGCGGCAAAATTAGCAGGTTGTAGCCCAAAGACCAAGCCAAGTTTTCTCGAATTATCTTTCTTGTACGTATTGCAAGCAACCTTGCTTCTAATAGCTTTTCTAAATTATCGCCTAGGAGCGTCATATCTGCAGAAGCTTTAGCGACGTCCGTACCACCACCCATCGCTACAGAAAGGTGCGCACCAGCCAGCGTAGGCGCATCATTGATGCCATCGCCAACCATCATGGTGATATCGTCTTGATCTAGTCCTTTAAGATACGCGAGTTTGTCTTCTGGTTTTGCCGATGCGATCACATGGTCGATACCCATTTCATCTGCAACAGGCTGGGCATTTTGTAATGAATCGCCTGTCAATAAGGTAGTTGTAATACCAGCGTCAGCAAAGCGTTGGATGAATGCTTTACTCTCTTTACGAATGGGATCTCGGTAGTAAAAGGTCGCCACATGTTCTTCGTTTACAGAAAGATACACAGCATTGCTTTCATCTCGGTTTTCACCAACAACAAAATTAGCACTGCCAATTTTTACTGTCTTGTTGTTCCAAACTCCTTGAATACCAGAACCAATGACGTTTTGAACCTCATCGACGTAGATATCTTCATGACCAAAACCAGAAAATGCTCGTGCGATAGGGTGATTTGCATGCGCCTCAAGTGCCGCAGCAAGAGCTAATGCCACTGACTTATCTAACTCAGCTAAAGTTTTGGTTTCACTAATCTCGATATCGCCTTTAGTCAAGGTGCCGGTCTTATCCACGACAAGATGATTAATCTTACACAGCGTTTCGAAAACATGCCCTTTACGTAACAAGATACCAAAGTTACCCATACGAGAAGTTGCACACGTTAACGCGGTTGGTGTCGCTAGAGATAGGGCGCATGGACAAGTAGCAACCAGAACAGAGAGCATAATCCAGAATGCATCATCGGGTTTAGTTTGGTGCCAGTAGAACCAAGTTCCTGCAGAAATGATTAAAATTGCGCCAACAAAATAGCGCGCTACTACGTCGGCAATTTCTGCGATTTTTGGTTTGGAATGTTGGGCTTCATCTTGAAGACGAACGATATTAGAAATCATTGAATCTGCTTTAGAATTCGTCACTTCAAGTTCGAACGATTCGTCTCCATTTAATGTTCCCGCGTAAACTGCATCTCCTGCTTTCTTAACCACGTGAACAGATTCGCCGGTCAGCATCGATTCATCGATATGGATACGACCAGAAATCACTTTACCGTCGGCAGGAATATGTTCGCCAGGAAGAACGCGAATGCGATCGCCAACCTTTAGGGTTTTCACCGGAATTTGTTCACCGTCTAGTGTTGTCGCTATTGCAGGGATTAACTTAAGAAGGTTACCGCTAGCCGCAGCTGCTTTGCGACGAGCGCGCATTTCTAAGAATCGACCGACCAACAAGAAGAAGGTAAACATCGAGATAGATTCAAAGAACACTTCGCCTTGCTCAGTCACTGTTGCGACTAAGCTCGCCACATAAGCAAAAATCAGCGCAATGGAAACAGGAACATCCATACCAAGGGTTCGACCTTTGATACTTCGCCATGCATTGAGGTAAAAGGGAAGCGCTGAATAGAGCAGTACAGGTGTTGCGAAGATTAAGCTTACCCATCGAAAGTAGTTTTTAAACTCTGGCTCCAAATCGCCAAAAACTTCCAAATACAATGCTACTGCAAGCATCATTACTTGCATGGTTGCAAGACCTGCGATACCTAAACGATAAAGGTACTGTTTCATCGTATGGTGGTAGGCAGCTTCTTGCTTGTCTGCCTCAAAAGGTGCTGCTTTGTAACCAAGCTTGTGAATCACTGATAGTAACTCGCTCAGACGTACTTGTGTCTTATCCCATGCAAGTAAAGCTCGGTTAGTGGTGGTATTTACACGAATAGAAACCAATCCTTTAACGCCGGAAACTTGCTTTTCGATCAGCCACGCACAAGCAGCGCAGGACACGCCTTCTAAAGAAAGGGTTACTTCAGAAGTGTTCTCGTGGTTACGAACGAACTCTGACTGAACGTCCTCATTGTCATAATGGATGAGAGCTTGGAGTTGCTCGGGGACTAGATCCGCCTTTTCTGCTGGCGCAGTTCGATATTGGTAATAGGAGACAAGACCACTATCAACAATGGTTTGCGCCACCGTTTCACAACCCGGGCAACACATGTCGCGAATTTCACCTAATATTTCTACTTTGAAATCCGTGTTGGCTGGTACATCTTCACCACAGTGATAACAGGATTTACACATAGGCTTACTTCATTAATGTTGTTGGTTGTGCTGGGAATTCGACGCGACCTTGAATCATCCATTCTTTGTTATGCGGTTCAAGCTCAACGAACCAAGGACCTTGAATAGAGTTTTCTGGCGTTAAACGATAGTTACCTTTCGCATCAGCAGTAAGTAGCTTAGTGAAATCACGGTCTGGCAATGTACGGTGCGTGAATGTCGCTGTTAGTGCAGGGAAGTGCGGTAATTCACCTTTATTGAAAGAGATAACCACTGTGTTGTTATCAGACGAAACAGTAGCGTTAAGACCAAGGTCACGAGCGACATTCATTTTACTGATATCGATATTGATGCCTTTGCCTTTTTTATAGTAATCCTCGGCGACCAAAGAAACTGAGTTATTGGCGAATACGACCACTGTAACGATTGTCCATACCACAACAGTAAGAGGCAGGATGATCAGGAACCACGGCCAAAATTGTTTATACCAAGGCTTTACCATAAAAAAGTTCTCAACAGCTAAATGAAAAAATGTAAGGCTTTAAATTTAAAGGAAAGACAGCCCCTATAAAAGGGGCTGTTATTGAAATGTTACTTATTGTCAGAGTTGCTTAAACTCCAGACGTATGCCGCGACAAGTTGAACTTTGTCTTCGCCTAGGATGTCCTTCCAAGCAGGCATTACACCAGAGCGACCGTTCATAACTGTTTCTGTTACTGCAGCGCGTGAATCGCCGAATAACCAATCTTGGTCAGTTAGGTCTGGTGCACCTACAGCAGGGTTACCTTTACCATCGGTGCCGTGACAAGCTGCACACACAACGAAACGAGCTTTGCCGGCTTCTGCTTCACGTGCGTTCACTTTACGACCAGAAAGGCTTAACGTGTAGCTTACGACTTCTTGAACACCTTGTTCACCAAGTGCATCTTTCCACGCTGGCATCTGACCGATACGACCTTGCATGATAGTTGTAACGATAGCCGCTGGCTCACCGCCGTATAGCCATGCGTCGTCAGTTAGGTTAGGGAAACCTTTTTGACCACGAGCATCAGAGCCATGACATTGCGAACAGTTCTGTAGGAACAAACGTTGACCAACTTTAATTGCTTCAGGATCTTGCGCAATCTCAGGGATAGGGCGTAGACCATCTGCGTTGTGAGCAAGTGCGCGGAATGCTTCACCGAAGTATGCATCAGCATCATCTAGCTCTTTAGCGTATTGGTTAAGTTGCTTGTTTTCTTGTGCTCGTGCGATGGCTTCTTTCGACTCTTCCAACGTACGTACAGTTTGATCTGAACTCTGCCAGTTTAGGACACCTTTGAAGCTACCTAGACCTGGAAATAGGGTCAGGTATACAGCAGCAAACACAAACGTGCTCACAAACAAGTATGTCCACCATTTTGGTAGAGGGTTATTAAGCTCGCGAATACCATCGTACTCGTGGCCCATGTCTTCCCCTTCCTCGACGCCCATTTTGTCTTTAGCGCACCAAGTCAGGAGGATCGCACAGCCTACTAGCGTACCGACAGTAATCACGATAATCCAGAGACTCCAGAATGTAGTCATTACTTCTTCACTCCTTGGTTATTTGGGGTCGTTTGTTCTTCGTCAGCAAACACCAAGTTAGCATCTTCCTCAAAGCGTGCTTTACGCTTCTTACCAAATGCCCACCATACGATGCCAATAAAACTAGCGAAGAGCACAACGGTATAAATACTATGAATTGTACCGAAATCCATATGACCCCCTTACTTCATTGCATGACCAAGAGACTGAAGGTAAGCGATGATTGCATCCATCTCTGTTTTACCTTCTACTTCTTTAGCCGCATTCGCGATTTCTTCATCCTTATAAGGGACACCGAACTGGTCACGGAAGATTTCTAGTTTCTTCTGTGTCAGCTTGCCGTCTAGTACGTTCTCTTCAAGCCAAGGGAAGCCTGGCATGTTTGATTCTGGTACTAGCTCTCGCGGGTCAATAAGGTGAACACGATGCCATTCGTCAGAGTAACGTCCACCTACGCGTGCCAAATCTGGACCTGTACGCTTAGAACCCCATAGGAATGGGTGTTCCCAAACGCTCTCACCAGCGACAGAGTAGTGACCGTAGCGCTCTGTTTCAGAACGGAAAGGACGAATCATCTGGCTGTGACACACGTTACAACCTTCACGGATGTATATGTCACGACCTTCCATTTCCAGAGGAGTGTAAGCTCGTAGATTTTCTACAGGCTCCGTCGTTTGCTTCTGGAAAATCAGAGGAGTGATTTCAACAAGCGCACCCCAACTGATTGCAAAGACGATGAAAATAGCCAACAAACCGACATTGCGTTCTAGGATTTCGTGGCGATTATTCGAATTATTACTCATTCTTTAATCTCCTTATGCCGGTTGAGGGATAGCTTTTAAGCTTTCTTTAGGCGCAGTTACCGTCTTGTACGTGTTGTATGCCATTAAGAACATACCTGATAGGAAGATGAAACCACCTAAGAAACGTACGAAGTAGAACGGGTAAGATGCTTCTACAGATTCTACAAAGCTGTATGTTAGTGTGCCGTCAGAGTTAACTGCGCGCCACATTAGACCTTGCATTACACCTGAGATCCACATCGCTACGATGTAAAGAACAGTACCGATAGTCGCCAACCAGAAGTGAACATTGATTAGGCTTACAGAGTACATACGCTCTTGACCAAATAGACGAGGGACAAGGTGATATACAGAACCAATTGAAACCATTGCAACCCAACCTAGTGCACCAGAGTGAACGTGACCAATGGTCCAGTCTGTGTAGTGCGATAGCGCGTTTACTGTCTTAATAGACATCATTGGACCTTCGAAAGTAGACATACCGTAGAAAGACAATGAAACGATTAGGAAACGTAGGATAGGGTCGTAGCGAAGCTTATGCCATGCGCCAGACAGCGTCATGATACCGTTGATCATACCACCCCAAGATGGAGCAAATAGAACCAAAGACATCACCATACCAAGAGACTGAGTCCAGTCAGGTAATGCTGTGTAATGCAGATGGTGAGGACCAGCCCAGATGTATAGGGAAATCAGTGCCCAGAAGTGAACGATAGATAAACGGTAAGAGTAAACAGGACGTTCAGCTTGTTTAGGGACAAAGTAGTACATCATACCTAGGAAACCAGCGGTCAGTAGGAAACCTACCGCGTTGTGTCCATACCACCATTGAACCATTGCATCCACTGCACCAGAATAAATCGAGTACGATTTACCAAGTGACACAGGGATAGCCATGCTGTTCACGATGTGAAGTACTGCTACTGTTAGGATAAAGGCACCGAAGAACCAGTTAGCCACGTAGATGTGAGAGGTATTACGCTTGACCAATGTTCCAAAGAACACGACTGCGTAAGATACCCATACTATCGCGATTGCGATATCAATAGGCCATTCTAACTCAGCATATTCCTTACCAGAGGTTAAACCTAGAGGTAGGGTGATTGCTGCGGCTAGGATAATTGCTTGCCAACCCCAAAAGGTGAAGGCAACGAGTGGGCCACCAAAAAGACGTGTTTGACAGGTGCGCTGAACAACATAATAAGATGTTGCGAACAGAGCACTGGTACCAAACGCAAAAATTACCGCATTAGTATGCAATGGACGTAAACGACTGTACGTCAACCACGGCGTATCAAAGTTTAGCTGTGGCCAAACTAACTGAGCGGCAATCAAAACACCAACAGCCATACCAACTATGCCCCATAAAATGGTCACAAGGGTAAATTGGCGAACGACTGTATAGTTGTAGTTTTGTTCAAGCTGCTTTACTTGGCTCATTTGCATGCTTCCAATTTCTAATTAACTACACTTTACTTCCAACACGACTTGCGTCGTAACACCACCCAAGTAAACTCTAGAATTTAAGTGTTATCATCACTTTATTTCCATTGCTGACTTTAATAAAAAGTGGCATTTTCAGCGTGACACTATACTTGAATTAACATTTCAATGACAGAGTAGTAACCTTACAAGACCTCTGGAAATCATTTTTTATTTAAAAAGTTTGAAGTTTGTAACAAGGATATTAGGAATTATGGCCGCACAAAAGTTAACAAAGGCGAGACTTGCACAAATCTTAATCATGCTCAGTCTTTTAATCGGTGCCTTTTTCTGGCGCACCTTTACTTATGAGACGAGCAAAGAGGTGGACTGTTCACAAAAACAACGATGTGATGTAACAATTGGTGTATCAAAAATCACTATAAATAAGACTTCGAAAGGCTTTTCAATCGAAAGCCCAGAAAATCGCAGTATAAAAATTGATCTAAATCAATCTGGTGAATTTATTAATCTCAACGATAAATATCGAGACATCAATTGGAATAGTATTTCGGAAACAAAAGCGATTAATATCAAATTAAATGAAAATATTGTCCAAGTTCATTTATAAATCTGATCTGACGCGAGATAATTGCATCTTGTTTATGCAATTAATGCTTTCTTGCCTAGCAGTAAAAATTTGCAGTGGTATAACAGTAAAGTGATAACCAATAATAAAACCGTATGCAGTGCCAATCATTATTTACTCATATCACCGACGAATATTTAGCGATAGAAGAATTTCGCTCTGAACTCAGTGAGGAGAATCTCTCACATATCATTTGCTACTACACTGAAGAGTACGACTTCAGAGCAATTCAGTACGCATTCTCCGACCTGTTCCCTGACATTCCATTCCATGGTGCTAGCTCATGCCAAGCTATCATGACTAACCATGGTTACCATCAAGGTCCTACCATTGCGATACTCGCGATCTATGACTCAGGTTTACATTCTTACGGGACAGGAATTTCAACTTATAGTACGGATATTGAATCCAGCGTAGACCAAGCGCTGAATATGGCTTTATTTCATGCAGATAGAGTAGGTGAGGTTCCTAACTTAATTCTCTTACATGCGACACCTGGGAATGAAGAATCTGTCATAGAATGCATTGACAGTCGGTTCGGAACATTAGTCCCAATCATTGGTGGTTCTGCTGCTGACAATAACATTGAAGGCAATTGGTCAATTATTACCTCTCAAGGGTACGAACAAAATGGCGTGAGCTTAACGTTGTTTTACTCCTCACAGCCGGTCGATATCGCATTCAGCGCAGGACACTCGCCAACAGGGATAACTGGTATTGCGACGAAAACGAACGGTCGCATCTTACTCGAGATAGATAATCAACCTGCTCTCGATGTATATCGAGCGTGGACAAATCATCAAGAAACACAAACTGATAGAGAAAGCTTCCTGTTCACTAACTCAAGTGCATATCCGTTAGGGCGCATCGCGGGTCAATTGTATGAGAGACCTTATTACAAACTCTCACACCCGATAAGAGAAACTGAACAAGGTGGTATTGAGCTTTTCACCGATATTGAAGAAGGCGAAATGCTAACGTTGATGCAAGGTAGTCGCCAGCATCTTGTCGCAAGAGCGGCGAGAGTTGTGAACGCTGCATTCAATCAAAAGTTAGAGGAATCTCGAAAAATAGGGGTGATCAATATCTTTTGTGCTGGTCCTATGTTGCACTTAAAACAGGACATCAACAGTGTTTGTGAACAAATTAATCAGGAATTAGAGAACCTGCCTTTTATTTGCCCGTTTACTTTTGGTGAGCAAGGAAGATTTATAGGTGGTGAGAATGGACATGGAAACCTGATGATATCATCAGCGATATTCCATAAACCTTATGAAAGATAAATATTTAGAGATATACCAGCAGGAAGCGTTACAAGAGGCACTTGTCGAACTCAAAGAGGCAAGGCAACGTGAGAAGTTATTGGCTGATGAAAACAAAGCCATTCTGTCAGCAATCTCTGCAATGAGTGAAGCTCGAAACCGTCACGAGATTTTCTCCGGTCTAAACAGTGTTCTAAAGAAGTACATTGATTTTGATGACTTCATCGTCATTACTCGCGACTGTAATAGACAAAACTTCAAGACGTTATTATCAACAAATAGTGTTTTTGATAGAGCAGATTGGTTACCGGGTAACGCGTCGGAAAGGGCTCTTAATGGCGAATGTATTTTGTTGTTCGAGCCTATGCGATTAAAGGAGTTTGAGAGCTTAAACTCCTTTATTAAAAGCCACGTGAATTCAATGCTACTTACGGGCATTCGATCTGAAGTAACCCAGACTATTATCATCCTTGTTGGAGCTCAAAAAGGTCACTTCAGTATTGAAAACAAAGAAACGTTAAGGCGTTTTAGACCCTTAATTGAAAGGGCTGTTATCGATATTGAAACCAAAGAAAAGTTACAACGTATCGTTGAAGTGAGGACGTCTCAATTAGCACGGGCTAGAGAAGAAGCAGAAAGAGCTAACCAATCGAAGTCTGAGTTTTTGGCCATGATGAGTCACGAAATTCGAACGCCTTTGAACTCAGTTCTGGGGATGTTAGACATCTTGAGACAATCAACTTTAACCGATGCCCAGTCAGACGTATTGAACCAAATGGAATGCTCTGCAGATTTGCTATTGGCGATTATCAGCGACATTTTGGATTTATCAAAGATAGAGTCAGGAAGCTTTCATTTAAATGAACAGTGGACAGACTTAAGTGACGCGGTAACACTAATTGTTTCTCAACAAAAACAAGTGGCTACAAGCAAAAGTTTGAGCTTTGACCTACACTGCAATCTAGATAGAAATAAACAGTACTGGATTGATTCTACTCGTATATCACAGGTGCTTTTTAACTTGATTGGAAACGCGATTAAGTTTACAGACTTTGGAGATGTGCATGTTTCTGTGCTAGAAAGCAATGGTGAAATCATCATATCTGTCGCAGATACTGGGATAGGAATCCCTCAAGCTAAAATTGGTCATTTGTTTACAGCTTTTCATCAAGGCGACAGCTCAATTACTCGTCGATTCGGTGGTACCGGGCTTGGACTTGCCATCACCAAACACCTTGTTGAGATGATGCGAGGTTCAATTTCTGTAAAAAGTGAAGAGAGAGTCGGCTCTCATTTTACAGTCAAAATCCCGGTTCTTACCAGGACTAACCAAGAAAGACCGGTAAAGATAGAATCAAATCAGCCATCAAAGTCGACCAACATTTTAGTCGTGGAAGATACTGAATCTAACCAGTTAGTGATAAAGCTTATTCTGAATAAACTCGGGCACAATGTATTTATTGCCAGCCACGGCGCGGAAGCCTTAACGTTTTTGGAGCAACAAACACAAGACATCGATATCATTTTAATGGATGTGTCGATGCCCGTTATGGATGGCATTACAGCGACAAGACTTATCAGAAAGAAAGGAATCAAAACACCAATCATTGCATTGACTGCACACGCGCTTGAGAGTGATAAAGCGACATGCATGAAAGCTGGCATGGACGGATTTGTATCAAAGCCAGTTCGCAGACAGGATATCTACGAAGCGATCCATTCATTAGTGGAGATCGCGTAGCGAATTAATATAGATCTTAACAATCGTAAGATTATTAAGATCTATATTAAGTATTTTATGGTAAATCATGC
>NZ_BCUF01000075.1 GCF_001591145.1 Vibrio harveyi NBRC 15634 = ATCC 14126 = KCTC 12724 | reverse complement strand
AATTAATCAATTGATGAATATTGAGGGAATTATCGCCCTAGCCGACTAAAACTTGTCCACGTTACACTGAATACAGTCCCACATTCTTCTGCAACCTGACCTACGATCAGGCTCAACTTCTTGAGGAAGCATCGCATGATGAAGCGAATCATTCTTGGCACCTTTGTTATCACCCTTTTGACCGCTTGCTCAAAAGACGATGGTCAGCAAGCTCTTGGCACACTAGAACGTGACCGCGTCACCTTTACAGCCACCTCAAGCGAAATCATTCGTGCTCTACCCATTAAAGAAGGCAGCCAAGTAACTGAAGGTGAGGTGCTAGTTCAACTCGATACTAAGAACCAAGAAGCGATATTAGCCCGCGCCGTAGCTGAGCAAGCTAAAGCAGATGCTTACCTATTAAAGCTGACCAATGGCGAACGTCCTGAAGATATTGCAGCAGCCCAAGCAAGAGTTGCAAGAGCAGAAGCGCAATTAACCGAAGCTCAAAAGAACTACCAACGTAAAGCAGAATTGGTACGTAAGAAACTCATCAGCCAATCGGAAAAAGACACCGCATTGGCAGCAAGAGATTCTGCGCGTGCCGAGTTAGATTCGTCACAAGAAGAGTTCAGCAAACTTACCGCAGGCTCACGTCCTGAAGACATTGAACAAGCCAAAGCCGAACTGATGGCAGCAAAAGCAGATGTGGCTCTTCAACAGCAAAAACTAGCAGAGCTAACCATTACCGCTACCCGTGATGGTTTGCTCGACAATCTACCTTTTAACTTAGGCGAACGCGTTCCAGTCAATGGCATCGTTGCCGTGATTCAAGCAAGCCGTGTCCCTTATGCACGTGTTTATGTCCCTGCGACTTATCGAGTGCAATTGTAGTCAAGTGAGGTACGAAAATGTCAGACCCAGCGTAAAACTTACCTTTGTGAGTTATCCGCACTTCAAAGTAAACTACTAAGTGCTCCGGTTGGCTATTTTGTAATGAGATTTGAGCAAAAAAGCGACGACAATCAATGTTTTTCGTCGCTCAGATAATAGCTGCTTGGTCGGTTATTCAATCTAGAAATGAAATCGAAGAAATGTGAAAGATTAGCTTTGATTCTTTAGATAGTCGATGAGGATGTTACTTTCAATAGAAAGGTGGGTGTTTTTTTTCTTAGTGATGCCAATTTTTGATAACGTCAAAGGTTGGACGCTTGTTATAGTTACAAACTGCTCCTTATTATGAATGTTATCCGCGATTGATGTAGGTATTACTCCGTAATAATCGCCTTTACTAAGCATGAACATAATATTGTTTAAAGAAGTAGTTTCAACAATTGCTTCTGGAGGTGAAATCCCATTTGAAGAAAACAATTCACAAAATTGTTTAGTTAAGTGAGTATCAAAACTTGGTAGCAACCATCTTTTAGTTGCAAGTTCTTCTAATGGTATTTCTGCTGAATTTCTCAATCCAGTAATAATTATAGCACTCTCTATGAAAAGAGCCTCTTGTTCTAAAAGCTTGTTAGCCTTGACGTCCGATAACCTACCTAGAAGGAAATCTACTTCTCCTGATATTAATTTAGGAGTTAGTTCGTTACTGCTTCCTTCTATAACTTTTATCTTTAACGTTGGAAAGGAGTCGAGTAACTTCATCATAGCCACTGGTAATCTGTAACTAGATCCAGTTAATATAACGCCGATAGATAACAATCTACTATGACCACTATGAAGAAACTCCAATTCGTTAGATACTTTATCTAACTGAGCAAGAATAAGCTTAGCCTTTTCTGTGAACGCAATCCCTAAATATGTCGGCTCTACCCCTCGACTTGTACGAGTAAAAAGTTTCATTTGCAAATTACTTTCTAATTCACTCAACATCTTGCTTGCTGTAGGTTGAGACATGTTAATAGCATTTGCAGCATGAAGTATGCTTTTATATTCACAAAGAGCAATGCTTAAACGAAAATGTTTAACAGTAGCCCAGCGTTCTAGTTTCTTAAACTTTTCCATTGATGACTCACCCCAATAAAAAATCGCACACAACAATGCTTTTATTAAAACCAACAGAACATTTTAGTTAGTATTAATTGAACTGACAATAACATAATCTTGATAACAAGAAAAGTAATAAAAAATACAACGTATAAACTTACTGCTATTTCCAAGATTGCACACTTAATAAAACTCATTATTAACCTTCTTAAGTTATTGAACAATTACTGCTTAATTTTTTCAAAATGAACCTTGCGCCATTACATTTAACCTTTTAACAAGGTCAAATTGAAAATCACTTTCTACCCCTTTAACAACAATAGATCCAACTGAATTTCTCATGGTCATGACTTGTTTAAACAGGTCGTTAAATCTGCCGTCCATCCACCAATATTTTTTATCCAGTTTAACTAAATCAAAATTAATTTTTTTGACTGCTTCTTCTTTAGATTTAGATGTGTGAATATAGTCGTTAAGCCAAATCTCCCCACCACATTTTTTTATTTTCTCAATGTTTAACAACAAATCTTTTACTAACTCACTGGAATTCAAATCAATATTAATTTGGTCTATTTCAAAAGCTGTTCGATGCTCACTTTTAGATATCATTTTATCTATAAAGTGGGCATCAAGAATTGCAGATAAAGGTAAATGATAACTTACTGTAACATCTCTACCCTTTAGTAATTTCGTGTTTTTTTCGTACTGAGCCAGAGCAATTGATTTACAGTCTTCCGATGAAAGATTTTTAAAGTATTCTTTTTTGTTTTTTATTCCTCCCAAGCTACTTTTTACATCAGATAACGTATCATAAGATATTATTACATCGCCCTTCTTTATAACTTCCAAATAAAACTCAAAATACACAATGTCAATAAGTTCATTGTCTATCGCAAAGCACCCTGAACTCGATTCCAGTAAGTCTATCAGCATGTTAACCTCATTTTAATTTTCTGACTATTTATAATTAGCGTTGGTATTACTCATATGTTTTTTTAATTTCGATTCGTATTGGATAATAATTTTTTCCTTTTCTTTTTTAAAGTCATCTATATATAAACAAACGCAACAAATGTTACCTAATACTATAACCACCATAAAAATAAAAAACCAAGGATTATCAAATAGAATCAGAAAATCGTTGATGTGTAAAATTTCAGCCCATTTGCTCATATCAATAATTTACCTACAATGAACCAACGAAGGATGAAAACAATAATACTAATCCTGCGTATGAGTTATGCTTAAAAAGAAAGAAACATATATCTGGCTTTTCTAAGTCTATTTTTTTAATTTGAGAATAGAAGTCAAACAACAAAACAAACATACCAATAAAATAAAACACATTCATATTCAATAAGTATCCTGATAATGTCCATATCACTACAGAAATTAATAAGAAAACTGATATATATTTCTTACCATCATCTTCGAATAAAATCGCAGTAGATTTCAAACCTAAACTTTTATCGAAATTAATATCAACATAGGCATAAATAGTATCGTAGCTAATCGACCAGAATACAGTCCCCACCCACATTAGGAATGCACCAAAGGGAAGTGTGTTGTTAACTTGAAACCAACATACCAACATACCCCAATTAAAAACAAACCCTAGAACAACTTGAGGCCAATTAGTGAACCTTTTACAGAAAGGATATAATATCATCATCGGTATTATAGGTAACACCGCAGATTGTGCACTTTCATTCAATCCAAAATATAATAGAAAACTAATAATCGCTAATATTATTAAAAATATCACAGCATTATATGTTGTTAAATCTCCGTTTGTTAATGGTCGTAATCTAGTTCTTTCGACATGACGATCATATTTTTTGTCCGTGATATCGTTTATGATAGAACCTACACTTCTCATTATTAAAGACGCAATTGCAAATAGTGCTAAATTGTAAAGACTTGGGACTCCCTTGCTTGCTTGGCATAAAGCAGCCAAGCAAGGAAGCATTGTAAGATAAGTGCCTATAGGTCTATCAAATCTTGCTAATCTAAAATAAGGCTCGATAGATGGATGAATAAAAATGTTTATCCAGCCATCTTTTGATATGTCGCTCAGGTCTTTATTATGATGCTTTTTCTTCATGATAGACCCGCTTTTCTTTATGATAAATAATTTTGCTATTTACGGTGATAATACAAAGAAATATCCACAAGACACACATAACTAGTGAAAGAATAATTGCATAGCCCCAACTATTACTCTGTTGATATAGAAAACCAAATACTAATGGACCTAAAGAACTAATCACATATCCTATGCTCTGTGCCATACCAGATAGAGATGCTGTTTGATGAGAACAATGTGTGCGAATGCCAATAATTGATAAAGATACAATAAATCCACCACCACTGCTAAAGCCTAATGCAAAAATCCAGTATTTTGCTAGATTAGGATAAATATATAAACCTGATATGCTTAGTAGTAATAGTAATCCCAAACAAACGCTTACTAATTTCATATTTTTTATTTTTATTTTCACTAAAAATATTGCAACTAAAGCTGACGAGAGCTGTAAATAACCATGTATTTGTCCCGCCTCTGCCTTTGAGTAACCCAAGTACTGCAATATGGAAGGAGTCCACGCAATAAAAGCGTACATCAGCGCCGAATTTACTCCTAACAACAAAGTTATTTTCCACGATTCTAATGATCGCCATAAGTATGTATGTGTGTCTATAACTTCGATATCATCCGTTGGTTTTGTATGTTGCTTTGATAATCTAGACCAAAAAACCGTAGCGATTAGAGTTAATATCCCAACGAAGGCTAACGAATATTTCCAAGAGTTTGTTAAATTGTATTCGTTTGCAAGATTGCCAATAGGAATTGTATAAATAGAGATTACTGTAGAACCTATACCCATGAAAAGTACGTAACAACAAGTAACTGCGTTGACGTGTTTATTGAAATCTCTTTTAACCAAACTAACAATTAAAACATTACAAAAAGCTATTCCAATCCCAATAATTCCGGTTCCTATAAACAAAGAGGCACTACTTCCAACAGATCTAATAACTATACCTAAAAGAATTACTATTAGTGAAACTTGTATCACAGGCTCAGTTCCGAATTTTTTTGCAAAAATTGAAGCAACTGGTGAGAATATTGCAAACATTAAAAGAGGTATAGAGGTTAATAAACTTCCCTCTACAGAACTCAAATTCAATGCACCAGAGATCGTACCTAATACAGGTGCGACTCCAGCTATTGGGGATCTTAAATTCGCAGCAACAAGCATTATCCCGATTATGACAATTATTTTATTGATTCTATCTATTTGATTCATAACTATTCCAGTGTTTAACATTATGAAATATGTTAATGTCGATAGCTTTTGCCGTAAATAGAAAATGTTTATATCTAGGTATTCTAATTTAGAATACCTATTTTTATGAAATGATTAGTTCTTCCCCAACTTTATTTTAATACTAAGTATGAAAAGATCATGGTGGTTATCGCTCAAACTCTAACCACTTTCAAGAGAGATATAAGAAAGCAGCTCAACGGGATATAAAAAGACAAGATCAGCAGCTAACTCAAAGAAATTACTTGCACCAGAATACTCGAATAATATGGAAAGATAGATATTTTTATAGAAAAAATGGGACATTAATATCATAAACTATTTTGATTAATGATCAATCGCTTTATAAGTCTGTTGATTTTTGGAACATAGTTATAAAAAAATATTTGAGCAAAAAACGTCTTGAATAGGTGACAGTGTTATAAATAATATCGAAAAGAAATAAAGGAATGACGATCTATATGGCTAGAAGAGTAACGAAAACAGACCAAAAATATGCAGTTATGAGTGCCAAAACAACGCAAGAATGGTTTGAATGGTTTATGTGCTGGAAAACGCCGAGCTTGATGAAGCAACATAAGGAATCAATAGTACAGGATTTAGTGCTATTTGACGCATATCCTGATGTTTTCGATTCAATTGATTTATCTTTCTGGAAGGCTTACAGTATAAGGTTTGAACAAGAAACAGACAGGTTGGCTTTGAAGCTAGAAAACCAAAAGTTCGAAATTTCGTCCCTTCAAATAATTACTACGCATCCATGTGTAATTGCGCTGATAGATTATGCAAAAGAAAGAAGTTCAATCGACCGTGTTAACCATGAGCTCAATAAGGTTACAAATTCATTAAAACATAGGCGTTTAGAACGAACCGCAAGAAGATGTAAGCAGACAGATCAAGTAACTTGCACCCATAAGTCAAAACCAGTCGGTTATCGGTTATTGGGACGTATTCCAGACGACATAATCAAACGTGCAAATGGTACATTTAACAAATATAAAAACGGTGAAATACACCCAAGAATCACCAAGAAAAACAACTATCTAGTTTTAAACGTTGGTCGTGATTGGAGGATGTTAAATAGAGGCACTGGATTCGAACTTATGAGTCATGAACGATACAACAACCTCATACTACTATGACCCCGATTAATCCCTATGAGGAAAAAGCTAATTACCTAAATGAACTGGCATTAATCGCCAGTCAAAAGGGTAAGCATCAAGAAAGCGATTTCCTACATTATTGCGCAGAAATCATAAGATATGGAAAGAATGTAGATACAAATGTTCTTTACAATATATAGCTTGATTAGTCAACAACCACGAAATAAAACACAATCTGAAATTTGTGAAATTTTAAAAACCATAATAGGAACGCTCAAATGACAAAAACTGAAAAACTTAAAATGGCATGGTCTGTCCTTAAATCAAAAATGAAATAATTGAAATGTTTGTTCAAAACAAACTCCATCATGATTAGATAAGAAGTTCGTTACAAAGATTGGGAAGTTGTGCAGAGATTTATGAGAAAAAAGTAAAAGATTAGAAAATAGAAAACTACGTTCAAAAGTTATCAATTGCAGGGATAACACCTCAAGATTTAGAGGATCACCTTAAGAAGAAAAGTAATAGAAAATCATCAAAAAGAAATAAAGTAGTCATTGCTATTATCGAAGGTATTGAAATTACACAATATGGCGCGATTCCAAGATCTATAAAAGAAAAAGGAATCCTAAAAAGAGAAGCTATTCCGAATGAGTATTTAACTAGAGAAGGGAAAACCTATATGGAAAAACTCAAGAGTAAATAAGTGTCGGAAAAGTCCGACACTAATTATAGGCTATACATATTCCCACTTCGGTATAACTGCTGCTTGTCCAAAATAATTGTAATCAAAGTCATATAAGTTAAATATGATTGCATCGATTATTTTAAATCTTAAACCTGTAGCTGAAACCCTTGTGCCTGTATAACCTTTAATAAATCCGTTAGAATGGACTTGTTTAAGTAGCTCGTTCCATTCTTCAATTTCATCAAACTCAGCGGAGAATTCTGAAGGTAATCTAATAAAGTCTTCATATTCCATTTCGAAAAGCTCTAAAGCGTTTTCATTTGCAAAATTGAATATTGGTTCACTTTCTGAATTATGTGATATTATCGCAAAATTAGACTTCCAAATATCACTAATACAGGTTTCATCAGTGAAAAGAGAGCTTCCAAATATTCTATTGAAATTGTAATTTATGATACGAGCATTTTTAATATAAATATCTGATATGGATTGAATACACAAATTCAATTACCTTCTTTTGGTTTTAACTTAGTAAGACCTTGGCTCTTATCCGAAACATAAAAAACTATAATTTCTGCTGGCTCATTACTTTCATTAACACCATAATGGTATTGGTTAACCATCTCAATTATAGCGTTGTTCTTTGTATCTGCATCTAAATGCAGTACATGTGATTGATCCTGTGAATAAACGGTCAGCTTACCAGACAATAGAACTCCGGCGTTGACCACTGGGTGCAAATGGATGGGAAGCTTTTCACCCGCGTCTATTGTGATCTTTTTTATGGTAACTTTTGTGTCTTTGATATCAAGAGAAGGTAATTTTGTGCCGTTCCATGAATTCGAAGAATCGATTAAGTTTTCGGATGTAACCGCAGCAGAGCAAGAAATTGAGAATATTGCGAGAAAAAAAGAAATAGATAGTTTTTTCATAGTAGTTCCCTTAACATGATTTTTGGAAAATAAATACTACCATTGATTTAAAAAATTTTAAGTAAAAATGTTTTTTACATAAAATACAAAACAAATGAGGTATAGACATGAGAACCATAATTTTAACCATCTTAGTGACTACATCTTTGTTCGCGTCAGCCTCAGATCGACCGGATTATAAGCTGATTAAAAGTTACGAAATATACGATATTTATGGAAGCACTCCAGAAGAATTAGAAGAATCATTTGTAAAGCAAAAACCAAGAGCTTTAGTTGAGACTGGATTTGATGCTACAACAGATTGGGATTATGATATGTCATATGATACGAATACTTGTAGAGCAACAGACTTAACCTTATATGTAGACTTCACCCTCCCTATTATACATACCTCAAAGTTAACTGATGAAGTTAAGAAAAACGTAACTGAGTATACAAACGCAATATATGCTCATGAACAGGTTCATTGTTCTTTGATCATAGAAAAAATAAATTCAATGTATGATAAGGTAAGAAAAGGTGAAAAAGGAGACTGTGACGAATACTATAAAAAAGTTTCTGATGAAATTACAAATTCAATCAATAAAGTTAACAAAGAATTTGACCGTTCAACTGATCATGGTAGAAAACCTACGGACTTTTCAAAGTACAAATATATGAACCTTTGTAAATTCCCTTTTTAATAATATGGCATATGGAATATATAAGGGAAAGTCAGGAGCATGGTTTGCTAAAGTCCCGAACGTACACAAAGCTAACGGATATCAAATCAAGGGTTTCCACAAAGGAAAATGGAATGACCCTCGATCAGCGGCTGTTTTGTGGCGTGACAAAAAAGGAAGGGAAATTTGGGGAGCGCGCAGATGGGATTTGATACTTGTTTATAAAAACTCTGCCGTTAGACGGCTGAGATCGCCTATTCATGGTGTTTGCGTGTACAAGACGGTTTCTAAACATAAACATCGTGAGGTAATCTATCCTGTTATTGCCGTATCATGGCGAGATTTCGATGGTGAAAAACACACTAAGTTTTTTGGAGAAAAGCGCCCTAGTTCAATTGAACAGGCTGAACTTGACGCTTTTTACTTCGCAGCTAGAAAACGCGCAGAACTTACGGGAGGTGTGTTAAACGTTAATCCGTTTTGGAGTTGTTTCATAGTAGATAAAGGGGGTTAATACACCCTTTATTACTACTTAAAGTATTCAACAATTTCTTCCACAAACAGCCTAACTTTTTTAGGTGTGTTTTTACGTGTCTTATATAAAACATAAACAAATCTTTCACTTATCTCATACTCATCCAGTAAAGTAATAAGCGTTCCGTTTTGAAGTTCATCGTTTGCCAACTTCTCAGGTAGCATAGCAATACCATAGCCATGCAACAATGCAAACTTTACAGCGTGAATACTGTTAACTGTTAATTTTGGTTTTATTCTAATTTTTTCCTCTAAATTTTTTTTAGAAAAAGACCAAATACCATCATTTTTTAAATTCGTATCCTCGATGAAATTATGTTTCAGTAGATCATTCGGAGTATTTATAGGTTGTTTGTTTCTCAAGTATTCAGGTGATGCGCAGATTACATTTTTATTTACAGCAATGAGTCTTCCAACAAGATTCATTTCTTTTGGAGTTAATATCCCTGATCTTATAGATACATCGTATCCAAGTTCAGATAAGTCATGGGTATCGTCACTCATCAATAAGTTTAATTGGATATCTTCATACTTATCCTTGAAATACATCATAAATGGCATAAGCATGCATTCGGTTAGACCTTTGGGGCATAAAACATTTAATACACCAGAAAGCTCTTTACTGCCCTCCTTAAATACTTCGTTCAAGTTGTCTATCTTCTCTACTATTTCCTTTGCTTCTTTATAATATCTTTCACCAGCATCGGTTAACGATATTGAATTTGTAGATCTGTTGATTAGTCTACTACCTAAAAAGTCTTCTAATTCAGTAACATTCCTGCTTACCATAGAAGTAGTAACTTTCAACACCTTGGCTGCTGCTGTAAAACTACCAAGTTCGACAGTGCAAATGAAAGATTTCATGGTTTTTAGGGTATTCAATGTTTTAACTCCGAATTCAAATTATAAATATCTTACTTATATCAATTAGCTACAAAGCACTTATACTTTTTTGAAACAACGCATTTACTGTATTTGCCATGTACTTTCTACAAAATAACATTACTATTTTTAATGTAAACAATAAAGGAGAAAAAAATGGAAAGTAACCAAGTACAAGTCGTTCGCGATTACTTTAAATATTGCGTAGATGGTAAACAGACAGATCGTGTTTCAGAATATTATCATGCAACAAATCTCATTATCCATCGTCCTGATTGTGATGAGCCGATTTCAGATTTAGTAACTTTCGAACTTAAATTAAGAGAGTGCGTAACCGACAGATATGAATCAATAGAAACATCATTTCAAAAAATTGTCGAATCTGGTAATGAAGTCGTAGTTTTTTTAACCCACGTGGCAAAAAATTCAAATACTTGGAGAGAGTTTGATGTTAGTGGCAAAGACGTAACTTGGACTGCTTTAACATATTTCCGATTTGACGAATCAGGGAAAGTGGTAGAAGAAATCGTTGAACGCAATGAGCTATTTATGGCGTTTCAAGTGGGCTTAGAACTGACTAAGAGATAGGTTTTTATTGTGGGTAGAATTAGCCTTATTTTGGTTATGGTATTTATAATGGTAATTTCAAGTGGATGCGTGTCATCTTTGACAAAAGGTTGTGATTCTCAATCTAATGAAAGTGGTGGAAGTTTCGAATGTAAGCTATAAGCATAGTAATTTTACACGCACAATACTAGGCTAACTATTAACTTAAATAAGCGCTTAAATAAGGTTCATCGCGGCTTTCCGGGGAAACCCGCTTTTATTTTTAAGAAGAAGTAATCGGTGTCTCGATAGCCATATCCCATCCGCTTGAATAACTTTATCTTGTTATTTATCCCTTCAAGCGTACAGGTATTCAGCGGGTAGCTTGCCGAAGCAGTAATCCCATGAATATATGGACGGAGCTTTCGAGCGAACTCTTTGAGTGGCTTAATTCCACTCTCATTCACTTGCTCCAACCATACCTGCCATAGGTTTTTAGCATGAAGTTCAGACTCACAACGCCACAGTTCCTTTAATTGCGCACCCAGTAAGTAGGTTGTCATCAAGTCCTGATTCATATTCAATATTTCTGTGAGGTAGCTTTCCTGTTGTGTATTTAAATTATTCTTATTTTTCAATAACACCCAGCGCGAACGCTTGACCCATTGCCTTGCTTTTTTGTCCTGTTTTAGCTTATTGGCTTGGTCGACTCTGACTCTATCCATCACTTCACGACCGAACTTAGCAACAACGTGGAACAAGTCGTAAACGATACGGGCATTTGGGCAATGCGCTTGGACTTCAAGGTCAAAAGCCGTATTCATATCCATTGCTACAGCTTCGATATTTTTACCATGCTCACCTAGTTGCTCAAAGAACGGGCGAATATCCTTGCGGCTACGACCTAGTCCTATCCAGATAACCTAATGACTTTTCGCATCTGCAATGACCGTCGCGTAACGGTGCCCTTTAAAAATGGCGAACTCGTCCATGACGAGTCGCCTTAATTCACCTCATTTAACTTGCGGTACTACTTGCTGAAGCCGACGCTTATCTATCTCTTTGATTGTGTGCCAATGAACGCCTGTCACTTGGGCTATATGTTTAATAGGCAGCAGAGGTAACAACTGTTCTATATAGCTTCACAGACGGTTAGTGATACGAGCATAAGGTTCCAACCAAGATAGCCGTTCTGTTTTAATGCCGCAGTGGCTGCACTTGATGCGTCGGGTTTGAATGGACAGTTCAACGGGAGCTCCTAACAGTGTGGCTTCCTTTACGTTGCGCCATTGATACTCATGTATGGCTTGAGCTTTAAGCCCACAAGGATACTTAGCGGTAGAGTTAGGTTTGAGAGTGAGCTTTATTAATGACGCAGTCTGATGAGACTTTACTATATGAAAGCCTTCCCAGAATGAAGATAGGAAAGTATGATTCGACATGAAAACGGTAGTTTGTGTAGGTTTTGTTTGGCGATAAAACTCTATCACTTACTACCGTTTTTGTTTTTAGTTCCCGCTTATCCGCGATGAACCTTAAATAAGCGCTTATTTAACAAGGTTCATATCATATCGCACGTACTGTTAATGGTCGGCTACGGCCAATCTTTGTCAAAGCTAGTTGCCATAAGCTCAAGTCACGCGCGCGAAAAGCTCCCGCACAACTAAGCAAATAATATTTCCACATTCGGTGGAAATCCTCACTATAGTTTCCTCTGATTTGATTCCACGATTGCTCAAAGTTTGAATACCAACACATAAGGGTTTTGTCATAATCTTCACCGAAGTTTTGCACATCTTCAATGTTGAAAATGTTTTCCATTGCTCCTGCAAGATTTTTCATAGAAGGTATGACTCCATTTGGAAAGATATATTTCGAAATCCACGGATCGGATACATTTGTACTATGGTGTGATCCGATTGTATGAAGCAAAAATATACCATCATCTTTCATAAATCGCTCTGCACATTCGAAGTATTCAGCGTAGTTCTTCGGTCCAACATGTTCGATCATACCAATAGAAACTACACGATCATATTTAACAGTTGGATTAAATTCTCGATAGTCTTTCAAAATGAAGTTAGCATTTACGCCGTTTTCCTTAGCTAATTCGCTCCCGAGCTTTTTCTGCTCTTTGGATAGTGTAAGACCGTCACAGATCACACCATACTTTTTCGAAGCGTAAATCATGAAGCTGCCCCAGCCACAACCAATATCTAGAATATGCATACCCCTTTGCAGATCAAGCTTTCGACAAATCAAATCCATTTTATGTTCTTGAGCTTCGTCCAACGTTTCCGCTCGACTCCAATACGCACAAGTATAAGTCATGTGTGAATCTAGCATATTTTGATAAAGTTCATTGCCGATGTCGTAATGATGGGGAACATCGAATTTACAACGCTCAATGCTCTGGGGGTTAACAAAGTTTTTCAATTTTAACTTTGCAGATGAAGACGCGAACTTGAGCTTTTCTGTAAGCCCGAGTTTTCCTTCAATATCATTTAATAGTATACGTTCAAAGAACTGATCCAAGCGGCTACAATCCCACATATTAGCCATGTATGCTTCACCTAATCCCAATGATCCCGATTGCATCACTAGCTCATAGACTTTTGTGTTGGATACTTGGATATCCCACGGGTTCGATCCATTAATGGTAATCCCAGCTGTGGCTAATGCCTTTTCAAACACATTTTCTAGACTGTTCATTTTATTACCTATTTAACCTATTTGTTTGGTTAGTTACCCATTTTTATTTAGCCGATTTAGACATAAACAAAGTAACACATTAGTAATATCCTTATTAGTAAACAAAGCATATACATAATGTAAATTTAAAAATTAGATATAAAAGTCAACAAAATTTTCAACCTAATTAGAAAAACCTATTACTTATACTTTCCAGAAACAATTATTGTACTTATTGCTTTCTATACTAAAAACAACATTATTATTGTCGTTGTCATTGTTAAAATCAAAGAATTAAAAAATGGAAACAAAGATAAGGATAATTGGAACCTCAAAAGGAGTTATATTATCAAAAGACACATTAAATACCCTTGAGGCTAATTTAGGCGATTATATAGAAATAAATTTAGATGGTAATAGTGTGATATTGACTAAAAGTTCAAAAAAGGACATCAAGATAAGAAATGAGGTAAAGAATCAAGATTTACTATCTACTTTTATCGGGGAATTTTTCAAAAATGATATATATAGAGAGCACTATATTAATAAACGGGAACAAAAAAATAACGATCCAATAAGATATCACTCTTTAAAATCTAAAGTCCTACTGGACAACAAGTTGTTTCGGGGTAGAGTATGGATCTCAGCTAAGCCAAGATCAAATTCTTTTGCTTTACAACCTACAGCATGCTGGAAAATTATCGACAAGCACATAGAACCTCTTTCTTATAAAAAAAAAAGGAAAAGGAGCGCAATAACTTATTCTATTTTTATTCAGAAAGCTTGGAATCTGTATTAGAAATTATAAAAAAGTTATTCATACGCGATTGATTAATTAGAATATCCAATTAAATCACTTAACTCGTCTAAAGCTTCTATAGCTTGCTCTGTCACATTTAAACCTACGAACTTAATAGACATAGTGATTAGCAAAAAAAAGAGCGCTAACCATAGCGCTCTTACTTTGTTGAACTTGCCATCTGAGAAAATTGCTTCTTTGAGTTTTGGCAGTAGTTTTGCCAGAAATACAAAATATGATCTCATCTTTTGTTTCCATTCTCTCCTATTTTATGTATTGCCATAAGGATGTGCTTGGTTTTTGTATCAATCAACAAAGCTAGTGATTCAACCCTCTCATCTGTACGCATGTTAGACGATTCTATTGCTTCTTTTAACTCAATCTTTGTCGTGTATACTCTACCTACTTCTAGTGCTTGTGCATATTGCCTGCCTTCTAAGTCGTCAATACGTTTAAATTGATAAGCAGTAACCCCTGTGAGGACAGTTAAGATTAGGCTTATTATCCACTTAGAAAATTCATTCATTATAAAGCTATTCCCCATTTTCGGGCAAAGTAATTGAAGTATTGCTTCTTATTGTTCCATATAGATGAACCGCTATCTAAGATTAAAAGCTCCATCAAATCAAACTTTGTATTGCTACCGGAAACACCTTTTCCTATATATATCTGAGTTATCGACAGCAATACTACTTCCGATTTTAATAGAATTGGACTCGTTTAGCTTATGGCTACCCATAACATTTAGGTTTAAGTTTCCACTAGTGTCTAACGAAACGATTGCCATCATGTCCTTATTCATGTCGGATTCTTTCAACGCCACTTTTGCAATAGCATAATCAGAGCCATCACCAACGGCACAAGCTAAACCTGAATCAAACATTCCAATGGACAAAATTTTTCCGGATGATAAAAAGTTCTTATACTTAGAAACCTGAGAACTATTCACGCCTTTAGCAAATTCATGAGGTCTAAAGACGACTATAACTTCAAACCCATCACCAGCAAGAACTTTGTCTAACTTTGAGTTTTTACCATCAAATTCTTTTACCGTACCAAAATTAGAGGTCGCGTTGTATTACAACCCGAGTCGGCGCTCGGCAGTAAACATCGTACCCGGTTTACTTGGGGTCATACTTACAATGACGATGATCTTGTTTACCAGTGCTGCCATTGTGAGAGAAAGAGAACGAGGCAACTTGGAATTACTCATCACCACGCCAATTCACTCTATTGAGCTCATGGTCGCGAAAATTATTCCGTACATCTTTGTCGGTTTAATTCAGGTATTTATTATTCTTGGCTTGGGGCATTGGATCTTTGGCGTGCCGATAAATGGAGCCATTAGCCAGATATTATTTGGCACCTTGTTGTTTATAGCCGCCAGTTTAACGCTCGGTTTGGTTATATCCACCATCGCCACAACACAGCTTCAAGCCATGCAGATGACGGTATTTATTCTCCTCCCGTCTATCCTTCTGTCTGGTTTTATGTTCCCTTATGAGGGGATGCCAGTCGCAGCTCAATGGATATCAGAGGCTCTGCCCGCGACCCACTTTATGCGCATCATTCGTGGTGTGGTGCTTCGTGGTGCCGATCTAATGGAGTTATGGCGAGACACAATATGGTTGCTTGGTTTTACCGTGGTGGGCTTAGTCGTCGCCTCTTTGCGCTTTAAGAAATCACTCGATTAGAGCAGAAACAAAAATGCCACTCCGTTCAATACGAGTGGCACTTTATCCCC
>NZ_BCUF01000074.1 GCF_001591145.1 Vibrio harveyi NBRC 15634 = ATCC 14126 = KCTC 12724 | reverse complement strand
TTAAAGCTTTTAAAAACGCCTCGCACTTGCGGGGCGTTTTTGTATCTGACATATGGGAACGCTATGCTTCGAGAGGCAGGAACGGGCTTCGCCCTTCGGGAGCGCTTCTCTTCGAAAGGTAGGAGCGGACTTGGCTCTTCGAGAGCACTTCACTTGGCGATATGAGGACTGACTTTGTCTTTCGCTCACGTTGATTTGTCATTCCCTAGAACGACTAAGGAGAGAGTAGGGAATCTCTTTGTTTCATTTTGCTGCTTTTTTCCTGTAAGGAGCGTGTGAGTCTCTTTTTCTACCCTAGAGCCAACCACGCATTTATGCTATATATGTCACCTTATCTAATCCCTTCCGGTACAGAATGTTAGCAACGATATGCGAATCTTTGTTATAGCCCTTACGTTACTGTTTGGCTGGCTTCAATATACCCTCTGGTTTGGCAAAAACGGGGTGTCTGACTACTACACAGTAGAAGATGAAATTGAAGTGCAGCAGCAAGTAAACAGCAAGCTGCAAGCTCGTAATAACGAGATGTTCGCTGAGATTGATGACTTACGACAAGGTCTTGATGCAATCGAAGAACGTGCACGTCATGAACTTGGTTTGGTTAAAGATGGCGAAACCTTCTACCGAATTGTCGATGAGGAAGAGCATTAATATGTTGGATACTAACACTCCAACCCATATTGCTATCGTGCCAGCCGCAGGTGTTGGCAGCCGCATGAAGGCAGATCGCCCAAAACAATACCTGTTGATTGACGGCAAAGCGGTACTGGAACATACCGTAGAGAAACTGCTTTCTCACCCAAAAATTTCTAAGGTTGTCGTGGCTATTACCGACGGCGACCCATACTACCCTGAACTCTCCATTGCTCAGCACCCTGATGTGATTCGTGTGGCTGGTGGTAAAGAAAGGGCAGACTCTGTGTTATCAGGGCTAAACTATGTAAGTACACATCTGGAAAGCGAGTGGGTATTAGTCCACGACGCTGCAAGACCGTGTGTATTAACATCCGACATTGACCATTTGATCGACGTTTGTAGCGCGCACCCAACGGGTGGCATCCTCGCATCTCCAGTGAGAGACACAATGAAGCGAGCAAACGCAGCACAAGATATTGATCATACGGTAGATAGAGAAGCATTGTGGCATGCATTAACTCCACAAATGTTTAAAACTCAGCAGCTTACTCAAGCACTGACTGACGCATTAGAACAAGGTGCAACCATCACTGATGAAGCCTCGGCTTTGGAATGGTTAGGTGAAAAGCCGGCACTTGTTCAAGGGAATGCGAATAATATAAAAATTACTCAGCCAGAAGATCTTGCGTTAGCCGAGTTTTATCTAAGCCGTGAGCGCGGCGAATAAAGAAAGGATAGAAAATGATTCGAATTGGTCATGGTTTCGACGTACATAAATTCGGTGGTGAAGGTCCGGTAATCATTGGTGGTGTAGCGATCCCTTACGAACAAGGTTTGATTGCACACTCTGACGGTGATGTAGCGCTGCATGCGTTAACGGATGCCCTGCTTGGCGCTATTGCTGCAGGCGACATTGGTCGTCACTTCCCTGATACGGACGACAAATGGAAAGGTGCAGACAGTCGTGAACTACTGAAAGACGTTTATCGCCGAGTCAAAGAGCAAGGCTACCGTCTTGGTAATGCCGATGTCACTATCATGGCACAAGCGCCGAAGATGGCACCGCACATTGACGCAATGTGTGCAGCGATTGCCGAAGACCTTGAAACCGACATTAGCAACATTAACGTAAAAGCAACGACGACAGAACGTCTTGGTTTTACTGGACGCAAAGAAGGCATTGCAACGGAAGCCGTTGTACTTCTGTTTAAGCAATAATTAGCAATTTGCTCCTCTAAGCTGTGATATCAGCGGAAATACATCATGTCAGACATTTTATCTTCATTGGCTTACCTAACAGGTAAGCCAGTTGCATCTGCAAAAATCAAAGCGCAGCCAGAGCACTTTCAGGTTCGCGAAGATTTAGGTTTTGCCTTTACGGGTGAAGGCGAGCATTTAATGGTTCGTATCCGTAAAACAGGTGAGAACACCAGTTTCGTTGCTAACGAACTAGCAAAAGCCTGTGGTGTTAAGTCGAAAGACGTTAGCTGGGCGGGTCTTAAAGACCGTCATGCTGTGACTGAACAGTGGCTAAGTGTGCATTTACCAAAAGGTGAAACGCCAGATTTTTCAGCATTTTTGGCGCAATACCCGAGCATCGAGATCCTAGCAACGGATCGTCACAATAAAAAACTGCGCCCTGGTGACTTAGTAGGGAACGAGTTCGTAGTTACTTTGTCTGAAGTGACAGATATAGCGGATGTTGAACAACGTCTTGAAAAAGTGAAACAAGTGGGTGTGCCAAACTACTTTGGTAGTCAACGTTTTGGTAACGATGGCAACAACCTTGAAGAAGCACGTCGATGGGGACGCGAGAACGTTCGTACCCGCAATCAAAACAAACGCAGCATGTATCTGTCAGCGGCTCGTTCGTGGATCTTCAACCGCATTGTTTCAGCTCGCCTAGAGAATGGTGTATTTGATAAGTTTATCGACGGTGATGTTGCGCAGACAGCTTCTGGCACTCAGTTAGTTGATGCAAGCAACATTGCCGAGTTACAAGCACAATTTGCTCAAGGCGAAGTGGCGATCACCGCGGCAATGGCGGGCGATAACGCACTACCAACTCAAGCGGATGCGCTAACCTTAGAACAACCGTTCTTAGATGAAGAACCAGATTTGATGGCACTGATTCGCGGTAACCGTATGCGTCACGACCGCCGCGATATCGCACTCAAGCCACAAGACCTAGCTTGGACGGTCGATGGTAATAACATCACGATGACATTCTCGCTGGATGCGGGTTCATTTGCGACCTCAATCGTGCGTGAGCTGGTCATCGAAGAAAAGGTAGAAAGAGAATATTAATGGAAATGGATTCACACAACGCGAAGCCATTAAGAATACTGCTCAGCAATGATGATGGTGTTCATGCTCAAGGAATTCATGCGCTTGCTGATGAGCTGAGAAGCATTGCCGAAGTAACGATTGTCGCACCAGACAGAAACCGCTCTGGTGCATCTAACTCATTGACGCTGGAGCAACCGCTGCGTGTCACCGAGATTGCGCCAAAGACATTCTCTGTGCAAGGTACGCCAACAGACTGTGTCCACTTTGCGCTGAATGAGTTGATGAAAGATGATTTGCCAGATCTTGTGTTGTCAGGCATCAATCATGGCGCAAATCTAGGTGATGACGTTTTGTACTCCGGCACGGTGGCTGCTGCTATGGAAGGACACTTCCTTGGCGTGCAGGCGATTGCTTTCTCTCTAGTCGGTAAACAACATTTTGAATCTGCTGCTAAAATTGCTCGCCAGTTGGTTGAGCAGCATCTGATTCGCCCAATTCCAACCAACCGTCTATTGAATGTAAACGTCCCTGATCTTCCGTTTGAAGAACTTGGTGAGATAGAAGTGACTCGCTTGGGTGCGCGTCATCACGCTGAGAATATGATTAAGCAGAAAGATCCACGCGGACATGATATTTATTGGCTTGGTCCTCCGGGTAAAGAGCAAGATGCTGGCATCGGTACGGACTTTTATGCCATTGAACATGGTTTTGTTTCAATCACGCCGCTGCAAGTCGATCTCACCGCTCATGAGTCGCTGCGCGCAATGGACAGTTGGTTAAAGGAAGAGAGTTAATGAGTAACCCACATGCTGACAGGTTGATAGCGTTTCTTATCTCCAGTGGCATCAGTGATCAACGTGTGTTGGATGCGATTTATCGACTACCGCGTGAGAGCTTTGTCTCACAAGCAATGATGCACCAAGCGTACGACAACAATGCGCTGCCGATTGGTCAGGGACAAACTATTTCTCAGCCTTATATCGTTGCAAAAATGACAGAGCTGCTTGATCTAAAATCGGACAGTAATGTTTTAGAAATCGGCACGGGCTCGGGTTACCAAACTGCAGTGCTTGCGCAAATTGTCGATCATGTCTATTCCGTTGAACGCATTAAGTCTTTGCAATGGGATGCTAAGCGTCGTCTGAAACAACTGGATATTTATAACGTCTCTACCAAACATGGAGATGGTTGGCTTGGATGGGAAGCGAAAGGTCCATTCGATGCGATTATTGTCACTGCGGCAGCGGAAAGTGTTCCCCAAGCACTTCTATCCCAGCTGAAAGAGGGCGGTAAGATGATCATTCCTGTTGGTGAAGATGAACAACAACTATTAAAAATTGAACGTCAGGGTGAACAATATCTGTCGACCGTGGTAGAAATGGTAAGATTTGTGCCATTAGTTGCAGGTGATTTAGCTTAAGGGTTAAAGACTAGGTGAAGAAGTTATTACGTCGTTTTGGTATTAGCTGTTTATTGGCTGCGGGACTGGTTGGTTGCGCGGCTCATTCACCTGCACCTGTTTCAAGCCTAAATAAAGATTACTCGACGGTTGAGCGTGGTAGTTATAGAGGGAGTTATTACGAAGTAAAGAAAGGTGATACCCTTTATTTTATTGCCTACGTCACAGATAAGGATGTAAATGATCTTGTTCGTTACAATGAATTGTCTGCGCCTTACACGATTTTCCCGGGGCAGAAGTTAAAACTTTGGGCTCCGAAATATGTTGCGCCTAAATATGGTCATAAAGTGGAACCCGTTGTTGCTCCTGTAGTTGCGGCGAAACCTGTTCCAGTGACTAAAACATCAACAGCGTCAAAGCCGTCAAATTCAAGTAAAAGCTCTACTCAAAAACCTAAACCGACTAAGACTCAAGTTGCACAAAAACAGCCTCCAAAGAAGGTTGAACAATCCAAACCAAAGGAGTATGTTGGGTCAAAAGGTAATCAGAATGTTAAACCGAAACCGCCAGTAACTACCGCGAAAAACGATAAAGTATCGAAGTGGTTATGGCCAACAAAAGGGAGAGTAATCAAGAACTTCTCAGCGGGAGAACAAGGAAATAAAGGCATAGACATCGCAGGACAGCGTGGTCAGCCAATCGTTTCAACCGCAGCCGGCACAGTCGTGTACTCAGGTAATGCGCTACGAGGTTATGGCAACCTAATTATAGTGAAGCATAACGACAATTATTTAAGCGCATACGCACACAATGACAGATTGCTGGTCTCAGAAGGACAAAGTGTTAAGAGCGGACAAAAAATAGCGACCATGGGTAGTTCTGGTTCTAAATCCGTCAAACTTCACTTTGAAATTCGCTATCAAGGTAAATCAGTGAATCCAAAGCGCTATTTACCGTAGAACTTTGAATAACAACTTGCGACATCATTTAGCGACATATTGAGTTGTCATGTCTTGCTAACTCGCCAGGGGGAGGCGTTATGAGTATCAGCAACACAGTAACCAAAGTTGAAGAGTTCGAATATGATAATGCACAATCGGAAGGCATTTCTAACGGACTTGAAAAACCATCTAACGGAACCAAAACAGCAGCACGCGAAGAGTTTGATGCGAGCAGCAAGAGCCTAGACGCGACTCAGCTTTACCTAGGTGAAATTGGTTTCTCACCTCTACTTACTGCAGAAGAAGAAGTACTTTATGCACGACGTGCACTGCGTGGCGATGAAGCCGCTCGCAAACGCATGATCGAAAGTAACTTGCGTCTTGTAGTGAAGATCTCTCGCCGATACAGCAATCGTGGTCTTGCGCTTCTTGATCTTATTGAAGAAGGTAACTTAGGTTTGATCCGTGCGGTCGAGAAGTTTGATCCAGAACGAGGCTTCCGTTTCTCAACTTACGCGACGTGGTGGATTCGCCAAACGATCGAACGTGCGTTGATGAACCAAACTCGTACAATCCGTCTGCCAATTCATGTGGTTAAAGAGCTGAACATTTATCTGCGTACAGCGCGTGAACTTTCTCAGAAGCTCGACCATGAACCAACAGCAGAAGAGATTGCTGCACAGTTAGATATCCCAGTAGAAGACGTAAGTAAAATGCTTCGCCTTAACGAGCGTATTAGCTCTGTCGATACTCCAATCGGTGGTGACGGCGAGAAAGCGTTACTGGATATTATTCCTGATGCAAACAACTCGGATCCTGAAGTTTCCACTCAAGACGATGACATCAAATCTTCATTGATCCATTGGCTAGAAGAGCTGAATCCAAAACAGAAAGAAGTGCTGGCACGTCGTTTTGGTCTGCTTGGTTATGAGCCATCAACGCTTGAAGAAGTGGGACGTGAAATTGGTTTAACACGCGAACGTGTTCGCCAGATCCAAGTGGAAGGCTTACGTCGACTACGCGAGATCTTGATTAAACAAGGTCTGAACATGGAAAACTTGTTCAACGTAGAAGACGACTAAACTTGTTCAACGTAGAAGACGACTAAACGTAGGCAGCGATAGAGGCTAGATCAGAATAAACAAAAGGCTATGGGTGACCATAGCCTTTTTGCGTTTTACTGTACCAGTTAGCCCAAGAACTAGAGCATCTTCTTCAAGCGGTATAGCTCTTCCAGTGCCTGACGCGGCGTTAAATCATCAGGGTCGATATTCGACAATGCTTGTTCAACATCACTAGGTTCAGGGATCAGGCTGAGTTGGTTTGCCACATCAACGGTACTCGGACGAGGTGAGTCATTACCTTGACCTAATTGTTCAAGCTGCGACAGTTTGTGACGTGCATTCTTGATGACTGGTTTTGGAACGCCCGCTAAACCAGCAACCGCTAGACCATAAGACTTGCTTGCCGCGCCTTCTTGAACTGCATGCATAAAAGCAATGCTGTCACCGTGTTCTACCGCATCAAGGTGAACGTTAGCGAGATTTGGCAGCAAGTTTGGCAGCTCAGTCAGTTCGAAGTAGTGCGTTGCGAACAGAGTCATTGCCCCAATCTGAGTTGCAAGCCATTCTGCACTTGCCCATGCCAAAGACAGACCATCGTAAGTACTGGTACCGCGACCAATTTCATCCATCAGCACCAAGCTGTTCTTAGTGGCGTTGTGAAGAATGTTGGCGGTTTCAGTCATTTCTACCATGAAGGTTGAACGACCAGATGCCAAATCATCAGATGCGCCGATACGAGTAAAGATACGGTCTAGAGAGCCAATATGAGCTGATTCTGCAGGAACGTATGAACCAATGTGAGCCATCAAAGCAATCAATGCAGTCTGGCGCATGTAGGTCGATTTACCACCCATGTTTGGACCGGTGATGATCAGCATCTTACGATTTGAGCTCAGTTCAATTGGGTTAGCAATAAATGGTTCGCTTGTTACTTGCTCCACGACAGGATGACGACCCGCTTGAATGCTAATGCCCGCTTCTTTGTCCAATGTTGGGCGACAGTAATCAAGTGAATCTGCACGCTCGGCTAGGTTTTGTAGTACGTCCAACTGAGAGATCGCCGAAGCAAGGTTTTGCATCTTCTCAAGGTTTGGCATCAACAAATCAAATAGTTCTTCCCACAGTTTTTTCTCAACTGCTAGCGCTTTTGATTTTGAATTCAGAACTTTATCTTCGTGCTCTTTCAGCTCTGGAATGATATAGCGTTCTGCATTTTTCAGTGTTTGGCGACGTACATAGTGTGGTGGAACCAAGTGGCTTTGACCACGGCTAACCTGAATGAAGAAACCGTGTACAGCGTTGTAGCCAACTTTTAGGGTGTCGATGCCATGACGTTCACGCTCGTCTGCTTCGAGTTTTTCAAGATACTCGGTTGCACCGTCTGCAAGCTTGCGCCATTCATCAAGTTCCGCATTGTAGCCTTCTGCAATCACGCCTCCCTCGCGAATAACCACTGGTGGGTTTTCTTTGATTGCACGCTCAAGTAAGTCACATACCTCATCCATTGGCGCAGCAAATTGAGCCAACTTTCTAAGATATGGGTGAACTAGAGAAGAAGTGACTGCTTCCAACTCTGGCAGCTGTTGCATCGCATGGCGTAGACGAGCCATATCGCGCGGACGTGCTGAGCGCAGCGCCAAACGGGCTAGGATACGCTCGATGTCACCAATTTGTTTGAAGATTGGTTGAATGTCGGTGAACAAGCTCTGATCTTTGATCTCACCAATTGCATCAAGACGGTTGTTAAGAGTATCGACACAGCGCATTGGTTGATGTAACCAGCGCTTCAGCATACGGCTGCCCATTGGGGTCGCACAGTGATCGAGTACTTCGGCTAGCGTGTTATCGGTCCCACCAGATAGGTTTTGCGTCAACTCTAAGTTGCGACGTGTTGCCGCATCAAGAATGACTGAGTGATCTTGGCGATCAAACGTCAATGAACGAATGTGTGGTAGGGCAGTACGCTGAGTATCTTTTACGTATTGGATCAAACAACCCGCAGCACACAGACCCAGTGAAGCGTGCTCAACCCCAAAGCCTACCAAGTCGCGCGTACCAAATTGTTGGTTCAATTGCTGCTTAGCGGTATCTAGCTCAAATTCCCAGACAGGACGACGACGGTTACCGTTACGGTTTGACATCAGATGTACGGGTTCAAAATCTTCAGGGAAGAGTAATTCACGAGGCGCAGTACGTTGCAGTTCAGCAGCCATTGCTTCTTCGGTTTCAGGCTCAACTAATTGGAAGCGACCCGAAGTCACATCCAATGTCGCGTAACCGAACTTACCATTGTGATGGTAAATAGACGCAATCAGGTTGTCGATACGCTCTGACAGCAGTGCTTCGTCGGTTACTGTACCTGGTGTAACAATGCGTACTACTTTACGTTCAACTGGACCTTTGCTTGTTGCAGGATCGCCAATCTGTTCACAGATCGCGACAGACTCACCAAGCTGAACAAGTTTGGCTAGATAACCTTCAACGGCGTGGAATGGAACGCCAGCCATCGGGATAGGTTCACCTGCCGATGCACCACGTTTAGTCAACGAAATATCAAGCAATTGAGATGCGCGTTTAGCATCGTCGTAGAAGAGTTCGTAGAAGTCGCCCATGCGGTAAAACAGCAAGATTTCTGGGTTCTCAGCCTTTAGCTTGAGATATTGCTGCATCATCGGAGTGTGTTTTTGTTCAGCTTTCACAGGTAAGTACTTTTGTTTATTTCCGTAGCGGCTTAGGATACGTGAATCCCTATCAAGTAAAAAGAGACAAAGGGCATTTTTGGCTATGGAACGAGCAACAAAATTGAGTGCCGATTTAGGTGCATTATTGGCTAAGCATGGACATGTTTTAACGACGGCAGAATCATGCACGGGTGGCGGTGTTGTAACTGCTATTACTGATATTGCTGGCAGTTCTGCGTGGCTTGACCGGGCGTTTGTCACTTACAGTAATGAAGCCAAAATGGAGATGCTTGGTGTACAAGCTTCAACGTTGGAAGCTCATGGTGCGGTGAGCGAACCCGTTGTGATTGAAATGGTACAAGGTGCCATTCGTAATTCGAATGCTACTATCGGCGTGTCCATCAGTGGTATTGCTGGACCAGGAGGAGGCAGTGAAGAGAAACCTGTCGGTACGGTCTGTTTTGCCTTCGCTGATAACCAAAACTGGCAGCAAGTGGATACCATGCATTTCACTGGTGACCGTGCTCAAGTTCGCAAAAAAGCGGTCGAACACGCACTGACTCAATTGTATCAACATCTGATTTAGAATTTGTGAAATTGCCTTAGCCCAGATTTGATAAGGGCTAGAGCAAATCATGGCTTTAGGTTAGTCAAATTTTTTTCATACAGGTATGGACACTGTATGAATCAACAGTATAATGGCTTTCATTGCTGAGCAGTTCTTCTGCTTAAGAAAAATGAATTACTATTCGTCGCCCAAAACAAGATGAATAAATCGGAGAAAGTAATGGACGAGAACAAACAGAAAGCGCTCGCCGCTGCGCTAGGTCAAATTGAAAAGCAATTCGGTAAAGGCTCTATTATGCGCCTTGGTGATAACCGCGCAATGGACGTAGAAACCATCTCAACGGGTTCTCTTTCTCTTGATATCGCTTTGGGTGCTGGTGGTCTACCAATGGGTCGTATCGTAGAAATCTACGGTCCAGAATCTTCAGGTAAAACAACGCTAACTCTTGAGCTGATCGCTGCTGCGCAACGTGAAGGCAAAACTTGTGCGTTTATCGATGCAGAGCACGCGCTAGATCCTGTATACGCGAAGAAACTTGGCGTTGATATCGATGCACTATTGGTTTCTCAGCCTGATACGGGTGAGCAAGCGCTAGAGATCTGTGACGCACTTGCACGTTCTGGTGCTATTGACGTTATGGTGGTTGACTCTGTTGCAGCACTAACACCAAAAGCAGAAATTGAAGGCGAAATGGGTGACAGCCACATGGGTCTTCAAGCACGTATGCTTTCTCAAGCAATGCGTAAGCTAACGGGTAACCTAAAACAGTCTAACTGTATGTGTATCTTTATCAACCAAATCCGTATGAAGATTGGTGTGATGTTCGGTAACCCAGAAACAACGACTGGTGGTAACGCACTTAAGTTCTACGCTTCTGTTCGTCTAGATATCCGTCGTACTGGCGCAATCAAAGAAGGTGACGAAGTAGTAGGTAACGAAACGCGCATCAAAGTTGTTAAGAACAAGATTGCTGCACCGTTTAAAGAAGCAAACACGCAAATCATGTACGGCCAAGGTTTCAACCGTGAAGGTGAGCTGATTGACCTAGGCGTGAAGCACAAGCTAGTTGAAAAAGCAGGTGCATGGTACAGCTACCAAGGCGACAAGATTGGTCAAGGTAAAGCAAACGCTTGTAACTACCTACGCGAAAACCCAGAAATCGGTAAGACTATCGATACTAAACTGCGTGAAATGCTACTTTCACCAGCACTTCCTGAAGCACCAGAATCAGGTGAAAAATCAGAGCAAGAAGAAGAGTTTTAATCTTCTTACTGAGTCATATTGAACAAGGCCCTGCTATGCGGGGCTTTGTTGTATCTGCTGAAATAAAAATCGAAAAAACAAAGGCTGGGCTTATATCAGTTAGGGTAGGCAAGCGATCAGAACTAGCGTGTTAGTAGGTTAGAGTAAGCGGTTATTTACTACGATTGAGATAAATCCTGTACAGCAAAAACAGTTTTAGGATCACCATGTACCAAAAGCGTCAAGCGCCGACTCTATCTAGCAAAGAAGCGGCTATTCAATTATTGAGCCGTCGAGACCATGGGCAATACGAGTTATACCAAAAGCTGGCTCTAAAAGGTTATGAAGAGGCAGACATAGAATCGGCAATCAATTTTTGTCTCGACCACAACTATTTGGATGACCTGCGCTATGCCAAAAGCCAAGTGCGTCAACATGTTTACAAAGGGCATGGCGAGCGCCGAATTCGTCAAGAATTGAACCAAAAACGTGTAGCAGAATCCATCATCGATATGGCAATGGCAGAAGAGCCACAAGACTGGTTTGAACTGGCAAGAATGGCTGCTGAGAAGAAATTCAAAGGAATAAAAGCCAAAGACCAGAAAGAGTACGCTAAACAAGTGCGATTTCTGCAATATCGTGGCTACAGTTTTGACCAAATTAGCTACGCGCTGAGCTTTGAGGACGAAGATTAACGGTCAGTCGTTCGCACTGTTTTTTGTTTTGCTTCAAATTTTTTCTTCTAATGCCTCTTTTCCGCAAGAAAACTAGTCGTAGCTGATTGCATGATCTACAATACGGCAAAATTCTAACTCGACTATTTTCAGGAAGAGCTGCATGTACATGAGCACTGATGAGGTTCGTAACGCGTTCCTCAAGTTCTTTGAGAGCAAAGGACACCAAATCGTAGAAAGTTCATCGTTAGTTCCACATAACGACCCAACCCTGCTGTTCACAAACGCGGGTATGAACCAATTTAAAGATTGTTTCTTAGGCTTAGAAAAACGAGCCTACACTCGAGCGACTACGGCTCAACGTTGTGTACGTGCTGGTGGTAAACACAACGACCTGGAAAACGTTGGCTTTACAGCTCGTCACCACACTTTCTTTGAAATGCTAGGTAACTTCAGCTTTGGTGACTACTTCAAGGAAGACGCAATTTCTTTCGCATGGGAATTCCTAACAGAAACCCTTAAGCTGCCAGCAGACCGTCTACTTGTAACAGTTTACGAGACAGACGACGAAGCATTCGATATCTGGAACAAAAAAGTAGGCGTTCCAGCAGACCGCATTATTCGCATCGGCGACAAGAAAGGTGGTAAACCATACGAGTCAGATAACTTCTGGCAAATGGGTGACACAGGTCCTTGTGGTCCATGTACTGAAATCTTCTACGATCACGGTGAGCACATCTGGGGTGGCCGTCCTGGCACACCTGAAGAAGATGGTGACCGTTTCATCGAGATCTGGAACAACGTATTCATGCAGTTCAACCGTCACGCAGACGGCACTATGGAACCGCTACCAAAACCATCGGTAGATACTGGTATGGGTATCGAGCGTATCTCTGCAATCATGCAAGGCGTTCACTCAAACTACGAAATCGATGTATTCCAAGCTCTTATCAAAGCTGCTGCTGAAGTGATTGGCTACGAAGATCTATCAAACCAATCGCTACGCGTTATCGCTGACCACATCCGTTCATGTTCATTCCTGATCGTTGATGGCGTTATGCCTTCAAACGAAGGTCGTGGTTACGTTCTACGTCGTATCATCCGTCGTGCAGTTCGTCACGGTAACAAGCTAGGCGCACAAGGTGCATTCTTCCACAAACTGGTTGGTGTACTAGCGGAAATCATGGGTACGGCTGGTGAAGAGCTGAAGCGTCAACAAGCTGTGGTTGAAAAAGTACTGCGTATCGAAGAAGAAAACTTCGGTCGTACACTTGAGCGCGGTATGGCGATTCTAAACGAAGCGCTAGATAACATTTCTTCGCAAGGAACGGACGGTAAAGTTCTAGACGGCGAAACCGTATTTAAACTTTACGATACTTACGGCTTCCCAGCTGACTTAACTAACGACGTTGCACGTGAGCGTGAGTTCGCAATCGACGAAGAAGGTTTCGAGAAAGCGATGGAAGAGCAGCGTCAACGTGCGCGTGAAGCTGGTAACTTTGGTACTGACTACAACGCAGCAATCAAAGTTGATACGCAAACAGAATTCTGTGGTTACGCAGGCACTAAAGGCTCTAGCTCTGTAGCGGCGATGTTCGTTGAAGGCAACGAAGTAGAATCTCTATCTGCAGGCGACAAAGCAATCATCGTGCTTGGTGAAACACCATTCTACGCAGAGTCAGGCGGTCAGTGTGGTGACGCTGGTGAAATCCGCACTGAGTCTGGTGTATTCCGTGTTGAAGACACTCAAAAACTAGGTAACGCAATCGCACACCACGGTGTAATGGCAGAAGGCGTGCTAGCGAAAGGCGACGAAGTAGCAACTATCGTTGACGCAGAGCGTCGCGCAGCTATCTCTCTAAACCACTCAGCAACGCACTTGCTACACGCAGCACTTCGCCAAGTTCTTGGTGAGCACGTAACGCAGAAAGGCTCTCTAGTGAAAGCTGACAGCCTACGTTTCGACTTCTCACACCTAGAAGCCGTAACGGCAGCAGAGCTGAAAGAAGTAGAGCGTCTAGTCAACGCGCAAATTCGTCGCAACCACACGATTGAAACTAACGTGATGGACATTGAGTCTGCGAAGAAGAAAGGCGCAATGGCACTATTCGGCGAGAAGTACGACGACGAAGTACGCGTACTGTCTATGGGGGACTTCTCTACTGAACTTTGTGGTGGTATCCACGCTTCAAACACAGGTGATATCGGTCTATTCAAGATCACATCTGAAGGTGGTATCGCAGCAGGTATCCGTCGTATCGAAGCGGTAACGGGTGAAGGTGCGCTAGACGCAATCGAAGCTCAAGCGGCTAAGTACGAAGAGAAACTGGCTGAATCAGCGCAGAAAGCAAAATCTCTAGAGAAAGAAATCCAGAAACTGAAAGACAAGATGGCTGCGGCAGAAAGCGCAAACATCATGGGTAAAGTTCAGGACATCAACGGTACTAAAGTACTGATTGCTGCTCTAGAAGGCGCAGATAACAAGAACCTACGTACTATGGTTGATGACATCAAAAACCAAGTCGGTAGCGGCGTTATCCTTCTTGCAAACGTGAACGATGACAAGATCGGTCTGATTGCAGGTGTAACCAAAGACCTTATCGGCAAAGTGAAAGCGGGTGACCTAGTTAAGATGGTTGCTGAGCAAGTTGGCGGTAAAGGCGGTGGTCGCCCAGATATGGCGCAAGCAGGTGGTACTGATGTTGCAGCGCTACCTGCGGCGATTCAGTCTGTACAGCCTTGGCTAGAAGAACGCCTATAAGCTTTTAAAAAATGATTTACGCTCAATCAAGCTTCTTTGATTGGGCGTAATTTTTTTATGGTAACCAAGTGGTTTAATTGACCGTATTTTAACCAGGTCATTTACGCTGCTTGGTTTTTGTTGTAACTACCGCTTATATAATTTATCTCAATGGAGTATGAGTGGTCCTAATGAGACTTTGGTCTTGGGAAGGTGAAGACTGGTGAAAAAGCCCCTTATCGTGCAAAAGTTTGGTGGAACCTCTGTGGGTTCAATTGAAAGAATCCACCAGGTAGCTGAACACATCATTAAGGCGAAGAATGATGGTAATCAAGTTGTCGTTGTTGTGTCTGCAATGTCAGGCGAAACAAACCGACTAATGGAACTGGCTAAGCAAGTAGATAGCGTTCCAACTGCTCGAGAACTTGATGTTTTGCTCTCTGCTGGTGAGCAAGTGTCGATGGCACTGCTAGCAATGACTCTGAATAAATTGGGTTACGCTGCACGCTCACTTACCGGAGCACAAGCGAACATTGTGACGGACAATCAACACAATGACGCGACGATTAAACACATTGATACTTCTACGATTCTGGATTTACTTGAACAAGACCAAATCGTGATCGTGGCAGGATTCCAAGGTGTGAATGAAAATGGGGATATCACCACATTAGGTCGAGGTGGCTCAGATACGAGCGCAGTGACACTGGCTGGTGCGTTAAGCGCTGATGAGTGTCAAATCTTTACCGACGTTGATGGTATTTATACTTGTGACCCACGTGTAGTAAAAAACGCTCAAAAGATGGCAGTTATTGATTTTCCTTCGATGGAAGCGATGGCTAGCCGCGGAGCAAAGGTCTTACATCTTCCTTCTGTGCAGTATGCGTGGAAGAACAATGTACCGCTACGCGTGCTTTCGACATTTGATTTGAACGAAGGCAGTTTGGTAAAAGGGGAAGCAGGCTCAAAAGCCGTCTCTGGTATAGCCATTCAACGTGACCTTGCCATTATTGAAGTCGACAACGAACATTTGTCTAGCATTACAAAGCAATGTCAGATGTTGGGTATCGACATTTGGAATGTGATCGAGGAAACAGAACGAACAGGTATCATGATAAAACAAGATGCATGTGCCAAGTTGGATCTGGTGTTCAGCGATAAAATCCGTAATAGTGAAGCTGTAAGCCTGTTGACCGCTGTGGGGCTAGAAGCCAATGGAATGGTTGACCATGCCTGTGAATTGTTGGCACAGCAAGATATTGCAATCAATTTCTGTTCAACGAATGCACTCACTATGATGCTAGTCTTACCACCTATGTGTGTGGATGCAGCAGCAAACATTCTTCATGATGCTTACGTTACATCTAGTGAAGCATTGAACATTCAGCAAAAACATGCCTTTTTGGGCTAATTTTCAGTGACAAGGTAGTTTACGAAAATATAACTTTTGTTGGATAATAGCTTTGTAGCAAGAAAATTTAGAGATTACTCAAGGAGCAAAGAATGCTAATTTTGACTCGCCGCGTAGGCGAAACACTTATGATTGGTGATGAAGTGACTGTAACTGTACTAGGTGTTAAAGGTAACCAAGTACGTATCGGCGTTAACGCTCCGAAAGAGGTTTCTGTTCACCGTGAAGAAATCTACATGCGCATTCAAGCTGAAAAAGGCAATGGTAACGTTGCTTCTGGTAACTACTAAGCTGCTCCTGTTTACAGAGCTTAGTTTGAATGAAAAAGGCTAGCCGAAGGGCTAGCCTTTTTAGTTTCTGATTAATGTCATTTTTTAAGAGAAGACTCTCTTTTTTTCATCATAATAGGGTGGTAAAGTTTGTTTAATAGTCACTTTGATTAAATCCGCATCGGTTAAGCGATTTTTGCGTTTTTTTTCAAAGAAAGTGTTTGACATATTTTCGGTAAAACGTAATATGTGCCTCCGCAAGA
>NZ_BCUF01000073.1 GCF_001591145.1 Vibrio harveyi NBRC 15634 = ATCC 14126 = KCTC 12724 | reverse complement strand
CGTTACTTGGGTATACTCACGCCACCGTTGTTGTTCAAAGCCTTATAGTGAATAAAAGTAGCATGGTCGCTGAATGCAGAGGCGTCACTAAAAAGTGGTGGGCACTTAATAAAACTTCCTTAACTTGAGAACCGTCGACTCAACATCTCGAAGCTTACGTAAACGAACGCTGAGAAAGCTCTGATTGATACCCACCGTTTCAGTGGCTAAGCGCTGGCTTTTTCCTTCGACTAAGTGCATTCGAAGTGCTTTTATTAATACTGCTGAGCGAATTTTAGTAAGCTGAATCAATAACATCAGTTGTTCTTCTGAAACTTGACCTCTTCTAAGTGCCATCACCTTTTCTCCTTGAGCGCAGAGTTTAAATTGCCTTATGAATAGTCAAACTTTTTAATTTCGGTATTGGCGTAAGAACTCGCCGAAACCAAGATCCCCGGTCCAAAAATTAATCGCGTGTTCAACGCCTTGGCTGGTGTAGGTTGCCCCACTGATTCCATCGACAGAGTAAGCGTCTTGTGTATTGCGCCCTTCCTGTACGATACGAATCGATGGATGACCATGGTCGAACAAGGGCTTGTCTTTGAACTGCTTTGTCCAGTTAGCGTTATCGGTAATCTCCGCCCCTAATCCTGCGCTCTCCCCATGTTTGTAAAACGACAGACTCGCAATGTGGTAGTTGTCGCTATAGAGGGCTAAGTAGCCATAAATCAAACCAAACTTACCTTCACCACGGATTGGCAAAACAATTCGAGAGACTTGCCCGTTATCATCTTTAATCAAATACACAGGCAACCTATTTTCACGCATTTTAATCCCAGCAAGATCATCACGAGAAGAAAGCTTTACTGCATTACTTGGGTCGATGGGAAATGCAGAGAATGACTCGTCTACACTCATGGAGGCATCGCGATATTCGCCACTATCAAGGTCGACAGCTTCAACCGATACATATTGCTCCATCAATTTCTTCATCGGCATACGCTTGTCCATTAACCCTGCCGATTCCGCGAGGGTAAGACGCTGATCCAACTGCGTCAATTTAGGTGGCTCTTTCTTTGCTTGCTCGGGTTCAGAACAACCACTCAAACTAAACAACGCTGCTGCGACCAGCGCCAAACCTATTCGTACTTTCATTGAGCCACCTTATTTCAGTTTACGAGGCACCACTTGCGCGATCACTTTGAAGTCACCTTGATTGGTGTTTACTACCATCGTCAGGTACTCACCAAGTTCTAATTCACGCTTTGGACCAAACATCATGAAATGGTGTGTATTTGGCGTAAGCGCGAGTTTTTTATGTGCAGGAATAGTGATGCTTTTCACCATAAACATTTTGCGCTTACCCGCTTCATACTTCGTCCCGTGTAGCATGGTCTTGTCGAATTCATCCACTTTGAAGCTATTGATGACTAAAGCTTCATCTGAGTTATTGTGAATGGTCATTTTCGACCCCGTTCCCTTTGCACCGCTGGCTAACTGAAAGATGACTGGTGATTCAATTTGTACTTTTTCTTGTAAGTTTTCAGTCGCCCAAGCAGAAGACATCATGGCAAAGACAGTAATCAGAGCGGTCAAAAACGGGCGGAATTTTGTAAGTGACATTTGGTTGATTCCTAAAATGATTAAAGTTGAGAGATGACCTTGTCCAGATCCATACTCGCTGAATAGCCGATGTGCATGTCCACCAGCTTTCCATCGCGATTAATGAGGTAAGTTGTGGGTGTCACCCCAATAGAGAAACGTTCTTTAGTGATGCCCAATTGATCTTTCACCATAGGAAATGAAAACCCATACTTGGTGGCGTATTCATTTAAGTCGACCTCGTAGTCATCAATGTTAATCGCTATCACTGCGACTTCATCGCTTCGACGTGCATATACGTCTTGCCATTTCTTCATCATGGCAATGCACGCACCGCAGGTGGAAGACCAAAATTCCAGAACAATTTTCTTACCTTGATAGCTTTCAAGGCTTACCGTTTGTTGCGCCGCATTCATTGCAGCAATATCAGGACTCGGTTGCCCGATTTGTGCTTTTTGGTCTTTACAACCAAATAACGCAAGCATGGCTAACAGCGCGATCACGTAGCGGCGTTTATGCCACATCTAACACCTCCTCTCCGATGTACTTGCCGTGTTGGAGGCGGATGATTCGGTCCGTGTACTGACCTAAGCTTGGGTTGTGGGTGACCATAATGATGGTTCGGTTTTGTGCATGGAGTTTTTGGAAAATATCGAGGACGATTTTTTCGTTCTCCTCGTCCAAGTTACCAGTGGGTTCGTCAGCAAACAGGATCGGGCTTTCATTCACAATCGCGCGAGCGATGCATACACGCTGCTGCTCACCACCAGAAAGCTGACTCGGCAAGTGTTCAAAGCGGTGCCCTAGACCTACTTGTTCTAACACTCGCTTTGCTGCTTCTTCATCGGGCACACTATGGTAATGCTGCGCAAGCATCACGTTCTCCAGAGCAGTGAGATAAGGAATGAGATGAAACTGCTGGAAGACCAGACCGATTTTCTCTGCTCGAAATGCTCGTCGCCCTTCTTCATCTAGGCTGTCCGCTTCCTCACCATCGAGGAACACCTTACCTGAGGTCGGATTGTCCAAACAGCTGAGGATATTCATTAAGGTCGTTTTACCTGAGCCCGACGCGCCCATAATGGCAACAAACTCCCCTTTCTTGACCTCAATATTGATGTCGTCCAACGCATGAACTTGGTCAAAAACCTTGCATAAGCCTTCGGTCTTAATAGCGTAATCTGACATGGTTAATCTCCTTTGAGCACTTTAGCCGGATCGATACGAATGGCTCTGATGGTTGGAAGCGTTGCAGCCACTAAAGCCGCAGCGAAAGAAAGTAAGCTAGTGATAACCAGCACAGGGAAACGTAAATCAATGGTGGCGTTAAACACCGAATGTCCAAGAAATTGCGCTAACACATAGCCGATTAGCAACCCTGCAATAACTGCGGCAAAGGTAATGGCAAGAGTTTCAACAACAATCTGACGAGTAATGGATTGATTGGATGCGCCCAAAGACTTTTGTAGTGCGAACTCATAACGTCGCTCAGAAATCATCGACGTCATGGTTGTATTCACGCATAAGGTAGACAACACTAAAATGACCAAAGCGACGATGCCCATTAACAGCTTAATCTTATTGAGTACTTTACCTTCCGATGCTGACACCTTTCGGATAGGACGAACAAGCAAGTCTGGGTACTGCTGCTTCAAAGTCGATTCAAACTGCCCTACCTGACCTTTATCATTCGTTAGACTGAACATGGCAAAATTGATTTCATCCCCTTTGTTCAACCATTTTTGTACGAACGGTAGGTTTACAATTAGGTAGTTATCTTCATCCGAACCTGACTCAATGATACCCTTAATCTTGAACGTATAACGGTCACTTTTGTTGTAGACCGTCAGGTCAGAGCCAACTTTGAGTTCTAATTTCTCTGCCAGTTTCTTTCCGATCATGACATTCCGATCATCAAAAGAGACACCAATCCATCGACCTTCCACTTGCCAATAAGGAACCAGTTTTTTCAACTGCGAAAAGTCGATACCCATTAAGACAATTTTCTCTAGCTCGGCTTGTACCATGCCGTACAGATATGGGCTGGAAGCAATTAAACTGTCTTTAGGTGCCTCTGCTTTGATCTGTTGGTATTGCTTTGTCGTTAATGTCGCTGTCGCGTCCGGTCCTACAAAAAAGTTCGCTCCGTAGTTTCGTAGCTCATGACTCATCTTCTGGTTAATGTCGAAGTAGACCCCAGCCATTGCAGTAATGATCGCCGCGCCAACCGTCAACGCCATAAACACCACGAGAACACGTTGCGCACGTAATCTCAATGAACGCCAAACTAAGGTAAGCAGCATAGAGGAAGATTTATTTGCGACCATACAACACCTCAATTGGGTAGAGAGAAGCAATTCTGCGTGAAGGGAAGTAAGTACCTAACACTGTAATTAGGGTCGAGATAAACAGCACCACTGGAACGATGATCCAATCAAAAGAGATGGATGAACCAAACAGTGCATAACCAACCACTTTGGATAGTCCCCACCCGGCAAGGCAACCAAGTAAGCCGCCCAACACGCCACAAATCATCGATTCAGAATAGAACAACGCATACACTTGCCAGTTGTGAGCACCAAGGGACTTCATCAAACCAATCTCTTTGGCTCGCTGCAATATCGCATTGGTCATTAATGAGGCGATCCCCATCGCAGAAGCGATCAAAGCGGCAAACGTCACAACAAACAATAAGCTTTGGATCTTATGAATCACCATGCCTTCTGAAGCGGCAACCTGCCACAAAGGCTTCACCATTGCGTTATTCATCGCGCCTTCTAATTGGAAAGAGATTGAGGAGACAAACGCCGTGCAGAACCAAAGGTCATATTCATCCGAATCGAGCGATTCCAAATCTTCACGTGCTTTTTTTGATAGTGCGTTTTCCGGCACCGTCAATGCTGAGACTTTTACCGATTGTACTCGTCCTTCCAAACCTAGTAGTTTCTGGCCAAGGTTCAGCGACAGTAACACTGCGTTCTCATCCGTCGTGCCATTTTCCAGTAAGCCCGTTATCGTTACCGACAATGTGCGGTTTTCGAGGCCGCGCAACTCAAGCTTGTCGCCAGATTTAAGACCCATTTTTTGCGCCAATGACTGCCCTACCAAGGCTTGAGTTTTTTCATCATCTGGCCATTGACCATCGACATGCCAATACGTCGAGATGGTTTTATTACCCGTTCGGTATTTGCCATCGTCAGAAACAGGCAGGTTCTTATCAAAAAAAGTACCGATAATATTGACGGTTTTATTGAACTCAGGCGCTTTAACTTGCCCACGTACAAATGGAGCAAAACCAATAATGTTATTGCGCCAAAAGATGTCCATGATGTTGGGCAGTTCACTCTCTGCAAGTAAGTCTTCTTTTTCCAACTTGTTGACGTTCTTCGCCAAAATATCTGGCAGCTTTACTTGTCCTTCAGGAGAGATTTCAATGTTGGCACCATAGCTTTTCATCTCCATCGACATCTTGTTACCGATATTGATTGAAATAGCCAGCAGCGCTGAGATTAGGCTCGCCGCGAGAAAAACCGTAACGACAGCGAGTAATTTTCGGTTGGTATCATGTCGCCATGACTGACGAAGCATTCTGATTAACATGATTACTCTCCTAACGGATTTAGCGGTTCAACGTCCGCGTATTTCCATGGATCATCACGGAAAGCGTCATAAGATTGCTCAGAGGTAAAGAAGTAGGTCTTTCCTGAGAATGAATAACTGTGCTCAGCCTCCATATTGCTGATCTTCTCGCCATTGACTGGATCTGTCGCCATGACTTCCACCACGTCACTAAAATATTTCAGACCGCTTTCTAGGGTCGACTTCGAAATTACGATTTCATGATTCGCGACGGTCCATTTAGGAATAGGGATTGGGTTACACCCACCAGGCTTACCAATCGAAGGAATAAAGATATGTACGCCACACGCCAAGCACACCACTTGATCGCCAACTTGCGCGTACCCTGCATCACCACACAGCATGCAAGCATCAAAGACAACGCCAAACTTCTCTTCACCGGCAAAACGATCAATGATGAAAAAGCGCACCACTTTGCCATCGCTTGCTACCCATTCAAATCGGTGCAGTTTTCCATCGATTAATTGCTCAGAGATAGGGACATGGACAGCGCTATCGGCTGCCACTTCAATACGCTGCGCTTCTGAACGACGAATCGGTTGAGAAGCGACAAGATCCCAGAAAAGCAGCGCAATCAGAATCGTAGCGATAGTCGCAATATTAAAACGCACTTTACGTTGAGCTGAATTCAAAGCCGCTTGATGTTTGCGTCGTTCAATCGCGGATTCAGCTTGCTTCACCTGCTCTTGTAGTGGTCGAGTCTGAGTAACGAAAAAGACAGTCACACAAATAGAAACTAATGCCAGTACGGCGTAAGACAGAATCCAAGAGAAGTTGGTGACTTTAGATACGTAAGACAGTAAACCTTTATCGAGACCAAGAATCCCTAGCTTCATGCACGCCAGGATAATCTCACCAGAGAGGGGCAATGCTGCCAGCACTAACAACAGTAAACAAAGTGCATTACGAGCTATCTTGGATAGGGATTTGGTCGTCAAAGAGGCCGCGATCTTGATTAGTGCAATCAAGACAAATCCTAGAACCACAGAACTGATGTTTAAAATCAGCTCGGTGTTAATAACGTTGGTTGTGCTCAACATCGTGAGCTTGGCTTCTTTTGCCCAAACAAAACTGCATAGAAAGACCGTTACGCTTTGCAGGCACACCAATAAGGTCGAAGGCAATCGCCATATGGCACCAAGTAAAGCCGACAGGAAGATAACGCCAAGATAAACACTGTTAATAATAAGTACATTCACTTGGCTAAATGGCAGTAGATGAAACAGTGCAGAACCAAAGAGCACCGCAAGCACAAACCACCCAATCTGGTGTTTATACAAAGCGTTAGATTGCGCAGCCCACAGCACACCAAATAGCATCGCAGGGAGCAAAAAAACGAGTAAGACGTGAGAAAGATAGAAGCTCATATTTACCACTGACCATTCATGCACAGTGCATCAGACAGATAAGTCACTCAAAAAACCAGAACAACCAGACCACAAACTGCAGCCTGGTTGTTACACAAGGAAGGTTACTTAATGCCTACGTACTTAAACTTGTATTGAGCATCAAATGGTTTGAACCAACGACCAACGCCAGTTTCTTCATCCGTATGACGTAGCAAACCCGCTTTTGACGGTGGATCGATGTGGAATGTAAGCTCGTAGTTACCCACACCTAACATGTTGATGTTTGAGCCGTAGTGAGGACCATCTGCTGCTACCATCGGCATGAAGGTCCCTTCTTGCACTTTACCGGTATCGACGTTTTTCAACGTGTAGTTAATGGTTAGGTAAGGGATCCACTCACCCGCCCCAAAGCCGTTTTTGTTACCAGCAAGAGCATGGATGTCTGCCTCTAAGTGCACTTCCGATTTAGAAGCTGCACGCATCATACCTTGAGGCTCCATCGTAACGGGCTTAAGGTAAACAGCAGCAATCTCCATACCATTCATTTCAAGAGGTTCACCAGCTGGGTGCTCAACGAAAGGTAGATCATTTGCCATAGCCATACCTGATAGAGCTGAAGCAGCCACTGCGGTAGCGATGAGTTTTTTATTCAACATAGTAATGTCCTTTACTTACTTGATTTTACAAAGATTTTTTCACGTTTAACAACGAGCTTGCTGAGCAAGATCTCGCTTACTTCTTGCTTTCATTACGATGAGCGCAAAGACTGCTGCCACGATAAGCGCCAGTTGAGGCAGCAAAGTTTCCATGTATGGGTAAATGCCCAACGGAGCAAACTCTGGCGCGCCTGAAATTAATGTCGGTTGGAATAACTTACCTTCAATCAGTTCTAGGACACCTTTACCCGCAAAGACAAACGCCATCAGATACATGAATCCGCCAGTAAAGATGAAGAAAGGTTTGAGAGGGAGCTTGACCACGCTATAGCGCATGACAAAGAAGATCACCGCGAGCAGTAGCACACCAATAGCGAATCCAGCAATCAGGGCGATCATGGTTTGAGAGTTGGTATCGGCCGCCAAAGCAAAGTAGAACAAGACCGTCTCTGCACCTTCACGGTAAACCGCTAGGAAGCTCGCCAGCCATAAACCAAAGAGAGAGCCTGTGGTGATCGACGTGGCAAGTTTGCTTTTGAGGTAGCGCTTCCATTGAGCGGCTTCAACTTTGGAAAGCAGCCAGTAACTCATAGAGAACAGCACGACAACAGCAATCAACATGGTGATGCCTTCAAGCAGCTCTCGACTTGCGCCAGAGTTTTCAAATAACCACTGGAACAATACCGCGGTGATCGCACTGGCAATTAGACCAACAACGACCGAATTTTTGACAACATGTAGCTTGTCAGAGGCATCGTTTTTGATCAGGTAAGCGGTAATGGCGGCAACGATAAGCAGCGCTTCCAATCCTTCACGGAAAATAATGGTGAAGCTCGCGATCAACATCGCCCACCAACTCAAGTTGCCTTCAGATAGATTGCCTGCTGCATCCATCAAGCCTACTTTTAGCTTTTGCACTTGCTGGTCAATATCAGCCTGAGCTTGATTTGCCTTTAGCATACTGACAATACGGGTGAAGTAGCCTTCAAGTTCTGATTTGAATGCGCTGTCTCTCGACCCCACCGCATTTTCCATACCTGATGCTTCAAAATGATCGAAGTAAGCATCTTGTACCGCAAGAATAGCCGCCGTTTTGTCACCATGTTGATAGCTATCAATAGCGCCATCAATCGCAGTCATGATATCGCTGACGACAGGGTTCCAATCACGTGCAGCAACTGCTGTATCGGCGTTCTTCGCAGTATCAGGAATTTGGAAATCGCGTGTCGCTGGCAGACCCGGTAATTCGTCTTTCAATCCTTGAACCAAGGTCGACAACTCATACCCAAATCGGATCAGGTTTTGTTGATTAAAAGGTTGCTTGGTGATTTTGGCAATAGAGCGGAACGCTGCGTTGTATTCTGCCGAACGCTCTGCAGATCGATGTAACCGAATAGCGATTTCCAGCTCGGTATTTTTGTACCCTTTGAACTGCGCTTGTTGCACTAAATCGAATGCACGTTGTTGTTTTTCTGCTGCGCTTTCTGGTTGTTCGCCAGATTCACGATATTCAGTCAAAGCCGCATTGAGCTGGGTGTCGATGCTTGTGACCGCTTCACGCCAAAACGGCAAGATATCCTCGGTATGTAGATTGGTGTTTTCAGCTTTAAGTTGGTGACCTGACGCCAAGATCTCCGGCAGACCCAGAATTTCTTTTTTCAACCAATTGATTTCCGTATCCACTTCATCAACTGGTTTTCCCGCAACGATTAACTTGCGAATGTCACCAAACTTCGCCTCTAGTTGATACGCGTATTGCTGCGAGTAATTAATTCGTACCGGACCTTCTAGGCTTTCAAACACCTCGAAATACGCCATTTGTACTGTTGTTTTTGCTTGGTCTTTATCGCCTTGTTCATAGAGCTGAGATGCTTTATCTAAGCGCTGCGCAATGTCGTTGACCGCACTGTCATAGTCAATCGCAAAGGCAAAAGAGGAATAAATAGAGACAAGTAACACCAAGAGTGTTGAGAACGTCGTTTTCTTTACCGCCAACATAGTTCGTCCACAAAACATGAATATTTCGTGAACGCTATTGCAAATTATTATCATTTACAATGAGTAAAATTTGCTGGGTGAAAACAACCATGAAGCACGTATAAGTGGTAAGAAGCTATCGCCTCAAATGTAAGGCTATGATTTTGTGGAGATATTTGCGTTACAGGATTTTTTAGTATTCATCTGGATAATAAATACGACAAAATCGACAAAACTTAAGTTTTCACTTCTGATGACAGGATATCATCCTGTTGTGAACTGTTTTCATCCGAATAAAAGTGCATATAAAACGAAAGTTCACAGCCCAATAAAAGTAAAAATGTAGAAATAAAGTCTGTATACCCAAGTGACTTCAAGATGCAGGACGAAGAAGATGGGCTCGAATAACTGGCAAAAGGAAAATACCTACGACACAAGCCATGGGTATTTCATTTTCCGGTTTGATTACATCACACACTCTTTGGCGGCTTGCGCTTTTTCGATGCCTTCTTCAATCAAAGATTTGGTTTCTTCACTACCGATCGATGACATTACTTTATCCATCACCTTATCCACCGTCGACTCTGAAGACGCTTCCACCAAACAAGCGTATGCATTGGCAATATGCTCTTTTGCTTCAATCAAGGCTTGTGGATCACTGAAATCCACATTCATCGCTTCCTCTACAGATGCAGCTAACTCTTCTGCAGATTCAGCAGCATCACCAAACTGATCGAGATTGAATGCATCTTCTACCGATTCCATCTGCTCTTGAACCGTATCAATCGCTTTGTTTGCTGCTTCTTGTGCTTGGTCAATGGCTTTGCTTGCGTCATCACAGCCAGCCAGCGCCACTGCCAATACCATTATTGAGATTGTCTTTTTCATGTTTGTTCTTCTAACAAGTAAATCGCTCATCATCACAATACGTGATAAGCCAATAGATTTTAATTCAAGAGTTGTAAGAAGAGGAAACAGAAATACTTGAAAGCCCTAAAAACAAAAGCCGCTAAAACGAGCGGCTTTTGTTTTTATATTAACTTAACTGTTTAACCAACGGCTAAGCTATTCTACCGTGGCTAATCGCCATCATTTCATCATACGACCGTTGTAACGCATCAAATGTCCACTCGAAGTACACTCTTCGCTCCATCAGTGGCGCAATTTGATCGGCATAAAATGATTCAATAGTAAGATCAGAGTACTCAACTTGCAGGCTATCGCCGTCCGTCCCCCAATCTTCGTATTCACGATTACCAATGAGATCATAAAGATTGTTACTTAAGAAGCTGTATATCACTAAGAATGATTTTACTGCATCTTCAGAAAAGTTAAGCATGCCGGCAATCTGCGCCACGTCATACGACTTTTCTTTATCACCTTGGTTAATATCAAGCCTTACCAATTGGGTCTCCCACGTTGCCAATTCACCGTGGGAGTCCAAGACATGTTGATTCAGGGCTTCAAACACCTGAAAAAAGTCTTGGATCATTGCAATGTATTTGTCAGACATAACGTCCCTTATTGTATTTGGTGAACGGACGATCTTCGCCGCCGTATTGTTGCTCACCCTAGCCAGTGGTTGTTAAAACGTAGACTACAAGTTGCAGCATTGCATACTGCCCCTGTAATCTTATTGTCATTTTTGAGTGATTAGTCAACTAATAGCGAAGGGTCGTCAATGCCCATGTAATCACACAATTCACGCTTAATGCGGTGGAAGTCTTGGATTGAAACGAAGTAGTCGGCGTAATCAGTTTTGCCTTCAATACCAATATGAATCGATGTAAAAGTCTCAATTGCCGCGGTAATTTCAATGAAATCATTCGCAAGCGAGAACGTCACAACATGATCCATATTTAGGTAACGCCCTGACTCGATTTTTAATGCCTTCGCCATGATGATTTCCTACAGCCTAAAAGTAATAATGAAATTCGGTTACTGGACAACAGACCGATGAACAGCCACACAGTGGCTGAAATTCTGCGCCAAGATTGACGTGAGACTATCATAAGCGCTCGCCTTCAAAATTAGAGACAAACCGCACTTTCACTTGGATTTACTTACAAATGAAACATTTACCAAAAATCTGACCGCAAATTCACAAATAAGGTAAAAAGCGCGTGTATTTCACAAAATATACAAACAAAAAGACCGCTGAATTAACGGTCTTAAGAGCGTTCATAGGACAAGAGCATTAGATGTTGATTTGGTACATCGCGAAATAAGTATCCGCTTGGATAACATGCTTTTGGTTATGCTGTTTCAGCGCTTCAACAGCGTTTACAAATGGGTCATCTCCTGCAAATGCTTCCGCTAACTTGGAGTATCGCTTAGAAGACGAGAACAACACATGCGCCAGTTCTTCAGCACTGACTTCTAACTCTACTGTCTCTTTATAAACGTTGACCGCTTGAAACCCTTCACAATCGCTGAAGTTGATAGCATGGTCGTAGTTGGATTCAACCAAGTCCATCTCGATACCAAGCTGCTCAAGAGATTTTTCTAGCAGCACTTCAAAATCATAAACCACAACATGTGCTTTAGGCTGGCAAACACGCTGTAGCTCTGCCAATAAATCCGTTGATTTTGCATAAGAGAGCGAGCCAGCAAACGTCACCACATCCACACTACTGTCTGAAAGAGGTACGTGTTCACCGTCACCAACATGATATTCAATACCTACTGATGGTTTGGCTTGTTCAATCATTGATGTGCTCGGGTCAACCCCATGAACCTGCTGACAGAACTTAGCCAAAGCAAACGTCGATACGCCCGTGCCGCAGCCGATATCCAACCCCAATTGAAACTGAGGTAACTCTTCCAAATTGGCTTGCAAAATCACTTGATGCAGTGGCGGACGATAAGCCGCGTAGTGCTTAGAAATGGCTTGGTTGTATTCTTCGCTCACTGATGTTCTCCCAAAAAACTGTCGATATTAACTAATCGTATAGTGTCGGATATTACTGCCACTCAAAAGCAAAAAGCCACTCAATTGAGTGGCTCTATCTCACAACTTTAAATCCTTAGCGATTTTGTACTAAACGCAGCAAGAAACCGACCTATAGCTTAGGCTCCGCTTCAAACTGTTTAAGCTCATCAGTAATCTCATTCCATGGCGCTTTCGAACCGACAAAAATGTGGAAACTCGGTTTGTCGGCAGGGATATCGTCAAGGATACCTAAACGAACATTCACAATACCGTTGTTCTTTTTCGAATAGAGGCTAGATCCGCAATGACGGCAGAATGAGAGTTCGGTATTTGCGCTCTTCTGATAGGTTTGGATATGCTCTTCACCTTCGATAACTATCAGCTTGTCGAGTGCAACACCTCCCGCCGATGAATAATCAGAACCCGTAAACTTGCGGCATTCAGAACAATGACAATTGCCCATGTATTTGAATTCATCCGCAACTTCGATCTTTACCTTGCCACACAGACATGAACCTTTGAGTACTTCCATTTTTTAGTCCTTCTCTTATTGGAATTACGGTAACCATGCCAGTCCCATACAACGAAATAAAGATAAGTAAGTCAGGTTTGCAAAAATGGAACGACAAATTGGAAGTAAAGAAACAGAAACACAAAAGCCGAGCATGACGCTCGGCTTTCTCAATTTTGTTCGGTCAATTTAGAACACGCAGTGCTTAGCAAAGCCAGTCGCTTCGTTGGCTGTCCAATCGCCTTTTGGCTTCTCTTTTAAATCTTCACACCACTGCTCGCTACCGATGCCATCTTGCAGAACACAGTGCTTTGCAAAATCTACTGCGTTGTCAGCGGTCCACTCTGTTTTAGACTTGTCACGCATGTCTTTACACCAAGCTTCTGTGCCCACTTCGTCAGTACATGCGGTAAGCGCTGTTGCCGCTAGCAGTAGCATTACCAATTTTTTCATAAATTCAGGTTCCACTTTCAATTGATGAATGGACTATACCCAAAATATCAGCGCAAGTGTTAAGACTCAGACAATTTATCGACGTTCACTCTGTAAAAGACGTGAAATTCGGCGAAATCAACCTAACTGTATCAATAAGCGAGTAAATATTAGCCGTTGAGCTAAAGACGACGAGCTTGGGTCAATGCTTGGAGATTTACAGAGCCGGTACCAAAGCACGCTAAACGCAGCTCTAATGCCATTTGTTCAAAGTGATCGACAACAGACTGTGTGCTGATTGTTGCGGCTTTTAATACCGCACCAGCTTGCCCAACTAGATTGGCACCCAGATGTATCGCCTTCGCGGCTTCTAAGCCGTTATGCACGCCGCCAGACGCAATTAAAGGTAAGTCAGGGTATTGAGCGTGAATTTGCTCTAAACACTTAGCCGTTGGAATGCCCCAGTCACGAAACAACTCAGCTGCGCGCTGCATCTTATTGTCTGTCTGACAGTAACCTTCGACCGCTGACCAACTTGTACCACCAGCGCCTGCAACATCAATCGCATCCACGCCCACTTCGACAAGTTGTTTCGCCACTGCGCCACTGATGCCAAAACCCACCTCTTTGATGATCATCGGGACATCAATGCGCTGTTTTAGCTGCTCAATCGATTTAAGCACACCAATCCAATCATGGTCGCCATTCTGTTGAAAAGCTTCTTGCATAGGGTTGAGATGCACAAATAAAGCTTCCGCTTGGATAAAGTCGACCGCACGTTGGGCGTTGTCGAGACGTTGTTTGTCTCTCAGTTGAGCGGCACCCAGGTTGGAATACAAAGGCACGCTCTTGGCGAGATCACGAATGGTCTTACCCAGACCTGAATGTAGGCTGTCTTCTAGGCTCACTCGCTGTGAGCCAACCCCCATCGCAATGCCCATTTCACTAGCCGCTTCTGCCAAACGACAGTTGATGATTTCTGCGTCTTTTGCGCCGCCAGTCATCGAACTGATCAAAAACGGCAACGCCAATGAATGACCAAGAAACTCGCTCGAAAGATCGATGGTGTTAAAGTCACATTCAGGCAATGCGCAATGCTCAAATTCGACAGACTCAAAGCCCGCCGTTTTGCTTTTCATGTTCATGTCATGATGTAAAACAGCGTCTAGATGTAAGTCTTTTCGATTAGATTGCGGAGCCATAATGTCACCCTAAAGTAAAACAGTCGCGCAGTATTGCGATCCTTGTCATTTACGTCAATGCGAAAATTCGGAAATTGAACAATTTATTTGCCGAATCGAGCCTTGTGGGCTCTGGTCTTATGACTAAGAAATCATATTAAGGAGCAGCGTTTAAAACACTGCGCCTCACTGCTCTATTAAGCTTGGGTAACGATTAACAATGTTGCCACTCCGATGTGCCAAGAGTGGCAGTTCTATACGCCATTTGCGCTATTGAGTCTCGACCGATTGAATAAGCGCCACCACAGTGCTGGTTGTAGGCGGTTTGAACTGGTCTGGATCATCACAGAATTGAATTTTGCCTTTCTCTTCAACATGGAAAAGCGGAATCATCAAATTGTCTTTGTGGTGATCAAGGTAATGTTGGTAGGTGAAACTCTCGCTTAGCTTGGTGTGTTTGATTTCTGCCCCTTGGCTCAACAAACTTGCCATTTGGGTGTAACTGACGTTGCCACCCATCAGCAATTTGCCGTGATACTCTTCGGCAACCGAGTGTTTTTCATTGCCGTTAGATTTGGTTTTCTGCAGGCAATGTACTTTATCTTCGCCGAATTCGCCGACAAATTGCATACACGCCATGATATTGAAGTGTTGGTCCGGCGTCAGTGCCACCACTTGTCCAATACCAATCAGGTTCAGGTTATCATCCGCATGGCTAGAGATCGGGTTACCGTAGTAATGGTCTAAGCCCAACATGCGAACTTGGCTGATGTAATCCCAGTTAGAATCGGTGAGCAGAACTTTGCGATCGTATCTCGCCAGTGCTTTTCCTATCTCTTGCGCCACTCGGTTTGCGCCAATCAATAAAAAGCCTCTCGGTGCTGGCTCAGCCACGCCCAACACTTTAGCCATAGGGCGAGCCGTAGCACTTTGTAGTACCACGGTGCCGATGATCACCATGAAGGTCATTGGCACCAACAGCATGGCTTCTGAAATGCCATATTCTGTCAGCTTGATAGCAAACAGAGACGAGATGGATGCTGCAACAATACCGCGCGGCGCAACCCAAGAGAGGAACAGCTTATCCTTGAAGGTTAAGTTACTGCGAATAGTTGAAGCGAAAATCGAAAGTGGACGCGATACCAACTGCATGAAAACAAACAACATTACCGCACCAATGCCAAGCGCGGCAAAGTCATCAAGACTGATTCGAGCCGCTAAGAAGATGAACAACCCGGTGATCAACAAGATGGTTAAGTGCTCTTTAAAGTGCAGGATCTGCTGAATGTTGATGCCCTTTGCATTTGCTAACCACATGCCCATCACGGTAACCGTCAATAGCCCTGCTTCCGATTCCATTTGGTTAGAAATCGAGAACACACCGAGCACCACCATCAAAACCGCAAATGGCTGAAGGTATTCCGGCAACCAAGCTCGGCGCAAAACGGTAGATACCGCAGCACCGGAGGCAACACCAAGAATCAAACCCACCGCAATGATGGTACCGAATACTTCGACACTGTTAACGGCATTGTGCGAGACAATAAACTCGTACACCATCACTACAAACAGCGCGCCTAATGGGTCAATGAGAATGCCTTCCCAACGCAGAATATTGGCGAGTTTGGAACTTGGGCGCACGGTTCTCAGCAATGGCACGATCACCGTTGGACCAGTAACGACGGTTAAACTGGCGAATAAAATCGCAAGCTCCCAAGTAAAGTTAAGGAAATAGTGCGTCGCCACACTGGTTGCCACCCAAGATATGATTGCGCCGACAGACACGATGCTCCACACCGAACCGCTCACACCACGGATCTCTTTAAAGTTAAGGGTTAAACTGCCCTCAAATAGAATCACCGCCACAGCGAGGGAAACTAAGGGGAAGAGTAAATCCCCGAGAATGTCATCTGGATTGAGCCATTGTAGAATCGGACCAACAATGATCCCTGCTAATAGCAAGAACAGAATGGCAGGTAAGCGCATTCGCCACGCCAACCATTGACAACCTAAACCGATAACCCCAACCGCCGACAGCACCAGCGCTTCGTTGCCCACTTGCATTTATCATCACCTAATTTGTTATTGTTATGGTGAGCTTTCGCCCAAAACCAATTAACTCTATAAAAAAGATTAGTTTAGTGTGAATGCTCCGCCAGTTTTCGTTCAAATATGCGACTCTCCCTCAAAATTCTCGGTCTGTGTTG
>NZ_BCUF01000072.1 GCF_001591145.1 Vibrio harveyi NBRC 15634 = ATCC 14126 = KCTC 12724 | reverse complement strand
AATCAATGACAACGCTCTGAATCCCGCATCTTGAAGTCACTTGGGTATATCCGTACATCATATCGTCTTTTCAAAAAGGGGGAGGAAGGTGCCAGAAAGAATTGCGATTCAGGTTAGCTTTAATAGTAAATTTCGCTTAAATGCCGTGATCGTTACAAACATTTCAACATGATGCGCGAGCTCGTCGTAAAGTTGAGTTTGTCATAAAACTGCTGAGCAGCTTGGTTAAACTCCATTACTTCCAGCCTAATTTGAACGGCTCCTGACTCAATGGCCCATTGCTCTACTTGATTCATGAGTAGACTTCCCACTCCCTTTGATTTCTGATTTTCATCTACAACTATGGTTCCGATACGGCAGATTGGGTCTTTGATCAGAAAACTAATGGTTTCATTCTGCGTAATGCTTGCGGTCACAAAACCGATCGCTTGTTGGTTTTCTTCAGCAATTAGAATTAAACGTTCCTTATCTTCCAGAGCATTGGCAAGAAATTGTTTGTCTTGCTCCGAGGGGGCAACAAAGGCTTCAGGAGCATTGAGATGGTGAAGTCCACTGATTTGTTTGTTTAACGTAAATAGTGCATCAAGATCTTTGGGTGTAGCTCGTCTTATTTCCATGATTGTTCCTTAATTTCCGCCAGCAAGATCGATAAAGGAGCCAGTGACATACGAGGCTTCGTCACTCAGTAACCAAGAAATGGCATTGGCAACTTCGTCCACAGTGCCACCTCGTTTGAGAGGGATTTTTTCGCTGAGTCTGTCGACACGATTGGGTTCTCCGCCGTCGGCATGGATGTCAGTGTAGATACAGCCGGGGCGAACACCATTAACGCGAATATTTTGCACAGCCAATTCCAAAGACAACCCTTTAGTGAGAGAGTCCATTGCTCCTTTTGATGCTGCATAATCAATATATTCGAATGGCGCACCAGAGCGAGATGCGGCAGAGGAGACATTAACGATGGCACTGCCAGATTCAAATCGTTTCGCCGCTTCTCGACAGCAGAGAAAGCAGCTAGTGACGTTAGTATTCATCACGCTTTGGAAGCGCTCAAGGCTCATGTCGGTAAGGCGAGATTGAGTGAATAAGATTCCAACATTGTTGACGAGGTGAGTGACTTTACCAAGCGCTTGTTCAGTTTGTTCAAACAATGAGAGTACCTGCTGCTCATTGGAAACATCCGCTTGAATAGCGATTGCGTTACCGCCATTTTCTTCTATTTCGTTGACAACTTGTGTGGCAGCGTCAGTCTGCGTACGATAGTTTACGCACACAGAATAACCTTGTGCTGCCAATCGCTTAGCAGTTGCTGCACCAATGCCTCGGCTGGCTCCGGTGATGATGACTACTTTCTGCATAACATATCCTTGTTTTTGTAGTGAATATTATTTTTGTAATGAATAGAGCCTATCAGCGTACTTTTTCCCACCGATTTCATAGGCTTCAGGGATGATTTCAGTAAGTTTAAATCCGCACTTTTCCAGTACTCGCTCGGAGCCAATGTTACCTTCCGTCACGGTGGCAGAAAACTCAGAGATATTGTGCTGGTTAAATGCCCAATCAATTACACCCGCAAGAGATTCGGTACCAAATTGTTTACCGTAAAACTCTGGCAACAACAAATACCCAACCTCAGCAATCCCATTTTGCAGTACAAAGCCAGTGATACCGATTGGCTGTGAGCTGCACTTTTCATAAATCACCAAACATAACCAATGTTCACTTTGGGGAGTCCATATTGGCAGACGCGATTCAAATTTCTGTCTCATGTCAGCTTCTGTTGGCGGATCAAAACAAAGAGCAATGATTTCTGGATCACTGGATAGACGTCGATAGAGATCCCAATTGTCCTGAGTGAGCGGTTTTAGCTCGGTTCTTGGGGTAGAAATAGATTGAGATAGCACGTGCGATTCGCCTCCATGTGATCGAGTTTTCATATTTCACACAAACATATCAAAAGTGCTTTGATAAACAACATCTATCGTTATGGCGAATACGTCTGGTCAAGAAAGATTTTTTTAAAAAATGGAATATGGTAAGGAGCCTCTCAATAACGAAAAATAAGTCACCACATAGAGAATAGGCATGACTCAGATCAAGTCGAAATTACTACTAAAGGGGTAAATATGCGACAAAGCATGTAACTTTGTGAGTATTTATTTCTAATTATGTCAATTAAAAAACGTTATATCGCCGCAATGGTGGCAGTGGGTATTGGTGTGGGCTGGCTAACTTTAGGCGGCACCGCAGCAGTGATGCATTACACATCGGACACTGAGTTTTGTCTTTCTTGTCACTCTATGGAAATTCCATACAAAGAGTATCAAGGCTCAGTGCACTTCAGTAACGCTAAAGGTATTCGAGCTGAGTGTTCAGACTGTCATATTCCGAAAGAGCCAATGGATTACTTGATCACTAAGATCCGTGCCTCAAAAGACATTTACCACGAGTTCGTGACTGGCAAGATCGATACGCCTGAGAAGTACGAGGCGCATCGTACTGAACTTGCTGAGATGGTTTGGGCGCAGTTCCGAGAAAATGATTCGGCAACCTGTCGCTCTTGCCACGATTTCGATGCAATGGAAGAGTTCGAGCAATCACGTGACGCGGCGAAGATGCACGCTTACGGTAAAGCGAATGACCAAACGTGTATCGACTGTCACAAAGGTGTAGCGCACTTTGCTCCAGAAGCGGAACTTGATAGCAAAGCGTTTGAAACACTGATGAGCTTCACAACCAAGACAGCAGCAGATGCGAAAGTGGTTTATCCAGTGACGTCTATCAGCATGGGCGACTTTGGTACGGTGAATCCAACAACCAAGCTGGACGTTGTGAAAGCTGAGGGAGACAACCGCACGGTTAAGATCAACGCATTCCAAATGAAAGGTGCAGAACAAGTGCTTTACATGGGTGAAGGTCAACGCGCGATTGTCGCAACACTATCTGAACAAGGTCAACAAGCAGTTGAAGCTGGTGAGTTCAAGGCAGATGTATATGGCAACGAGTGGCGCCCTGTCACTCTAACGGCAACGATTGATTCTCCTGTCGTTGATACGCTAGAGCCAGTTTGGTCATACGCGGAAGAGTTGGACAACGTTTACTGTGCAACTTGCCACGCGAAAATTCCTTCAAATCACTTTACTGTGAACGCATGGGGTCCTGTAGCGAAGAGTATGGGTGATCGCACTGATATTTCAGCAGAAAACCTAGAAATTTTGACTAAGTTCTTCCAGCACCACGCGAAAGATGTGGTTGGTCACTAATAGATAAATAGAAGGATAAGATTATGACTAATTTAACTCGTCGCGGATTTCTAAAAGGCACTGGTCTAACTGCTGGTGCTCTAGCTTTCACTTCATTGACGCCAATGAGCGCGCTAGCGTCCGATAAGCGTGGTTCAGGTGTACTCACAGCGGGTCGCATGGGTCCAATGCTATGTGAAGTGAAAGACGGTAAGCTGATTTCTACCACGAACGCATTGCCACAAACGGTACCAAACAGTCTTCAAACTACGGGGCCTGACCAAGTTCATACTAAAGCTCGTGTTAAGTACCCAATGGTACGTAAAGGCTATTTGGCAAACCCATCTGTGCCAGAAGGTGTGCGCGGTAGTGATGAATTCGTTCGCGTGTCTTGGGATGAAGTTTACAAACTGATTCACGAACAACACATGCGCATTCGCAAAGAGCATGGTGCTGAATCGGTGTTTGCTGGTTCTTATGGTTGGCGTTCAAGTGGCGTATTGCACAAAGCGCAAACGCTTCTACAGCGCTATATGAGCATGGCAGGCGGTTATTCAGGTCACCTTGGTGACTACTCTACAGGTGCAGCGCAGGTGATCATGCCGCACGTGGTAGGTTCTATTGAAGTATACGAACAGCAAACCATTTACCCTGTGGTTCTTGAGCACAGTGACGTTGTGGTGCTTTGGGGTCTTAACCCAATCAATACCCTAAAAATCGCTTGGAGCTCAACAGACTGTGCGGGTCTTGAGTTCTTCCACCAGCTTAAGAAGTCAGGTAAGACGGTTATCGCTATCGACCCAATGCGTTCAGAAACCATCGAGTTCTTCGGCGAAAACGCAGAATGGATCGCTCCGCATCCTATGACGGATGTGGCAATGATGATGGGTATCGCACATACACTTGTGAAACAAGGTAAGCACGACAAAGAATTTTTAGCGAAATACACCACAGGCTACGACGTATTCGAAGCTTACCTAATGGGTAAAGAAGACGGCGTTGAGAAATCTGCAGAGTGGGCATCTAAGATTTGTGGTGTGCCAGTTAAGCAACTTGAGCTACTTGCAGACATCTTCAGCAAAAACCGCACAATGCTGATGGCGGGCTGGGGTATGCAGCGCCAACAATACGGAGAGCAACGCCACTGGATGCTAGTGACGCTAGCCACTATGCTGGGGCAAATTGGTCTACCGGGTGGTGGTTTTGGCTTCTCTTACCATTACTCAAACGGTGGTAACCCTGCACGTGATGCGGGTGTGCTTCCTGCGATTTCAGCATCACTAGGTGGCGGATCTTCTGCGGGTAACGATTGGGCGGTTTCTGGCTCTGTTAATGCATTCCCAGTAGCACGTATTGTTGAAGCGTTAGAAAACCCAGGAATGAGCTACCATCATAATGGTCATGACTTAACGTTCCCTGAGATCAAGATGATTTGGTGGGCAGGCGGTGCGAACTTTACTCACCACCAAGATACCAACCGTTTGATCAAAGCGTGGCAAAAACCAGAGCTTATCGTTATCTCTGAACCATACTGGACAGCGGCAGCGAAGCACGCGGATATTGTTCTACCTATCACCACATCGTTTGAGCGTAACGATATGACCATGACAGGTGACTACAGTAACCAACACCTAGTACCAATGAAACAAGTGGTAGAGCCTCAAGGTGAAGCTCGTAACGACTTTGATGTATTTGCGGATATGGCAGAATTGCTTGCTCCGGGTGGACGTGATGTTTACACCGAAGGCAAAACGGAAATGGAATGGCTGTATGGCTTCTATAAAGCAGCGCAGCAAGGCGGTCGTGGTCAACGCATCGCAATGCCAAACTTCAGTAAATTCTGGGAAGATAATCAGTTGATCGAAATGAAGTGGAACGAGAAAAACGCGCAGTTTGTACGTTACGCTGAATTCCGTGAAAACCCAATTATGAGCCCACTAGGTACGCCAAGTGGTAAGTTCGAGATCTTCTCTAAGACAATTGAAGGCTACCAGTTAGAAGACTGTCCTCCGCACCCAACTTGGATGGAGCCAACAGAATACACGGGCAATGCCACTGATGGTGAGCTTCAGCTAATGACGGCGCACGCCGCGCATCGTCTGCATAGCCAGTTCAACTACGCGAAGATTCGTGAAGAGTACGCGATTGCTGATCGTGAGCCGATTTCTATCCACCCAGAAGATGCAAAAGCACGAGGTATTAAGACCGGTGATCTTGTTCGTGCCTTTAATGGTCGCGGTCAAGTTCTGGTGGGGGCATTGGTTACTGATGGCATCAAGCAAGGTTCTGTTTGTATTCACGAAGGTGGTTGGCCAGATCTAGATCCGAAAACAGGCATCTGTAAAAACGGTGGTTGTAATGTTCTAACGCTAGATATTCCAACTTCTCGTCTTGCGAACGGTTGTGCGGCAAACTCTGCGTTGGTTCGTATCGAGAAATACGAAGGACCAATCCTTGAGCTAACGGCATTTACACCACCTAAGAATGCTTAGTCTTAGTTTTGAATCCAATGTTTAAAATGAACGAAGCCAGCAAGTTGCTGGCTTCTTTTTATCTATTTTTTAAGACTTCTACTTGGTTGCTAAGGCAACGAAAGGCGCTTTTTTTGTAATTTGAAACGTAGGTAGTAAGGTAAATACCACCGCGACAAACACCACTGAACCAATCAAATCCTCAATTCTGTGCATGCCTAGCCACAAACGGCTGTACGCTACGCCCATAGCCCACACCCATAAAGTTGCAGCAGAAAAATAGCACTTATTCTGCAAAAATAACCCACCGAAGAAGGCTAAACAGATTGAAACGAAAATCGTATGACCAGATGGGAAAGAGTAATCTTTTTCACCTTGCCAGTGGCGAGTGCGCCATTCGCTGACTTTCTCAGAAATCTGCCCAATCACATTCGCTTGCTGAGCGGTTTCTAGTTGATAAAACGCTTCTGGATGTTCAATTAATTGCTCTGCAGCAAGCAATTCGGTGTAGGGACGTGGGCTTTCTGTCATTAGCTTCAAGCCTGTTTTGCTGGCAAAACCAATCACCAGTAGCAACCCCAGCATCGACAGTTTTTGCATCCAGTCGGTGCGAGATGGTTTAAAGCGGTAAAGGGACAGCACCAACAACGTCAAGGTAATTAAAAAGCCTTTGCTGCCTGCAGAGTCTGTCAGCAAGGTGAATAGGATGCCAGTACCATCAGAAACGTGAGAAGTAAGATCGTGGAACGAGGCAAACAGCGAAAGCGGGATGATGCCAAGAATGAACAAGGCGAGCATCATCAAACCATATTTTTTTGTTTTCATGAAAAGTCATACAGCAGTCGAAAATAGGCGGCTATCTTACGACAATCGATGTGAAAAACTTATCAACGCTCTGTCAATTCGAGCGTGAAAGTGACATCGCAAGTCTTCGTTGTGAAAGGAGGGACTGTTGAAAGTAATGAAAGGCAAACGCGCTCATCCATAAGCACTTTGTTTTGGAGTGAGCGAGGTTAGCGCATCAACCCCAATAGAGACTCCGATGCTGCTTTTGGATCTTCTGCGTGGCAAATTGCTGAAACTAAAGCTAAGCCATGAACACCAGTGGCGCTAAGCTGCGGAATGTTACTTTCGTTAATGCCGCCAATGGCAACAATCGGTAGTGAAGTCGTCTCTAACGCCATCTTCAAACCATCAATTCCCCAATGTTTTTTGGTGTTGGTTTTGGTTGGCGTCGCGAATATCGCGCTCAAACCGATGTAATCAATCGGCAGAGAGTCGGCTTCTGCAAGCTGCTCTTCATTTTCGATAGATAAACCGAGAATTTTGTTTGGTCCAATCAACTCACGAGCAATGATTGCTGGCATGTCTGATTGCCCAAGGTGGACCCCATCAGCATCGACAGCCAGTGCGACATCTACGCGGTCATTGACGATCAAAGGCACATCGGTATCTTTAAGGATGTCTTTCACGGCTTGAGCTCGTTCGATAAACGCACGCACATCACCGTGTTTTTCGCGGACTTGTACCATAGTCACGCCACCTTCCACGGCTTTTCTCACAACACGCTTTAGTGTGGCTAAATCTTGTTGGTCATCGGTGACCAAATATAAACGATAGGCGTTCATTGGGTTTCCTTTAAGCCTCTCATTGAAAGAGGATTGAGAGGCTAGTGTTAAAAGAGATAAAAGCTTATTGCACGTGCAGTTTGAGGCGCTTCGCCAATGTTTCTTCATCCAACTGGTAAAGCTCGTCCAACAGGTTCATTTGTAGGCTACCTGGACCACGAGCTTGTTCTGCTGCAATCTCGCCAACAACGCCCAGTACCGCCGCAGCAACAAGCCCGGTGTTATCACCAACTGCAGCAAAAGCACCCGTCAGTGCCGTTAGTGTACAGCCCATTCCGGTTACGTATGGCATCATCTCGTGACCATTGTTCAGTTGCACGGTTTGTTCCTTCGTGACGATGTAATCAGTCTCGCCAGAAATCACCACGCTTGCATCATACTCTGTGACTAAGAAGTTGGCTGCACCAAGTGCCGCGTCGCTGCTGTCTAACGCATCGACGCCTTTGCTTTGTGCTTGCTCACCAGCGAGAGCAATGATTTCTGAAGCGTTACCTCGGATGATGAGTTTGTCTGCAAGGCGTGCGATTTCACGTGATGTCTCTGTACGTAGTGAGCTTGCTCCGCAACCGACTGGGTCGAGTATAACGATTTTACCATTGGCATTGGCTTGCTCTACGGCATAGCTCATACGAGGTGTCCAAACGCTGTCTAGGGTACCAATGTTGATAACCAGTGAGTCCGCGAACGACATCATCTCTGCCATTTCCTGCTTGGAGTGCGCCATGATTGGAGAAGCGCCGATAGCCAATAGCGCGTTTGCCGTGTTGTTCATCACCACGTAGTTAGTGATGTTAACGACTAATGGCTTTTGCTGGCGTACTGCGGTTAATGCTTGGGTGATTTGTTCAATTAACATGAGACTCTCCGATTAATCTTGCTGAGCATTCAGACCTTGTTGCCAGAATGCTACTTCCATACGCGTTGCAGTTTTGAATACCTGAATCAGGTTTTGACCACGCTGGCTATTGATGTCGATTTCCGCCAATAACTGATTAAAGTGTTCTGCACCTTTTGCGACACCAGATTGGAACTCTTCACCACCGTAGAGATTGATCCAACTTGCGTATGGATTGCCTTCGATTACTGTCTTTTCATCTTCAATCAGCATCTTACCGATAACGGCATAACCGATAGAGCATGGCGCTAGTGCCGCGTATAGATCAACAAGATCGCCCGTCATGCCAGCATCCAACACATAACGGGTGTAAGCTACCGTGCCGAAATCTTCTGGCTCGTTTTCTAAATCGGATTCCGTCAGTCCCCATTGCTCACAGTAAGTCACGTGGTGGGCGATTTCAGAATCGAGCAATGCATGTACGCTTGGGAGAGCACGGCGCATGTCATCCAAAGTACGCGCTTTGTAGATCGCTAATGCGTAAGCTCGTGCGTACTGTTTTAGGAAAAGAAAATCCTGTTTTAGGTAATGTAAAAAACAAGGCTGAGCCAGAGTGCCTTGCGCCAATTGCTGCACGAAAGCATGCTCAGTGTATTCTTGCCAATCTTGGCGGCAAGCGTCGATCAAATCTTGGTATTTCATTATGAGTATCTCGTTATCAAAAGACCCTAGGCTGAGATCCTAAGGTCAGTAGAATTAGTCAAAGTTCGGTACGTAATCTTTCGCTTTTGGCAGTGTTTCGATGATTTTTTGTGAATACATGAATTCGGCATAATCATCGTAGCGTTTCAGATCTACTGCAGATGGACGAAGAGCGAAACGAGTTAGTGTGTCATTCCAAGCGCGCTGGTTAAGCTCGTTGTTGAGGGTGTCTGGTGAATAAGCCACAAACTCTTTCCAAGATTCTTTTGGATGGTTAACGATGTAAGTGGTCGCTTGCTCCAGTGCTTTGTTGAATGCCTTGATGGCTTCTTTGTCGTAGGTTTTTGCATTGGCTACGAAGACTAACTCGTCATACGCTGGCACGCCGTGTTCTTCAGGGAAGAAGGCTTTAGCTTTATAACCTTCTAGTGCAAGTTGGTTGGTTTCGAAGTTACGTAGACCGCCCCAAATCGCATCCACCTTGCCAGACGCAAGAGAGGAAGACAGCGCCCAACCTACGTTGATGATTTGTACGTCAGAAAACTTCACATTCTCTTGAGCTAACATAGTGCCGATTGTTGCTTCTTCGTTGCCTGCGATCGCAATACCGATCTTCTTACCTTTTAAGTCGCCAAGGTTTTCATTCTTACCGTTGTCCAACACCATCAGCGTGTTGAGTGGCGTAGCAATCAAAGTCGCAGAGCGGATTAATGGCAAACCCGCCGCGACATCGATAGTTAGGCTTGGCTGGTAAGAAATCGCCATGTCGACCTTGCCAGCAGCGACCAACTTAGGTGGCGTACTTGGATCTGCAGGCTCTTGAATGTTGACCTTCAAACCTTGTTCTTTGAAGTAACCGCGCTCTTTGGCAATCACGATAGGACCATGGTTTGGATTGACGAACCAATCCAGCATAAGTGTCATCTCTTTTTCAGCAGCAAGTACGTTGGTTGATACCACTGAAGCGAGTAGAGCAGCAGTGCTCATAAGTTTGTTTTTATTCACGGGGTTCTTCCTTTTCTTTCCCAATTTCCTTTGGTTATTTTCTGCAATTACTTGCTTTCCCAAGGGATGGCTTTTTTCAATAATTTATCGGTGATGAAGTAGAGTGCGATAGACAGCACAGCGAGGATAAACAGCGCCGCAAACATCTCATCAATGATCATGCGAGCGTTAGCTTGGAGCATCAGGTAACCCAAGCCTTCACTTGAACCTACCCACTCACCGACCACTGCTCCAATTGGCGCAATAACGACGGCAACACGAATACCTGAAGCTAACGTTGGTAGTGCGGCTGGCAATTGAATATGACGAAGTAAATGCCATTTAGACGCGCCCATGGTCTTGGCAAGGTCGAGGTAACCTGTTGGTGTATTGCGCAAACCGTCGTAGCAACATGTTGTGACGGGGAAAAAGATGATGATTGCCGCCATAACAACTTTTGAAGCAATGCCGTAACCGAGCCAAAGCATGAGCACTGGCGCGATGGCGAACACAGGGATCGCTTGGCTAGCAATCAGAATTGGCAGTAACCAACGCTTCAGCGGCTCGAACATCAGCATTTGCAATGCGAACAGCAAACCCATCGATAATCCAAGCGCCAAGCCAAGTAAAATCTCTTGCGCAGTAACCCAAGTATGTTTGAGCAATACATCGTAACGAGTGACCAATCTATCCAGCACTTCAATAGGTGAAGGTAAGATGAAGCTTGGCATATCGAATATCACCACGACCAACTGCCACAATCCCAAGATCACCGCAGTGCTTATGACCAAGCGCAGAGCCGGATGGGTCACGCGTTCTTTTTTATTAATACGTGCCGAAACGGAGTTGTACTGAGTCATATCACTCATAGTCTTTTTCCAATTGATCCAAAATCGCTTGTTGAAGCGCGGCGCATTCTCCATCGAGAACTCGTGGTGGCTTGGAATCCGGAACAACCAAGTGCTGAGCTTGCGCAGGCGTGCCTTGCAATACATAGAGTTGGTGAGCTAATCGCACCGCTTCTTGTGGGTCGTGGGTAATAAGAACAACCGTCTTATCTTTCAGTAATTCGGCAGACAAGGTTTGCAACTTATGACGAGTAACCGCGTCCAACGCAGAGAAAGGCTCATCCATCAGAACCAGAGGCTTGTCTTGCATCAGAGTGCGAGCAAGGGCAACGCGCTGTCTCATGCCCCCAGAGAGCTGAGCTGGCTTAGCATCCGCGTAATCGGCGAGTCCCACTTGGCTGAGTAAAGTCAGTGCACGTTGTTTATTTTGTTCTGGTGCTTGATCTTGAGAAAATCGAGAACTTAGGCAGACGTTGTCTAACACATTTAACCACGGCAGCAACAAGTCTTGCTGCGCCATGTAGGCAATACGCTTGTGTAAGGTGATGCCATCCGTGGTCGTTAACTCGCCATGCCATTCGACTTTGTCGTCTAACAAACCCGCTAGATAACGAAGGATCGTCGTTTTTCCGCAACCACTGCGACCAAGTAACACCGTCCATTGATTGGCAGGGATGGTCATACTCAACCCTGCTAATGTTGGTGTTTGGCTGTCTTTGTATTGCAGACTTGCTTCGGTAAGCTGAATGCCGAGTGCATTAGCGCACATGCGTGTGACCTGTAAAAAAATGGTTCACAGGACCATGACCTTTACCGACATCCAATTCGTCAGCGTGTGCGATAGCTTGGCTGATGTACTGCTTACCTAGGTGCACCGCTTTGTGCAGGTTGTTGCCTTGACCAAGGTAAGACGCGATAGCAGAAGACAGCGTGCAGCCTGTGCCATGGGTGTTTTTGGTTGGAAAGCGTTTAGCGCTAATTAACTCGGCATTGTCTTGCATGATCAGCAGATCGTTGCTGTTTTCGTCTTTTTCCAGATGACCGCTTTTTAACAGCACCGCTTTTGCCCCTAATGCGCGCAAGTCAGCAATCATATCGTTCATTTCAGATTCTGATTGAGGAACTGGTTTACCTGTCAATGCTGCACCTTCAGGTAGGTTAGGGGTAATGATGTCTGCGAGCTGAATCAATTCTTCTTTTAAAGTGCTGATTGCCGACTGTTCCAGTAATAGATCGCCGCTGGTGGCCACCATAACAGGGTCAATCACGAGGTGTTTTGGCTGGTATTGTTTAATTTTGTCTGCAACGACTTTGATGATATTGGAATCGGCCAGCATGCCCACTTTAACTGCAACGATGTTGAGGTCGGTAAATACCGCATCAAGTTGGCTCTCTACATGGTCGAGAGGGATTGGGAAAATCGCAGAAACGCCTTGGGTATTTTGCGAAGTAATCGCCGTGATTACCGAGCAAGCAAAACTGCCGGTTGCGGACATCGCTTTTATGTCGGCTTGAATGCCTGCGCCGCCACCGCTATCAGAACCTGCAATCGTTAACACAATCGGTGTGTCTGTTGAAGTTGCTGCTTGTGGCTGTGTTGATGGTTTTTCTTGGCTTGACTGCTGCGCCATGGTCGCTCCTATTACAAGACGTACAGGAACTGACTTGGCCAAGCAAGGGAAGATCGGTGATCGGATCCATTGGGCTAGCTGCACTGGTAGAGACTCAAGGCAAGCTAGTGGCAAAGTGATTGATAGTTCCCTACGTCAGTGCTAACTGAATCAGGTTCAACGGGTCTCGAATTTCGATCTCAGCCGATGCATTCACTGCATGGGCCCCCCGACTATTTCGTCAAGATAATAGCAGTTCACTCAGTTACGGTGCACGTGTTTTTTTATGGCTAGAGAGAGTCATCATTTAAATATGAGAACTGGATTCTCTTCGTAATTAGCCCCCCAGCGTTGTTAACTGCGCTCACTCGCCCAATCACATAGGCTAACTATGCTCATGGGACTCTTTCGCTTGTTGCCTAGCTGGAACCCTAATTATTTTGTGAATCCAACAGCAATGTGGTGGCAGAATTTAGTGTAAATAACGTGCTGCATTGAAACTGGCAGTTCAAGACACTATCTAATAGTGAGATGTCGACATAATAAGTAACGATTCGTTCTTTGATTTAGCAAGGATTAGCATAAAACAAGGTTAAAAAAGTGTTAATGTTTAACGCGTTGCCAATATGCTTTTGAGTCATCCAATTTAGGTTGTGACTGTTATACACAAAGTCTAACTCAAAGGTGGGGAAGGCTAGGACGATCAACGAGCAAGGAGATTTCATGCTTAATTCTGTAACAGCGAAAGCGGTGATCGATCATGCCCTCTTTTTAGGGGCTGATTTCGCTGAGCTATTCGTTGAACACCATCAAACCAACACTGTCCAGATCGCATCTGGTGAGGTGGACAAGGTGAACTCGGGTATCGATTTTGGTATCGGTATTCGTCTCTTCTTCGGTCATAAAGTGCTTTACGGTTACACCAACAGCACCGATGAAGCCGAGCTTAAACGCGTAACCTCACTGCTTGCAGCAAAAGACAAGCGTGAGCAAATCGCCTCAGCAGGTTCTCTCAATCTGAACCGCTACCCAATTCAACATGGTTGTCGTATGCCACTTGGCAAAGACGCTAACCTAGATTCTAAAATTGCTTTCTTATTGCAAGTTGACCAAGCCGCACGCGCAGAGAGTGAACATATCAGCCAGTTCATCGGCAGTGTGCTTCAGCGCGAACAACAAGTGTCTATCTTCAACTCAGAAGGTCTACACGTTGACGATACTCGTCACTACATACGAGTTGCTGGTAATACCGTCGCTCAAAAAGGTAATGAGCAGTCTTCTGGTATGGAAGGTCCTGGCGCTCTTGCTGGTTGGGAGTTCAGTGAACAGCTTGATGCCAAAGAGCTAGGTCAAACTATCGCGCAGCAAGCGTTGGTTAAACTTGGTGCGGATGCTTGTCCATCGGGTGAAATGCCGGTGGTGATTGGTAACGGCTTTGGTGGCGTTATCTTCCATGAAGCATGTGGTCACTTGTTAGAAACCACTTCAGTTGCGAAGAAAGCATCAGTCTTCCACGACAAGATGGGCGAAATGGTTGCTCACACCGCAGTGAATGCAGTCGATGATGGCACCATGACTAACGAATGGGGCTCGATTCATGTTGATGATGAAGGCATGAAGACTCAGCGCACTCAATTGATCAAAGACGGTAAGCTTACCAGCTTCATGGTCGATAAAATGGGGGGCATGAAGATAGGTTGCGAACCTACGGGGTCTGGTCGTCGTCAAAACTACAAGTTCGCACCAACCTCGCGTATGCGTAACACCTTTATCGAAGAAGGCGAGCATTCACTTGATGACATGCTGACAGGCATCGAGCGTGGTATCTATGCGAAGAAGATGGGCGGCGGCTCGGTTCAACCGGGTACGGGGGAGTTCAACTTTGCCGTTCGTGAAGCTTATCTCATTGAAAATGGCAAAATCACTAAGCCTCTGAAAACTGCAACGCTGATCAGCACGGGTCCAAAAGTGCTGAAAGAAATCAGCATGGTCGGCAAAGACATGGCGCTTGCGCCGGGCATGTGTGGTTCCGTGAGTGGTTCAGTGCCAACAACAGTCGGTCAGCCAACGCTGAAAGTAGATAACATTCTGGTAGGAGGCGGTAACTAATGAGCCAAGAACAACAACTTCTTAATGCGGTTGATTACGTCCTATCAGAAGCAAAACGCCAAGGTGCAGAAGCGGACGTCATTGTAAACCGCAACAGCAGCTTTTCTTTGAAAGCGAACCAAGGAAAGCTGGATGAGTACAAAGTAAGCTCAAGCCAAGTTCTGGGTGTTCGTGTTGTGAAAGATGCGCGTGTTGCAACAAGCTATTCTGAGTCTTTAGAGCAACCAAGCTTAGATTTGATGCTGACCAACGCACTGCAAAGCGCTCGCTTTTCCAAGCAAGATGAACATCAGACGATTAGCTGCGTGAACAGCCAAATCGCGACTGATGTTGCTGAGATTGCGCAAGAAGATACAACTTCTGTTGACGAAAAAATCGAACTGTCTCTCGCACTTGAGCAAGGTGTAGTAGCTCTGCCTCACGCCTCTAGCGCACCTTACAATGGTTACAGCGATGGCGAAACACAACTGATCATTGCCAATACTCAAGGCACATTGTGTCAACACTTCGAGCGCTCGTTCACTTGTTACGCGTATACCTTGTTTGAAAAAGACGGCAAACAGTCAATGGCGGGTAGAATGTCACTTGGTCGCCGTTTTGATGAGTTGAATCCAGCTTACTGTATCGAAGGCGGTTACAACCTTGCTCGAGATCTTCTTGAAGGTGCACCGGTTGCGACGGGTAACTACCCTGCTATCTTCCATATCAATGCGCTAGCAAGTTTATTCGGTGCTTTCGGCAGTGCTTTCTCTGGCGTAAGCGCGATGAAAGGCATTACGCCACTGGGTGATAAGCTTGGTCAACGTGTTGCGAGTGATTTAATTACCTTTACTGATACGGCTTACATGCCAAATGGTATGGCAATCGCAAGTTTTGATAGTGAAGGCTTTGCTACTCAAGACAATGTGATGATTGCTAATGGTGAGTTGAAAACCTTGCTACACAACAGCCAGACCGCAAGTTACTTGGGCGCAGTCTCGACAGCAAGTGCTGCTCGCGGTGCAAAATCGAGCCTAGACGTATCAGCGAATCACAAAGTGATTGCGACGGGTAACAGTAGTGCGTCAGAAGTGAAAGCGGGTGAGTACCTAGAGTTAGTCGAACTGCAGGGTGTTCACTCTGGCGCGGATGCGGTGAGTGGTGATTTCTCGTTTGGTGCGAGTGGCTTCTTGTGCCGTGATGGTGAGCGCATTCAACCAGTGCGTGGTATCACTGTAGCGGGTAACTTCTACAAGATGCTGCAAGAAGTTGAGGCTGTGGGTGATGCTCAGTTAATTAACGATAGCCGCACTTTCTTCTCGCCAGACGTTCGTTTTGCTCGTTTGAGCATTGGCGGTAAATAACTCCGGCATTCCTATAGAAACAAAAAGAGGACTCAATGGAGTCCTCTTTCTTTTAACTCGTGAGAATTAAAATTCGCGAATGTCTAACTCATTGTGGATCAATACCACACACTGAGAAGCGAACAGCATCTTAGGACCTAAGCTGATCTTCTCTGTGCCAAGGCGCTTTAAGCTGTTAAAAGACTTCTTCGGCATCGGAATATGGTCAGTTAGCAAGAAACATGGGTTTCCACCGATTTCTGCATCACGAACAAATTCGCCTTTTTTATCCAACATATATAGTTGGTGATCTTCTGCCAGTTCTTGCACTAAGCGTTCAAAGCTGACTGTACGAACGGTGATACCAGGTTCGACTTCACGAAGCTGCTCTTTACCCATACCAACCGAAGCGTCTAAAGCGCGAGCCACCGCTGCAATCAAAGTTGACTCATGGAAGCCGCCAATGTTGGTTATGTCGTTGGAGCGAATGGTAATGGTACGTGAGAAATCTTTTGTGCTTTCTAAAACCAAGTGCACAACCACATCTTCGCGGTGCGATTGAGCAACGAACATAGTGTTCATCATGGTATGAGCAAGAATCTCTGTATGCGCTTCATTACCAACACCTTCTAACAGTGCTTTGCTGGTGGTTGGCGCCGCGCGAGCTCGTAAAACAAAAGAGCGCATGAATTTAGCCTCTATATAGGAAGAGTGAATGCGCGGAAGTATATACCCAAGCAGGGAAGGGATGCGAGTTTAATAGCAAATGTGAACTTACTTACAAAGCTTCGATTGTCGTAAGGAGTGTGCTGGTTAGAATAGAGGCAACCTGTTAGGAGCGGTATATGGAAATCAAAAAAATAAACAAACAAGTCTATAGAAAGAAGGTCAACCTAGTGATTGGTGGCTTTGTTGCCTTGCTTGCGATCTCTTCTCTTGTTTTTAGTACTTTATTAATTATCTTGTTCGGTAATACAGATGTAGTACCTGAACAATCGACGGGGAACTTTCATTGGAACTTAATTGGTGTTGTGCTCGCCTTAGCCACTTCACTGTCTTTGTTGAACCAATTCAAAACACGCCCTTATATGGAAGAAGTGTTGTATGTCTGGAAACTCAAGCAACTGCACAACAAGATCTTTCGCAAACTGAAAAGCATTAAAGCCGCTTCTGTTGAGCACGATGTAAAAGCGCTGACGATACTTAAGTTCTACTATACGACTCAAAGTCAGGTGTTTGAGTTAGACAACAACACATTAACGATGAGCAGTGTAAATAAAGAATTAGAGGCAATTGAACAAATAGAAGCGGCGCAATCACTGGATCTGGATATCGCTAGCTTTGAAGAGTCTTGGATAGACACATATTGATTGCCTATTTGCTACTTGAAGTTAACAACTAAGTGCTAAAAATAAGCGTTTGAGTGAGATTTCATCACTCAACGCTTTTTTTTAAGTTTTTTTCTAAAAAAGGGTTGCCAAGAAAAATCATCTCCCTATAATGCGCCTCCGTTGTCAGGGCAAAGCGGAAACGCAAAAGCGGTTGGCAATGAGGCGAAAGAAAAAGCTTCTAAAAATTAATTTAAAAAAGTGTTTGACACTAAGAATTAATTCCTTAGAATACGCCTCCGCTTCGATAGCAAAGCTTACGAAGCAAGCTCTTTAACAATATAGA
>NZ_BCUF01000071.1 GCF_001591145.1 Vibrio harveyi NBRC 15634 = ATCC 14126 = KCTC 12724 | reverse complement strand
TCAACAGACCCTAGTACAAATAAGGTTCGAGTTACACTGCTTGGGCTTGGAAATTATGGTTATTCTTGTTTGTTTTGGTCGTTACAAGTTTTTAGTTATTGGCTGTTAGTTTTATTGTCGCTCAGCGCTTGTTTGCACCGCTCTTTGGCGGTTTCTAGCTCGTTCATTACAACGCTAATATCATCCAGTTGCTGCTGTAAGTGCGCTTGTTTTTCATCAATGATGGTTAGCATTTTAAGCAGCTGACCATCGCTTTGTTGGGTATCGTAAAGCTCGAACAACTCTCGAATTTCCGCAAGCGAAAAGCCCAATCGCTTACCACGTAAAATCAGCTTGAGACGGATCTTATCTCTGCGTTGATATACGCGAATATTGCCTTTTCGTTCCGGCTCTATCAGCCCGACATCCTCATAAAAACGAATGCTTCGGGTCGTGATGTCGAACTCTTTGGCGAGGTCACTTATCTTGAATTTATCCACTCGGTTTATCCCTCTAATGAATAGTTTTGGCTTCTTAAAATCCCTTCAAGCCTTGAACTAAACGGGCTAGCTAAAAGCAGGAGAGTAAAATTGTGTTGTTATTAATGTGTTTCTTTACGTTAACGTAAATGTTAGTGCTATGCTTACGTAAACGTCAAGAAATCACAGTGCGAAAATTCATCGTTTTATGAGAGGCTGGAGTGACACCACATTCTGTGTGAAAGCTCCGTGGTAGCAGGTGTGAGGGATGAGTTCGTGAACTGTGAATTATCGTCAGAAGGGACGAGATCATGGGAAACGACATCTGGATTGTCAGTGCAAAGCGAACGCCAATCGGGCGCTTTCAAGGTCAGTTACAAGGTTATTCAGCGCCTCAACTAGGGGCATTTGCTATCAAAGCGGCAATGGATGTGAGCGGGGTTAGCGACGTCGACGAAGTCTATATGGGCTGCGTATTACCTGCGGGATGTGGGCAAGCACCAGCCAGACAAGCAGCACTAGGTGCAGATCTTCCGCTGACGACAGGCTGTACCACCATCAACAAAGTGTGTGGCTCTGGCATGAAAAGCGTCATGCTGGCTCACGACCTTATCAAAGCGGGCAGCATTCGCAGCGCCATTGCTGGTGGTATGGAAAGCATGACCAATGCGCCGTATCTGCTTAAAGAAGCACGTAATGGCATGCGAATGGGTCACCAATCTACCTATGACCACATGTTTCTCGACGGTCTTCAAGATGCGTATGAAGGGCATTTGATGGGAGTCTATGCTCAGCAAACAGCTGAACGCTCGGAGTTTACTCGTGAACAAATGGACGAATGGGCAATCCTATCCGCGACAAGAGCATTGGAAGCGCAAGAACAGCGTCTGTTTGACGATGAAATCTCGCCGATAGAAATCACGACTCGTCATAGCACTTCAACATTGGATTATGACGAGCATCCACGCTCCATCAAGCTCGACAAGATCCCTCAACTCAAACCTGCGTTCGATAAGAACGGCTCAGTGACTGCTGCAAACTCAAGTGCGATATCCGATGGTGCTGCAGCCTTGGTGTTAATGGACTCGCAGGTCGCACAGCATCAAGGTTTAACGCCACTAGCAATCCTCAAGGGGCACTCAACTCACGCTAGAAAGCCCGCCGAATTTACCCTCGCGCCCGTTTTTGCAATAGAGCAGTTGTTATCTCAACTCGATTGGTCAGTAGACGAGGTCGATCTTTGGGAGATCAACGAAGCTTTCGCCGTTGTTACGCAAATCGCGGTACGCCAATTGGGTATCGATAAAGACAAAGTAAACATCAAAGGCGGTGCGTGTGCGCTTGGGCATCCAATTGGCGCAAGCGGAGCTCGTATTTTAGTAACCCTCATTCATAGCCTACGCCAACTGCAATCGCTTGGTGTAGATGGCGACAACAACAATAAAAAAGTGATGCGAGGTATTGCATCACTGTGTATCGGTGGTGGTGAAGCCACTGCTATTGGTATCGAGATACCGCTTTAATTCCAATTATCGTATAACGTAAAGAAGGACTAGATTATGACTCGCACGGTTCCCTTATTCATCGATGGTGAGTTTCGTGAATCTCAAGCAACGGATTGGGTAGAAGTGACAAACCCTGCCACCAATGATGTGATTGCGCGCTTGCCGTGCGCAACGGATGAAGAGATGCACACTGCAATTGAGAGTGCAAAAGCCACCTTTACCAGTTGGAAAGATGTCGCCGTGTCTGAGCGGGCGCGTTTAATGCTGCGCTACCAACATCTACTGAAAGAACATCATGATGAATTGGCGACGCTGCTGTCTCACGAGACGGGCAAGATCTTTGCGGATGCAAAAGGGGATGTGTGGCGTGGTATCGAAGTGGTCGAGCAAGCTGCCAATATTGCCAGCAACATGATGGGAGAAACCGTCGAGAATGTTGCTACAGATATCGACAGCTACTCGCTGATTCAACCGCTTGGGGTGTGCTGCGGTATTACGCCATTTAACTTCCCCGCCATGATCCCTTTGTGGATGTTCCCGATTGCTATTGCTAGCGGGAATACCTTTGTCCTTAAACCTTCTGAGCAAGTGCCTCTCACGTCCATTCGCTTGGCTGAGTTATTTGAAGAAGCTGGCGCACCAAAAGGTGTGCTGCAAATCGTGCACGGTCGTAAGGAGCAGGTCGACTTGTTGCTGAAACATCCCGATATCCAAGCGGTTTCTTTCGTGGGCTCAGTGCCTGTAGCGCAATATATCTATACGACAGGCACGCAGAACTTCAAACGCGTTCAAGCCTTTGCTGGCGCGAAAAATCACATGGTAGTAATGCCAGATGCGAACAAAAACCAAGTGGTGAACAACTTAGTTGGTTCTTCAGTTGGTGCGGCTGGGCAACGTTGCATGGCGATATCCGTGGCTGTGTTTGTAGGCAGTTCGAAAGAGTGGATTGCCGACCTAAAGCAAGAAATGGCGAAAGTGCATCCGGGTGCTTGGGATGATGAGAATGCCGCGTATGGACCTTTGATCAGTGCACAAGCAAAACAGCGTGTGCTCGGTTTGATTGAAGAAGGCAAACAACAGGGGGCGGTGTGTGAACTTGACGGTAGCCAATGTGAAGTGGAAGGCTTCCCAGAAGGTAACTGGGTCGGTCCGACTTTATTCAGTGGCGTCACTACCGAGATGTCGATTTACACCCAAGAAATCTTCGGACCTGTTTTGGTGTGTATTGAGGTCGACACGTTACAAGAAGCGATAGATCTCGTGAATCGCAACCCATACGGCAACGGCACTTCCATTTTCACTGCGAATGGTGCGGCGGCGAGAAAGTATCAACATGAGATTCAAGTCGGTCAGGTAGGTTTGAACGTGCCGATTCCAGTGCCTTTGCCATTCTTTTCGTTTACGGGTTGGCGCGGCAGTTTTTACGGTGATTTGCACGCCTATGGCAAACAAGCGGTGCGCTTCTACACCGAGACCAAAACCGTGACGGCTCGTTGGTTTGACGACGACATCCCAACCGGTCCAAACCTCACCATTAACTTGCGCTAACGAAGTAAGGAGCTCATATGGATTTTGAACTCAACGAAGATCAACGTATGTTTGCCGACACGGCTCAGCAGTTTGCGGCAGAGCGTTTAGCGCCAATGGCAGCAGAGTGGGATGAGAAACAAATCTTCCCGAAAGACATTCTACGAGAGGCAGGAGAGCTTGGCTTCTTGAGCCTCTACACACCAGAAGAACAGGGTGGTTTGGGCTTGAGCCGTTTGGATGCATCTATCATCTTCGAGCAACTCTCGATGGGGTGCACATCGACCACCGCATTTATGACCATTCACAACATGGTGACTTGGATGGTTGCGAGCTTTGCGACCGAAGAAGTGAAAGACACGTTTTGCCCAAAACTTATTACGGGTGAATTTCTTGGATCTTACTGTTTAACCGAACCAAACGCAGGCTCGGACGCTGCATCTTTAACGACGTCTGCGATTAAGCAAGGTGATAACTACATACTCAACGGTGGCAAAACCTTTATCTCCGGTGCAGGCGATACCGACGTTTTAGTCGTGATGGCGAGAACCGGCGATGCGGGCGCGAAAGGTGTATCCGCGTTTGTTGTCCCCGCCGATGCAGAAGGGATTAGCTACGGACGTAAAGAGCCGAAAATGGGTTGGAACAGTCAGCCTACACGCGCGGTGACTTTCGACAATGTTTCTATTCCTGCCTCACATTTGCTCGGTGAAGAGGGGCAAGGGTTTGTGTTCGCCATGAAAGGTTTGGATGGCGGACGCATCAACATTGCTACCTGTTCTGTCGGTACGGCTCAGCAAGCGTTGAATCAAGCGGCGCAGTACATGCAAGAACGTAAACAGTTCGGCAAATCATTAGCTCAATTCCAAGCATTGCAGTTCAAACTGGCAGACATGGCAACCGAGCTTGTCGCTGCCCGTCAACTGGTACGGTACGCCGCTAGCAAGTTAGACCGAGGTGACCCAGATGCCACGACTTATTGTGCCATGGCAAAACGCTTTGCAACCGACGTCGGCTTTCAAGTCTGTGACCAAGCGCTGCAACTTTACGGTGGCTATGGCTACATCAAAGAATACCCAATGGAGCGCTATTTCCGTGATGTTCGAGTGCACCAGATTTTGGAAGGTACTAACGAGATCATGCGGTTGATCATCGCGCGTCGATTGCTCGCAGAAGAGTCCGCATTGCTATAAGTGCAGCCGACAAGCTCTGCTTTTATCCGTAAAGCTCAGGTCATTTTCATCAAGAAAGGATTCAGAGATATGTCACTAACAGAACAACAAGCGATTCAACATACCATCAGCAATCATGTTGCGGTGGTGACCATGAACAACCCGCCCGCCAACACTTGGACGTCCCAAAGCTTAACCGCATTGAAAGAGCTAGTGCTGGCGCTAAACGACAATAAAGACGTTTACGCTCTAGTGCTCACAGGGAATGGTGAGAAGTTTTTCTCTGCAGGTGCAGACCTCAAGTTGTTTGCTGATGGCGATAAAGCGGTTGCGTTAGAAATGGCGCGTATCTTTGGTGAAGCCTTTGAAACGCTCTCTGCATTTCGAGGGGTTTCCATCGCAGCCATCAACGGCTACGCCATGGGAGGCGGATTAGAAGTCGCATTGGCGTGTGATATTCGTGTGGTAGAAGAGCAAGCCGTACTGGCACTGCCAGAAGCGAAAGTGGGCTTATTGCCTTGTGCTGGTGGTACGCAAAACCTAACCGCGTTGGTCGGTGAAGGTTGGGCGAAACGCATCATATTGTGCGGTGAACAAGTCGGTGCCGCGCAAGCGCGAGAACTCGGGTTAGCAGAAGAAGTGGTGGAAAAAGGTGGAGCGCTGAATAAAGCCATTGAGCTTGCAGAATCGGTTGCCAATCAATCGCCGTCCTCGGTAACCGCATGTAAAGCGCTTATCCAAAACATGCGTTCAGCGCCACTCAAACATGGTCTGATTAAAGAGCGAGAACTGTTTCTAAACTTATTCGATACCGAAGATCAAACCGAGGGGGTTCGTGCCTTCTTAGAAAAACGTAAACCCAACTGGAAGAATCAATAGGAGGTCGCATGACAGGGAAAGTAACCATTAGCGAAATAGATTGCTTAGACGGCGTGCACCGAATTGGTATCGCGACGTTAGACAACACGGCTTCTTTGAATGCGTTGACTTACGACATGTTGGCAGAGCTCAACGACCAACTTATCGAATGGCAAGATGACCCTGATTTGGTGTGTGTCATCCTCAATGGCGCGGGTGAGAAAGCGTTTTGTGCAGGGGGCGATGTACGAACCATGTACCACGTCATGCACGAGAAAAGCAAAGAAGAGACTGCCGAGTTCTGTTCTAACTACTTCTCGCTCGAATACGAATGTGATTACCTAATTCATACCTACCAAAAGCCAATCATTGGCTGGGGAGAGGGCATTGTGATGGGCGGTGGCATGGGCTTATTTATGGGCACCAGCCATAGAGTCGTCACGCCTAAATCTCGTCTCGCGATGCCAGAGATCAATATCGGGCTTTACCCAGACGTAGGTGGTACTTGGTTCTTAAGTCAAATCGACCCAGAGGTAGGTTTGTTCCTTGGTTTGACTGGCGCAATGGTGAATTCAAGTGACGCTGTCACTATAGGGCTGGCAGAATGGTTGCTGTTGGAAGAGCAATATCCGGCACTGTTAGAAGAGCTGAAGCAAGTCGACTGGGGTTCAGCCGATGCCAAATCGCTTGTCAGTGCGGTACTTCAGTTGATGGAAGATCAAGTCATCGACAGTAAGCCGACAACTCAGATTTGCCCTTATCTCGACCAAATTAAAGAAGCCTGCAAAGGCTATGACTTAAATCAGATTGCCCAACGTATTCAAGCAATGGAAGGCGAGACTCAATGGCTTGAGAACGCACAAAAATCATTTGTTGCGGGCAGTCCGATCACCGCACATATCTGTTTTAGACAAGTCAAAGAGTACCACCGCTTGTCATTGGCGGATTGTTTCCGTCTAGAGCTAACCTTGTCAGTTCGCAGCGCATTACTTGGTGAGTTTGAAGAGGGCGTGCGCTCTCGATTAGTTGATAAAGATGGCAATCCAAAATGGATGTTTAACAGCGTCAGTGAAGTCGATGAGAGCGTCATCGATACCTTGTTCACTTCTCTTTGGTCAGAAGAGGAACATCCACTTGCACAGCTAGGAAAATAAGGAGAAACAACATGAGTACCATTGCATTTATTGGCTTGGGCAACATGGGCAGTCCAATGGCACAAAACCTATTGGCGTCAGGGTTTCACGTGCAAGTGTTCGATGTGGATGTGAACGCGGCGAAGCAACTTGAACCGTTTGGCGCGGTGGTTGCTAGCACGTTAGAAGAAGCCGTAGATGGCGCAGGAACCGTTATCACCATGCTACCAGCAGGTGCACACGTGCGCGCGGTGTACTTAGGGGATTTACACGGTGGTGTCGGTCTGCTCAATATTGTGCAGGACAACGCATTACTGATTGACTGTTCGACCATCGATCCAGATTCTGCTCGCTTGGTGGCGAACGAAGCTCAGAACAAACGATTGTTGTTTGTCGATTCTCCCGTCTCTGGGGGTGTAGCAGGCGCAAAAGCAGCAACGCTGACCTTTATTGTTGGTGGCTCGGATGAAGCGTTCTCTAAAGCCAATGCGATCTTGCAATACATGGGTAAGAACGTGTTCCACGCTGGTAAAGCGGGCGACGGTCAGATGGCAAAAATCTGTAATAACCTGATGTTGGGAATTTTGATGTCGGGAACCTGCGAGGCGCTCAATCTTGGTATTGACCATGGTCTCGACCCGAAAGTCTTATCCAATATCATGCTGCAAAGCTCTGGTCGAAACTGGGCGCTGGAGCTCTATAACCCATGCCCCGGTGTGATGGATTCTGCGCCAGCGAGTAATCAATACAATCCCGGTTTTATGAGCAAGTTGATGCTGAAAGATCTTGGCTTAGGATTGGATGCGGCGCTGCAAACCAACTCTTCTGTTCCTATGGGCTCTTTGGCTCGCAATCTTTATGCATTCCATAACGCGGCAGGTCATGCAGAACTCGACTTTTCAAGCTTGTTTGAATTCTATAAGAACCAGAAGGGCTAAAAGCGAGATTCCCTATCACGCTCGTTCCTCGCTGTAGGGAATGACGGTGTCGGCGAGGCTACGACTGCAATTCACCTTATCTGGATGAGCTCGATAGTTTCTAAGTAAATAGGTTCTAGGCAAACAGTTTTTTCTAGACAAGCTTTTAAGCATGGAAGTCATCCAGTAATGGAGTACAGATATGGATTTAAAAAACAGTGTCATTGCAATCACAGGTGCGGGGCAAGGGTTAGGGCAGATGATGGCGGTCAGCCTTGCTCAAGCGGGCGCGGATTTAGCATTGCTTGATGTTAACGAAACAGGACTGCTGAATACCCAAGAACAATGCCGGATGCTCAGTGCCAAAGCATTGATCTATCGACTTGATGTCACCAATGAATCTGAAGTGGAGGATACCTTTAATGAGATTCTTCAAGACTTTGGGCAGCTAAATGGCTTAGTTAATAACGCTGGCGTCTTGCGAGATGGGTTATTAGTCAAAGCCAAAGATGGTGAGATCACCAAGATGTCGCTTGAGCAGTTCAACCTAGTGATGAACGTGAATGTCACGGGCACCTTCTTGTGTGGTCGAGAAGCGGCAGTCAAAATGATCGAGAGTGGCTCGAAAGGCGCCATCATTAACGTCTCCAGCGTGGCGAGAGCGGGCAATATTGGACAAACCAATTACTCTGCATCGAAAGCTGCCGTCGCAACCATGGCAACAACATGGGCAAGAGAACTCGCCAGATATGGCATTCGCTCTGCGGCCATTGCGCCCGGTGTCGTCAAAACTGCGATGGCAGATCAAATGAAACCAGAAGCCATAGACCGACTGCAAAAGATGATACCCGTCGGTAGGATGGGAGAGACGAGTGAGATTGCTCATGCCGTGAAATACATTCTTGAAAACGACTACTTCACAGGGCGAGTGCTCGAAGTGGATGGCGGAATGAGAATGTAGTATTGAGCCATTGGTTTCTGGTAGCGAGCGCTAGTTAAGTAGCGCTCGTTTCGTTTTAGTGAGTTCATTCGATTAACAATTGAACCAAATATCACTCTTAAAAAGCATTTGGTATTAATCTGGTAAATTAAATTGTCTAAGTAATCATTTTCTGAAGAAATGCCATGTAAATAGTATGTGAATTCATAACTATGATACTGGTCACGCTTTCCTTAATTCGCACTTTCTAATGTAGCTCACACTCTCGCACCGAATACGCAACTGATTACTCTTCTCGTTTGGGTTGCTTAAGTTACTGTAAAGAAAAGGATATACGTTGTAGTACGTTAATGTTGCGCACCTGTTTTGCTATTCCTTTATCAATATTGGCTTTCATAAATGGAACGTTAGTTTCCATCTGTGGCTAATGAGCTTTCCTTTTTCCCTCCGCATAATGCGCTCGAATGTAACAATGTATTTCAAAGTGTAACAATAAACTCACGTTGTGAGTGTGGTTTTAACCATCAAGCAACTTGATACCTCCCACCAAGAAGTCCATTGCTGCACAAGCTCAACACAAAAATATTCTAATGACCAAGACAACCAATCGCAGGGCTTGCTCTGTTGTTGGCTAACCATCGAGAAAGTTAATGGAAGCTTCAAGATACAAACGCATCTTAGCGAGGATAAGTTTGGCAGGAACCATTCTTATGCTTTCAGGGTGTAACTCTGCTCTACTTGACCCGAAAGGTAGCATTGGCGTTCAGGAAAAAGAACTGATCATTACAGCGCTTTTACTGATGCTGATTGTCGTGATCCCCGTGATTCTTATGACAATCTATTTTGCTTACCGCTACCGAGAGTCGAACACTGGCGAGGAATACGCTCCAGAGTGGGCGCACTCGACCAAGATCGAAGTGGTGGTGTGGACGATTCCAATCATCATCATCGCGATTTTGGCAACCATCACTTGGCGTTCTACTCACGAGTTAGAACCATCCAAGCCCATCGCAAGTGACGTCAAACCCATCACCATTGAGGTGGTGTCACTCGACTGGAAATGGCTATTCATCTACCCAGAAGAGAACATTGCGACAGTGAACTATGTGGCGTTTCCGAAAGATGTTCCGGTTCAGTTCAAACTGACCTCAGACAACATCATGAACGCGTTCTTTATCCCGCGTCTCGGTACTCAGATTTACGCGATGCCAGGCATGGTGACCAAGTTAAACCTTATTGCGAACCACACAGGGGATTACAAAGGCTTTGCTTCTAACTACAGCGGTAAGGGTTTCTCGCAGATGAAATTTACCGCAGCAGCAATGGAAGATCGCACTGCATTCCTAAATTGGGTACAGCAAGTGAAAGCCAGCCCTGATCGAATCGAAGACTGGGAGCAATTCCGTGCGCTTGCATCACCAACGGTGGCGGAGCCTGTGAAGATGTTCTCTAGTATTCCACCATTTTTGTTCACCGACGTCGTGACCCAGCATCCGGGTTCAATGAACTGTTTGCCGGAAAATCTAGGATAATCGCAATGTTTGGAAGATTAACACTTGAATCAATCCCTTATCACGAGCCGATTATTGTCGTCACTCTAGCGGTGATCGCGATCGTTGGTTTGGCTGTCGTTGCGGCGATAACCAAAGCGGGTAAGTGGCAATACTTATGGAATGAATGGTTTACTTCGGTAGACCACAAAAAACTAGGCTTTATGTACATCGCTGTGGCAATGGTGATGTTGATTCGTGGCTTTGCTGATGCGGTCATGATGCGTAGCCAACAACTGCTTTCTGCGGCAGGCGAGAGCGGTTATTTACCACCACATCACTACGATCAAATCTTTACTGCCCATGGCGTAATCATGATTTTCTTCGTGGCAATGCCGTTGGTGATTGGTTTGATGAACATCATCGTTCCGCTGCAAATTGGTGCGCGTGATGTGGCGTTCCCTTATCTAAACAACCTGAGTTTCTGGCTCTTTATTGTGGGCGTGATCCTCACTAACATGTCACTTGGCTTGGGTGAGTTTGGTCGTACTGGTTGGTTGGCGTATCCGCCGCTGTCTGGTATTGAGGCAAGCCCCGGAGTTGGGGTGGATTATTGGATATGGGCGCTGCAAATATCCGGTGTCGGCACCACGCTGACGGGCGTGAACTTCTTTGCAACTATTTTGCGCATGCGTACGCCGTCTATGCCAATGATGAAGATGCCAGTGTTCACGTGGGCGTCCCTGTGTGCCAACATCCTAATCATCATTTCATTCCCAATCCTAACTGTAACCATCGCGCTACTAACGCTGGATCGCTACATCGGTACGCACTTCTTCACCAATGATCTTGGCGGCAACGTAATGATGTACGTCAACTTGATTTGGGCATGGGGCCACCCAGAAGTGTACATCCTGATCTTGCCTATTTTTGGTGTGTTCTCTGAAGTAACGGCAACCTTCTCACGCAAGAAGCTGTTTGGTTACACCTCGCTAGTATGGGCAACCATCGTAATTACGATTTTGGCGTTCGTCGTTTGGCTGCATCACTTCTTCACCATGGGCTCAGGTGCAAATGTGAATGCATTCTTCGGCATCGCCACCATGATCATCTCTATCCCTACCGGGGTGAAGATCTTCAACTGGCTATTCACCATGTACAAAGGGCGCATCCGCTTTACCACGCCGATGATGTGGACGGTTGGCTTCCTGATTACCTTCTCTGTGGGTGGTATGACGGGCGTACTAATGGCAGTACCGGGCGCGGACTTTGTTCTGCATAACTCTGTGTTCCTGATTGCGCACTTCCATAACGTAATCATCGGTGGTGTGGTATTTGGCTGTTTCGCGGCAATCACTTACTGGTTCCCGAAAGCGACAGGTTTCACCATGAACGAAACATGGGGCAAACGTGCATTCATTTGCTGGATTGTTGGTTTCCTAATGGCGTTCCTACCGCTTTATGCACTGGGCTTTATGGGCATGACGCGTCGTCTAAGCCAAGACCTTAACCCAGAGTACTTCCCACTGTTGGCAGTTGCTGCAGCGGGTACGGCAGTGATTGCGCTTGGCGTGGTTTGTCAGTTCATTCAAATCTACGTGAGTGTTCGTGACCGCGAGCAAAACCGAGACCTAACAGGTGACCCATGGGGCGGTCGTACCTTTGAGTGGGCGACGTCCTCACCACCGCCGTTCTACAACTTTGCACACCTACCAAAAGGTGATGTGCTAGACGCGTTCTGGTACCAAAAGCAGAGTGGTGAATTCGATCCAACCAAAGAAGTGGAATACGAACGCATTCACATGCCGAAGAACACACCAACAGGTATCTATGTTTCTGCATGGGCATTGGTATTTGGCTTCGCGATGATCTGGTACATCTGGTGGCTAGCAGCAGCAAGCTTTGTTGGCATTATCGTTACGTGTATCCAACACAGCTACAACGACGACGTGGATTACTACGTTGAAGTAGAAGAAATCAAAGCGATTGAAGCGGAGCGTCGAGCTCAACTTGAAGAAGCGAAGAAAAACGAAGTGAAAGACAACGATAAAAAAGACGATCTGGAGGTGACCTATGCAAGCTAATGTTGCGGTTCACGACCACGATCATCACCACGATTCTGCTGGCATTAAGCTGTTTGGTTTCTGGATTTACCTAATGAGTGACTGTGTATTGTTTGCGACCTTGTTCGCGACTTACGCAGTACTAGAAAGCGGCTCTATTGCGGGTCCAACCGGTAAAGACATTTTCGAACTGCCGTTCGTGTTTGTAGAAACCATGTTGCTGCTGTTCAGTAGTATCACGTTTGGCTTCGGCATGATTGCGATGAAACGCAAAGACGTTGCAGGGTTAAAACGTTGGTTAAAAGTGACCTTCTTACTTGGTGCTGGCTTTATCGGGATGGAAGTGTACGAGTTCCATCACCTGATTGTTGAAGGCTACGGTCCACAAGAAAGTGCATTCTTGTCGGCGTTTTTCACTTTGGTTGGAACACACGGTCTGCACGTAACCTTTGGTTTGATCTGGCTAGCCGTATGCTACCACCAACTGTCCACCAAAGGCTTGAACGATAACATGTCGATGCGATTCCAGTGCTTGAGCTTGTTCTGGCACTTCCTAGACATCGTTTGGATTTGTGTATTCACCATCGTTTACTTATTGGGGGTTATGTAATGGAACAACATCTAGATACAGGTGCCTCTGATTACGTAAAAGGCTTTATTGCGTCTCTGATCCTGACCGTGATTCCTTTCTACTGTGTGTGGGCGCAAGTGCTGCCAGATACCGCAACTTATGCTGTGTTATTTGGTTGTGCGATTGTGCAGATCTTCGTGCACTTTAAGTACTTCCTGCACATGGAAGTGAAAACGTCAGAAGGTCAGTGGAACGTGGTGTCACTGATGTTTACCGCCATTGTTGTGTTGATTCTGATCGCTGGCTCGATCTGGATCATCTACAACATGAACGTCAACATGAAGTTGTAGGCTAGGGTATGCTGAAAAGTTATTTGTCTATTACTAAACCGGGCATCATTTTCGGCAACCTGATTTCTGTTGCGGCGGGGTTCTTCCTCGCCGCAAAATCAGAACCCGCTAACTTTCTGTTGTTGCTAACAACGTTAGTTGGCGTGGGGCTTGTGATTGCATCAGGATGCGTGGTGAATAACATTTTCGACCGCGATATCGACCAAAAAATGAAGCGCACGCAAAACCGTGAATTGGTGATGGGAAACATCAACATCGATGCGGCGTTTGTTTACGCTTTGGTATTGCTGCTTAACGGCACAGCGTTATTGTTCCAATTGGTGAATCCGCTCTCCGCTGTGGTTGTTCTATTGGGCTACGTGTTTTACGTCTTTTTCTACACCATGTGGTACAAACGAAATTCGGTCTACGGCACCTTAGTCGGCAGCATTTCTGGCGCGGTTCCTCCGCTGGTGGGCTACCTTGCGGTGACGAACTACATCAGCTTAGAAGCGATTTTACTCTTCATCATGTTTTGTCTTTGGCAGATGCCGCACTCTTACGCGATTGCGATGTTCCGCATGCAAGATTACCGCGATGCAGGCATTCCTGTTCTTCCCGTTAAAGAGGGTATTACCAAAGCACATCAACATATGAAAGCGTATGTGGTGGCTTTTGGGGTGGTTGCTATTGGGTTGTTTATGTTGGGTGAAGCTGGTTACGAGTATTTAGCGGTCTCGGCAGCAGTGTGCTTTATGTGGACACGAGTGACATTCCAAAAAGTGAATTACAACAACTACATCCAATGGTCCAAAGCGGTGTTTAAGGTGTCGTTATTGGTCGTGATGAGCATCAGCGGCGTGCTTGGTTTAGAGTTGATTCCATTGCCGTTTATTCATTAAAGGAAAGTAAATCTGAGTTAACGATTGATGACATCAGTAGTAGTGATGAGAACAAAACCAATGAATGCGGAATCGGTGATCTATCTCACCAAACCTTAATCCAGATTAAAGTTTTGCCGCAGTTTCGGCGGTAAGGTTCGCGTCGCTCATCGCACTGAACAGAAATTCAGAGAAGGAACAGCCATGCTTTGTGTATCGCTGTTCCTTTTTCGTTCCTGCTCGGTAGTGATGCATCTAAAAAGACAGATTATAAGAGGACTGGACTTGAGCATTTTGTTTTCAGAAGCCCGCATTGGCAACATGACACTAAAGAACCGCTTTGTACGTAGTGCAACGTGGGAAAATATGGCGACAGAAGACGGTCACATGACCGAGAAGTTGTACGACATTTATGAAGAACTTGCCAAAGGTGAAGTGGGTCTGATCGTTACTGGCTACGCGAACATCGTAGAAGAAGAGAAGCCGAACGCAGGCATGATGGGGATCTACAACGACTCTTTCATCGATGAATACAAAAAGCTGACTGACCTTGTTCATGAGCATGACTCTAAGATCGTTATGCAGATCGCTTACGGCGGCACAAAAACAACATTCAACGTTGGCGAGCGTGTGATTTTTGCTCCAAGTGAAGTGCCAGAGCGCGGCACCAAAACGGAAGGCAAAGCGATGACTCAAGATGAGATCGACTACATCGTTAAAGCATTCGCACAAGCAAGTAAGCGTGCACAAGATTCTGGCTTTGATGGTGTAGAAATCCACGCGGCGCACACGTACTTGATCAACCAGTTCTTAAGCCCATACTACAACCGTCGCGAAGACCAATACGGCGGTAGCCTTGAGAACCGCATGCGTTTCCTTATGGAGATCTATGCCGAAACACGCAAGCTAGTTGGTGACGATTTCCCGATTCTGGTGAAACTGACAGCAACGGAATTCTTCGATGGCGGTTTGACGTTCGATGAAACGCGCATTGTTTGTAAAAAGCTAGAAGAAGTGGGCGTGGATGCAATTATCGTATCGGGTAACATTCATGGCAACGCAAGCACCATGGTAGGTGAATCGTTCGACGGTTACACGTTACAAGAAGAAGGCTACTTCCATGAATACGGTCAAGTGATCAGCCAAGATGTGAACGTACCTGTAATTACCGTAGGTGGCTTAAACGACTTCTGTGCGATCGAAGATTTGGCTGAAAACACCAAGATCCAATTCTTCGCGCTTTCTCGTCCGTTATTGGCAGAGCCACAATTGATCAAGCGCTGGAAAGACGGTAACCGCGCCGAAGTGGACTGCGAACGTTGCTCTAAGTGTCGCACCAAGCGCGGCAACTTCTGCGTGGTTTACAAGCGCAGAAAGTAAAACATCCGAAACGGGCAGTTTGTGTGTAACTGCCCGTTTTATGTCTCCGGTCACTCCCTTCAGTCCAGTCATTGATTCTCCTTTCACAAACAATTCACGCTTCAATTGTTACACTTTGCAGTCGAACAATCGCGAGAGCTGTGATAGTTTTCGCTCGCACTTTTAAATCTAATTGGTTGTATTAATGAAGAAAATTGTACGTTTGGTTGGCGTAGTCTCCACTCTTTGTGCCCAATCTACTTATGCCATGAGTGAGAAAGATTGGGACGTGTTGACCGATATTGGCGCGTATGGCTTGGTCGCAACGGCGGCGGCTGTTCCGGTATACAAAGGGGACTGGGATGGCTTTTGGCAAGCTGGCTTTAGTATTGGTGCTGCGTCTGGTGTTGGCTTAATTGGTAAAACCACCATTGATGCTGAGCGTCCAGATAAAAGCGGAAACGACAGTTTTCCTTCTAACCATACGGCTAATGCTTTTGCTTCGGCTACCACTCTTTATTTGCGTTATGGTTGGGAAGCAGGTTTACCTGCATACGGTGTTGCCACATTAGTCGGCTATGGCAGAGTAGAGGCGAAGAAACACTATTGGCGAGATGTGTTAGCTGGTGCTGCATTGGGCACATTGAGTGCTTACGTGTTTACAGATGCTTATGATGAGAATGTTCAACTCGTGCCTTGGGTGACAAGTGAAGATGTCGGTGTTTCAGTTACTTACCGCTGGTAATTTGAGACCCGATAAAAAAGCCTCGGCATAAACCGAGGCTTTGTGTTACTAAATTCTAAAACGTTCGTGATTAGAACTGAGCTTTAATCCAGATCATGCGGTGGTCAGAAGAAACATCCTTACCGCTCCCTTTCTCACCAATGCGAGGATCGTTAAATAGCTCACGACCTTCTTCATAAGATGCAGCCCAGTAAACGCCAGAATCCACAACGTTTAGGTTTGCTGATGGCATAGCGTAGTCAACACCTAGACCAAATGTTGAAGTAATGCGATTTGGAATTGGGTGAGTAGAACTGTCGTCCGCTGCGTGTTCTGCTGCGCCAAAGCTTGTTGGGTAAAGCTCGCCATTCATCACGTCTTGGTTAACTAATGGATCATTGTGGAATGCTTGCATGATCTCACTAAAGCCATCACCATCCAATGGATCAAGGTTTTGGTCGCCCATCATGACGAACTTCGCACCTTCTACCAGACCGCCTTTCTTACCAGCATCATCGTAGAAGTAGTCTTTACCCTGTACGTAATGATGCCAGAACTCAACCTCTGCACCGTTTTGTACTTTGTTTTTACCTGTATCAAACACTGGTGGGGTCGGGTGTGACATAAGCAGGTGAACAACTTCATCGCCTTTTTCTGTTGGGATGATAATTGGTGCGTCTACGTGGTTTTTAGAAGACAGACGAATTTGCTCCCACTCTTCAGCAGTGTACCAATCGTCACCACAGTCCATGCCTTCAGGGAATTTGCTTGGGTCGTCGCATAGCGTGATGGTAGGGATCTTAGCGCCTTCCATATCTTTCCATTTAAACTCTTGGAAAGTACGTGTGTTGTCTGTGTCGATTTTGTATTTAGACATTAAAGCGAACGCGTATTGACCGTGGTAGTTACCAAAGCCCCAAGCGTCACCAGGTAGTTTGCCTTTTACGCCATCGTTATCTAAGTCTAAGCCACTATTTAAGCCAGTATTTGTCGAGTAAGACTCCGCGTACGGGTACTCGATAGGCTCTAGATCAGCTTTACCGCCTGCACCTTCAAGGCTTTGTGCGATAGAAAGGTAGTTTTTCTGGAAGCCCTCTAGCGCGGCTTTGTTTTCGCCAGTGCCATCGTTATTGTATTCCGCCATCATCAGAACATCAGGGCGGTTCTTCTGGATGATTGCTGCTACGTTACGGATCTGAATGACTTTCTCAGCCATTGCTTTGTCTTCCGCAGCAATTGATTTATCAAGGTACGCAGTAACGAGCTGAGTTTGTTTTGCTGGTTCAACTTGCATTTCTGCAACAAGAGCTTCGAAAGTATAGCGATCAAAAGAGAGGTTATAAGTGGCGATCTTTACTTCTTTAGGTTGAACATTCACATATTCAGTATCGTCATTGCATCCGGTAAGTAGGGTCGCACCAATGAGGAGAGCAAGAGGTGTTTTTATATATTTCATGGGTATGTCATACCTTATAATTGGATTCGCGCAAATACTAAAGTTATCAGTAGCTTTTGTAAGCGACATGAATCACACAAACGATTGCGAATTTGCATGATTGTTCCGGTTTTGTGTGATTTGTGCAATAAATGCATCACTTTCAACAGCAGAAGTTTATATACAAACTGTTAAATAAAGGTGTC
>NZ_BCUF01000070.1 GCF_001591145.1 Vibrio harveyi NBRC 15634 = ATCC 14126 = KCTC 12724 | reverse complement strand
AAAGATCAACAGCCCCTCATAACACTTCAATCAATGCGCTATTCCTCACTGTTGTAGTGAATGAATAGATATCTAATTTAAGTGCATTGAGCAACATTGTATCTGCTTAATAAGGAAATATCATGACCACCCCATTTAAGGCAATAGGCGTATTGGCATTATCTTCACTTGCCATCGCATGTTCATCTCAACCTGACGATTCTCTCTCTTCGTTTGCAGCTCAGTGTAAAGCATCGGTAGCACCTGTTGCTGGAGAGACATCCATCCAAGGTTTGACCTTTATGGGAACGTCTATCGCTGACGCACCATTCGATACATCGGCAGCAGAAATCGTTCAATATGATGCGTGTACTGACAAGCTTTACGTGGTCAACGCTCAAGCAAAACGTGTCGATGTGCTTTCTATGGACGACAACGGCGCACCAACGCAAACCGCATTCATTGATCTCAACAGCGCGGGCAAAGCGGCAGGCGTTGAGATTGGTGCGGCAAACAGCGTTGCTGTCTTTAATGGTTTAGTCGCTGTTGCGATTGAAAACAGCAATAAGCAGGCGAATGGCATTGTTGGCTTGTACCGCTCGGATGATTTGTCGCTGCTCACCACCTTCCCTACTGGTGCATTGCCAGACATGGTTGGCTTCTCAAAAGATGGCAGATACATTGCGACAGCAAACGAAGGTGAGCCAAATGGTGACTACAGTGTCGATCCAGAAGGCAGCATCACATTGATCGACTTGAGCCCAGGCGTAAAACAAGCAGAAGTCACGCAGATTGGTTTCAATGAGTTTGATGGTGCACGTAAGCCTGAGTTACCTGCTGACGTTCGAATCTCAGGTCCAAATGCCACGGTGGCGCAAGATCTAGAACCGGAATACCTCACCTTTTCTGACAACGGAAAAATCTACGTCGCACTGCAAGAAAACAATGCAATGGCAATCGTAGACCCAGAAAGCAGATCGGTAGAGAAGATTGTGAGTCTGGGCGAGAAATCTTGGTCTGATTCAAAACTGGATGCTTCGAACAAAGACAAAATCATTGGCAACTTTAAGAGATACCCTCAACTGGTTGGTCTGTACATGCCAGATACCCTCGACAGCTACTCGGTAGATGGCAAAACTTACATCCTCTCTGCCAACGAAGGTGACGGTCGTGAGTATGGCTTCAAAACAACACAAGCTCTATGTGACCAAGCGGGCTTCAAGTGGGATGAAGACGATTACCTCGGTACAGATGAATATACTTCTGAGCAAGGCACCTGTTTAAGCCATGTTGATGAGGTGCGCGGTAAGAAGCTGAAAGTCGCAGCAGATCACCCGCTGGCAGAGGCGCTAAAAGATAACAAGCAACTCGCGCGTCTAAAAGTGATTAAGCCTGAACAAACGCTTTCTGCGCAAGACAATGTTCAAGCCTTTGGCGCACGTTCATTCTCTATTTGGGATGAAAACGGTGAGTTGGTTTTCGATAGTGGTGACGATTTCGCGACCATCGCATTAATGAATGAAGGTAAGAACTTCAACAGCACCAACGATAGCAATGACAGTGGCGATGACCGCAGCGATGACAAAGGCATAGAGCCAGAGGCAATTGAAGTAGCACAAATCAATGGTCGTCATTACGCGTTTATCGGCTTGGAGCGTCAAGGCGGCATCATGATTTATGACATCAATGACCCGAAGCAAGCCCAATTCCTGCATTACGTAAACCGTCGTGATTACAGCCAACCAGTTTGTACTGAAGTGGAAGACGGCGAGTGTGCGAACGACACTTACAATCCGAAAGCAGGTGATTTGGCGCCAGAATCAATCAACTACTTTGCTCGTAACGGACAACACTTTATCGCAGTGGGTAATGAAGTTTCAGGCACGACGTCTGTGTTTCGAATTGAGCTTTAATACCCACTCTTCAAGACGACAAAGCTAAAAGTAAAGCGCCCGAACTTCAGTCCGGGCGCTTTTTATAACGCGTTAGCATTATTTGGAATTGAGATTCCCGACTCGCTCCTTCGTCGCTCTCGAGAATGACGGAAGCTAGCCTAGCAAAGACCATTTTGCAGTTCCGAGTAACCCCACACTACCAACGTCATTCCGGAATCGAGGAACGAGATGTCCGGAATCTCTCTTTAATCACTCGGCTTTACTCTTCAATAGCCAATGCGTCGCACTTAGAAGCACAGATAAAGTCGTTCTTATGCAAACCTTTAATAGAATGGCTCCACCACGTGATGGTCACTTTGCCCCACTCCAGCAAGATAGATGGGTGATGGAATTCATCTTCTGCAAGCTCGGCAATCTTGTTGCTAAACGCCCACGCTTGTTTGAAGTTCTTAAACTTGTAGACCTTCTCAAGTTGAGGAATCTCATTTCTCTCAATGATCTGCCAATCAGACAATTGCAGCAGCAAAGACTGTTGTTCCTCTTTACTAAGTGCAATGGCATCGATACTACAAGCTTCGCATTTTTGTTCATTCAACATGAGCAGGTTCCTTTGGTTCAAAAAGTGGTGGAAGCAATCCGGCTTCAATCGCTAGATCGGCTTGTTTCAATAAATTCAGTTGGCTAATTTGGAAAAGCTGGGACAAATCTTCAATCACGTAGTATTTCGGCTGCATGATGTCGATGCGGTAAGGGGTTCTTAGCACAGTTTGCAGGTCAAACTCGTCTCTAATCGCGATGTCGCTTTCCAATGAATAGATGGTTTCTCCCGGAGATGAAAGGATACCGCCACCGTAGATCTTGGTTTTGTTACCCTCTTGAACCAAGCCGAACTCGACTGTAAACCAATATAGACGCGCAAGGTACCCTCGCTGCTTTGGTGTCGCGGCTTGTCCAAGCTGTCCGTAATGCTCGGTAAAGGCGGCAAAATCAGGGTTGGTGAGCATGGCGCAATGACCGAAGATCTCATGGAAGAAATCTGGCTCTTGTAGGTAATCAAACTCTTCTCGCGTTCTCAAAAATGTCGCAACTGGGAAGCGTTTATTTCCAAGCAAATTGAAGAAACGATCAAAGTCGATCAATGCAGGTACTGGCTCCACTTGCCAGCCCGTTGTTTCCATCAAAACACGATTGATTTCGGGTAGTTGTGGCACGCGGTCATGAGGTAAATCGAGTAGCTTGAGTCCATGTAGATACGCGTTGCATGCACGGTCTTGAATCACGCTCATTTGTCTTGTTACCAAGTCGCGCCAAATGGCATCCTCTTCATGGCTCCATTCTACCCTTCCATCCTGATCGACGGGTTTTGAATGATACTGAGTCATTGCACATCTCCGTTAACAAATCCTTTACATTAAGCCTATCTACACTCTTTTGTCCTTCCAATCCCCTGACCATTTTCCACTCAAAATTCAGGTGTAACATTTTCTTTACATTAACATCTAACACATTGATATACATAAGGAGCTAGTTTCTCCAACGAGTTTGACTTTATTTCTGGTTCACCTCAGACTGAAAACGTTAAAACTTTGTTATAGAGGGAGCTATGCGCGAGAGCAACAAAGTCTGGCAGCCGACGGAAGATCGAATCGAGCAAGCCAATATCACGCAGTTTATCGAGCACATTAATCGGCAGGGTTTCAAGCTCAAAAACTACTCTGATTTGCACCAATGGTCTTTGGAGCATAACGAGCATTTCTGGAAAGAGGTTTGGCAATTTTGCGACCTAATTGGCACGCAAGGCGATACCGTAAACGCACAAGGTGAAAGCCGTTGGCAATCACCAATGCAAAATCGAGATACTGTGTGGTTCCCTCAAGCTCAAGTTAACTATGCGGAGAACCTGCTAAGTTTGGCAGAGCAGCAAGCCGATGAGCTGACGATTTGGTTTGAAAACGAACGCGGCGACAAACAGACTTACACATGGAAACAGCTTTGTGATGAGGTCTCGAGCGTTCAGCAGTGGTTAGTTGAATGTGGCATCAAGCAAGGCGATGTAGTTGCAGGTTATTTACCACATATGCCACAAACCGTTATTGCAATGCTTGCTACCACCAGCTTAGGCGCGACTTGGACGTCTACCTCCCCTGATTTTGGGGTAGAAAGCGTTATTGAGCGCTTCGGGCAAGTGAAGCCAAAGGTTCTCTTTACCTGCGATGGTTATACCTTTAATGGAAAAACCTTCGATATGTCGGAGAAGAACCATCAAATCGCGGATCATCTTGATGGACTAAAACAAGTATGCCAGATCGGTTACCTCAAACCGCATGTATTCGAATGCGATGTTTGTACTCACGATTGGCAAAACATCATTAATCAGTATTCTCCTGCTCCATTGCATTTTACTCGCGTGGAATTCAATAGCCCGCTTTTCGTGCTTTATTCTTCTGGCACAACTGGCAAGCCTAAGTGCATCGTGCATTCTGTTGGCGGTACGATTCTCAATCACCTCAAAGAGCACCAGCTTCATTCAGATATTCAGCCCAAAGATCGCGTATTTTATTACACAACCTGTGGTTGGATGATGTGGAACTGGCACGTATCTGCTCTAGCAAGTGGCGCGTGCTTGGTGATTTTCGACGGGAGCCCGGTTTACCCAACGCCTGATGTGTTGTGGGATTTAGCCCAGCGAGCAGAAGTAAGTCTCTTTGGTACTGCCGCTAAGTACCTAGAGGCGATAGAAAAAACCGGGTTGTCACCTATCAAAGACTATCCTCTCCCTGCTTTAAGAACCCTCTGCTCTACGGGCTCAGTGCTTTATCCAGAGCAGTTTGATTACGTGTATCAACACATCAAGCAAGATTTGCACTTGGCTTCTATTTCAGGCGGAACAGACATCTGTGGCTGCTTTGTATTAGGCAACCCTATCTCGCCTGTTTATCGTGGTGAATGTCAGTACGCTGGCTTGGGGATTGATGTTCAAGTGTTCGACTCACAAGGTCAAAGCGTCAATGAACAGCGCGGCGAACTCGTCTGCACCAACTCCATGCCCAACTTCCCTGTCGGCTTTTGGAATGATACCGGCGAGCGCTACCACAACGCTTACTGGGACAAGTTCGATGATATCTGGCATCACGGTGATGATGTCGAACGCAGCGCCAAAGGTGGGTTTGTTTTCTACGGTCGTAGCGATGCATTGTTGAACCCTGGCGGTGTGCGCATCGGCACAGCGGAGATTTATCAGCAGGTAAACGCCATTGACGGTATCGTCGATTCCATTGCCGTAGGTAAAGAGATCGAGCGAAACGAACAAATTTGGCTGTTTGTTCAGACCGCTTCTGGTGTCACTTTAGATGACGGGTTAGTAGCAGAGATTAAGTCACGTCTCAAAACGTCCTGCTCGCCAAGGCATGTACCAAGCCAAATCTTCGCCATCAGCGACATTCCTAAAACACGCTCAGGGAAGTTGGTGGAACTTGCAGTCAAACAAGTCATAAATGGTAAGAAAGTTGAGAACTTAGGTGCGATTGCGAACCCGGATGTTTTAGAAGAAATTCGACAACTCACGTTTGCCTAGCAAATCAAAGGAAACAAAAAAGCGAGCTAAACAGCTCGCTTTTCTTATGTTCTTTGTCGGAGATTAACGGCGACCTACACCCATTAATACTGACATTGTGTGACCGTCTGATGTGATTTCGAAGACCTTCTTCGTTTCTACCTCAGTAAAGCCGGCTTTGATAAGTGCGTTTTCTGATTTCGCTAGCGTGAAGCCTTCTTTTGCTGAATCTGCGATCCAGTCAAAATGTACGAAGTGACCACCAGCGTTGAGTAACGAGTGAGCAATCTCTAGAGACGTTTCGTAGTCTTCGATAAAAGCCAGAACTGAAGAAGCAACGACTAAGTCAAACTGACCACGGAATGCTGGGTGCTGAGCAACTAGACCACGCGTCAATGCGTCAACAACTGGCTCTACATTCTCTAACTCTTTCTTATCAAGCTCTTCAATCATGGCTTCAGATGCATCCAGCGCCACAATCTCTTTTGCGGATGGCGACAATAGTTGGCTTAACTGCCCTGTCCCACATCCAAAATCCAATACTTTAATGCCATCAAGCTGAGTAAGCTGTTGTAACTGTGCAAACACCGACTGAGCAAATTGATCTGTTGCTGGGTTAGATTCCCAATTCTTTGCTAAGCCGTCCCAATCTTGTGCCATCGTGGCCTCCATGTTCACTTCTTGTAACCCCCATAGATTACCGCAAAAACGCCAAAACACCATAGACTTATCTGGCGAATCCGTGTTTTTTTCGATAATCTTTCTAAGCGTCAGTACGCTCATTCATCTACGTTATCGATTCTCATCTTTTTAGTTTAGGTCTTTTTAATCATGAACTTAACTCAAGTCGAAGCTTTTTGTACCATCGCCGAATATGGCTCCGTATCGGAGGCTGCGCGTCAACTCGATTGCAACCGCACCAAACTCAGTATGGCAATTAAAGCGCTTGAGAAAGACTTAGACGTCGAGCTATTCACTCGCACAGGCAATCAACTAACGCTCTCGGAAGCGGGGAAAGCCATCTTCAAAGACTGCGAAAACCTGCTCGTAACCGCACAACGAATCAAAAAGACCTGCGCTCAAGTTTCTGACGGCTTCAACGCTGAGGTCTGGGTGGCACGTGATGACTCGCTGCCAGACGAACTTTGGCAAGAGCTCTCGCATACTCTAAACAATCGCTTCCCTTCCACCACATTCAACCTGATTCTCGCTTCCAGTGGTGACTTAGCTAATTTGGTCAGTACTCAACAGGTCGATTTTGCATTTGGTGTTGATTACGAGCGCGTGGATGACCCACACATCGTTTACAATCCACTTGGTAAAATTCGTATGATGTCGGTCTGTAGCTTCGATCACCAACTCAGCAAAATGCGTCGCGTCACCGATGAAGATTTGCGTAACCAGATGCAAGCTTTGATGGTGTATTTGAATGAGAAAGACAACCCCGAGCTACAACCCTTTTCTACTCGATACATTGGCTTCTCCAGTTTTGACTACATGCTGAACACTATTTTAGAAGAAGATGCATGGGGCGTATTACCAGAGCCATTGATCCGACATTACTTGAGACATCAGAAACTTGCGGTGATCAAACACACCTATGGTTTGACGCAAGAAGACTACTGTATGTTCGTACCAAATGGACAAACAGAACACCCTGCAATGAGTTGGTTGGCCGATAAGTTAAGCGAGTATTTATTCGACTTCTAAACATATCGCAGTGAGCGTCAATTATATTGACAGCAAAATTTAATGTTAAATCATTGAAAAATAAAAGCATAATTCAAAAACAACATTTTATCGTTTAAATGTCACACAGTTTTCATTTGCTTAAATTTGCCCTAAGGAGAAGAATGTAAGGGTGTAATAATTTAAGGCATCTTTTATGTGTGACAGGACAAGCAAAAACGAAAACCGTATCCTAACCTTCTCAGCCCTTTTAGCATCTGGGTTTGCAATTGGAGGGATGGTACTTGGCTTGCTTGTTGGGTCGATCGTCATCGTTTTTGACGGTGTTTATTCTCTAGTCAGTCTGCTGTTAACTTTATTGTCACTGGCAGCTTCTTACTACATCAGCAAGCCATCAAAATCTATTTTTCCTTTCGGCAAAGCTGTACTTGAACCTATCGTTATCGCTATTAAAGCCGCTGTTATTTTAGTGGTGGTTTCTTTCTCATTATTTTCAGCGGTAACCGCGTTGATGACAGGCGGTCGTGAGGTAGACGCTTCCATCGCAACCATCTTCGGTGTCGTTAACGTGATTGGTTGTGGTTACGCTTGGTGGTTTATGGCGAAGAAAAGTCGTCGTTTCTCATCAGGTTTGATCGAAGCCGAGAAAAAACAATGGCAAATGGATACGTTGTTAAGCGTGGCAGTAACGGTTGGTTTTATCGCTGCATGGCTAGTATCGCTAACACCATACGCACACTACGCGGTCTATGCAGACCCTATGATGATGGTCTTGATGGGCTTTTACTTCCTTAAAGTACCATTTGATATGCTAGTTGGTGCCCTGCGCGAACTGTTAATGATGACACCAAGCAAAGAGTTGTGTCAGAGCGTTGGTAAAGACGTTCTTGAGATTGAAAAAGTGACTGAGCACCAATTGAAACTGGCTGGCGTAACTAAAGTTGGTCAAGAACTGCGAGTAAATGTGGACGTGCATGTGGATGACGACACGCTAGAGCTTGATACGCTAGAACACACTCGTAAGCAGCTTACTAAGCGACTATCGAAGCACAGATTCAAGCTTCAATTACAATTGAACGTCGCTTATTAGAGCGCCACCAAACAATCATTAGAACTCAAAAGAAAAGCTCCCAATCTCGGGAGCTTTTTTCTTGCTTTGATTTGAACCTGAAAGACACTCAAGCGTGCTCTACATATTTCTATACCAGCGTTCATCCCGCCGCTTCGCGCTTCTCTTTGGTGACCAGCCAACACATCAGCGAACCAACCGTTACCATTACGACTCCTTGCCAGAAGCTGTGGCTTAGAGTGACGCCTAGAATAAGAGAGGAAAACAGAGCAGAAAAAATCGGCGTAAAGTAAGACAAGGTTGCGAGAAACACCATATTGCCGCCCACAATCGCGATGTTCCACAATCCGTAACCACCCGCCATTAAAGCTGCAGAAGCCACTAAGTACCCCATCGCTTGCCAGCTGAATGCCATTGGCGGCTCATCAGTAAAGGCGTATTTGATCCACAAAGAGATGGCTGTCGCGATAAAAAACAAAGTAATCGCGTTGTGCTTCGATTGTTGTCTTTGAGTCAGATTGCAATACACAGCCCAGATGACTGCGCCTGCAAATGCCATGAAGTAAACAATCGGATTGCTACTGATGTTCGCCACTAACTGCGTCGGTGATAAACCGCTATCACCACTGACCGTCCACGCGACACCAATGAATGCCAACATAACTGCCGGGTACAGTAACCAGTTCGGCTTTTTGTTACTGCCCAATACCGCAAACAAAACGGTTAGTGCCGGCCATAGATAATTGACGATCGAGACTTCAATCGCCTGAGAACGAGAATTGGAGTAGCCCAATGCCAGCGCGAGGAAGATCTCGTAGCAAACAAACATCGCTCCACCCAGAACTAAATACTTGGGTGAGAAATACGACAGTTTTGGGATGCCAACCACAATCAACAGAAAAATGGAGCTCAGAGAATACAGCATGGCTGATCCACCCACGGGTCCCAAACTTTCTGTCACCAATCTTGCGATGCCTAGCAAACAGCTCCAAGAGAGAATGGCGATACAACCATAAAGGGTGAAACGAAACTGATAGGATTGCATGTTATCTATGTGACCTACTGCTCATGAATGCCAAAGGAAACTGCAGCTTAACTCAAAAATGATCCGCTTCAACGTACTCTTTTTCCAAAATCGGTATAAAAACCACTCTATTAAGCGGTTGGAGTCGATATGAAACATTTTCTGCCTTCGAGTGTCATGCTGACACCCTTTGTTGTGCGCTACTATGAAGAAGACGACGAGAGTGAAAACGTTGAAACACATTCGGAAACGCATGGTCTAGATAGTGAAGAACAATCTAAGGAACGTTCAGAGTAAAGGAATCCAATCATGAAAAAAGTCGCAGTCATTTTAAGTGGTTCAGGCGTTTACGACGGTTCTGAGATCCACGAAGCAGTATTGGCGCTCTACGCCATCGAGAAGGCAGGTGCAACTTGGCACTGCTTTGCACCTAACATTGACCAACTCCACGTCATCAACCACCTAACTGGTGACGAAATGGATGAAACACGCAACGTCTTGATCGAATCAGCTCGTATCGCTCGCGGAAACATTGACGATGTCGCCAAACTTAACGTTGATGAATACGATGCCCTACTACTTCCAGGTGGATTTGGTGCCGCGAAAAACTTAACCGACTTCGCCGTTTCGGGTGCGGAGTGTTCGATTAATACTCACGTTGCCCAAGCGTGTCGTGCATTCGCTCAAGCGGGCAAACCTGCAGGTTATTTATGCATCGCACCAACTATTATCCCTATGATTTACGATCAAGGTGTAAAAGGCACAATTGGTAACGATGAAGCCACTGCAGCAGCATTCGGTCATATGGGGGGGGAGCACGTCAATTGTCAGGTGGATGAAATCCATTTCGATGAAAAACACAACGTGCTTTCAACACCAGCTTATATGTTAGCGGAGAATATCTCCCAAGCCGCGTCAGGCATTGAAAAACTAGTAGATAAGTTAGTTAAAATCGCCTAAATCGAAAACGTTTGCTTAAAACACACCATTCCAATCCCCATTGATAGACTACATATTAATGGGGATTTTTTATACTTTAGTCTAATTGAGAGATAAACCGTACGAAACTTGTTATTTTTACCAATCGTTTGCGTAATAAATAAATCATTTCCTATCTGTTGCTTTAATGTTGCACCAACAGGGTGTGCAACAAGATCCATTTCACACTTTAACTCTTAACACTACTACTTAGGGGGTAAAATTGCGCTAGATCAAATAGGAAACTTCGTCAGGTATGCAAGAGTAAATGACAGATTAAGAAAGATTATTAAAAATAACGACGGAGCAATGTTATATGACAAGTGCATTTTTTATCCCTACTGTAAACCTAATGGGCGCTGGTTGTTTGAAAGACGCAGCAGACAGCATCCAATCTCAAGGCTTTAAAAAAGGTTTGATTGTTACGGATAAGATTCTTAACCAAATCGGTGTAGTAAAGCAGGTTCAAGATCTACTAACAGAACGCGACGTAGCAACTGTTGTGTTCGATGGCACTCAACCAAACCCTACTATCAGCAACGTTAACGACGGCTTAGCACTTCTTACTGATAACGAATGTGACTTCGTTATCTCTCTAGGCGGTGGTTCACCACACGACTGTGCAAAAGGTATCGCGCTTGTTGCCTCTAACGGCGGCAAAATCGCAGATTACGAAGGCGTAGACCAATCTGCAAAACCAATGATGCCACTTATCGCAATCAACACGACTGCGGGTACAGCATCTGAAATGACGCGTTTCTGCATCATCACTGACGAAGAGCGTCACATCAAGATGGCTATCGTTGATAAGCACACAACACCGCTTATCTCAGTAAACGATCCTGAGCTAATGCTAGCTAAACCTGCTTCGCTAACTGCTGCAACAGGTATGGATGCGCTAACTCACGCGATTGAAGCTTACGTATCTATCGCTGCAACACCAATCACTGATGCGGTAGCAATCAAAGCGATTGAACTTATCCAAGCGTACCTACGCACAGCAGTGAAAAATGGTGAAGATCTAGAAGCTCGTGAACAAATGGCATATGCACAGTTCATGGCGGGTATGGCGTTCAACAACGCTTCTCTAGGTTACGTACACGCAATGGCACACCAACTTGGTGGTTTCTACGACCTTCCACACGGTGTTTGTAACGCGATTCTTCTACCTCACGTACAGCGCTACAACGCGCAAGTATGTCCTGAGCGTCTACGTGATGTAGCGAAAGCAATGGGCGTAAACGTAGAAGGCATGTCTGCTGAAGCAGGTGCAGCGGCAGCAATCGACGCTATCGTTACTCTAGCGAAAGATGTGGGTATCCCAGCAGGAATTAAAGAGCTTGGTGCGAAACTAGAAGACATCCCAACACTAGCAGACAACGCACTGAAAGACGCTTGTGGTTTCACTAACCCTAAACAAGCAACTCACGAAGAAATCTCTAAGATCTTCGAAGAAGCGATGTAATCTCGCTACATAAACAATTCTCTAGCCTTAATTCAATCCCCGATCTCGTATCGGGGATTTTTTACATTCTTATACAATCCATGCTCTGCAAAACGTTCTCTTTTAGTGTTAGCTTTTAAGCATTAATACGATTCATATTGGAAGGAACCATGAGAACGATTGCTGCTGCCCTACTCGCTTGTTTATCCTTTTCTGCCAACGCTGCCGAATACCGCGCTAACGAAGTGGCGAATGGATTTCAGATCCCTTGGGGGATCGAGTTCTTAGATAGCCAACGCGTTATCGTCAATGAAAAGAACGGTACGGTTTCGTTGCTGGATATCACCACAGGCAAACCTCAAAAGCTGTTTAACGTCCCCGATGTGAACACTAGTGGGCAAGCTGGCTTATTGGATGTCGCGCTCGCACCGAATGCCGATACGCAAAACCCGCAACTCTTCTTTACCTACAGCAAGCGTACGAGCAAAGGCAATACGGTGGCGTTAGCGACGGCGCAATTGCAAAACAATCAGCTTGTGGGCTGGAAAGATCTCTTTGTTGCTGATGCCATCACTGACACAGGGCGTCACTACGGCAGTCGAATTTCATTTATTGACGACAAAGTTTACTTCTCAATCGGTGACCGTGGCGAACGTGATAATGGGCAAGACACTCAAACCCATGCTGGCAGTATTCTGCGCCTTAACCTTGATGGTTCGGTTCCACAAGACAACCCATTTAAACCTTCCGAAGCTCGTCCTGAGATATGGAGTTACGGGCACCGCAACCCACAAGGCATGTTTTACGACGAAGCAACAAAACGGCTGTGGTCGATTGAACATGGACCACGCGGCGGCGATGAAATTAATCTAATCAAGAGAGGCGCGAACTACGGCTGGGCAAAAGTCTCTCATGGTAAAGAATATTGGGGACCATTGGACGTTGGTGAAGCTAAGTCGTTACCGGGAATGGAAGATCCAAAGTTGGTATACATCCCTTCTATCGCACCCAGCAATATGATTTTGTACCGTGGCGATAAATACCCAGAGTTGGACGGAAAAATCCTCGCCGGTGCATTGAAACTGGCGCACATCAACGTGGTTTCTATTGAGGATGGCAAGCTCACCGAATCAAAAAGATTGATGGAGAATCTTGGTGAGCGAGTAAGAGATATAACCATCAGCCCCGATGGTTATATCTATTTTTCTACCGACAGCGGCAAAATCTTTCGTCTTGAGGAGAAATAGTTTTCTCTTAAGAGCTAGTCAAAAAAGCTAGCTCTTTAAACTCACTGCTACCGTTTCATTGTCAAAATCGAGCGTCATGGTCGAGCCCAATGGAACGGTGAGCATTGGGTGGGTATGACAGCTATCAAAGTCATACAAAATTGGCAGTGGTTGACCGTTAAGTACTTCTAATAACACGTCTATAGGTGCTCGTCCTGTGCCTTTATCGTTGAACTTTTCATGCTTGCCAAGCACAATCGCACCAACTTTATCAAACACGCCAGAAAGCTTGAGCAGCGCAAAAGAGCGTTCGACCGTTTCAATGCCCTGCAAACAATCTTCCACTAACAAAATATCGCCTTGTTCGATACTCGGCATAAACTTGCTTGCCCAGATGCCTGTCATGGTATTGAGGTTGCCGCCAATCAAGCGTCCGGTGATCTTGCCTTCGCCTTTAAAGTGCCACTGGTTCGCTAGCGTGTGCTTTGCGCGGTCTTGCTCGCCCCACTCTATCCATTCATCTGTCCAACCTTGAGGCATTGTGTATTGATGCGCCAATCCATCTAACGTATTCACAATCGACTCAAACGAAGCGAAGGTCTCGTCCACCAGTGGCGGGAATTCACCCAGAGATGCCACTAAAGCGGGACCATAGAAAGTAACGATGCCGGTTTGTGCATAAATGCCCATGAGTAGAGCCGTCACATCCGAATAGCCAACAATGATCTTGGGATCTTTCTTCAATGCCTCGTAATCAATGTAAGGCAGCAATGAGTTACTGTTGTAACCGCCAATGATCGACATAATACAGCGCACTTCAGGATCACGAATCAGCGTATTCAATTCTTCTACTCGCTCTTGAATCGAACCCGAGCGATATTGGTCAGTTTTGCCCGTTAAGCTGCCTGCTTTTAGCTGGTAACCATGGGATTCCACATACGCTTTGGCACGTTCAAAACGCGCTGGTGCAAATACCGTGGCTGGGGAGGATGGCGAGAAAAAGCCGATGGTGTCGCCTTTTTGTAATGGTTTAGGAATGATCATGCGCGTCCTTGTTTTGTGATACATGGTTGATTTATTTTCGTACAATCTAAGCAGAAGAATCTAAACTTAACAATAACCTTTTGTTTTTTAAAACGATAGTTCGGTTAAGTTGTACGAGGTCATTATGATTCCATTCCCTTTACAGCTCGATAAAATTAAAGCCGTGGTGTTTGATTTAGACAACACCTTGGTGAGTTCTGATATGAACTTCGGCGAATTGCGACAACAGCTTGGTTGTCCGCAAAGTGAAGATCTATTGGATTTTGTCGACGCACTTGAGCATCCTCACCACAGAGAGCACGCTCACAACGTAATATTTGATTACGAGATTTCTGATGCTGAGCAGTCTGCTCCAATGATTGGCTGCCATGAATTGCTCGCCCACTTGCATCAAAATGAAATCAAAACCGCTATCGTGACGCGCAACTGCCAAATCGCCACGCAGCGCAAACTAGAACACAACCAAATCTCAGTGGAACGAGTCATCACTCGTGAATGCTTCCCGCCCAAGCCAGACCCATTGTCTTTGCAGGTGTTGGCGAAAGAGTGGCGTTTGATGCCTGATGAAGTGCTTTATGTCGGCGATTACCTTTACGACTTGCCGGCGGCGTATAACGCTCAGATGCCCTCTTGTCTTGTGCATCATGGTAATCAAGAAACCTTCAATGACTCAGCCTCGTTGGCGCTTAATGAACTCAGTGATTTATTGAGCCATTTCCAATCTTTACCGCGAACATAAAAAAACGCAAATAAAGCACGCACACAAAAAAAGGGGCACCAACGTGCCCCTTATGACTTATTCCCGATTGTTTCATGCGTTCCCAAAGGTTGCTTGGGTGATGCGCCGCTTAGCCTTGTAGGTAAGCGTTAAGCATCCACATTAATTTTTCTTGCTCACGGATGTAGTCACCCATCAATGCCGCTGTACCTTCGTCATCTGCTTCACCCGCGTTTTGTAGAATCTCACGCTGTTTTAGAAGTAGAACGCTAAAGCCTTGAACCAGACCTTGTACACACTCCTCACCAGAAGTCGCGTTTTGATGTTCTTTAATTTCACTTGCTTCCAAGTAGTTGCTGAATGCGTGCGCTGGCGTATGACCCAAAGTTAGAATACGCTCTGCAAGCTCATCGATTTTTGTTTGTAGATCAGTGTAGATCTCTTCAAATTTTACGTGCAGTTCGAAGAATTGCGCACCTTTAATGTTCCAGTGGTAACCGCGAGAGTTCATGTACAACACTTGGTAATGCGCTAGCAGTTGATTTAGCTGTTGAGCTAGTTGTGCTGATTGTTCGCTGTCTAGACCAATTAGGCTTACTTGTTTGTTCATAATCTTGCTCCTAGAAGGATGATACCAATCGTAGTAACGAACGATTCTCTTACCGGGATTGGTATAAAGTTTAAAAATTCTTTTGCAGTATTTGCTGCCGATGGAGTCATATTACGACTCCGGCTCGGTGAAGAAAATTTGGTTTTAGCTATGATTTAAATAGCCAAATCCAATGAGCAAATAGACGAATATCGGCGTATCATCCAACAAAAAGCCCCAACCCTTTTTGTGTAAAAAGGGTTGGGGCTTTTTTACTATTTGGTTAACGTTCAAAAGTAGATGAACAGACGTAAACCTTATCTACGCCGTTTTGAAAGTTGCCATCTGTTGATTCAGCTCAGTAACTTGCTCTTTTACTTGCAATGATGTCTCTGATGCACGTTGGCTGTTATTCGAAACCTCATCCACTGATTGAGTTATATCGGACATCAATCCAGTGATCGAGTTGGTCGCATGAGATTGCTGCTCTGCCGCTGCCGCAAGCTCTGCCATTTGTTCATTCAAAGAACCAATTTGCTCGGTCGTGACAAGCAAACGAGTTACCGCTTTTTCAATGTGCTCAGCGCCCTGCTCCGCAAGTGATTGGCTGTGTTCTATCTCCTCAACCACCGAATTGGTCGAGCGTTGAATCGCATTGATGATACCGTTGATTTCTGTCGTCGATTGAGTAGTGCGCGTCGCTAACATGCGTACTTCGTCCGCCACAACCGCAAAGCCTCGTCCTTGGTCACCCGCACGCGCTGCTTCTATCGCGGCATTCAATGCCAGTAAGTTAGTTTGTTCTGCTAAGCCTTCAATCACCTCTGTAACTCGACCAATGGCTTCGCTCTCTTTGCTTAACTGCGTCACTTGCGTGCTCGCGGTTTCAATGCTGCCATGTAAGCTTTCCATGGTGACTTTGTTTTGCTCTAGTGCATCGCGACCTTGTTCAATCTCGCCTTTTGAATCAGAAAGCTTCTGCACCGATTGATTGGCTTGATCTAGGGTGTTACGCGCGGCTAAAGCGATTTCATCCAATTGGCTTCCCATTTCAACAATGCTGGTCTGTTGCTGTTCAACATTCGATGAAGTGACTTGCGCCGATTCCAATAAAGCCCCCATGCTGGTATCCACTTGGTGCGCTTTCTCACTCACCCCTGCCACGATGCTCGCTAACGATTGGTTCATGCGGTTAATCGAATCGGTAAGGTCTGCCAATTCATCTTTCCCAACAACGGTGAGCGGAGGCTGAGAAACGTCCCCTGAAGCGATCGTCTTTGCACGCTCCGATAAGTTTTTCACTCGACGACCAATGGTATTGCCCATGTATTTTGAAATCGCTACTGCGGCAAACAAAACCAATGCCGCTGCAATCAACATGGTGGTGAGTACGTTCTTGATCGACTGATTAATACCCTTTCCACTTTGATCAGCACGACTTTGCTGAGCCAATACGATCGTTTCTAAACTTTGGTCTAGGGCATCCGCTGCTGGTAACAGTTCGTTCGCCATCAGCAAGTTTGATTCGTTCCACTCTGGTGACTGACGCAATGCAATTACCTGCTCTGCTAAAGGAAAGTACAGCTGCTGCATTTCCTTAAACAGGGACCACAATGATTGGTCGTTATCAGTCAGTCTGTCGAGTTTACTGTCGATTTCCGCCACGGACTGATTGTGGTACTTAATCAAGTCGTGGTATTTGTCCAGATGATCTTGCTGCCCGTACAACAGGAAATCTCGCAAAGCAGACAGTGCATTGGCGAGCGAGGTATAGCTGTCGGCATAAACTTTAAACAGACGCTTTCTGTCTCCACCAAATGGATTTCCCGACTCTTCATTGATTAAGCTTTGAAGCTGGTCAAGTGCCACTTCTGCAATGGGTGCCGCTTCGTTAATAAAGAGGTTGTGCGCGGGTAAGTTCTCATCACTGTGGCTAAGTTCAATCAGCTTGTTCAAAGAGACTTTGACTGTATCCCACTGACTTTGAATTGCTTGAAAATCCTGTTCAGAAATCAAAGCCTGCAACGTTGGAAGCGACTCGTCTGTAGATGCCATGATATTGCGTACGTCCTCACTCAGACGTGCGCTCGCCTCTTCATCGCCACCTAGCAACATGTAGGCTCGAATAGAAGACAGCGACGCTTGAACAGACTGTTGGATACCGCGACTGGTGTCGACGGTCGGTAGATCAGATTTAAGTAACGAAGAGGCGTATTGCTCTACGGTGGTGACGTTGCGATACGTGAATACCGCTGATGCCATAAAAAGTACGGCTAGCAGCACAAAACTGAGCTGCAACTTCCCTGATATCGTAAGGTTCATCCATAAACTCCTGACAACGATGAGCCTTAAATATAACGATGTTTACAAAAATGTTAAACACAAGTATCAAAAGTTACTAAGAAAACCATGTAAACCACTATTTTAAGCCGATAAACGGGACTTATTCGAAGTATGGTATACGCTCACTACGTAAAATCAGATAATTAACGTAAGTCGTTTCTAAGCAGTCTTGCTCCCACAATGAGAGAATCCGCTTGGTGGCGAAGTAGTAATCTTTATTACGCAGTAGTACACCCACCGTACGGCTGAGCTGCTCAAAGCGCTGTTGCTCATTAGCAGAGATGTAATTGTCTTCATTCTGAATGATGGGCGCCAATCCATCAGCAAACCAATTGTTCAGAATTTCACGCATCTCAAGCTCTGACTCCGGCACATCGATACTCGACAACTCGCGATGCTGTGGTGGTGGCACTATGTACTTCGATGCTTTTGGCGAACTGACATAACGGTACATGTCGCTCCTCCTTGTAAATGACTCTTATACCCAAGTGACTTCAAGATGCAGGATTCAGAGCGTTGTCATTGGTTCGGGGTCAAGGAAAACAACGCAGCGTAATAGTCAGCTCTTTCCAAGTTGTTTGACACAGCCATTGATTCAATAAAGAAGCGAGT
>NZ_BCUF01000069.1 GCF_001591145.1 Vibrio harveyi NBRC 15634 = ATCC 14126 = KCTC 12724 | reverse complement strand
AATCAATGACAACGCTCTGAATCCTGCATCTTGAAGTCACTTGGGTATATATCCATATAAATTTGCTCTCAAAGCTATTTGGGAAGACAAACACTTGGCGTTATACTCGCGAGAAAGGTTATCTGAAATACAGAGGTCATCATGAATATTGGTGCAGTTGCGAAACTAACGGGGTTGTCTTCTAAATCGATTCGTATGTATGAAGACAAAGGCATCATTTCATCACCAGCTCGTAGCGATTCAGGTTATCGCGAATATTCTGACAAACACATCCAAGAGCTCAACCTTGTTTCCCGGGCAAAAAATGCGGGATTCTCACTGCAAGAATGCAAAGAATTTGTGCAACTGGCGCATAATCCAAATCGCAAAAGTAGCGAAGTGAAAGCGCGTACGATGGATAAACTTCATGAAGTGGAGCAAAAAATCGCTCACTTGTTGGAAATTAAAAAGCAATTAGAAGGTTGGGTTTCATCTTGTCCGGGCGATGCCGAGAGCCGATGTCCAATCATTGATGAGCTCACCAAGTAAGCTCATCAACATTTCTATTTCGGTTTACAGGGCTATTGTTCTAGTAAGGTACTGTTTTAACGTAATTCTGTTTTAGTAAATATCGCTTTAATGGTAAGTACACACACGCTTGCCATTAAGCTCAATGATATTAAAAGGTGTCTCGTAGATGTCTTCTAGCGTGGACGCCTGAATTACCTCATCTACCTTGCCACTGGCAACCACTTTACCCTTCTTCAGAGCAAGGATCTCATCGGAATAACAAGCTGCAAAATTAATATCGTGGATCACCACCACCATAGCTTTATTCATATCATGCGCAAGACGTTGAACGACTCTCATGATTTGAAGCGAATGCTTGATATCAAGGTTATTCAATGGTTCATCGAGGAAAACATAATCCGTATCTTGGGCTATCACCATCGCAATAAACGCCAACTGTCGTTGACCACCACTCAATTCATCTAAGAACTTATCTTGAATTTCTTTCAGATCTAAGTAGTCGATGGCTTGGTCGATAATCGCATGGTCATCTTTGGACAAGTTGCCTTTTGAATAAGGGAAGCGCCCAAACGATACCAATTCTTTTACGGTAAAACGCATCGTAATCGTGTTAGCTTGACGTAATACCGCCAACTTTTTCGCAAGTTCTTTGGTGTCCCAATCTGCAATCTCTTTGCAGTCGATCATGACACTACCACCATCTCGCTCAGTCAATCGTGACGCCATGGACAGCAAGGTACTCTTTCCTGCTCCGTTTGGGCCAATAATCGATGTCACCTTCCCTTTCTCAAATTGGGTATCCGCGCCATCAACCACTTTGTTGGAACCAAATGCTTTGGTTAATTTATCTATAACTATCATGTTTATACGACTTTGTTTTTCAGCAGTAGATACAAGAAGTAGATACCACCAATAAAGTTAATCACTACGCTCAGCGTCGTTTCAAATGAAAAGACGTTTTCTATAATCCATTGCCCCGACAATAAGGCACAAATTGCCATCAAAGAACAACCTATTAACAAGGTGCGATGCTGGTAAGAGCGGAACATTTCACGGCTCAAGTTTGTCACCAATAAACCAAAGAACATGATTGGTCCGACTAAAGCCGTCGAAATGGCAATGAGAACCGCAGAGAGAATAAAGACGTTGCGCGTCACATTAGGGACATCAACCCCAAGACTCTTAGCATTGTCTTGGTCTAGCCAAAAAACATCTAAAGTACGATGCATGCGATACAACAACCAGCAAGCGATGAGCAATATTGGTGAACTGAGATACACCAAGTTCACCTTCACATTATTGAAACTCGCGTACAGTTTAGATTGCACAAACGCAAAAGTATTTGGGTCCATAAGAAGGGAGAAGAACACCGCAATGTTGTTAAACAACTGCCCAAAGATCAGCCCAACCAATAGCAAAGTGATGAGATTGCGCCCGCCTTTTGAAAAATAAAACCCAAACAGCAATAGCGAAAATCCCACCATGACCAGCACAGCAATCGAGAAGTTGATGTAGACATTCAGAACGAGAGCGCTTAAACCACCAAACAACAAAACAATCAGCACTTGCGTTAACACATACAACGCATCAAACCCCATGATGCTTGGAGTAAGAATCCGGTTGTGGGTAATGGTTTGGAACACCAACGAAGATTGAGCAATCGCAATACCCGCCAATACCATAGCTAACACTTTAGGCACACGTCGCGACAAAAAGTACTGGTAGTTATCTGCTGTTAAGCCAATACCAATAAACAAAAAAGCAAAAAGCAGCGCGACGGCTGCCAATAAGAACAGTTTCTTAGAATCACGCACTTTGCTTACCTCGCAACAACATCGCGATAAACACCACTCCGCCCAAGATGCTGATCACGATTGAAATCGGCATTTCATGAGGGAAGATGATCAATCGGCTAACCAAGTCACACGCCAAAACGAGTATTGCCCCGTACATGGCAGTAAGCGGGATATTGCGTTTGAGATTATCACCGTAGAAGTAACTGACTAAGTTTGGCACGATAAGCCCAAGAAATGGCAGTTGACCTACGATCATCACCACACTGGCTGACATTACCGACACCAAAAGTACGCCTAACGTCACCACTTGCTGATAGTTCAGCCCAAGGTTTACTGCAAAGTCTTTACCAATGCCAACCGCAGAAATGCGTGCGGCAAATAGGTAACTTAAAAGAGCGACGGGAACAGCAATATAAAGCAGCTCAAAATCACCACGCAAAATGTTTGCAAAGTTTGCTACGCTCCATGCTGACAGGCTTTGTAGTGCATCGTATTTGTAGGCAATCAAAGTAGTAACAGCGTCAACAACGTTACCAAAGATGATGCCCACGAGCGGCACAAACACGACGCTTTTGAATTGAATACGTTGAATGAACTGGACGAACATCAAGGTACCCAGGATAGAGACAGCAAAGACAAGCCAAAGCTGTTCGCCATTACCAAAAAACACCACACTCATTACGTAACCGAGCATGGCGCATTCAATGGTGCCTGTCGTCGAAGGCGCGGCGAATCGGTTTTGGCTAATTTGCTGCATCACTAATCCAGCGATGCTTAGCCCTGCTCCCGCAAGAAGGATGGCAAATAAACGCGGAACCCGGCTAGTAAAGAAAAGTTCTAGTGCTTTTGCATTGCCCGAAAACAACTGTTGGGGTGTCATATTTGCCACCCCAACAAACAACGATGCAACGCTTAGAACAACAAGAACAAGCAATAACTTTTTCAAAGTTAACCTCAGCTAGCTTCGCTTACAGATCGATCGTGTGTTTAATTTCACTCACCATCTTTTCCGTTGCGGTCACGCCGGACATTGCTAAATACCATGCGTCAACATCTAGAAAAGTAATTTTCTTGTTCTTGTAAGCCGAAGTCGCTTTAACCAAATCGTTATCCAGCGCTTTAGCGAGGTCATGATCAGACTTTGCGTGAAGTGAATTTCTATCAATAACTAGAATATTTTTCGGATTAGCTTCGCGAATAAACTCATAAGAGATTACGTCACCGTGCGTGCCTGTTTTGAGGTTCTTCACTGTTTCTGTAAAGCCAAAATCTGTGTAAATCGCCCCAAAACGAGATTTCGCACCAAATGCGCTGATGTTGTCACCAATACTTAGAATCGTAAGCGCATCATTATTATGAGCTTGGTTATAGTCATGAATTGCTTTGAATTGAGCGTCTAACTTCGTAATTTTTTGCTCGACCTTATCCTCGATATTGAAGATTTTGCCAATATTTCGCCATTGTGCTTTGGTCCCTTGCCAGTAATCTTCATTCTCGCCTGAAGCAAATACTACCGTTGGGGCAATTTCACTTAACTCATCGTATTTTGACGAACCGCGAGGACCAACCAAAATCAAATCTGGTTTTTGCATGTAGATGGTTTCGAAGTCTGGTTCGAACAGACTGCCTGCCGATTTGTAATGAGCTTTACTGTACTTAGATAAGTACTTTGGAAGATGGGAGGCGTTCGATACCGCTACAGGGTCAATACCAAAACTGTCGAGTGTATCGAGTGGACCAAAGCCAATCACAACCACACGTTTTGGCGATTGTTCGACTTCTGTCGTTCCCATGTAGTGATCGATTTTGACGGTTGCAGCAAAAGCAGGTGAGATTGTGAGCAGCGAAACAAGAGCCGCACTGACGAGTTTTTCCATTATCTTAAACCTTAAATGAGATCCATTATCATGCGCATTCGCAATATATCGTTACTCACATAGGCATTCAACCGATTATTTAATAACTTTACATTCGTTACACTTCTAAATTGGCTTAATAAATCAACTAATTACACTGTACCTATATCGAATTTGAGACGGTAAGCGCAAAGTTATCAAATTAATATTTATCACTTTAATGAATGTTTATACTTCTTTTAAATGACTCACTAAAAAGGACTAGATAATGAAGAAGTTAGCATTGGTTTTATTTGTAGCAGCACAGCTAATGGCATGTACGGAAGTTGGCAGTGAAGCGTGGTGTAACGATATGAAAGAGAAACCAAAAGGCGATTGGACTGCTAACGAAGCTTCTGATTTTGCTAAGCACTGCGTTTTCTAATTCAGAAATAAGCGCTTATCGCTCTTCGTAAAAAGTGCTCATGATGACCCACAACATTGTATTTCGGAATTCTAACGTTGTGGGTTATTCGTAAGCATCAAGAAATGTTTTTAGTGCCGCTTCATCAACAATCTCAAGCCCCTGCTCGCCTTTTCTGATCAAACCTTTGTCCATCAGATCTTTTACCGCTCGACGATAAACGCGTCCTGACGTGCCAAATCTTTCCGCTTCTTGGTTTACTTTGTCAAACCCACCCAACAAGGTGTTGGTCTGCTTTTGTACTAGCAAATCATAAGCAATGTTGTAAGTAATTGGGTGCAACAAGCGATTGGTATAGATATCCATTGAATCTTGATAATCCTCCGCCAAAGCAGAAGCAAAGAAAAACATCATGTCAGGTTGCTGATGCAATGCCTCAGTCAGTTTTTGGATGCAGATAATATCCACTTGCATATGTTCATCGGCGACGACGTTCCACTGACAAGGCGTTTGCGTGAAGTACTCCATTTCACCATAGATATGATAATCGCAATTGGCTTCACCCAATTGAAAACGACGACCGTTGACAGCAATAATACTCATTGAAACTCGACCGACTGGCACAACATACAGATATTGAAGCTGCTCGCCTTGGCGAAGGATCTCTTCACCAGAGTCAAAGTATCGACTGCCGATTTGGCATTGATAGATTAAGTCACGAAACTCGGCACTTTTCTGTTCTAGAAAGCTTTTGAAACGTCCGGTTGAGTAAGGGCTGATTTTCACGTGAGTTTCTCTTTAATGACAACAATCTCAAATAGATTGTACTCGCTAGAATCGTTTGATGACAGCCAATAAAAAAGCGACACCAAAGTGCCGCTTTAAAAATTAACTAAGCTGTGATCCAGTTAACTTTGCGCAATTAAGGCTTCAAGAGCAGCGTAAGACGCTAAACGCTCCCCTTCCATCATCACTTGCGCTTCGTCTACGTACTGCCCTACGCCTTCTTTCACATCCTGCTGATACAAAACCACATTGTTCAGAATGGAGGCAACATTCAGTCCACGCAAACGACCGACAGTAAACAGAGCCGAGGTCTCCATATCCGCACCGAGAATACCTTTCTTGTTCCAGTACTCACAGATCGCTTCTTCTTCGTCGGTGTAGAAGCTGTCATGGGAGCGAACCACACCTAAATGATAGTGCGCCTCTTTTTCGGCTAAATAGCTATCCAGCGCTTTCAGTAACGAAAAGCTTGCGTAAGCCGGATACGAAGAGCGAACGTATGCTTTCGAACCACCTTCGTCTCTTACTGCGCCTTCAGCCACTATCAACTCACCGAGTTGAATGCCTGATTGCATCGCACCAGCCGATCCCACACGAATCACGTCTGTCACACCACACTGTTTTAGCTCTTCCACCGCAATGATCATCGAAGGAGCGCCTATGCCTGTACTGCATACTGAGATTTGCTGACCTTGGTATGTGCCAGTGAATACTCTATATTCACGGTTTTCAGAGACCAATTCTGCGTTATCAAACAACGCGGCAATACGGTTTGCTCGATCTGGCTCACCACAGACGATCACTCGCGATGCTATCTGGGTGTTGTCTACGCCAATATGAGGTTGTTTCATCATTGGCTTAACCTTGCGCTGTCGCTTGAGTTAGGGTCTTATCACCATTGCGTTTCGCACTACGTGCCCATTCTCTTGTGCCGTTTGCGGCGATGAACATTAGAATCGCGTATTGAACCGACATTGCGTACACGCCTTGTGTTGCGTAAATACCAACGCTGATGATGTTGATTACGACCCAAAGAATCCAGTTCTCAACGTACTTACGTGTCATTAAGATTTGCGCCACGATAGACAGAACGGTCATAGTTGCATCCCAGAATGGGAAAGCATCTGGCTCCAACACAGGTTCAGACAAACCTGCACCGAACACATTTAACGTATCAACGGCAATGTTAGCCAACGCGAAAAAGAATGGGTCGATATAGATGGTTAACAGCGCAATCGCAACAATGCTTACTGAACCTGTCGCGATGAGCTTCTGCTTGCTTAACCAGCGCACCTCTAGTGTCTCACCTTGTGCATTTGGTCTTGTCCACGCATACCAACCATAAATGTTGGCGCAGAAGAAGAACAATTGAAGCAGAAGCAATCCGTAAAGCTGAATCTGGAAAAAGATAACGGCGAAAAGTGTTACGTTCAGCAAACCGAACAAGTAGTTAATGGTTTTTTCTTGGCTCGCAAACCAAATACAAAGCAGACCGAAAACCGTACCAAAAGCTTCGATCCAACTCATCGCATAGCCACCACCAATAGGAATATTAACAAGGGTGTTATTGATGTCGAACAGGGCAAATAGGTCCATGAAGATGTCCTTTATTATTGTGCTTGGGATGTGCTCATCTTATTGCCTCGCAGCAAACAAAAAGGAGGACATTTGTCCTCCCTTCGATGTACCCGATCATAAATCAGATCAATACTTGCTTTAAAGTGCCTGAAGCACACTTATTCCTTCGCCACTATTTAGGATTCATGTCCCAAGTAACGCTTCTTGAAAGATGATGCCGCAGCAAATAGTGCTGTAGCTATGAACGTAAATGCGATACCCAATAAGTAAATGAATTCTTCATTGGCAAGCAACTCATAAACACTCAAAGAAAACACGAATAAGACTAAGAGAATATTGATACGGTGAAACCACGGTCTCTTAACTGAATGCAGTGCGTATCTCTTGACGAACATAAAAATTTTCCATTTGCTACAATAATTTATAAATCTATTTATAGACCCTTTTAATAATAAGCTTTTTGGAATATTTCTACACGAAATCTTTTACTTTACGCGCAAAAAATCACATTTTGTTGGGCTTATTGTTCAAAAGGCGTGGGGTTGCTTCCTAAATCCTTGTAAAAAGCACCTTCAATAAAAGTATAGGTCTATAACTTATTGAGAATGAATAAATTTTGAGCTAAGAGAGACGCTTCACACTTTTACGTTCAATCAGTGTCGGCTCTAATTGCACAACCTGAGCTTCGTCAGACTTATCATCCAATTTACGCAACAATGTCTCTACAGCAGCTTGTCCAAGACGGTACTTAGGCTGATGAATAGTGGTGAGGGATGGCGACATAAACTTAGCGATGTGGATATCGTCATAACCAATGATAGAAAGCTGCTCAGGTACTTGAATACCCAACTCATTTGCCGCGTTAATTGCGCCCATGGCCATCATGTCGTTGGAAACAAAAATAGAACTTGGTAACGGACCACGTTCCGCCATTTTTTTGAAGGCTTGATAACCACCTTCGCATTCAAAGTCCGATTCAACAATCCAGTTGGCGTTGAACTCAAGCTCTGCTTCGATCATCGCGCGTTTGTAGCCTTCGTAACGCATTTGCGCTTGATGCTTAATTAATGGTCCAGTGATACAACCAATCTCTTTGTGACCACAATCGATAAGGTATTTGGCTGCCAAGTAACCACCACGAAGTGAGTTATCTTGGATCTTATCGCTTGTGAACAGCATTGGTCCCCAATCCATCACTACAACTGGAATATCAGGGTAACGTTCAAATACATCAATGCGCTCCCCTTCTAACGATGAACACATTAGAATCAGACCATCAACTCGCTTTTGTAGCAACGTATTGATGGAATCACGCATGCGTTCGTTATCGCCTTCAGTGTTACACAGGATCAGGCTATAGCCTTTATGGTAGCAACTGCGCTCAACACCTTTTACGACTTCACCGAAAAATGGGTTGGTTGAGGTAGTCACCAGCATACCAATGGTTTTGGTGCGATTGACTTTGAGGCTACGCGCCAAAGCTGAAGGCGCGTAGTAATTGAGCTCTTTGGCAGCGTTGTTGACTCGTTCCGAGATCTCTTCGCTGACAAAGCGAGTTTTGTTAATAACATGGCTCACAGTTGAGGTGGAAACCCCTGCCAGTTTTGCGATGTCTTTCATCGTTGCCATGTTATTACTCCTTAATTAGTTTTTAACCAGAAACTCCTCAACCTCTTTTCGGGTTGGAATGGAGGTTTGCGCGCCAAAGCGAGTTACTGAGATCGCTGCTGCTGCGTGGGCAAACTTAATCGCTGATTCTAAAGGTAAGTCTTCCAATAAACCAGTGACTAATGCCCCATTAAACGTATCGCCCGCCGCTGTGGTATCTGTTGCTTCTACGCGGAAACCAGGAATGATTTCACCGCGACCGTTTTGACTCAACCACACCCCTTTCGCACCGAGCGTGATCATGACGATTTCAATGCCTTTCGAATGCAGGATGTTTGCCGCTTCTTGTGCGCTGTCATCGTCCGTTACCGTCACACCTGTTAGTACTTCCGCTTCCGTTTCATTTGGTGTGATGACATCAATGCAAGACAGTAACTCATCAGACAATTCACGCGCCGGCGCTGGGTTCAGAATGACGTTGGTTTTGGCATCTTTCGCGATTCGCGCAGCTTTCTCGATGCCGCACATTGGCGTTTCTAGTTGCATCAACAAGTAATCAGCCTGACGAATGCGCTCTAGATCTGGCTCAATCGCCTCTGCAGTCAGCTTGGCGTTGGCTTCTGCGGAGATACAAATGCTGTTCTCGCCGCTGTCCGCCACTTGAATCATGGCAATGCCCGTTGGGCAGTTCGGCTGCATTTTCACGCCAGCAATATCGATGCCATCCATTTTGAAGTTCTCACGAATGTTGATGCCGAATGAATCATCACCCACACACGCAATAAAACCGATATCTGCGTTTAATCGAGCTGCCGCAACAGCTTGGTTGGCACCCTTGCCACCTGGGATAACTTGATAGTTGCGACCATGCAGCGTCTCGCCTGGACGAGGGAAAGAAGGCACTTGAAGAACATGGTCAGCGTTTACACTACCTAACACCACTAACTTATTCATACGGTTATCCTCGGTTCTGAATGAACCCTTTATATTTGAACAGGAGTAATAGGTTTACGCTCTTTGAAAAAACGTAAGCGTATTACGATTCAAATAGATTCAGTTTTCTAACGTACCATTTTTGTTGTTTGGAATGACCCAACACATTCATTGGGTCATTCCATTATCTTCAACAAAGAAGAATCACTGAGTTGGGAGTTAAACTTACTTAGTCACGACTTTAAGCGGAACAGGAATGTACTCCTCAACCTTCTCACCTTTCAATACTTTGTCGGCCGTTTCTACACCCAAAGCACCAATAAGATCTGGCTGCTGCGCGATAGTTGCTGCTAGCTTGCCACGGTTAACTGCTGCAATGCCGTCGTCAGTGCCGTCGAAGCCAACGATGAGTACATCTTTACCAGACGCTTGAACTGCGCGAAGCGCACCCAGTGCCATCTCATCGTTCTGAGCAAATACTGCTTGAACGTCAGGGTTCGCTGCAAGCAAGTTTTCCATTACGTTCAGACCTTTAGTACGGTCAAAATCAGCAGGTTGGCTTGCTAGTAGCTCCATGTTGCTGCCCTTCACTGCTGTCATGAAGCCTTCACCACGCTCACGCGCCGCAGACGTACCGGCAATACCTTCTAGCTGGATAACTTTCGCTTTCTCACCTACTTTTTCCATGATGTAGTGACCAGCCATTTCGCCACCAACTACGTTGTCAGAAGCGATGTGGCTCACTACGTCACCACGGCTTGCACCACGGTCTAGTGTCAACACAGGGATCTTAGAACGGTTCGCCATACGAATTGCGTTTGACACAGCGTCTGAATCTGTTGGGTTAATCAGAATCGCTTTTACGCCACGAATCGTTAGGTCTTCGATGTTTGACAGTTCTTTACTCGGGTCATTTTGCGAGTCCAGTACAATCAAGTCGTATCCCAGTTCTTTCGCTTTCGCTTCTGCACCGTCTTTCATCGTTACGAAGAACGGGTTATTCAATGTAGAAACTACAATCGCCATCGTATCTTGAGCGTGCGCCGCTACCGATACGGTTGAAGAAAGAAGTGCAGCAGAGATAAGAGTTGCGAGTTTTTTCATCGTTCTAGTCCTTTGTGTAGGGTGAGCCAGCACACGTCCTCTGGCTCGGTTTGTATTCAGGATGTAATGGAGCTCTTTATTTTAAATATCAATTACTTGTTTTTGTTGTCTACCAGTACTGCTAGCAAGATAACCACTGCTTTCGCAATCATTTGGTAGTAAGAAGAAACATCGAGTAGGTTCAGCGCGTTGTTTAGGAAGCCGATGATTAGAGCACCAATCAATGTTCCCATTATGCGACCTTTACCACCCATCAAGCTGGTACCGCCAAGAACAACCGCTGCGATAGCGTCTAGCTCGTAGCCCATACCCGCTGTTGGTTGTGCCGAAGACAGACGAGACGTCACGATAATGCCAGCAAGCGCTGCCAACATACCGCAGATGGCGTATACACCAATTTTTACACGGTCAACGTTGATACCAGAAAGGCGCGTTGCTGATTCGTTGCCGCCAAGTGCGTACACATAGCGACCAAAACGAGTGTGGTTCAGTAGGTACCAAGCTGCCGCAAAGACAATCACCATCAACCAAACTGGAACCGGGATACCAAGTGCGTAACCTGTGCCAAACCATGCAAATGCATCTGCTGTGTCAGTAAAGCCCGTAGAGATAGGACGACCGTCGGTGTAAACCATGGTTACGCCGCGTAGTAACGTCATGGTAACCAGTGTTGCGATAAAGGCTTGAACCTTACCTTTGGCAATGATGATACCGCTGATCGCCCCCAAAGCTGCACCAGCGAACAATGCAGTCGGAACTGCGATAAGCACAGGCACTTCTAATGCAATCATGCTCGCGGCAAACGCACCACATAGTGCGAGTACAGAACCTACGCTTAGGTCGATGCCTGCGGTCAGGATAACCAACGTCATACCTACCGCGATGATTGCGTTAACTGAGGTTTGACGAAGGATATTAAGAATATTGTCTACCGTAAAAAAGTTCGGGTTCAAAAATGACACGACAACAATCAAAAATAACAGTGCAATCAGTGACTTTTGTTCAATCAGCCACTCTTTAGTGAACAGCTTCTTGCTGCCCGTTTCGTTTGGTTTGCTCATGGTATTAGTACTCATGCTGCTTCCTCATTGATCTTCTTGCCTACGGCACAAGCGAGTAGTGTTTCTTGGTCGGCGTCTTTCGCATCAAATTCGCCAGTAATACGACCTTCGTGCATCACCATGATGCGGTCACTCATGCCTAGCACTTCAGGCATCTCAGAAGAAACCAAGATGATGCTCATGCCATCGGCTTTAAATTTGTTGATTAGCTGGTAGATTTCTTTCTTAGCGCCTACGTCGACGCCACGGGTTGGCTCATCCAGAATCAGAACTTTGGGTTTGGTCATCAGCCCTTTTGCGATTGCCACTTTCTGCTGGTTACCACCAGATAGGTTGCCAATGATTTGGTCTCGGGTTGGCGTTTTGATGTTGAACAGTTTGATGAAGTCTTCTACCGCCACGACTTCTTCGCCATGTTGGATTTGGAAGCCTTTGGTAAGTTTATCCAATGCACACAGAGACATGTTCTCCTTCACGGATAAGCCAAGCACCAAGCCATCGCCTTTACGGTCTTCAGAGATGTAAGCAATACCATTCGCCAAGCCATCTTGTGGGCTAACCGGGTTAATGGTCTTATTGTCTAAGTTGATGACGCCACGCTCACTTGGTAGCGCGCCGTAAATCACCTTCATCAACTCTGTACGCCCCGCGCCCATCAAGCCTGACACACCAAGGATTTCACCACGTTGAAGCGTGAAGCTAATGTCATGAACACCCGAGCCCGTCAAACCAATCACTTCAAGACAAACATCACCATGCGTCACATCGATACGCGGGTATTGCTCTTCCAACTTACGACCAACCATCATTTCGATGAGTCCATCTTCGTTGGTGTCTTTAACTTGGCATTCGCCAATGAACTTGCCGTCACGTAACACAGTAATGTCATCACAGATTTCGAAGATTTCTTTCAGACGGTGTGAGATGTAAACGATGCCGCAACCTTGGTCGCGAAGTTCGTTAATCACTTTAAACAGCGATTCCGTCTCTTTGTCGGTCAACGCATCCGTTGGTTCATCCATGATGATGACTTTGGATTCGAAAGACAGCGCTTTGGCAATCTCCACCATTTGCTGCTCACCAAGACTTAAATCACCAAGCAATGTTTTTGAAGAGTGCTTTACGTTAAGGCGTTGAAGCAACTTATCTGCTTCTTCGTACATTCTGCTCCACTGAATACGTCCCATCGTGCCGGTAAATTCACGACCTAAATAGATGTTTTCAGCAATCGTCAGCTCAGGGATCAAGTTCAATTCTTGGTGAATGATACTGATGCCCGCTTCTTGAGAATCACGCGGACCTTTAAACGCCGCTGGCTGACCTTGATATTTGATGCTTCCTGCATCCATGTGGTAGATGCCTGTAAGCACTTTCATCAAGGTCGACTTACCTGCCCCGTTCTCGCCCATCAACGCCATCACACGACCTGGGTATACGTTAAGGCTGGCTTTATCCAACGCCTTAACACCCGGGAAGGTTTTCTCAATGTCGCTTAGTTGTAGAATGGCTTGAGTCATAATTTGTCCTCAATTAGTTGTGGCTTAAAACACCACGCCAGCTTGGAAAATCACGTTCGCATACGGTGTGCACTCGCCTGTTCTAACAACAGCGCGACTCTGTTCTGTACGAACTTTAAAATCTTCATGCGATACATAGTTAATCGCGATTTGCTTACCTGTTTGCTCACTCTCTTTGGTTAGTTCAGAGATCAGCGCATCGTGGTGAACTGGGCTAACTGTTGCGAATTCTTCAGCAATGATGACCCCTTCAATTTGGGACTCAGACAGAATCACGCGAACGGTATCAAGGAAACCAGGTACGCCATGAGTCAACGCTAAATCAATACGTTGTACATGATCAGGAATTGGCAAGCCCGCGTCACAAATGGTGATTTCGTCGGTATGACCCAGCGTCGCCACCAAGTAAGAAATTTCTGAGTTAATTAGGGTACTTTTTTTCATCTCATCGACCTTTCGGTTACACGTTCATACAACTGTGAGTGTCTCTCTTGGACTAATTTCTATATTGACAAAACACTCATCGAAACGTTTCGATGCAATGATAGAACGCCAAGGAGAATTGACCAGTCGCAGATCGATAAGGTGTGAGAATGATCCGTAATTGAGTGCTAACTGATTAAGAAAAAGATATTGAGGTCACACTTCGCCATCGAAACGTTTCGATGGCATCTATTGAACGGGAGAGAGACTTCCATTCAATCGGTATTAATCTGAATTCATAAGTCGGACGAATGAGTTGGAGACCTTTTCGCTGGAATAAATCTGTTCAATTTATGAGACGGTGACACCTGTGAACATGAAAAAACCTCACACAGCATCACAAATATCGGAAACCTGACTGACTTTCGAAAAACACACACTTACAATTTCCTCGAATACAAGGAAAGTATCATCATCCGTTCGATACCTCAGGTAGGCACCAATAGGTAATACTCTCAGGTTAGAAGCGTTTGTAGGGACACAAACGGAAAGTAAGAAATACATGAAATTAAGCAACAGAGTCGTTTTGCTTGTCGCCCCTGTCATTCTAATTAGCGCGCTGGTGTCGAGTTACATCATCTATAGCATTCAAAAAGTCACGCTAATCAAAAGGGAAGACAGCTATATCCAGCTGCAAATGGAAAAGCTCGCTGGACAGTTTCGCCAAGCCAACATTTTTCTCAACAGTTATGCCTATACCTTGGGTAAAAGCGAGGTACTGCAAGATTATTTTGTAAATCATGATAACCGCTATCGTGAGAGGCAACTGTTCAAACGTTTAGATGAAACCATAGAGGTGCTCAGCCACGGGTACCGAGGGGATGCCAACATGGCGATCCTCGATGGTAGACAAGACCTTCTCTACTACACCGAAAATCAATATTACGAATCAAATGGTCGAGTGGACCCTAAGATCCTTGAGTATGTCGACAAAAGCTATAAAGCCAATGGGGATGTCAGCCATACCGGTTTTATTTACAACAGCAGCGGGCAAAGCATTCTATTGCAATATGAGTTGTTTGATAAACGTACCGGAGAACCCCCGTTAAGCTTTGACCCACAAAACGTTTTCTTTGTTATCGTGTCTGTGTCACTCGAAGCGTTCAATGACATCAAACATGAGATCGAATTTGATACGCACAGCGTGATTACCTTTTCTGACAAGCCGATTATCTTAGATATTCCCCTCGCCCAGACGATTGAACTTCTACCCCATTTCTATGCCATTTTATCGCCAGCAGAATATCTGATGTGGAATAAGGTCGATAAGGTCTGGCTAGAACTGGCATTGTCGTTTGGCATTGCCTCGTTTTGTACCATCACATTAATTGTCTTGGTGCTGTATCGTTACGTACTTAGCCCGGTATCCCACTTAGACAAACAGCTTAGAGAAATTGAGTCCAACAAGCGTGCTAACATTGAAAAACTAGACACTGATGACGAGATTGGACGCCTTTCTTCTCGCTTCTTTGATATGTATGAAGAGCTGAACAACGTCTACCACAAGACCAAGCGTTTGGCAGAAACCGACCACTTAACTCAACTTGCTAATCGTCATCGCTTCCATGAACTTGCAAGCCGTGAACTGGCGGATCCTTCAGATCAGCTTTGGGTAATTTATATTGACCTAGATAACTTCAAATACGTCAACGACAAATACGGTCACGAACTGGGCGATAAGTTGCTGCAAGTCTTCTCCAGACACATCAAAAATGCGTGTCAGAAGTTCACTCAACAATACAATAGCCCATGTTTCGGTGCGCGTTTGTCCGGCGATGAGTTCGCCATCTTACTCAGTTCTAATCAAGAAAATAGCGACATACCCGATCTGTTTGCCGGGGAGTTGCTCAAGCCAATTAACAACTTAACTCAGTCAGCGAAAAACTCATTTCCAGTAACAGCCAGCGTGGGTATCGCTCAATACCCAACAGACGGTGGTGATATCGCCAAGCTCTTATCGAGTGCAGACGCAGCAATGTACCAAGCTAAGCGTGCTGGTAAAAACCAATACGCTTACTATTCTGCAGCACTCAATATCGAGGCTCAACGTCGTAGCCAAATTGAACGCGCATTGCGCAAAGCTAACGTTGAAGAAGAGTTTCATCTTGTTTTCCAACCATACATGAACAGTAATGCCAACGAGATAGAAGGCTTGGAAGTCCTATTACGTTGGGAAGCTGAAGGGATCGGTTCAGTACCACCAAAAGAGTTCATTCCTATTGCTGAACAAACCGGTTTGTTCGAAAAGATTGACCGCTGGGTATTCGCGAATGCCATGGCGGAATACCACCAGCTAAAAAATATCTTTGGGAAAGACATTATTTTGTCCATCAACTTATCGTCTGCAGAACTGAACTCACTGTCTATGGCGGAATTCATCCATGATAAAGCATCACAAAATGGTGTTCCTGCGCATTGTATTGAGCTAGAAATTACCGAAACTTTTGCGTCTGATAAACAAGGTACAGCCCTACTCGATGAGCTATCGAAACTAGGTTACAAACTGGCAATAGACGACTTTGGTTCTGGTTATACTTCTTTGACGCAGTTAGTGCAGTACCCGGTACAGAAAATCAAATTTGACCGAGAGTTTTTGTTAACCCTGATGAACACCGATAATGGGCATGTCATCAAACCAATTATAGAACTGTGTCATGCACAGAATAAGACTGTCACGGCAGAGGGCATTGAGCATAACGTGATGCACGAGTGGCTTTCTTCTTACCGCTGCGACTTTATGCAGGGCTATTTGTTTGGCAAGCCAATGAACAAAGAGCAACTCGATCATTGGTGGAAATCTGCAAACGATCAGCCGTTCAAGAGCACGCACATCGCTTAGTGGGTGAAGCGAATCTTCAAGAAAAAAGCAGCATTCTAAGTGCTGCTTTTTCGTCTTATTACGGCTTGCAAAAGTTTGCCGAACCTATTTTCAATTACATGCGTTTCAGCATATTCAGAGTAATGTTTGCAGAATTGTCTGCAGTTGCCTTCTTCAGGTCTGAGTAAACAACATCTGCTGAGCCATCCGCTTTATCAGAGATCGTGCGGATCACCACGTAAGGTACATTGAAAGCGTCTGCGACTTGACCTAGCGCTGCGCCTTCCATTTCTACCGCCATCGCGTTGTATTCTTGGTAAATGCCGGTTACCTTCACTTTGCTCGCAATGAACTGGTCACCTGATGCGATAATGCCTCGATAAACACTCTCTTTCCCAAGTGTGTCAACGGCAGCATCGAATGCATACTTTTGCAGTGTTTTATCGGCGTAGAAGTAACGCTCTTCATAATCAGGCAGCAAGCCTTTCGGCATGTTAAATGCGGTTAGGTCCACATCGTGTTGCACCAAACGCGTAGAGACGACCACGTCTAGCGGATCCAATTTCGGATCACTTGCGCCCGCAATACCTGTGAAAATAAGTTGGTCAACACCGAAAGATTCAATCAGAAGGGTTGTCGTCATCGCTGCATTGACTTTACCAACACCCGATTGAGTCACAACGACCGTTTTTCCCTCTAACTCACCCATATAAAAGCGATGGCTACCGATTTTCTTTACTTGTTGATTTTGGATTTTTGGTAATAGCGCTTCAACTTCAACATCCATCGCACCAACGATACCGATGGTAGAACCTGCAACGGAAGGAAGTGAGTACGCAGCAAGCATGAGAGCAAGAGATTTCTTCAACATGGGAGTCCTGAAATGTAATACGTGTCACCAAAGTGTGACGCGACGCAGATTATACAACACATCCCAAACCGAGCAATCGTTTGCATTGGTCAATGCATACTGATTGGCTAAGAAATTCTCAATTAATGAGAAAGACTTAGCCATTTTTGGTTTTCATTGAAGAAGCGACACGCTCTTTTGCGCTAACGGTTGGCATAAAATAGTCACACGCTGGACGTTTTGCATCAGTTGGATTCCCCCATGCACCGCAAATATCTGCGCTACCTTTTTGACGAGTAAACTGGCGGCATTGCCCGCATCGATAGTTCATCACTCTTCCTTGAGTTCGTTGATCTGATTAAGCCTGTTAAGCGAAGTCTCACTTTGAGTCGAGGGTTTTTTCTACCGCTGCTTTCGCGTGGATTTCAGTTGTGTCATAAAGCTTGACGTCAGTGTGCTGAGATTCAACTAACATCGCGATTTCAGTACAACCCAGAATGACTGCTTCAGCCCCCTGTTCCACGAGTTTCTCAATAATAGTAAGGTAGTGTTGGCGCGAATCATCATGCACTTCGCCTTTACACAATTCGTTGTAGATAACGTCATGAACAATCGTCTGGTCATCTGAACTGGGTACGACGACATCAACACCAAATTTATCGATAAGTCGCTGCTTATAGAAGTCTTGTTCCATGGTAAAACGCGTACCAAGTAAACCAACCTTCTTAATGCCATCCACCACCAGCTGCTCTGCGGTCGCATCGGCAATATGAACAAGCGGTATATTAACAGCCTGCTGAATTTGGTCTGCGACTTTGTGCATCGTGTTTGTACAAATCAAAATAAAATCTGCACCGCCCGCTTCCACTGATTTTGCTGCCTGCGCGAGAATGATTGCAGTATCATCCCAACGGCCTTGGTGTTGCAGCGTTTCAATTTCGGCGAAATCGACGCTGTACAAGCAGACTTTACCTGAATGCAAACCACCTAAGCGCGCTTTCACTTCTCGGTTAATAATTTGGTAATAGTTTGCGGTAGACTCCCATGACATGCCACCAATCAGACCTATCGTTTTCATTTTCTTCCTTGTATATTTAGCTTTTGTTCAACTTTACAGAAACTAGCATAACTTACTGAGAGAAAAGTTTATTTTTGATCAATGTTTTATACCCAAGTAACC
>NZ_BCUF01000068.1 GCF_001591145.1 Vibrio harveyi NBRC 15634 = ATCC 14126 = KCTC 12724 | reverse complement strand
AAGCTAATAAATCTCTACAAAACCGACAGTTCTATGCTGTCGGTTTTCTTTATCTGTTGCACTTTCTCACTGTTTTTCGCTCTATGCTCTGACGAGTCGTTTCATTTCTACTTTTCCCTTGCAAACCACCCTTGGTCCATGTTTTAAATATTGAAAATCGTAATTTAGACAGGGAATTTTTATGTCAGAAGGCAAAAAGACCAAACTCGTTACCGCAGGTCGTGATAAGAAGTGGACAAATGGCGTGGTAAACCCACCAGTGCAGCGCGCTTCTACTATAGTGTTTGATACCGTCGCAGAAAAAAACCAAGCGATGATCAATCGTACGAATAAAACCCTGTTTTACGGACGCCGTGGTACAAACACACACTTTGCCTTTCAAGATGCCATGGTAGAGGTCGAAGGCGGCGCAGGGTGTGCCCTTTACCCATGTGGCACGGCGGCGATTTCTAATGCCATCTTGTCTTTTGTCGAAACGGGCGACCATATCTTAATGGTGGATACCTGCTACGAACCTACTCGCGATTTCTGTGACACCATCATGAAGAAGATGGGTGTAGAGACAACTTACTTCGATCCTATGATCGGCGCAGGCATTCGTGACCTTATTCAGCCGAATACTAAAGTGCTTTTCCTTGAGTCTCCTGGTTCCATTACCATGGAAGTGATGGATGTCCCTACCCTAGCAAGCATTGCACACGAACAAGACATCATTGTAATGTTGGATAACACATGGGGCGCGGGGGTGAACTTCTCACCATTCGAGCACGGCGTGGATATCTCTATCCAAGCAGCAACCAAATACATTGTTGGTCACTCAGATGTAATGCTGGGTACGGCGGTTGCTTCTGAGAAGTACTGGGATCAGCTACGCGAGCAGAGTTACCTAATGGGTCAATGTGTTTCTCCTGATGATGCATATCTAGGTCTGCGTGGTATTCGCACACTTGATGTACGCTTACGCCAACACGCGGAAAACAGTCTAAAAGTCGCGCAATGGTTAGCAGCTCGTCCTGAAGTTGACCACGTTCGTCACCCTGCTCTAGAGAGTTGTCCGGGTCACGAATTCTATAAACGCGATTTTACTGGCGGTAACGGTCTGTTCTCATTCGTGTTGAAAAGCTCGTACCCGAAAGCCACCACAGCATTGTTGGATGGTATGAAGCACTTCAGCATGGGTTATTCATGGGGTGGGTTTGAGAGTTTGATTTTAGCTAACGAGCCAAAGAGCTTTAATAGCTTGCGCACAGTGGCGAATCCAAATTTCGAAGGTACATTGGTACGTCTACACATTGGTTTAGAAGATGTAGAAGACTTAATCGCCGATCTTGAAGCTGGCTTTGCTCGATACAATGCATTAGTGCTAGAAAAAGAAGCCTCTTTATAAGCATTCAGAACAATTATTAAATAGCCTCGTACTGCGAGGCTATTTTTTTACCTCTCATTATAGAGTTACTAACTCATTGTCTTAATTAGAATTAACTAACATTCTAATATTCATCAATCCAATGTTAATTGAATCTGTTGATTTTCTTTTGAGTAATCACAGATTAAAACAATGTGCCACAAACGAACTTCTCAACCGCAAAACTTATCTCCTATTTTATAAAACTCATAAGAGGTCATACCACAAGGAGATAGTTTTGAAACTCAGATTCATAACAACAATGCTTTTCGTTTTAAGCACCCTACCTTTTGCATCTGCCAACGCCAGTGGTTACACAGAAACCAAATACCCCATCGTACTTGTCCATGGTTTATTTGGTTTTGATTCCCTTGCCGGAGTCGATTACTTCTATGGCATCCCACATGCTCTAACGAAAGATGGCGCGACGGTTTATGTCGCTCAAGTCTCCGCAACCAACAGCAGTGAAGCACGTGGAGAGCAGCTCTTGGCTCAAGTAGAAACGTTGCTTGCTGCTACAGGCGCGGAAAAGGTCAATTTGATTGGGCACAGCCATGGTGGACCAACAACACGTTATGTTGCTTCTGTACGCCCAGATTTAGTGGCGTCCGTTACCAGTATTGGAGGGGTGAACAAAGGATCAAAAGTAGCTGATATTGTGCGTGGAACGGTTCCTGAAGGCTCCATCAGTGAAGGTGTCGCGGTGAAGCTAGCAGAAGGGCTGGTGACTCTCATTAATCTACTTTCCGGTGGCACTGATCTCGACCAAGACCCACTAGCTTCCTTAGCGGCACTAACCACCGAAGGTTCTTTGGCGTTCAACCAGCATTACCCCGAAGGCATTCCAACCAGTGAATGTGGAGATGGAGACCTATTGGCGTCTAACGGTGTGCATTACTACTCATGGACTGGCTCTTCCAACTTTACCAACCTGTTTGATCCAACAGACGGCGCAATGGTGGTTTTAGGTTTGGCGTTTGATAGTCCAAATGATGGTCTCGTGGGCACGTGCAGCACTCACTTGGGGAAAGTGATTCGTGATGATTACAAGATGAATCATCTGGATGAAATCAACGGGCTGCTAGGTATCCATCATTTGTTCGAAACGGATCCAGTCACATTGTATCGCCAACACGCAAACCGCCTAAAACAGCAAGGTCTATAAGAAGGAAGCCATTATGAAGAAAGTCGCTCTCATCACCTTATTCATCGTATCACTCATTGGTGTAGGAGCGGCTTATCTGTTTCCATCGTCTCCACCTTCACAACTTATAAAAGCTCAGTCACAACAGGACACCAGTATTGATCTCTCTTCTCAAAAAGACTTCTTTGAATACACTCTGAGCGGTCTAGGAGAACAAAGCCTTGAAGAAATCAAAGCCAACGTAAAAACTGGTGAATCACAACTAGATTCACTGGGTATCAGCGCAGAACTGTTCGAGACCTATCTTGCATACAAAGAAGCACTATCCAAGCTAGAACCGTTCGAAGGAAATTCGTTGCCATTAAACGAACTGAAGCAGCTAAATGACGCAATCTTAGCGATGCAAAGCGCGTTTTTTACTGACGAACAAATTGCTCAACTTTTCGATGAAGAAAATCGCTTACGCCAGTTAGCAATAGATAAACTCGCCATTCGAGAAACCGAATTAGACGCTGATTCTCAACAACAAATGCTTGAAGAAAACCTCGCCTCTCAACCTAAGTACATTCAACAAAGTGAGCGCAACAACGCGCTAGTGATTGAACTAAATCAGACCTCGGAAATGTCTGCACAGGAGAAGTATTTGGCTCGTGTTGATTTGGTGGGTGAAGAAGGCGCGGAACGACTACAAGCTCTGGATGAACAACGAGCCTCGTTTAACGCATCACTCAACGATTATTTAGAGAAACGTGCGGAGATCATCAACAATGATTTCCTCGGCGAAGAAGAAAAGAAAACAGAAATCGCCGGATTAAGAGAACAAAGCTTCGAGCAAAACCAATGGCGTCGCATAGAAGCTTTGGAAAGGATTCATGATAGTAAATCTAAAAACTAATTCAGTTTTTTAGGACAACCAACAATATGGTCATCGACCATACCTACTGCTTGCATGAAGGCGTAGCAAATGGTCTCACCAACAAACTTAAAGCCTTTCTTTTTGAGGAACTTACTCATCGCTTTGGATTGTTCTGTCGATACTGGCACTTGGCTCATGTCTGTCCAGTGATTCACGATTGGTTTGTCATCAACAAATTGCCATAGCGCCCCTGAAAGGCTTCCGTATTCTTCTATCAATTGCTTTGCCGCTTTGGCATTACTGAATACCGAATTAATTTTGCCGCGATGCTTAACCACGTCGAAGTTTTCAACGATGAATTCGGTACGCACTTCATCGCGTTGAATCAGCTTATCTAAGTCATAGTTTTCAAACGCTTCTCGATAACCTTCACGCTTTTTCAAAATCGTAATCCAGCTTAAACCGGCTTGCGCACCTTCTAGCGTGATGAATTCGAACAATACCGTATCGTCGTGTACAGGCACACCCCATTCAGTATCGTGATATTCGCGTTCAAGTGGATGGTTCATCGCCCATGCACACGTATTCTGTTCCATATTTAATCCTTATAAAAACGCCCCTGACGTTAGCCAGAGGCGCTCTAGAACGTTACTTAAACTAAGTCGTTACTTCGGCACTGCCACCTTGTGGAATAGACGATACAACACTGGCACGACAATTAGTGTCAGTACGGTCGCAAAACCTAAACCAAACATGATGGTTACAGCCATTGGTTTAAAGAAGATATCCGGTAGTAGAGGAATCATACCTAGAATGGTTGTGATTGCAGCCATGCATACTGGACGCACACGACTTACTGCGGCATCCACCACTGCGTCGTACGCTTCTTTACCCGATTTCATTTCAATCTCAATCTGATCAAGCAGTACGATACCATTTTTCAGTACCATCCCCGACAGACTCAAGAAACCCAGTAATGCCATAAAGCCAAACGGCGTATTCAACACCAATAGACCGGTTGTCACACCAATTAATGCCAAAGGTACTGTTAACCAAACAATAAGAGGCTCTTTGATTGAGTTAAACAAGAAGATGGTGATCAAGAACATAAACAAGTAACCCATAGGCATCGTGGTAAACAACGACGCTTTTGCATCACCTGATGACTCATACTCACCACCCCACTCTAGTGAGTAACCTGGTGGCATTTCGATCGCTTCAATCTGCGGCTGTAGACGTGCTTGCAATGTTGCCGCTGTCTCTTCACCTAGGATATCTGGATCTGCCATTACCGTTAGCATGCGCTTACGGTTCTTACGCACAATGATAGGGTCTTCCCAACGCATGTCGTAACCCATAGTTACTTGTTGTAGAGGAATAAATTCACTCTGCGCTGGGCTCCAAATTTTCATGCCTTCGATGTTACGAATGTCGATACGCTCATCTTCCGGAAGACGCGCAACAATCGGCATCAGAGTTGTACCATCGCGGTATAAACCAATATTCATACCAGAGAAGGACATCGATAAGAAATCATCCACATCCGATTTAGTGATGCCGTAACGACGAGCTTGACTTTCATTAAACTGAGGCTCAAGCACTTGTGTACGTTCACGCCAGTCGTGACGAATGTTCGTTGCTCCCGGGTCGGCGTACATTACATCCATCACTTGTGCAGCAATAGTACGCAGCACCGTTGGATCAGAACCAATAATGCGCGCTTCAATCTTCGCACCGCCACCAGGACCCAATTCAATTTGCTTCAATTTGTAATTGATTTCTGGGTAGTTGGATTTGATGTGCTCTCTAAAGCGCTCCATAAGTGGTGCTAACGCTTCGTAGTTCTCGACACGCGTAGTGATCTCACCATAAGCCGCGTAACTTTTCTCTGGGGCATAAGTCAGCATGAAGCGCTGCAAACCCTTACCTGCGGTGGTAGTGATATGTTCAACGTGATCTTGCTCAGCAAGCCAGCCTTCCAGTTCTTTCAGCGTATCATTCGTAGCTCGAATATCCGTACCCTCTGGCAACCAAACATCCAACTGGAAAATAGGGGTGGTTGAAGATGGGAAGAAGGCTTGTTTCACATAGGTGAAGCCGTAAACACTCGCCGCTAGACCTGCCACCAAGACAACAACAGTAAACCATGCTCGGCGCATACAGAAGCTTAAGAACTTCTTATACATAACGAAGATGATGCCATTGTATGGGTCATTGTCTTCGCCTTCACCACTCTTAATTTTCTGACCTTTGAAGAAAATATCAGCGAAGAAAGGCGTCAACGAAATAGCGGTAAACCAGCTCAGCATTAACGAGATAAGCAGTACGGTAAACAAGGTACCACAGTACTCACCCGTCGAGTCTTCTGATAGACCGATTGGTGCAAAAGCAGTAACAGCGATAACCGTCGCGCCTAAAAGCGGCCATTTGGTTTGCGTGACGATATCCGTCGCAGCTTGAAGTCTCGTTCGTCCTTTTTGAGTCCCGATGAGTATCCCTTCCACGACGACGATGGCGTTATCCACCAGCATACCCAGAGCAATAACCAATGCCCCAAGAGAGATACGTTGTAAATCGATGGCTAAGTACTTCATAAAAATGAAGGTACCTAGTACAGTCAGTAGCAAGATCAGACCAATAAGCAGACCGGAGCGTAAACCCATAAAGAACAATAGAACGATGATTACGATACCAACGGCTTGAGCCAAACTGATAACGAAGCCACTCACCGACTTATCTACTTCTTTTGGCTGATTGTAGATTTCTGAAATTTGAACGCCTACTGGCTGTTGGTACTTCAGTTCTGCAACTCGACGATCAAATGCCTTGCCAACTTCAACAACATTGACACCCTGAGCAAATGAAATCCCCAAGTTCAGCGCCAACTCACCATTGTAGTTAATGATGTTGGTTGGAACTTCTACATAACCTCGTTTAATTTCGGCAACGTCTTTTAAGAAAATCAGACCTTGTGCACCAGACTCGGTGATCAATAAGTCACCTAGCTCATCTACGCTTTGAAACTCACCGGTAGGTTGAATACGAATGTACTCATCACCGATACGGATCGCACCTGCATCAGAAACTACGTTTTGGGTCGAAAGTAAGTTAAAAACGGTTGTCGGAGATAGCCCCAAACTGCTTAGCTTTTTCATCGAGATTTCGATGAACACTTGCTCTTGCTGTTGACCAGATACCGAGACCTTACTTACCCCATCAACCAGTTCAAGTTCACGCCTTAAATAATCAACGTAATCGAGCAACTCTTTATAACTGTATCCGTCACCAGTTACCGCAAGCAAAATCCCGTATACATCGCCGAAGTCATCAATCACCGATGGGTCATTGACACCCGGTGGTAATGTACCTTTTAGGTCATTAACCTTACGACGTAGTTCATCCCAAATCTGTGGTAAATCATCCGGACCATAGTTGTTTTTCATGGTCACTGTAATTTGAGATAAACCACGACTGGAAATGGAGTTCACTTCATCCACGTAGGTTAATTGCTGAATCGCTTTCTCTATCGGATAAGTAACTTCTTCTTCCACTTGTTGTGGCGTTGCCCCCGGATAAGAGGTCACTACCATTGCGTCTTTAATAGTAAAGGCTGGATCTTCAAGACGCCCTAATCCAAAGAACGCCGCAACACCACCAATCAAGAAGATCAGCGACACCATCCAACTGATTACGCGGTTTCTAATGAAATACGCCGCAATACCCGTTACGTTTTCATCATCTTGTTGAGGCGCAACGTTATTTTGTTCACTCATTGAGTTGCCTCCTGCTTAACCACTTCCACTTTCATGCCTTCTCTCAATCGAGCCACACCTGCGACAACGACTTTGTCATCAAGCTCTAGACCGTCAAGAATTTGAACCGATGTTTTTGATGCTTTGCCCGCTCGTACTTGCTTGCGAGTGACGGTATTGTCGTCATTTAGCACCCAAACAAATTTGTTTTCTCGGCTTAAATCATCGCCATCAGCATTGAAAATCGCTTCGATCGGAACATTGATACCAACATTCAATTCCAAGCCAACATTTTCATCTTTAGACGTCACATCAACAGCCATACCGTCAAGAATGTACTCTTGCTCTGGCATAGGCAGTGATAAGGTGACGGTAAATGTGCCAGTATCTGGATCTGGTTCGGTCGTGAATTCTTTGATGTGGGCTTTGTATTCATTACCACTTGGTACACGAACCACCGCATCAATTTTGGCAAGATTTTCCGACGTCGGCGGCTGTTTGACATAGAGGCGATCCGGAAGTTGGATCAGCACTTCAACACGATCAACACTATGAATGTTCACGATGTACTGCCCAACTTGAATATTTTCAAACTGGTCAACGTTGACACGTGAGATGATGCCGTCAACAGGCGCTTTAAGTTGAGTAAAAGACAGTCGAAGTTTGGCTAACTCCAATTCAGCAAGTGCGATTTGACGTTGTGCTGCAATCTCATCGAATTGAGATTTCGCTAATAAACCTTTTTTCACCAAAGGTGCAGAGCGACGATACTGGCTATCGACGACGGAAAAACGTGCCGAAGCATTATCAACATCAAGCTGATAATCCGTAGGATCCAGTGTGGCAATGACATCGCCTTTAATGACTTTATCACCCTCTTTCACCAGCACTCGGCTCACCTCACCCGCAACACGGAAACTCAAATGCGAACGGTCAGCCGCATTGGCAATAGCAGGGAAATAAAGATTATCATCGACTCGCTTTCCTTCCAGAGAAGCGACTCTCACACGAGGTGTTTCTAGTTCTCTTTCAGATCCTTTGTCACCACAACCAGCGAGCAATACCGCAGAGCAAAGCGTCGTTAAAGCTAAGATTCCTTTCATGTTACAGCCCTCGCTCCTTAACCCATTCTCGAACCTTAATACCCGGTTCGATCACGTTCACGCCAGAGATAATGATTTGATCACCATCTTGCAGTCCTTCCTCGATTTGCTGCTTATCGTTTAACGCGACGGACACTTTCTCAACAATACCTTGGTCATTGACACGCCAAACACAGGTTTTGCCATCTTCAGTAAATATCGCGGAGCTTGGAATTCGGGTGGCACCTGCATTTTCAGAAACTAAATGCACGTTACCGGACATACCCGGCAATATCCCCACCCCTTCTGGTCGTTCCATTACCATGGTGACTTTGTAACTACCAGTTTTAGGGTCTGCTTCAGTATCAATTTCTTGGAAGGTTAACTCGAAAGAACGCTCTGGGAATGCATCAAACGTCATGGAGGCGTACGCATTTGCACCTTGAGTAAATTTACTTAACAAGTGATCAGGCAATTGGAACAGTACCTTCATTACTTGGTTGGTCTGAATATTCATGACGCCTTCTTTTGCCGCCACATACTCATGGTTTTCTGCTGGGAGATAAGAAATCGTGCCGTCATAAGGGGCAACAAGTTTGGTGTATCTTAGGTTTGCTTTTGCCTGATTCCACTGGGCTTTGGCCGAGTTGTGATTGGCTTTTGCTGCATCAAAATCTTGTTCCGAGACCACTTGTTCTTTACGAAGCTTTTTCGAACGCTCGTATTGAACGTCAGCAAGGGTGTAATTTGCACGGGCTTGTTTTTCGAGTAGTGAATACTCATCGGGGTTGAGCACGGCAAGCACATCGCCTTTATTGACCATTTGACCTGCGTTTACTTCTATCGATTGAAGCAAACCAGGGACACGAAATGCGAGTACTGCTCGGTCACCAGCTTCTGTAGTGGCAGGAAAATGTCTTTCAAACTGAGCATTGCCTACAGAAACAGTGAAGAGTTTGGCGGGCCGAGATTCGGGTTCAGGGACTGGTGGCAGCTCTTTACCACACCCCGAAAGAACCGTCATGACAGCGATTGGAATGAGCGCTTTTCTCATGTGAATTCATCCATTTAACATCCATTCTTTTTAAGGTAGATGAATTTATGACATTCTTCTAGAGCATCTGAATCTAATTTTTCTTTAAAATGAGCTATTTGAGACAAAAATAAAGCAGACCGAGGTCTGCTTTATCAATAAATTCATAATTAATTATCAGAGCTTATTAAATTCTCTGTTTACGCGATAGGCATCAGAGGTGACATACGCTTCCATACTTCGAATCTTATTATCAAGACGACTGAAGTCGTTTTCTAGCACACTGAGCAACTGATCTGGGCTTTGCCCTTTTTGCCACGGTTTGCTCTTCAATGTATGTTCCTGTTGCGACTTAATGTTTTCGGTATAAGTCATTGGCTGCTTTTCTAACATGAAGGTCATCGCAATGTATGCCAACAAGACAAGGAAAGTACCACCAAGCAAGGCTGCGGAAATCACAACGATACGAATCAACCAAACTTCTGCACCAAAGTAGTTTGCCACTCCAGCACACACGCCGGAGATTTTACCGTTTACAGGGTCACGATACAGTTCTCGTTTACTCATACTTGCGTCTCCACGTTGGGGATTCTGCATCTAGGATACGCTCCAATGTATCAACTCGAGACTGCATCGCTTCCGCTTTCTCAGACAGCACCTGAAGACGCTCTAGATCTTGGCTCGACAGTGCACTATCTGCTTTGCGTTTGCTGCGATAGTGTAAGAAGAGCCATAGTGGAGCGACAAAGATTAAAAAGACAATCAATGGTCCAGTAATAAAAAATGTCGACATAGATGGCTCCTTTCTTATTTATTGTTCGATGACATCTGTTCTTTCAGTTTTGCCAACTCTTTTTCGATTTCATCTTGTGCTTGTAGCTCGGCAAACTCTTGGTCTAAAGATTTTGCGTTGCCAGTTTTTGCGTAAAGATCTGCTTCTGCTTCCATCTCGTCAATTTTACGAGAGTACTGTTCAAACTTTGCCATCGCTTCGTTTGTGCGACCTGCATGCAGTTGTTTTTGAACATCACGACGGTTAGATGCCGTTTGGTTGCGAATTGCTAATGCTTGTTGCTTAGCGCGCGTTTCAGCAATTTTGTTTTCTAGTTTACCGATTTCACCGGTTAGCTTCTCGATGGTTTCTTCAACCAACGTTTGCTCAGTATGAAGACCTTTAATGACTTGCTCTAGCTTTTGCTTTTCAATCAGAGCTGCGCGAGCCAAATCTTCACGCTCTTTCACTAGAGCTAGGCTTGCTTTTTGCCCCCACTCAGTGATTTGCTCTTCTAGAGCTTCGACTTTGCGAGCCAACTCTTTTTTATCTGCAATCGCTTTAGCCGAGTTAGTACGCACTTCTACAAGTGTGTCTTCCATTTCTTGGATGATAAGACGGATCATTTTTTCAGGATCTTCCGCCTTGTCTAGCAATGCACTGATGTTTGAGTTAACGATATCTGCAAAACGAGAAAAAATACCCATAACGGAACTCCTCTTTTTTCCTATTAAAACTCGACAAGGCGGTTATTCACCTTGTGTCTCCATTTAGATATTACAAGTAGCGTGCCAACTTTTATTTCCCTTAATAAACAGCAAGTTAAGCATTTTGTTGTTGTTGCATACCGTTATGCTATGATGGTTTTTACCAACTGTTGGTAAATTTCACCAACTCCAATACTGTAAATCATGGCAAGATAGAAAATAAGAAGGATTTTATGAAGCAAAACCTCATCGGTGAATCGCCTGCTTTTCTCGCCGTATTAGATAAAGTATCACAACTTGCGCCAATTGAGCGCCCTGTCCTCATAATTGGAGAACGAGGCACAGGTAAAGAACTCATCGCGCAACGTTTACACTATTTATCAAAGCGTTGGGATAAACCACTGCTTTCCCTAAACTGTGCGACATTAAGCGAAGGTTTGATTGATTCTGAGCTTTTTGGTCATGAGTCCGGCTCATTTACTGGCTCTAAAGGCAAGCACAAAGGACGTTTTGAACGCGCAGAGGGTGGCACACTATTTCTCGATGAATTGGCGACCGCTCCTCTCCTCGTTCAAGAAAAACTTTTGCGTGTGATTGAATATGGGGAATACGAGCGCGTTGGTGGGCATACTGCATTAAACGCCGATGTACGTTTGGTGTGTGCAACCAATGCAGACTTACCAAAGTTGGCGGAACAAGGCGATTTCCGAGCGGATTTACTCGATCGCTTGGCGTTTGACGTCATCATGCTTCCTCCTTTACGTGAAAGAAAAGAAGACATTCTCTCTCTTGCCGAGCATTACGCGATCAAAATGTGTCGTGAACTCCAACTTGAATACTTCGTCGGTTTTACGGAGCAAGCGCAGCAATCGCTCCTAGACTACGGATGGCCAGGTAACGTACGTGAACTTAAGAATGTCATTGAGCGTGCCATATACCGTCATGGATTGAACTCAGATCCGATTGAACACTTGATCTTTAACCCATTTGAAACGGGTTGGGAGAACGCATTGGGGCACTCTGCGAGTCAAGAAGAACCAGAAACAACACAAGCCGCACAAAAAGCAGAAATACACTTCCCGTTGGATTACAAGCAGTGGCAAGAAGACCAAGATATTGAATTGCTCAACCGTGCGTTGGAAGAAGCCAAGTTTAACCAGCGTCAAGCCGCAGAGCTGTTAGGTCTGAGCTACCATCAACTAAGAGGCATGGTGAGAAAATATGGCTTAGTTGGTCAAGGATAAACGTCCTTGCACCAAGTTAACTATCATTGCTCTCTAGCGATGTCTCACTCTATCAATTGATCACTATACCCAAGTGACTTCAAGATGCAGGATTCAGAGCGTTGTCTCTGGTTCCCTGTTTAATGAAAGTAAGCAAGGAAGACAACGCTGGATAATAATCGGCTCTTTCCTAGCGGTTTGACACAGCAGCCAGGTCAATAGCACGCTCTCGAAGGGCGAGTTGACTTGGGTATATAATGATAAAACGAACCGCGGTGCGAAAGGCGCTATTGCACGTACGTTGTGAGCAATTTCAAGAGGCAAAACAGGTCAACGACCAGAAATGATACGGTAATTTGATCTAACACCCTGCAGCTCAACGATTTTATGTTTGGAGCGAGTTGGCAAAAGTGATAAATTAGCGAGATCATTTTCGCTTGTCATACCCGATGCTATAACGCGCTGGGAGCAAGCAAAGTCCAATGACCATTTCATATTATGAATGCTTTTATAAGACTATCGCTGAGCCTAATTGGTATTAGCTTACTCACCGCCTGTGGTGACGAAATCGATCACAATGATATTCGAGAGAATGGCTTTGTGTTTTGTGGGCAAGGTAAGCCAACCACATTCAACCCTCAGCTAATTGACAGCGGCATTACAGCCGAAGCATTAAGTCCTCAGCTTTATGACACGCTGCTCACGCTCGATCCTAAATCTCATCAACCCATCGCGAACCTTGCTGAGAGCTGGTCGGTGAATGAAGAAGGCACCGAATATACGTTTAATCTTAAGCGTGGTGTTCAGTTCCAAAAGACTTCATGGTTCACACCAACTCGACCATTCAACGCGCAAGACGTGGTATTTAGCTTTAAGCGAATCATTGATGTAGACCATCCGTTTCACGACGTCGGTGGTGGTTTTTATCCATGGTTTGCAGGTTTAGATTTCCAAAACCTAGTTAAAGATGTGATTGCGCTGGATGACCACACGGTTAAATTTGTTCTGACTCAACCTAACTTTGCTTTTTTGGCAAACATTGCCACCAGCCATGCTGTGCTTCTCTCTGCAGAATATGGTCAGCAGTTAGCAGCAAAGGATGAGAAAGCACAAATTGATATGCTGCCTATCGGTACCGGTCCATATCAACTAAAAGAGTATCAAGTGAACGACTTGATTCGTTTAGAGCGCCATCCTAAATACTGGAAATCGCCGGCAAAAATGGAGCAAGTCGTATTCGATATTTCCCACCGTGGTACGGGCACACTCGCTAAGCTACTGAGAAATGAGTGCGATGTCTTGGCTTCACCGATCTCTAGCCAAATCCCGATCATCCAAGAAACAGAAGAGCTGGAATTAACCGCAACACCTGCTAACAACGTGTCCTTTATTGCGATTAATACTGAGCACCCTGCTCTGCGCGATGCTCGAGTTCGCCAAGCCTTGAATCTGGCGATCAACCGCCAGAACATTCTTGACTCGGTTTATTACGGTACGGGGACCCAAGCTTATACACTGCTTCCACCAAACTCTTGGGCTTACCAAAAAGACAGCGTGAAAATACGTTATGACCGTAATTATGCTTTAGCCCTACTTCGAGAAGCAGGTTACGAGAAAGGTCTGCAACTGACGATGTGGGTCCCATTAGAGCCTCGCGCTTTCAACCCTAGCCCGCGTAAAACCGCAGAGCTTATCCAAGCTAACTTTGCCGATATCGGTGTTGAGTTACGCCTACTGACCGATGATCGCTTTGAGCGCACACAGCTCGAAACCATCAACGATGTTGATTTGCTCTTAACTGGCTGGATTGGTGATACTGGCGATCCTGACAACTTCTTCCGTCCGTTGCTTTCTTGTGAATCTGAGCGGGTGGGTTTAAACGTTTCAATGTGGTGTAACGATGATTTTGACTTCCTGCTCGATCTCGCATTAGAGACACAGCAGCAGCGTTACCGCTTGAACCTATACCGCCAAGCGCAGAATATTCTGAATGAAGAGTTTCCAGTTATCCCATTAGCTCACGGCGTTCAGTTCCGTGTTCACGATAAATCGCTGAAAGGTTTTAAATCGAGCCCTTTCAATGCGCAACCTTTTGATAGAGTTGAGAGAATTCATTAATGTTTTGGTACGCCGTAAGACGTCTTAATCTATTTGTCATCACTTTGATGATTCTCACTTTGGTGGGCTTTTCACTCTTGCGTTTGGATCCAACATCTCATTGGGCAAATGTAGAGTTTTGGTCGGGCTGGCAAAGCTACCTAGTTGAGTTGTCTCAGCTCAATTTCGGTATCAGCAAAAATGGCAACCCAATCTATGAAGAGTTAGCGGTGGTGTTCCCTGCAACGCTAGAGCTATGCTTTTTCGCCTTTGTTGTGTCACTGCTGATCGGTATTCCACTCGGTACAATAGCGGGCATGAAACAAGGCAAATGGCTAGATACCAGCATCTCGTTCGTTTCTATGTCTGGTTATTCCGCCCCAATTTTCTGGGTTGCGCTGATGTTGATTATGGTCTTTTCACTTCAATATCATGTCTTCCCTGTCGCGGGACGCTATGATCTTCTTTACGAAATTGACCATGTGACAGGCTTCGCCATTATCGATGCATTTATGGCAAAAGGTGAATACCGAGCTCATGCGCTACAAAGCGTTATTGAGCATATGGTTCTTCCTTGTTTGGTTCTGGCTCTAACGCCGACCACACAGGTCATCGGTTTGATGCGTGCATCAGTGGCAGAAGTGATGAGCCAAAACTACATCCGTGCGGCGCGAATCAAAGGTTTATCAAACCGTGAGATCGTGACACAACACGTATTACGCAATGCGATTCCACCCATCATTCCAAAGGTTGGGGTTCAGCTTTCAAGCATGATTACGTTAGCTATCATTACTGAGTCTATCTTCAACTGGCCAGGCATTGGGCGCTGGTTGTTGGACGCTCTTTCGAATCAAGACTATGCGTCAATTCAAGCTGGTGTCATGGTTCTGGCGACCCTTGTTTTAACTGCCAACATCCTTTCGGATTTGATTGGTGCCATGATCAACCCTCTGGTGAGAAAGGAATGGTATGCTAACAAATAACGTCTATCAGGAAGAGCGCATTCCGACTCAGTTCGAACGATTCTGGCGTAGCTACCGCGCGAACAGCTTGGCAATGTTTGGCTTGTGGTGCTTGATCTTCATTGTGCTGATCACCATTTTTGCACCTTTAATTGCCCCTTATGATCCTCAAGCTCAATCTGGCGAATTGCTTGTGCCGCCATCATGGGCACCAGCTGGCACGGTTGACTACTTCCTAGGGACTGACGATTTAGGTCGTGACATTCTTTCGCGCCTTATTATGGGCTCTCAACTGACGTTCGGAGCTGCAGTTGCAATTACGGCGATAGCAGCGTTGATCGGTTGTTTCATTGGTGTTTTAGCCGGCATGACTAAAGGCCTGCTCTCCAGTACCCTAAACCACTTGCTCGACACCGTGATGTCTATTCCATCACTACTGCTCGCGATCATTTTCGTGGCATTCTTAGGCTTTGGTGAGTTCAATATTCTTCTGGCCATCTGCTTAGCTCTGATCCCACGTTTTATCCGTTCGGTCTATATTGCCGTGCATACCGAGGTTGAAAAAGATTACATCATGGCAGCACGTCTGGATGGTGCGAACGATTTTTATCTGCTGTGGAACTCTATTCTACCTAACGTATTAACGGTTATCGCCGCTGAAATTACCCTTGCACTCTCAGTTGCTATTCTAGATATCACTGCGCTTGGTTTCCTCGGCTTAGGTGCTCAAGCACCAAGTACTGAATGGGGAGCAATTCTAGGTGACTCTGTTGAGCTCATTTACATTGCACCATGGACAGTAACACTACCAGGTCTCACCATTATGTTTACCGTGGTTGTTCTAAACTTAGTGGGTGAAGGTGTACGCCAAGCTCTCAATGCGGGGATCGAATAATGCCGTTATTAGATATTCGACATTTAACCATTGAAATTGAAACGCCCTCAGGTTTGGTGAAAGCGGTAGACCGCATGAGTATTACCCTGAATGAAGGCGAAATCCGTGGTTTAGTAGGCGAATCAGGCTCGGGCAAAAGCTTGGTGGCCAAAGCCATTGTAGGCGTTTGTAAAGACAACTGGAAAGTGACCGCAGACCGAATGCGTCTTGGCAATATTGACCTGCTTCAACTGACGCCAAAAGAACGCCGAAGAGTGATTGCGCGAGACATCGCCATGATATTCCAAGAGCCTTCAACGTGTTTGGATCCCTCAGAAGAAGTAGGACGTCAGTTGATAGAATCGATCCCGTCTCGCTCTTTTGAAGGTAAATGGTGGGAACGCTTTAAGTGGCGTAAAAAACAGGCCATCGCCCTACTCCATAAAGTGGGTATCAAAGATCATAAACGCTTAATGGGCAGTTACCCGTACGAGCTAACCGATGGTGAATGTCAAAAAGTCATGATCGCAATGGCTATTGCAACTAAGCCAAAAATCTTGATTGCCGACGAACCGACAAACGACCTTGACCCAATTACACAATCGCAAATCTTGCGTTTGTTGAGTCGTATGAACCAACTCAACAACACCACCATTGTGTTGATCGGGCACGACTTGACGACCATTACACAATGGGCAAATCGCATTACCGTAATGTACTGTGGTCAATCGGTGGAATCAGCAGATACCGATAAACTCATCGAAGCACCTAAACACCCTTATACTGCTGCGCTGCTAAAAGCGATGCCCGATTTCAATGATTGGATTCCTCATAAACAGAAACTGCAATCGCTGCCAGGCTCAATCCCTCCGTTGCAGCACTTACCGATTGGTTGCCGTTTAGGGCCTCGTTGTCCTTATGCACAAAGACAATGTGTCGAAATTCCGCATACCAAACGAATTAAGAACCATAAATTTAACTGCCACTTCCCATTGAACACGGAGAAACATTCATGAGTGCGTTGCTTGAAGTCGATAACCTATCGAAACAGTTTGTCACGCGCTCAGGTCTGTTCAAACGCACAGTCAAAGAGGCAGTAAAGCCGGTCAGCTTCAGTTTAGAGCCGGGGCAAACTATCGGTTTTATCGGACAAAATGGGTCAGGCAAATCGACGCTAGCACGTATGTTAGCTGGCGTTGTTGAGCCGAGTTCTGGTGAGATTCGAGTGAACGGTGAACGTCTCGAACACAAAGATTACTCGACGCGCTGTAAGCTGATTCGCATGATTTTCCAAGACCCAAACACCTCTTTGAACCCACGAATTCAGATAGGTCGAATTTTGGAAGGTCCGTTAAAGCGAAACACGAACATGCCGCCAGATGCACGTATGAAGCGTGTGAAAGAAACCTTACTTCGAGTTGGTCTGCTGCCGGAACATGCGTACTTCTACCCTCAAATGCTCGCAGCAGGTCAGAAACAACGCGTGTGCCTTGCTCGTGCATTGATCCTTCAGCCTTCGATCATTGTGGCTGACGAAGCACTCAATGGTCTCGACATGGCGATGCGCTCTCAGATCATCAACCTCTTCTTAGAGCTGCAAGAAGAGATGGGACTGTCCTTTGTTTATGTATCTCAGCATATTGGGATCGTAAAACACATTACCGACAAAGTGATGGTGATGCACGAAGGTGAAGTTGTGGAGTTTGGTGAAACTAACCAAGTGCTTACTAATCCAGAGCACGCTATTACTCAACGATTGGTCGAGAGCCACTTTTACAAAGCGCCAAGCCACTAATCCTTGTCTCTCAGAAAATCGTAAATTACTGACAAAAATAACAAAGCCTGCATCAACGCAGGCTTTTTAGTATTACTGGATATCAAGACGCGACTCGACGCAATTAGCGACGGCTTTCTTGTTTGCGCAGTTCAAAATCAAATTCGTCAGGAAAAAGAACAACACCTTCTTCATTCTGGTTTGGGAAAACCACGACAGAGAGCTCATCGTCTTCTAGGCCGGACGTCCAGCGACTGTGCCACTTGTTCAATGAAATAGCTTCCGGCTCACATTCTTCCCAGTCACCCGTTGCCCATTGCTGTGCAAACTCTTCGTTTGGCCAAACTGGTACACAATCGTCATCTTCTGTGTTTAGCATGACACAACCGTGTTCGTCTTTCAGAATCCACACTTTGCGGTTCGCTACGATTTCTTTTACGCAGTATTTCAAACGCTGCTCTTCATTGTAGCGGTTAATGGTGTCCATCTGCTCTTGGGTTAATGCTTCAGACATAGTCGTCTCCTATTTCCCACAGAAAAATGCCCACCGAAGGGCGGGCATCTAAAGTATAAACTGGTAATAATGAAATTACGCAAGCTCAGTTTGAAGCCAAGGCCAACCTTGCTTCTTACGGCTTAGCGTGTTTTCCATCATTAGCATGCCATCTTTCTCATGCTTAATAAGCTTCTCAGCCCACTCACCTTTGTATAGAAGACGAGTTTGAGCAGTAGTGATGTCTGTTAGCATCACTGCCGCGAATGCTAGGTTGTCGTTTGCACAACGCGCCTCTAGATCAGCTTCTAGCGCATCGATCATGCCATCCACTTGCTCAAGAGTTGCAAGCTCAACCTGACCTACAACTACGTCACGACCGTTGAATGGGTAACCTTTCAGGTCTTTTTCAACAAGCTCAGCAGCAGATAGACCTTCGATGTTTGTCTTAGCAATTAGAAGATCTTTAGTGAATGCGTCAACATCTTGCACGTCTGCGATTGCCGCTAGTTCAGCAACAGCGTCTTTGTCTTTTTGAGTACAAGTTGGAGAAGCAAAACCAACAGTGTCAGATAGAATAGCTGACATCATTAGCTTAGCGATTTGAGGTGTGATCTCGTGACCTTCAATCTTGAACATGTTGAATAGTACTGTGTTAGTACAACCAACAGGCCAGATCCATGCTTCCATTGGGTTTACTGTCATCACATCACCTAGACGGTGGTGGTCAACGATACCCGCGATTTCAGCTTCAGCGATGTCGTCTGGTGCTTGCGCTAGATCTGAGTAATCTACTAGCCAAACTGTTTCACCCGCAACTGAAGCACGTAGCTCAGGAACTTCTGCGCCAGCTACTTCTAAGATGTGCTGAGTTTCACGGTTAATTTCGCCCTGACGAATTGGCATTGCTTCAACACCACGCGCCTTTAGAAGTTCAGTTGCAACTAGTGCACTACAAATACTGTCACTGTCTGGGTTCTTATGACCTACAACTAGAATCATGTCTCTTCCTATTCAAGTCAATTTGATGGCTTCCTAACGGGGTGAATTACTTAACGAATTACACCAAGGAAGCGAGTTTGCTCACAAAGGCGGTTACTTTACCTGAAATTTTGCTTTTGTCCTAATTTCAAAACGTAAAAAAGACTCAATAAATTCACCCGACAAGCACAACACACAGGATTCATTCAATAGAGGTCGTTTATACCCAAGTGACTTCAAGATGCAGGACTCAGAGCGTTGTCATTGATT
>NZ_BCUF01000067.1 GCF_001591145.1 Vibrio harveyi NBRC 15634 = ATCC 14126 = KCTC 12724 | reverse complement strand
AACAGCAACAGCAACAGCAACAGCAACAGCAACAGCAACAGCAACAGCAACAGCAACAGCAACAGCAACAGCAACAGCAACAGCAACAAAAGTCTCAAAATGAGGCTAAGAAAGAGCAAGGACAACAGTCACAAAATCAGCAAGAATCTGAAAATAAAAAAGAAAAGCAGAAAGCCGAGCAGCAACGCGCTAAACAAGGAAAAGAGAAACTGGATGAGCAGAAAGGTCAGCCAATGCAGGCTCAAGCTCAACCAGAGAAAACGCATCAGGATGACCCTGAGTTCCGACGCTTAGAAGCGGTGGAAAGTGCTCGTGACCCAAGCTTCCTGATTCGTGCTCAAATGCAGTTGCAAGCTCAACAAAAACAACCTCCACAACAATCAAATAAGGAGTGGTAAGTCCATGATGAAAAAAGGCGCAAAACTGGTCTTTGTTCTAATGGCCAGCCTACTAACTAGCTTTTCGGTTTTTGCTCAAAGCCTTCAAGCCAGCGTAAATAAGACTCAGGTGGCTAAAAACGAAGTGATCAACCTTAGGATCATGGCAGACACAGAGCTAGGCTCAGATGCGATTAACTTTGATGCTCTGAAAGATGATTTCTTTTTGGGTCAACCGCGTTATGGTCGCTCGAGTAATAACATCAATGGTCATAAAACCGTTCGCACTGAATGGAGTATTTCAATTGCTCCAATGAAAGAAGGTGTCGTGACCATCCCTAGCTTCTCTGCTGATGGAATGACAACAGAGCCTATCAAACTGCGCGTCACCAAAGATCAAACAGAACCAGACATGGATGAACTGTTTAGTTTCAACATGGACGTGGATAACCATACGCTTTATCCCCAGCAGTCTACGACGGTGCGAATGCAGTTAGTCATAAAGGCAGATCCTCGTCGCCTTGATAACCCTCAAATCCTCCCACCAAGTATTGAAGGGATGAAAATCGAGCCAGCAAGCGATGCCAAACAAGGTCGTCGCGTCATAGATGGACTTGAAGTTACGGTGTTAGAGCAGTCATTCCACATTACTGCGGATCAACCAGGCACTTATACGCTTAACGGCCCTAAGCTGACTGGTTCATATATCTATGGGGACAGCTTAACTGGCTCAACCAAGATCATGCCAATCAACACAAAAACAGAGCAAATGACAATTACCGTCAAGCCAATTCCAAAAGACTTCAAAGGAAACTGGCTGCCTGCAAGTGCGTTAGAAATGACACAGAGCTGGCAAGATGATCAGGGTAATCCTCTGTCTGTGAATAAGATAAACACTGTGAAGCAAGGTTCTTCTATCACTCGTACGATTCGCATTCGAGCACATGGTACTCAAGCGGAATACTTGCCACGTATTGGTATTATTTACCCAAGTACATTACGTGTTTACCCTGAACAACCACAGTTTGAAACCTCGCGCGATGGCACAGTGACGATGACCGTCAAACAAGTGCTAATCCCTACCGAGGCAGGCAGCCTGACACTTCCGGGGTATTCTGTAAATTGGTGGGATAGCAATCGAGATCAAGAGAGAAAAGCAGAGATCACCCAGCTCAAATTGAATGTCGAAAAAAGTGATAGTGGTTTAATTACCTTGCCAGAAAGTGCGTTACCAACGCAACCTGCAGCTACTTCGGCACCCACTGCGCCAAGTGGTGTAGATTCAATTTGGCAAACACTCACTTTCGTATTCGGCGTATTGTGGCTTGTCACTTCTGCTATCGCGTTTGGACTATGGAAAACACGCGCAACTCAACAAACAGAAAAGGCCGTAAGCGCGCGTCAGGGTTCTCCAATTCAAGATTTAGAGCGCACCATCAAACAAGGTGACAGCGTGATGATTGAAAGAGCAGTTAATGACTACCTAAACACCCATCATAGCAGCAGCGAATCTGACGCAGTAAGAGCGGTGAAAGAGGAGTTAGCCGTTATGAACCAATCTCGCTTTAGTGCGACACAACAAGTGTGGAAAGCAGAAACTCTACTCGTCAAACTTAAACAACTGGCGAAAGAGAAGCACACTAAATCTAGCCACCAGCTAGAAAAGTTGTAATCTCCTTCATCTTACTAACGCAAAATGGCAGCTCAATCAGAGCTGCCATTTTTGTATTTTGGTGATCTTAAGCAACGATTTGATCCGGCGTGTCGAACATACGAACACAATTTCGACCGCTATTTTTCGCCTGATAAAGCGCTTTATCTGAAAGTTGATAAAGGTGATCAAAATTAAAATCTTTTCCTTGAGTTTGATAACAGGAATAACCGACAGAAACCGTAAGCAATTCACCTTCTGGGTTGTGACAATGCTTGATTCCTTCATCCTCGATACAACGTCGAATACACTCCGCACGTAGCCTAACCTCTTCTTGGTCAGACCCGATCATCAGAAGGACAAACTCCTCACCACCAATGCGACAAAACACTTCGTCTTCATCTTTGGTATGATGCTCAAGAATATTGCCAATTCTCATTAAGGCAATATCCCCTTCTAAGTGCCCATAATGGTTGTTAAACAAACCAAAATGGTCAATATCGATCAGAATAAGACCGAAAGGCATCACCTCATTATGTTCGATATAACAGTACTTTTGCATCACATGCTCTAACATGCGGCGGTTGCCCAAACGTGTTAGCGGATCAAGTTTGGACAAAACCTCCAATTGTCGATTCGCTTCTTCCAGCTCTTTTGTTCGATTCTTGACTTCAAGCTCTAGGTTCTCATTGAGCTCTCTAATCGCTTCCTGCGCTTGCGTTCTTTGCAGCACTTCAGCAAGGCTTGAAGCAAACATTCGAATCACTTCACGTAGCTGAGATGTCAACGGTGCACGGGTAAGAAGGTTATCCACGGCGATAAAAGCGATAGGACCGCTGCTATTCGATGTCAGCACTGTCATGGCAGCCCAACCGAACCCTACAATGTTACAGTCATGGTAAATAGGTACCGATTCTTCAAAGGCGACCTCATTTGGCATCGAGCGAGCTAAATTGATCAAAGAGAAGTCTTGCGTCTCACCAAAAAAGTAAGATTCATCAACCACATTCCCTTGAATGTCGGTTCCCCACGTTCCTTGCATATAAGAGCAATTTTCATCGGTTAAGAACACGGCCATACGGTCAATGCCAAGGTTCTTAATTGCAAACGTCACCGCAGATTTACAGACATCACTCACGGTCGTACAACGTGATAGTTCAACCATACTGGAGTGCAGCATACGCACATTTTGCTCTTGGCGTTTTCGGATAAAAATTTGAGAGAAAAGCGAACCAAAAGACTCCAGCATTTGCTTTTGGTAAGCGGTAATCGGTTTACGGTGAATGAAGTTGTCCAACGCAAACCAGCCAAACGGCTCATTCCCATCGCGTAAAATCAACATCGCGTTCCATCCCTGCCCGACAACTTTGCCTGCGGTATATATAGGGGCATCTTCAACGATGACCAGATTGCGCTCTATGCTCGACAAAGCGGCGATGTACTCTTCACTCAATTGGTGAAGATCATACTGAGTGTGGAACTCGTCAATAGTAGTACCCGACTCATCTGTACCGTACGTGCCACTGAAACTGCGCTTTTTCATATCAAGCAGCATCAAGGTTGAGCGATCAAAGCCTAGACGCTCACGCAGTGCCTCTACTGCTTTTATATACAGATCTTTCAAAGAGTCTGGGTTGGAAATTTCTAAAGCGACTTGTTGTACGAGCTTCATATTTTCGATGAACCGTTCACGTTGGCTGAGTTCATCAACATATTGAGCTTCTCGTACATCGCGGTGCTTCATCTCAAGCGACGCGTGTTTTTCAGCTCGAATGCACTGCCAACGAGCTGCAGCGAGCTGCATAGCGTCGTAGCTTTCTTCGTAAATATTGTGAGCTGATCGGGCTTGAACGTTTTGTACTAGTAGATAGGTGCGCTTAATCGGTGTGTTATCGAGCATCATGATGTAGCTGTCGCCACCCAGATCTTGAATGTGTTCCCAATTGCAGGTGTTGATCGCAAGGGGAATAATACTTTCTGAGGTATCAAACTGGCTTGCCCAATCCCAAAAAGCTTCTGGATACTGACGAATTGGAAATAAGTCACCACGGGAAAAAAGAATGGTCCCGGCTGGATTAGTCAGCGGATCGTCGAAAATCGCTATCGCGCTGGGGGAAAAGTGCTGTTCTAGATGCTCGAAGATGGCTTCCGCCAAGAGCCTATGATCTCTCGTCGAAGAGACTGTTCTTGTAAAACTTTTTAAACTCACCTGACCAACCTAATCTACTTTTTTATTTTCGATAAAAAACTACTTAGGTGTAGATATGCAATCAATGGAATCCAAGTTGAGCTGTTAAGTCTTTCGCAAAAAATATTAACTTAATTTCACATTCGAGAACCTTTCAACATTTTTAGACAGGTGTTTCATCAGAATTACATACTGCAAAAAAAATGAGCAAAAATGAATCAACATGAGCATTGCTAATAATGATAGGCAGTCACACCCAAAATAAAAAAAGCCCCTCACTAGGAGGGGCAAGAGTACCATCGCTTATAGTTATTAACGTATATGCTTGTAAATACTGTAATTAACCAAAGTCACCGTTTACATAACCTTGGGTGCGGTCGTCTTTTGGATCGCTAAAGATAACTTGTGTATCGTCATGCTCAACCAATTCGCCCATTAGGAAGAACGCTGTACGATCTGAGATACGACGCGCCTGCTGCATTGAGTGCGTTACGATCACGATGGTGTAGTTCTTCTTCAACTCTTCCATCAATTCTTCGATTTTGTGGGTCGCAATCGGGTCAAGTGCTGATGTTGGCTCATCCATTAGAATCACATCAGGCTCCATCGCGATTGTACGTGCAATACATAGACGCTGCTGCTGACCGCCAGATAGACCAAACGCGTGAGACTTAAGACGGTCTTTTACTTCATCCCAAAGTGCTGCACCACGCAGAGATCGCTCCACGACTTCATCGATGTGCTTTTTGTCTTTGATGCCTTGAGCTCGCAGACCGTACGCCACGTTTTCATAGATACTCATTGGGAATGGGTTTGGCTTCTGGAATACCATACCAACCTTAATACGAAGGTCAGCAACATCGATATTGCCGTAAATATCTTCACCGTCCATTGCCAACTTACCCGTAATCTTCACGCCTTCAATCAGGTCATTCATGCGGTTCAAGCAACGTAGCAATGTTGATTTACCACAACCTGAAGGACCGATAAGCGCCGTCACTTGGCGTACTGGGATTGGTAAGTTGATTGATTTCAGTGCTTGGTTGTCACCGTAAAACAGATCTAGGTTTTCAATATCAAACTTGTTCATTTTCTTAATCTCTTAAATCTTGAATTCGTGTCTTTTAACGTGCGTTCTTAATTCGTTTTGTTAGTAAGTTGCGGTGTTAAAACGTCGTGCGATAAGTTTTGTAAACATGTTGATCAGTAGAACAACAACAATCAGAACTGTCGCGGTACCGTAAGCCTGATTCCATTCTTCAATGGTAAACAGTTCGGTAGTCAGTTTGTATAGGTGAACGGTTAACGTACGACCTGAATCCAATAGAGAATCCGGAATACGTGCAACCATGCCTGCTGTCAGGAATACTGGAGCAGACTCACCAATGACACGACCAATACTTAGAATGACCGAGGTTAAGATACCTGGCATTGCGCTTGGAAGAATTAAACGCCAGATAGTGTAAATCTTAGAAGCACCCAGACCGTAAGAACCTTCACGGTATGTTTGCGGTACTGCCATCAACGCCTCTTCCGTAGTACGGATGATCACTGGCAGGATAAGGATACTTAGCGTTAGGGCACCTGATAGAATCGAGAAGCCAAGACCAAGAATTGCCACAAAGAAAGTCATACCGAATAGACCGAAGATGATCGACGGGATACCCGCCAATGACTCAGTACAGAATCGGATAATCTTCACTAAACGACTGCCAACTTTCGCGTATTCGGTCAAGTAGATTGCTGTCATGATACCGAGTGGAGCAGCCACTGCGATAGATGCGATAACCATGTAAATTGTCGCCACAATCATTGGGAAGATGCCCTGCTCTTCACCTGTACGCGTATAGTTATCAGTAATGAAGTTCCAATCTACATGTTGTAGACCGTTTGATAGGATGTACCAGATAATCCAGAACAAAAAACCTACCGTCAGTGCTGCCGAGATCCAGACAAATGCGCTAAAGACATTATCTTTGAACTGGCGTGCTTTTTTAAGTTTTGCGCGATCCATAATAGTCACCTTTAACGAGCGATTACTTCGCTTTTTCTCGGTTTAGGTAAAGTAGTACAGCGTTCAACGACATGATGAAAACAAGAAGTACCACACCTGTAGCGTAAAGTGCGTTTGCGTGAACACCACTTGCGTAAGACATTTCAATAGCGATGTTTGCCGTTAGCGTACGAGCCGAATCCAAGATGCCTTCTGGCATAGCTGGCGCGTTACCCATAACCATAATGATCGCCATGGTCTCACCCAACGCACGACCGATACCCAGAATCACACCTGTCATGATGCCTGAGCGAGCCGCTGGAACGAGCAATTTAAAGATGGTGTAGATTTTAGATGCGCCTAGCGCCAAAGAACCTTCTTTGTAAGTACGAGGAACCGCGCGGATAGACGTTTCAGAAACCGTAATTACCGTTGGTAGAATCATCACACCAAGAACGATGATACCTGCAAGGATAGTGTTACCCGCTGGCACATCAAAAACGTTTTGAATCAGTGGAACGATAATAACTAGACCAAAGAAACCGTAAACGACGGAAGGGATACCTGCGAGCAGTTCTACTGCCGGGCGAATAATGTCCGCCAAGCGCTTTGGTGCGATTTCCGCGATAAAGATAGCAGTCAAAACACCAATTGGAACACCCACTAAAACCGCGCCAGCTGTCGATACGATAGAAGCGACGATCATAGTGGCAACACCGTATAGTGCAGGTGGTAACCAGTTTTGACCTAGGACAATGCCCGAGACGCCCGCTTCTTGGAATGCTGGGATACTCTCTCGAACGATGAAGTATGCGATAACTGCTAATGATACGATGCCGATAACAGCACTCGTTAGGAACAAGCCGTGGAAGATGCGTTCTCTCCAATCGACGCGGCGTTTTTCGCGTAAACCTGGCTTGCTGATCGCTTTAGCGTCAGTAGTCATAAGCTTTTCACTATTTGTTGCGATGGTCATAAAAATCTCACGGTTCTTGGCAATGCCGTTGAACACAATGGATAGAAAAGGCTCAGCCCGAAACGTTGGGCTGAGCAAACTTTAGAGTCCCGATAGGATTAGTTAACTGAGATGTAACCTTTTTGGTCAACTAGCGCTTGCGCTTCGTCAGTTAGCATCCAGTCTAGGAATTTTTGAGTTTCAGCAGATGGCTTGCCTTCTTTGTAAAGGACAAGGAAAGGACGAGCAACTTTGTAAGAACCGTTCTTCACATTGTCTACCGATGCTTCGATACCATCGATTGGAAGTGCGTTTACAGAGCCATCAACAGTACCAAGAGAAATGTAGCCGATTGCGTATGGGTTAGAAGCAACCATAGTCTTCAGTGCACCGTTACCGTTAGCAACTTGAGCGCGTTGAGAGATTGCAGATACTTTCTTACCAGAAATTTTCATTTTTAGAGACATGATGTCTTCGAATGCGCCACGAGTACCAGAAGCCGTATCACGAGTGATTGCTACGATTGGCTTATCTGCACCGCCAACATCTTTCCAGTTTGTCACTTCGCCTTTGTAGATAGCAGTAACTTGCTCAGCCGTTAGACCTGATAGTTTGTTTTGTGGGTTTACAACAACTGCGATACCGTCTAGAGCGACTGTCTCTTCTTTTAGAGCAGGCTCTTTCTCAGAGTCTTTTAGGTTACGAGAAGACATACCTAAGTCTGCAGAACCGTTTTTCGCTGCTTTAACACCAGCAGATGAACCAGGACCTTGAACTTCGATAAATACGTTCGGGTTTGTCTTCATGTATGTTTCAGAGAAAACTTCCATCAGTGGAGTTACGCTGCTAGAACCCACTGCAGAGATAGTTTCTTTAGCAGAAACAGGAGTCACTGCCATTGCGCCTAGAAGTGCGATTGCACCGATTACTGTCTTTTTCATCACAATTTCCTTTAAGTGGCCTTATTGCCGTTGTGTTTCACTTGAACGGTGCTCACTTTAGAATCCAAATATGACAGTTGTGTTTCACTTAGTTGAAGCCTCTATGACACGTTGTCATTTCTGCTTAATAAATCAGCAATCAAACTTTATTTACTTTCGAGCTCAAAATACTTTGACTGCTTTTTGTAATAGCAAAATGCCAACTACATCGCTTTTAATATATTTCATAACAAATAAACATTGTTAAATGATTGATATATCGAGACTAATGATTAGAATCGTTACGCTTTACTTACAAAAATGATAATAGTTACAATCTTTAGAGGGTCAATCATGCGTCAATTACTTAGTGCGCTGTCTATTAAGCTACAGGTTTTCGTGCCCGTACTTTTCACTGTCATACTTCTCATCGTAGGTTTGAGCGTAGGCATAGGAAAATTAGAGCAAGCGTTCGATAAAGTTACGGTTTCAACAAATAACCTTATCGTGCACAAAGAAGAACTGAGCTCAATCGTAGACAACACTTATGCCATGCGCATTAAGGCTATCTACAGTCTTTTCAGGGCTGAAGATGTCAAAACACTTAACCAAGAATTACAACGACGTCAGGCGACAAACCAAGAATTTTTAAACTCAATCGATCAAATTGAAGGTATTCATGCAGAGGTAAATGCCATGCGTGAGGCGATGAACCACTATGTGGATTTCACTCGAGTCACCATGACACCTCTGTTAAATACCAAGCATTCATCGGACTACACAACATCGGATTTTGACCGAGAATACGAAACCGCAATGGGCAAATACCGCCTCGCTGGTGAGGCAATGATCAATGCCATTGACAGCTTGTCTAAAAAGCTCAATCAAATCGTAACGGATGAAGTAGAAGAAAACGGAGTATTGCACTCTAATACGCTAACCTACAGCACCATCTCGCTGGTCATCATCCTTTCTATTGCTTCATTAATCAGTTGGCTGCTGGCAAGCTATATTGTTGCGCCTATTCGTAATCTGCAACAAACCATGAGAGAAGTAGCAAAAGGCAACTTGCTTGTAGAAGCAGAAGAAGTAGGTAAAAACGAAGTATCCGAATTGGCGAGTGACGTTAACCAAACGATCCATCAGCTTCGTGGCACCGTCGATTCTCTAGTACGAATCAGTGAAGATGTCGCTTCGGCGTCTACTGAACTTGCGACAGTCATGACACAAAGCAGCGCAAACTCTGATCAAGAAAAACAAGAAGTAGAACAAGTCGCTTCTGCAATTAATCAACTTGAATCTACCGCTGCGGAAGTGTCAACTAACGCACAGCAAGCGGATAGCGCGTCTAATGAAGCGACGAAATTAACTTCACAAAGTTTGAGCATGTTTGAGGAAAGCACGCGTGCAAGTACTAAGATGGCAGATCAACTCAACGAAGCTGCCCACGTAGTGACATCACTAAAAGACCAGTCGGAACAGATTGGTAAAGTGATTGAGGTAATTGAAAGTATCTCTGAACAAACCAACCTGTTGGCACTCAATGCCGCTATTGAAGCAGCACGCGCAGGTGAAAGTGGTCGTGGATTTGCCGTAGTTGCAGATGAAGTACGTATGCTTGCAGCAAGAACTCAAGAATCGACCAAAGAGATCCAAACCATCATTGAAGAGCTACAACAACAGTCTGGTCAGGCAAACGAAAGCATGCATTCAAGCTTAGCCATGCTAGAAGACAACCAGGCGCTTGCTGCAGAAGTAAGCCGTTCTCTGAGCGACATCAACAGCGCGATTTCTGACTTGAACGCGATCAATACTCAAGTCGCAACCGCTTCAGAAGAACAGAAACAAGTCACCTCTGACATCAACAACAACTTAAGCACTATTTATGAGTTGGTCAGCCAGAACGTAACGGGTATCACCCAATCAGCCGCTGCAGCGCAAGAGTTGTCTGGTTTGGCAGAAAATCAGAAACACCAGCTTAAGCAGTTCCAAATCTAAGCGTTCGACTCAACGCATAATTTACACACGAGAAAACAAAAAGCTCCGCAATCGCGGAGCTTTTTATAAACAACAAAACTATAAGTCTTTGTTGATATAATGATTATTACTCATCCGTCACTAACAATACAGTAGCTTTGAAGGCTGAATTTAACGGCTTTCGATTAAAAATCTCACCATTAGTCGTGTCAAAAGTTGCAACATGCTCACCGTCGCCATTAGGTGTGTTACTCCACACATAAATCCCTAGAACATCATCTCCACCTTTCAAACTATAGCCGCTAACAAACCCTGTACCATTCATAGCTGGACTGTGGCAAGCTCGCTCAGTTAGAGATACCAGCTCTTTGATATTTGCTAGTCGCCAGTTTTTTTTGCCAGCAAAATTGTGAAGAGGATGGTTGCCGTCCTTATTACGAATTTGTTTTGCTGTGGAGAGAGCTAATTGCCATGACATTGTAGATCGCGTCCCCTGACATTCTTGATTTCCTACATTCCATGTCATACCGACTGGACAGCGCATCCATGTTAGACCTGTTTTCAGATCAGTTACGGTACCGTTCTCAGAATATGTATAACGCGTGTTAGGTGCCGTTTTAGAAAAGTCAGTAGAACACTCTTGTGCAGCCATTCCAGTTTGAGAAACCAAAGCAAGAGATAGTACAGTTATTAATTTCTTCATCTTATTGCCCCTTAACTGCGACTAGACGGATTGGGAATTGGTAAGAATCATCAGCACCTACACTTGTGTTGCTTGAGCGAATCTCGACGTATGAAATAGTTCCTCTTTCTACGCCCCGAGAGACAATCGCAGGGAAATAAACCTCACCATCAATGAGCTGTGATGATGCATTCGTAAACTTAAAGTCGCTATGCCAAAACGCACCATATTCTAAATAAGGACTACCTATGGTTTGCTGTGGGAAGTATTTAACATTAAAACCATAGACGTTGTATGGCGCATATTCGTCGTTCGGAGCAAACAGTGTTTGTTCACCAAAGTCTAGTAAGTCATAAGTCTCACGGTAAGTCGGCAAACGCCAACTAGCAATTCCACATAACGACTGCTTGTTCGTGTACTCAACGTATTGGCTTGTTGTACAAACTTCATCACCCGCGTCTTTACAACTTGCAAGATCGACATCTTTGCTAAATGGTTTAAATGTTTCAGACTCAAACGCAAATAGGCGGTCTTTAAATTGAATTGAGTTAGAATCCCCACTCTTGTTTTCCCAAACTAGACCAGTACGCTCATCCAAGGTACAAGACCACTCTGACGCATCATCAGCCAAAGCTGTACCTTTCGCATCAAGCTTGACAAATTTAAGTCCTGATCCTGTTGTTGTTTGCTTGTCGGTTTTATCGAAGCCATAAGAAGCATCCTGACCTGGGTAATCTAGCGGTTCTTTCGCAACACCAGAAGTTCCTTCAGCGAAAAACAACACGACACCGGTGTCGTTACGACCTATAGTCTGATCAGCAAGTTCACTAATTTCTTTAGCCAACGATGCGATTTGAGCATCAGATAGCGACTCTGAGACAAGCGCTTTACTTTGGTAGCTAAGATTCTGAGAAAGGAGAGCAACACCTTGCTTCATTTGCTCCGGCTTCATACTTTTTAGTACGGCAGCCGTATTTTGTTCGAGTGTGCTTAGCTCGCTTGCCGTTGCACTTGACATCACGGAACCAGACAAAGAAACGCCCGCACCAGCCAATTGCGTTTTTACAATTTCTTCCGACTGAGCAAGCGTTTTACCATCTACAACTAAGCCTGAAATTAGGCTTGTGACACCATTAAGCGTGTTGCCTGTCGCTAGGTTTTGACCTGGAGCACTTACTCGAAGTGTTTGATTTGAGCCCTGATCAACTTCAGCAAGAATCGTGCTAGTCAAAATGTTTTTGTCGCTTGATGTCAGGGTGAACTTACCAGCATTATCACTTTTTGTACTAGGTTCAGATGAATCACAAACGTAGTTTTGGTTTAAGTCGATACACACAAGGGTATCCAGCAATGTGCCTTGGGCTGCAATCGTACCCGCTAGGTTGTATGTCGGAGCGGCTGAGTCACCACCAGAACCGCCGCCACAGCCAGCAAGGGCGAACGATATAGCAATGAAAGAATATTGAAACTTCATAAATATTATCTTCTTTTGATTAATAATTTGTGGTTTAACGAGAGCGAACCACTCTCACCATTGAAAGCAGTAACAGACCAAACAATGCGAAAGGTGAACCACTACCACCCGAGCCACCATTACTGTTTTCATTAGTGGTATCAGCACGACACTGATACTGAGCAAAGTGACTCACACCCCACTCTTTCAACACCCCAGCGTTTCCAGACACGCGATCCGAAATCTCGAGACGCCAAGTACCCCAACTCGGTTCGCCAACGAGTTCTTTTAACTCGTCATCGTACTGAGCTGTAAAGTAACCATTAAATCCATTTGAATTACTTGTTTGATGACTAAGCAGCACAGCAGTCTTGCCCTGAGGCGATACCAACGTCACTTGTAGATCTTGAAGAGACTCATGTTCAATATTTAGGTAAACAGCAAACGAATCATCAATCTTTAGAGACCTATCAGATAAAGTTTGCGAAAAGAGCCTGTCACCTTGTTCTGGTAACGCTGAATTCAGAGCTTGAGGTTTGATGTCTAATTTAGGTACACCGTTAACCAGCTTGATACTTTCTGTCCATTGGTGAGTTTTTAGATCTTCACCAAATCGATAATCGAGCGCGATAGAAGAGTCAAATTGAGTCCCACAAGTAACCCCCTGCGGTAAAGCAACCTGCATAGATGTAGAATCCGAAAGCGTCTGATCAATATCGAACACCGACTTACCATCGAGTTGCCATTGACCTTTAATCGTCGCGATTCGACCGTTCTGAGCAATGCTAACTCCGACATCTTTACCAACTTGGATGTAACGCGCGTCATAACGCGCACGAAATGGTGCTTTCAACAAATTGTGTTTGTTAAAGCTATCCGTCAAAAATTGCGCATACTCTTTATTTGGAAACAGTGTTTTTGCCGCAAAAACTGTAGATTCTGCAAGGTCATGCATTTTCACGCCACGTCCTATACCATACATGCCCTCCAACACAATGCTATCGAACTCACGAAAGACCTTATCTGTACCGTCCCCATAACGCATAACCGAGGTTTTTAACGCTTGGAAAAGTGGCGTAGACCAAAGCTCATCACCATTCTCCCCTCCTACACTTATATGAGCTGGGTACTCTGCACCTTCAAAATATCGAGCACGCTGGTTCCATAAGCTTCTTGTCCCTCGACGAACGCCGAACATCCCGTCCCAATTAAAGACAGTATCAATCTCAAATTCTTGCCCACGGCGGGTGGCATCTTGATATTGTGTTCGATAGCTAGCGCTTCCTGCCCAATAATCGGCAAAGCCTTCGGCTATCGCACCGGTATGACCGTATGCCCAATCAGGAACGATTTGATAGTGAACACCATGCCCGAATTCATGTAGCACAACGTCAGCATCAACAGCATCAGGAGACACACCACCGACGCCAAGCATCAAAGCGCGTGGACCGTAGTAATAAGTAGAGTTATCTTTTGCTAGACCTCGACCATCAAAACGCAAAGGAGCATTAAAGAGATCATAATTAATACTCCTTAGGTACTGAATCGAGTTATCAAGGTGGTAAAACGCCATTAACTGTGGAAACGCATTATCTCCAAACTTCGTTTGCTGCATTTGTTCAATGCTGTCAAAAGACTGGAGACCTTCGGCAGGTAAAAAATTCGTTGTATCGCGCTCAGGCCCTGCACCAGGGGCTGTCACTGCTAACAACGCCGTGGCGTCAACTTGTTTTACCCGACTGTTCGATAGGTAAAACTTACCACCAGACTGGAGAACTTGGACCGATTTGGTGACATACTCGATTGATCTTGGATAATCCGATAGAGAAGACCACGCAGACTCTGGCGCAGGCTGTTGCTGCATAGTACGCAAATCAGGATTGAACAGTGATACATCCACATCCACCATATGACCGGTGCTAAGTGCTGGCGGTTCTTGCGCTTCTAGCTGTCGAGGTGTTTCCATCTCAGCTGCAACCGTCGGTTTGCCATTGCGGATGATGGTGTCCTCGAGGCTCTTAAATACTCGAACCACATGGTGCTCTTTGTCCGTTGTTACCACTACTGTTCTTTGAGCTTGGTATTCTCCTTTAACCCAAACATCAAAGTTGTAATGCTCACCGAGCCGAGATTGCGTTTTGTAACGGAACTTAAATTCACCTGCATTCGCGTAATTACTATCTAAATAAGTCTTCGCTTCGGCTTCATTATTCACTACAGAGTTCGTTATGGGGTAGTCCCACTCTGCGGCCTGTACCGAAAAGGTACAGGCAACAACAAGTGAAAGCGCTAATGGTTTTAGCTTCATGATTTCGTCCTAGAATTCGTATTTCACGTTAAGTGTGACGTAGCGTCCTGGTTCAGTTGAGTAACGTTTGCTTTCCTCAGCGATACCAGCAACGTCTTGGTAGCGGATGTATTCTTTGTCGAGAAGGTTGACGATGTTTGCGCTCAAGCGCAGGTCTTTTGTCACTCGGTAGGTAGCACCGATATCAAAAGTATTCCATGCGCTCGTCTGAGCACACTCTGTAGCTAGACCGAGTGAAGTCTGACATTTCGGCACTCGATCCATGGCCGCGGCCCAATTCCAAGCGACATAAGCCCCTAACTTTTGACTCATGTAATCAAGCTGAACATTACCTTCAAAGGGAGTGATACTTCGAACGTAGTCACCATCAGCATCTTTACCATCGACATATCCAAACTTGGTGTTGATATTCCAGTTTCTGGTAAATGCATAACCCGCAGAAACCTCAGCACCGTAAGTCTCTACCCCATCAAGGTTTTGGTACTGCTTGATGAAATTACCCGAGTTGGAGTCAAACCCTGTTGTTACAACATCGATGAAGTTGTCATACTTGTTGTAGAAAGCAGCCACAAACAAATGCACGTGACCGTTATCGAACTTATTACCAATTTCAAAAGAATCAGAGGTTTCAGCTTTGAGGTCTAGATTAGGTGCAATAACAAAAGGAGTTAGTGGTACAAAATCATGATTTACGAAGCCATACGCTTTATCGTATTCAGGAGCGCGATAACCGTGGTTGTACGAGACATAAACGATGTCGTTAGCAAACACTTCACGAGAAACCGACAAGCTTGGCGATACTTCCGAACTATCAATGTCTTTAAGAGCAAAACCACCAATCTCACCTTTTCCATCTGGTGTTAGTCGGTGCGCATCGAATCGCAATCCGCCCGTAATGGTCCACTTATCTAACTCCACCATATCTCGGACATATAGACCAAAATTATAAGATCGAGCTGGGGCGAAAGGTTGCTTTATAGAAGGTGTAATACCATTCCAATCAATCTTAGAATCACTGTCTTTGCGCTCGTAATAATCTGTCGATAGCTCGACACCATAAGCAAGCTGGTGCTCAGTGTTTATCGCGTTAATTGTGTGTGTGAAATCTCCTCGGAATCCCATCGTTTCATCAATAAACTTCTTGTGTTCAAGCTCACGACGTCTAACAGTCAAACCATTGTGGTCTGTCTGTCGCATCAAACGATTTGTATCTTCAACCACTTCGGTATGGCGCCAGTAAACTTTGGCATCGAGTTCTTCAAACCAAGTAGGTTCAAGAGGCGTCATTTCCACACCAACGTAAGCACTGTATTCTTCGGAAGCTTCATCCTCATCAAATGTTTCGATATCCCAGCGCCCGTCAGGTTGAATCGATGGGGAACCTTCTAAACGCTTTTGGTTCTGGGTGTAAAGTTCTGCTCGTGCTTTCAACATCAATTCATCGCTGTAGAAATGATTGATCGTGTATGCACCGCTATAACCATCAAGATCTCGGTTATACAGGTCTTCATCAAAGTTTCGAGTTTCTTGTCCTTGCCAGTAAGCTACATTGAAGAGACTTTCCGTATTGCCAGAACGAAATGCTAAGTTACTTGTCGCTTTGTACTTCTTGCTGATATCGGTAAACGTTCCAGATGCATCCACATAAAAGTCTTTATTCTTTAGGAACTCACCCGGTTGTTTCGATTTCAGGATAACAGCACCACCAATGGCTCCAGAGCCATGAATAGATGAGCTCGCTCCTTTGATGATCTCCAACGAACCAAAATTTGATAAATCAAAAGTATCTCGTCCTACCGCATCGTTAATATCATTTGCGCCAAATCCGTCCGCAGAGCGAATACCGTCACGCATGATCATAATTCGGTTACCCGTCATACCTCGGATAGTAATGTTTTGAGGACGACCAGCTCCTCCAGTCACACTTACTCCAGGTTCGTTACGTAGTGCATCATAAAGTTCGGTTTCTCCCCGCGACTCAATTTCGTCGCCAGTAACAACCACAACACTGCCCGCGACTTTCGATAATGGTTGTTCAATTTTATTAGCAGTTACAACTACCTCTTCCATAGAGAAAACGTTAGATTCGGCGTGCACTTGACTGGCAGCAAGTACCGATAGTACTGCCGCTGACACTGGGGTAAGCTTCATTTACTGCTCCGCTTCAGATTTTTTGATTAGTGATAATAAAAATGCATATTCCTTTGCTTGTTGCTCCCTAGCCTGCCTTGGGTCCATGCGGTGACCTGAGTTAAAGTCCGTTTGCAACAAATAAGGTCCTGTCGATTCACTAGTCGACGAAATTTTGGCGAGATATTTAGCACCTTCCCAGTAAGGCACACGTTGGTCGTTCAGTCCGACTTGAACCAACATGGGTGGGTAAGCGTCTTTATAGATATTGAGGATAGGGTCGTAAGCTTGCATGATAGTGCGTTGCTCAGGGATGGTCGGATTCCCCCACTCACCATATTGTTGAGCCGTTAATGGCAATGATTGGTCAGACATGCTTGCTACAACATCAACGAATGGTACTTTTAGCACAGCACCAGCAAACAAATCAGGTTTTTGGTTGATTGCGCCAGCAACCAAAGTGCCGCCAGCGCTTGAACCGAGTGCATAAACATCACGTTTACCACCTTTGAAGTGTTTTAGTGCTTGAGCGACAGCAGTAAAGTCATTGATAGAATTAGCTTTAAGAAGACCACGCCCCTGTTCATGCCACTCGCTGCCAAAGTAGCCACCACCACGGACATGCGCAATTGCATAAATAACGCCTTGGTCAAGCAAGCTTACCGTTTGAGGCATAAAGTATGGTTTCATCGTAAAGCCGTAAGCGCCATAACCATAAAGGACGACAGGAGCGTTATCAGAAAACGTATCTTTTCGGTAAGCAAGCGACACGGGTACTTCTATACCGTGGTTTTCAACCATAATACGCTTGGATACGTAGTTTTCGCTTGAGAAGTTGTTGTAAGTATCCTGAGATAAGTCAGATTTCACCAGCGTTTCGACATCGAACTCTTCCCAGAGTGGAGGCGTTATCATTGACATACTGCGAATGCGGAGCTTGTTTGACTGGTAATCTCCGAGTGTACTCAGCCAAGCCACTCGCCCTTCAGTTTCCAAAGGAAGTGATTTTTTAGCCTGACCATCGTATGAGTACACAGTCATCGTCGTAGCATTTTCCCTCTTAGCTAATGCCACAAGTCCCGCATCATAAAGATAAAACTGCTCAATACCGCCTTCTGCACTCACAAAAGGGTGCCACTTAGATGCAGGCGATTGCAGTTTAGTATCAGAGACTTTCATCTCAAACAGCTCAAAGCTGCCGTTAAGATTACTGTTGATGAATATGGTGCCCTTAGCGACATCCGCATAATACTCAACACCAAGTTCAGGCTTACGTAACGAAGCCGTTAATTTTCCTGAATCCAAATCCAGCAATTTTTGCTCTGTCGCAGAATCATTATTGCTTTGTACTAGCGCATAACGAGCATCAGCAGACGGATAAAATGACATTAACCAGTCATTTTTATTCTCTTGCCAAATAACTTTGCTTTCACGCGTCTGAGTATCGATTTGAATAATTCGGTATGGGCGTTGTGTTTTCGCTTCTTTCGCTACGGCATAAGCAAACTTTCCATTGCCTGATAACAACACATTGTCATCAACATTCTCGGTCAGTTCTGTCGTCTGGTTGTTGGAGACATTCACGAGTACAGCACGATATTGTTCGCTGCCATCAACATCCTCAGTGAACAATAGCAAAGAACCTTGCATGCGCCACTGACCGACTTGGTAGTATTGGTGTTGATTCTGTCGAGATGAAAAATCGTAAACAACTTTTTCTTTCGCAGTTTTGCTTGGACGAGACAGTAGAATGTAATTGCCTTCACGACGAGTCAGGTTCCATTCTTGCCCATTACTGATACTCCAAGGCTTGTCACCTTTCTCTGCCGTCATCAAATCCCATTTATCTAATAGATTTTGAGTAATATCACTGTAACCTTTTTGATAGCCCTCTGTTGCTTGGTTTTGCTTCTTGAGGTAAGCAATGACTCGTTGATCTTGACGTGAGTCATCTCTCAGCCAATTAAAATCATCAGCAGCAAAGCTAGGTAAAGAGGTAACGAAAAGCCCCAAAAAAACATGACTAAATTTCATATAAAAGGCACAGATATTTATAGAATTAATGATATCGACGTATTCTGCCCTTAAATGAAAATGAGATCAATTATCATTACGGAATTTATTTGGTATTTTTATCTAATTACAAAATGCAAACGTTTAAATGTTAGGCAAATGCACTAAGTGGAATAGTATTTACTGGAGAAGTAATCTGTAAGAAAGAGACAAACCTTACGGTAGCGTCTCCTAATACAGAGGCAATACCGCAAAGCTTTCAAATATCAGGTCACAGGAAAGCAAGACTCAATTTGAAAAGATGTGTCGTTACAACCCAAATTAGAGCGAGGAAGCCAACAAAATAAAGTGAGGAAACAACAATGGATTTTATCAACTCTCCCATCTGTGATTTCTCAGTAATCATGAGTTCCTCCACGATACATAACCAGAGCACAGCTTATTACTGCCATACAGAGAAACGAAAACATCTCAACGAACAAAGTTGTTTGTTCCCACCCTAGTTCTCGACATTGTTGCTCGGTAAGGGTCATGTCTATTTCTTCTAACCATTGATCTTTTTGTTGCTGAATATCTTGCTGCTGCATATCGTATTCTCCTCTTCACACCCCGCTCATGCTAAGCAAAAAATCCGTTCAGAAAAATCAACGTATCTTTAACCCACGTTTAGAATAAATAAACATAAAGCTTATACCCAAGTAACCTCGAGATGCTTGGTTCAGCGAGGATGACTTGGTTTGTAGGCGCGGCGGCGATTTAAAGGTTTAGTGGGTCTAAATCAAAAATCGACAACAAAGTATACAAGCCGAGGTCCTTACTATTTACAAAGAGTGCCCTTCGGGAGCGTGTCATTG
>NZ_BCUF01000066.1 GCF_001591145.1 Vibrio harveyi NBRC 15634 = ATCC 14126 = KCTC 12724 | reverse complement strand
CTCACTAACGAGTCTGAAGCTGCGGTTCAGGTTCAGCTTACTCTTAACACTGGTGACACCGGAGTGGGTGATCTAGGCACGCTTGAATATAATACTGGTTCCGGCTGGGTTGCAGTTCCGAATGATGGTTTAGTCACGGTACCAGCAGGCTCGACTCAATTTGATGTTCGAATTGATACCCTGAACGACGCAGTGTTTGAGCAGGATGAGGACTTCAGTGTTTCTGTTGTAGGCGTTGGTCCTGTATTGGGCTCTGATGTCGGTAATGCAACAATTATCGATAATGATGCACCTCCAGCTATTTCCGACGTTATCGATGCGGTTGTTTCAGAAGAAGGGTTAACCGATGGTATACCTGATTCCACGGGTTCTCCTACCGATACTACAAATGCAGCCAGCTTCTCAGGGTCATTTACAGTTGGAGACCCGGATACAGCGAATGTTTCAGTCGTTCTTTCTGGTCCAAATACACTCACATCAGGTGGAGAGCCTGTGTCTTGGGCATGGAACAGCAATACTCAATTATTGACGGCTTCTACTGCGAGTTTAGCTGTTGTTGCAACTGTTGTTCTCACGGAGCCCGCTGTCTCAGGACAAGGTTCTTGGGATTACAACATCACACTGTTTGAACCACTCGATCATCCGGTGAATGATGTTGAGGATATCATTGACTTTGATTTGCAGATCTCGGTCAGTGATGGTCAAACCACAACGTCTGAAAGCCTCAATGTTATTGTTGAAGATGACCGTCCATCAGTACCAAGTAACGTGCCAGTAGTAGACGTTACAAACTTGGATATCCCCGATGTTATAACTGGACAAGTGAGCTTTACAGGTAATGGTGCAGATTCTTTCAGTAGAACGTTTGGTGACGTTGTTGTAACGGCCGAAGGTTTTATTTCGGATGAATCGGTGACGCTTGGCGCAGCACAAGTCAATCAGTCTTCGGATGGTATTGGGGTTAAAAGCTCAGGTGACAACGGCTTCCCGTTAGATAATGAGGTCGATTACCGTTTTGCTAACAATCAAGGTGTATCTGAAAAACTCATCATAGACTTGGGTGATAAAGTTGCATTTGGTGCGGAAATTGAGTTTGCCAAAATGTTTGGAGGTGAATTAGAAGAAGGGGTCGCATCATTCTATCGAGATGGCGTGCTAATTGCTCAACAAACCTTTACTTCTGATGCTCAAAGTGGTGATTTCGCAGCAAACTTTAGTGTTCAGCAAGGTGGCTTTGATCAGATCATTCTAGAAGCAACGGATAATGGTAATGGACCGAATATTGAAGATAATAGTGATTTTACTGTTAAATCCATTACCTTTATCGGTTCTGATGGTGGTATTCCAATCGCATCCGCAGAGGGAACAATTAGTTCTACATACGGTGCAGATGGTCCGGGCGTAACAGCTTTAACGGGTGCGGAATCAGGTTTACAGACGGCAGGTGGAGACGATATTACAGTCAGCGTCGACGCGCAAAACCCTAATCGTTTAGTTGGTTCAACAGATAATGGTGTTACGTTCGAAGTGCAGTTTACACCGAGCACAGGCAAGTGGGAGTTCATCCAATATGAGCCACTCAGCGAACCTATTGGTGATGGTGATATTGACTTCGAGTACACAGTAACGGATGCCGATGGAGACAGTGTTACGGGATCATTTGCAGTTAACCCTGCTATCCCACCAACCATTTCTGGTGCAGTAGCACTTAATGTGTCTGAAGAAGGTTTACCTGATGCGAATGCCGACAATGGAGCATTAGCTGGTTTTATTGATACAACAGATTCCACGAATGATACTGGCTCACTTACATTGGGAGCAACTGTGGAATCCGTCACATTGGGCTTACCAACGACGCTAATTTCAAGTGATGGAGATGCATTAGTTTGGACGCTCTCAAACAACGATAAGACACTTACGGGCTCTGCAAGCGGTCAGCCAATTATTGAGGTGTCTGTTGACGATCTTGGTAATTTATCGACAGAGCTACTAGGAAAAGTCGATCATCCGGATAGTGGTGGCGAAGACGTAATTGATTTAGAAGTTCCAGTGATTGCGTCAAACGCACTTGGTATTACTAGCTCTGCAACTGCTACGGTCGCCATTGAAGATGACTCTCCATTTGCTGAAACGGTTGTTGAAGACGTTAATGCGATGCAAACAACAGGTTCCAACGTTCAGTTGATCCTGGATGTATCAGGATCGATGGGGTGGGATTCAGTTACTGGTTCAAGTTCAAATGTTGTAACTTCGCGTCTTGATGTACTGAAAAGCGCATCGATAGCCTTGTTATTAGAATACCAATTACTTGGAGATACTAAAGTTCAAATCACAACCTTCAGTAGTAATGCAAATGTACTTGGCGAAGATGGTGTTGAATCATCAGATAACAGCTTACCTAATGATTTAACAACAATTTGGATGGATGTTGATCAAGCTATCGCACTGATTAATAGCTTAACTGCAGGTGGCGGTACGGATTACGACGATGCCGTTGCACTTGCTGCCGAAGATGATGTTTGGGGTAATCCTGAGCTACTTGCGGATGCAAACAACCTCAGCTACTTCCTATCGGATGGTAATCCTAGCTCTACCGGGAATCAGATTGATGCAACAGAACAGTCGGATTGGGAAGCGCAGCTAGAGCAATATAATGTAACAGCGCTCGCTTACGGTATTGGTACCGGAGCTGCAACCCAGTTCTTAGAGCCAGTTGCTTATGACGCTAATAATCCAATAGATAAACAAATCGACCCAATTATCGTTCCGGATATTAATAGCCTTCCAGCGATACTCATCCAATCGATCGTAACGCCAATAACTGGTGCTTTAGGTTCGACTGTTATGGGGGGAAGTGCGTCGTTCTTTGGTGCTGATGGCGGCTATGTATCGTCATTTAACTATGGTGGCGCAACGGGTATTACGGTGACGTTTGATGGTACGACTATTACGGTGGATGATGACGCTAACAACACTGGAGCGACAACCATTGTTGATGCAGTTGAAGATACCGTGACGATTGTAGTGGACAGTCAAAACTCTGTAGTTATTGATTTAAACACGGGTGAATACACCTTCTTTGCTTCATCGATTGCGGTTGCTACTCAGTTTGACTTTGATTACGTACTGACTGACGGCGATGGTGATACTACAGCAGAAACCGTTTCATTTGATTTGGAGCCAAACTCTGTTGAAGCTGTAGATGACACAGCATCAACACCTGAAGGGACGCCAATTGTGGTTGATGTACTTTCAAACGATACCAACAGCGACAATGCGGCTACACTAACGTTGGCTGACGCAGTTGTTGATCCAAGTAAAGGTCAAGTACTCGTTGTAGATAATCAGTTGGTATTTATCCCTTCAAATAGTTTGGATGATGGAGATAGTGCAAGAATTTCTTATCGAACTGAGTCATCAAACGGTGATTTTGATATAGGGGCACTTACGGTGTCTGTTACTGCAAGTGTAGGCGCGCCTTCAGGAGTGGGTGGTAATAGTGATGATACTCTTGTTGGTACAGCAAGTGCCGATATCTTACTTGGAGAGGAAGGAGAAGATACTATCTCGGGCAATGCGGGGGAAGATATCATCATAGGAGGTCTAGACGATGATATCCTGACCGGTGGTGCTGATGGTGATGTGTTTGTTTGGACTCAAATGGATAATGCAGTGGATTCAGTCACAGACTTTGATGCGTCGGAAGGCGACAAACTCGAACTTAGAGATTTGTTCGATGATGTTTCTGGTACCGATATGTCGACGCTGCTTGATGATTTTGAGTCTGGTGACTTCTCTGGACAAGTGAATGGTATTACCTTGTCTGTAACGGAAGATTCTGGAGACTCGACCCTAACCATTAATAAAGGGGGGCAGCAGTTAGATATCAACTTCGATGGCGCATCGGCTGCAGATATTGCCAACAGTATCATTACTAATCTTGAGCAATTGAGAGAATAAAAAAACGGAGCGAAAGCTCCGTTTTCTTTTGAATCTAAAATAGCCAGCGATTAAAGGACCTTACACGCAAAGCCTTTTAGGTAGAAACCTTCTGGGTAAGCGGTATCAGTAGGGTGATCCGCTGCTTGTTCGAAACGTTCCACAAATTTTACTTGGCGATTTGCATCTACTGCGGCATCGGCAATAATTTTTTGGAACAGAACTTGGTCCATCAGACCAGAGCAAGAATAGGTAAGTAGCGTGCCACCAGGGTTTAGAATTTGCATGGCCAACATGTTGATGTCCTTGTAGCCACGACACGCGCCATTTAGTTGTGCTTTGCTTTCAGCAAATTTCGGTGGATCCATGATAACAACGTCGAACTTCGTACCTTGGTCACGGTATTCACGTAGCAGTTTGAACACATCGGCGTTTAGGAATACAGCACGTTTCTTAGAGATATCAAACTCATTCAGCTCTGCATTGAATTTTGCTGTGTCGAGAGCAGGTTGTGATACATCGGCGTTAATAACACGTTTCGCGCCACCTTTTAGCGCGTACAGACCAAAACCACCTGTGTACGAGAAACAGTTGAGAACTTCTTTATCTTTCACGTACTTCATCGCTTGTTGACGGCTATCACGTTGGTCTAAGTAGAAACCAGTTTTATGACCACCAACAATATCTACGCTGATCTTCACGCCGTTTTCTTCAATTACCACTGATTTTGGTGGCTCTTCACCGTGCAATACGCCGGTTGTTTCTTTAAGACCTTCCTTCTTACGTACCGCGACGTCAGAACGCTCGTAAACGTTACAACCAGGGAAACACTCAACTAACGCATCAACAATAGCTTGTTTGTTGTATTCTGCACCTGCACTTAGAAGCTGACACACAAAGAAGTTTTGGTAACGGTCGATCGTAACACCTGGCATACCATCAGACTCTGCTGCGATAAGGCGGTAGCCAGTAAGACCGTCGCGGTCGATAACGTCTTCACGAAGAAGCTGAGCGTTGTTGAAGCGCTTAACGAAGAATGCTTTGTTGATCTCTTCTTTTTCAAAGCTCCAAATACGAGCACGAATTTGAGATGCTGGAGAATATGCCGCTTTAGCTAGCCATTTCCCGTCGTGAGTAAATACATCAATGGTTTCGCCAAGAGCAGGTTCGCCCTCAACTTTACTGATGCCTCGAGAGAAGATCCATGGGTGCTTACGCTTAACCGATTTCTCACGACCTTTAACCAAATAGATAGCAGCTGTCATTTCTTTAGCTCTTGTTGAATTTTGAAAGGGGCGTATTGTCCGGGATGTTGCCCGCAAAAGCAATATCCATCGACAATCCAATCATTTGTAGAGGCTTTAATTATAAACTTGTGAGTGGAATAACGGACGGGTTTTTCAGGCGCAAAAAAGGGCCACCGAAGTGACCCTAGCTATTAGTTTATGTGATTAAGCTTTCAAGCCAGTCAGCAGTGATTCCATAGTGTCACTTTGGGCACGAAGCTGCTCGACATTCTGAGATGTGGTGCTGATCATCGTACACACATTGTTAGCTTGAATGCGGATCTCTTCAACACTCGATGCAATGTTGTCAGCCACTACGCCTTGTTCTTCAGCTGCCGTAGCGATTTGAACGCTGCTGTCAGAAATAGTTTGGTTCTTGTCTGCAAGTGAGCCAATCTCTTGATTCACTTCGGCCATTAGAGTTTGACCTTCATTCGCATTGTGAACTGTTACTTCCATCAACTTAGTCAGTGATTGACTGTTACGTTGTAGCGCTTCAATCATTGCTTGAATTTCGACGGTTGCTTGTTGAGTCCTGCCAGCAAGAGCACGAACTTCGTCGGCTACGACCGCGAAACCACGACCTTGCTCACCAGCACGCGCCGCTTCAATGGCTGCGTTTAGCGCAAGGAGGTTCGTTTGTTCAGAGATACCGTTGATGGTTGTTACCACTTCATCAATCTGCGCCGCGTTTGCATCTAACTCTTCTACCGCTTGAGATGCTGATTGGATCTCAGTGGAAAGGTTGGAGATAGAGTGAAGCGTGTTTTCCACTTTCACCTGACCTGATTGAGCGACGCTGCGAGCATCATCAGTTTGAGCGCTTGAGTCATGAGCCAGTGTTGCTACTTCGCGAATGGTTGATGCCATTTCCTCTGTTGCGCTTGCCAGCGAATTCAAGTGCTCTTGTTGCGTGTTAGAGATTTCAGAACTGTTTTGAATAGATAGGTTTAGATCTGAGCTGATTTGCTGCATAAGCGCCACAGACTCCTGAATCGACTGAACCATCTTTTGTTCACGATCGGCAACTTTATCGATCGTAATAGCAATCTCACTAAACTCGTCACGAACAGGGAAAAAGTTCATACGAGCAGTTAAATCACCGTTTGCCAATGTGTTTAGTGCTTTGTTCATTGTGAACATCGCACCACCGATGAACGTCATGATGTAGTAAACGCCCATTGCAATGATAAACAGAGTGATAAGAATAATGCTTACTTGCGTTGTAGATAGTGCTGTCCATAGCGACTGTTCATGGTTAGCAACAAGACTAAAAGCCCCATTCATAACAGAAACAGCTTCTGGACCTGTACCGAAAGCAATCGTATCTGAACTTGAGATCAGGCTAGCAACTTGAGATTGCGAGAGATTACCTGCCTCGATAAGACCTTTCATTAACATCAACTCTTCCTGATATAAGTCAGTAATAAGTGAGTCTGCGGCACTGTTCAAAACGAGAGTTAGGATGACTAATGCGATGAGAGGGAGCAAGAAGAGTAGGTAGAACTTTTCTTGAATCTTTAAATGGATGAGATATTTGTCAATCCAACGGAAAGGAATTTCTTTCATAATTATTATAACCATATAAAAACCCACTATCCTTAGTGGGGTAAATAGACGGAAATAATATATCACTCAAATTTAGGGAGCGGTATACGGATGGTACTAAAGTGTGAGAAGTTTCTGATAGTAGGTCACGTACAAGGGGTAGGATTTCGATACCACACATCACATCAAGGTTTGAAACTAGGTTTAACCGGGTACGCGAAGAACTTAAATAATGGGGATGTTGAGGTGATTGCTTGCGGCACCGATGAACAAATCGCGGCGTTTTCTAAGTGGTTGGAAGATGGTCCGCGGACGGCAACGGTTGACAGTGTCACTCAAGAGAGTGTGTCTTATAAGCCTTTCCGCGGATTTAAGATCTTATAGCTCCAAGCGCAGTAACTCGATAAGCAACAGCTTCACACGCTGGGCTTGTCGACGTGGCGTTGAGGCGGGCGGTTTATAAGCATTTAGCAGGTTTTGGCAAACCAGCTAGCTTAGTCGCTTGCTTTGCGGGACCTTTCTTGAAAAGTTTGAACAGGTACTTGCTGTTTCCTTTCTCTGGACCATGCGCTTTTTCCATCGCTTTAACCAGCATTCTCACAGCTGGTGATGTGTTGAACTCTTCATAGAAATCACGCACGAAGTGAACCACTTCCAAATGCGCCTCTGTCAGTTCAATTTCTTCTTCTTTTGCTAGAAGCTCAATCATGCCTTCTTCCCACTGTGTGTGGTCAAGTAGGTAGCCTTGAGCATCAGTTTCAATTTCTTTGCCGTTATAAACGAACATAGCTCTATTTCCGCTAAGTAACCATTGATAAGTATAGGGTAGCGTAGAGGCTGGCTTGTGCTCAACAAAAGAATCTGTTGAGTCGACTGAGCGAATTAAATTCATACGATTCAAAATATTAAACTGTGGGAGACAATCGTTAAGCTTACACCTTTCGAGTTATGCAAGAAAATGTAAACCTATGCAGGTTGTTAGAAAATTCTCGGGGTGAGTATTTCTATTTTTGCATGAGTATTCAATTTGTTGTTTGAGGGGCGGTGTAAAAAGGAAGGTAACATCCACAAGGTAAGGTGCAAAGAAAAAGCCCGAAGTACAACTTCGGGCTTTTTGGAGCTTCAATTCAATCTGACGGTTTAGTCGTCGTTCATGATACCTAGAATGCTTAGTAGGCTGATGAAGATGTTGTAGATTGAAACATACAGCGTAATTGTCGCAGAGATGTAGTTTGTTTCGCCGCCACGGATGATGCCTTGAGTAGTCATCAGGATTGCCATGGTAGAGAAAACAATAAACAAGCTGCTCATTGCTAGGTGCAGGATAGTAGATTGGATGAAGATACTCGCAATCATACCCACAACTAGAACAACGAACAGTGACAGCATTAGACCACCCATCATAGATAGGTCACGCTTAGTTGTCAGTGCGTAAGCAGAAGCTGCCATGAATGACAGAGCAGTACCGCCAAGTGCTGTTAGCACAACGTCGCCCATGCCAGCACCGATGTACATGTTTAGAATTGGACCGATGGTGTAACCTAAGAAACCCGTAAATAGGAATGTAAATACAAGACCCATGCTGTTGTTACGGTTCTTTTCAGTCAGGAATAGTAGACCGTAGAAACCGACCAACATTAGGATGATACCTGGACGTGGTAGGTTAAACGCCATCGATACGCCAGCAACCAGTGCTGACCATAGTAGAGTCATAGAAAGTAGTGCATATGTATTACGCAATACTTTGTTGGTTTGTAGAGCACTCTCTTGAGTAGTAGTGCGAGAAAACATAGGACTGTTCATAATCTTCCTCTATAAGGGACTGTCTTATCTTTAATATATAGACATATATGGGCCCGATAGTTCAAAAAATCAAGCCCGCCACATGTACATCTAGAACAAAATAATAATAGAAATAATGTGTTATGTATGTGGCAACTTGTAACACAATATTACCGCCTTGCCTAGCGGAGAAAGGCTTATTATTCAAAGCTCTGAAGACCAGTTCACGCAGAATGTTGTAACGTTGCGCAAATTTACAACGCGTTGAATCAACTGGACTTTCGTAACATGGTCTGTTTGCCAGTATGAGAGTAAAGAAAAAGCGCTGATATTGAGTTCAGCGCTTTGTCGGTTATCTCGGTGTTCAGAATGCGTTTAATGGTGAAGAATCTGAGCCAAGAAGTTCTGTGTACGATCCGATTGAGGGTTCTCAAAGAAATCGACAGGATTGTTTTCTTCGATGATTTCCCCCGCGTCCATAAAGATGACTCGGTCGGCGACTTCTTTTGCAAAGCCCATCTCGTGCGTTACACATAGCATGGTCATGCCTTCTTCCGCCAGTTCTACCATTACGTCAAGTACTTCACGCACCATTTCTGGGTCCAGTGCAGAAGTTGGTTCATCAAACAGCATCACTTTAGGGCTCATACACAAAGAGCGAGCAATGGCTACACGTTGCTGCTGACCACCGGAGAGCTGCCCCGGATACTTGTCCGCTTGATCGGGGATCTTAACGCGCTCTAAGTACTGCATTGCGATGGCTTCGGCTTCTTCTTTTGGCATTTTCTTCACCCAGATAGGGGCAAGCGTACAATTCTCCAAAACCGTTAGATGAGGGAAAAGGTTAAAGTGCTGGAAGCACATACCCACTTCACGACGAACCGCCTCAATGTTTTTCAGGTCTTCTGTAAGTTCAGTACCCGACACATAGATGCTGCCAGCTTGATGCTCTTCCAGACGGTTGATACAGCGAATCATGGTCGATTTACCAGATCCGGATGGTCCACAGATGACGATTTTTTCGCCTTTCTTAACGTCTAGATTGATATTCTTTAGTACGTGAAACTCACCATACCACTTATTCATGTCCTTCAACTGGATCATATAATCTTGTTGTTGCGTCATAATACGTCCTTGATCTTGATGAGTTATCGTTTGTGACCGGTATGCAATTTGTTTTCAAGCCATATCGAGTAACGTGACATGCCAAAACAAAATACCCAAAACACTAACGCGACAAATACATAACTTTCTGTTGCGAAGCCTAGCCATTCAGGGTCGGTATTCGCAGCTTGTCCAATGCCCAGTACGTCAAACATACCAATAATAAGCACAAGACTGGTGTCTTTAAAGAGACCGATAAAAGTGTTCACAATAGAAGGGATAGTGATCTTAAGCGCCTGTGGCAAAATGATCAGTCCCATCTTCTTCCAATAGGTAAGACCGAGAGCGTCTGCCGCTTCATATTGTCCTTTCGGGATCGCTTGCAAGCCACCACGTACCACCTCTGCCATGTAAGCCGCACTGAACATAACCACACCGATAAGTGCACGGATTAGCTTGTCAGTTTCTGAGCCTTGAGCCAAGAACAGAGGTAACATCACTGATGCCATGAACAGTACAGTAATGAGTGGGACACCACGCCACACTTCGATGTATACAGTACAGATACTGCGGATGATTGGCATATCTGAACGTCGACCCAGGGCAAGCGCAACACCGATTGGAAGGGAGACGACGATACCAACGAGTGCAATGATCAAGGTTACTAGTAGACCACCCCACTTGTGCGTTTCAACCACTTCAAGACCGAATACTCCACCATAAAGCAAGGCTGCAATAATGAATGGGTAAATGTTTACGAAGAACAACCAAATCCAAATGCGTTTTGGCGTTTTCTCATAAGCAAGTAGTGCAGTAAAGATCGCCAATGTGATGTAGAACAGGCGAGGGCGCCAGAGTTCCGCTTCCGGATAGAAGCCATACATGAACTGTTCCCAACGGACGCTAATAAAGACCCAACATGCGCCTTCACGTGTACAGTCGTCTCTCGTTGTGCCAACCCAGTCTGCATTGATAAACGCCCAATCAACAATGTTCCAAAGAGCAGAAAATACGATATAAGCCAGAATCAACGTCACGATGGAGTTGATTGGTCCATTGAATAGATTTTTGCGTAGCCAACCTACGACACCAACAGTGTTTGCTGGCGGCGGGAGATCAGGCTGAAATTGATGTGTACTCATATTATCTCTCCACCAGCGCAACTTTACGGTTATACAAGTTCATTAACGCAGAAGTGATTAAACTCAACGTCAAGTAAACGCCCATGGTCATCGCGATAATTTCGATCGCTTGTCCAGTTTGGTTCAGCGTAGTTCCTGCGAACACAGAAACCAAATCTGGGTAACCAATCGCCATTGCCAGGGAAGAGTTCTTGGTTAGGTTCAGGTATTGGCTAGTAAGAGGAGGGATGATGATACGTAATGCCTGAGGGATCACGACCAGCTTCAGAGTTTTTGTGCGTGGTAAACCAAGCGACATTGCTGCTTCAGTTTGACCATGACTCACAGCGTTAATACCAGAGCGTACAATCTCTGCGATAAACGATGCAGTATAGACGCTTAACGCAAGTAGAAGTGCAGCCAGTTCAGGAATGATACTAATACCACCTCGGAAGTTAAAACCTTTTAATTCTGGATACTGCAAAGAAATCGGCATGCCAGCAAGGAAGTAAACCACTAAAGGAAGCACGATTACTAAGCCAAATACGATGCGACCCATCGGAGTTTGTTGACCTGTTAAACGTTGCTTGTTGTTCGCCCATACATTGATCAAAATGCTTGCGATGATACCTATGACTAGTGCCGCGACGACGAAGCTACTACCAGCCTCCATGACAGGCGCAGGGAAATACAGCCCGCGTACATTCAAAAAGATAGCTTCGCCAAGGCTCATACTTTGTCTTGGTGATGGTAGAGCTTGAAGAACCGCGAAATACCAGAAAAAGATTTGCAGAAGTAGTGGGATATTTCGGAAAGTTTCAATATATACCGCTGCTAATCGGCTCACCAACCAGTTTGATGAGAGACGAGCTATACCCATAACAAAACCAATAACGGTTGCTAGGACAATGCCTAACACTGAAACCAGTGCCGTATTGAGTAGACCAACGACGAAAGTACGCCCATAAGAAAACGTTTCGTCGTATTCGATAAGAGTCAGACCAATACCAAAGCCTGCTTCTTGATTAAGAAAACCAAAACCTGTTGCGATACCACGGGCATCAAGGTTCGTCAGTGCATTATTAATGATTGTGTAAAAGAAAAATACCAGTGCAGCTACGGCAATGATCTGGAAAATAGCGGAACGAAAAGCTGGATTATAAATCAGGCTCTTACTTCCGCTTGGTTTGGACATCGTACTTGGCGATGTATCATTCGTCGGTTTCATACAGCGATAACCTCAAACCCTTATTTATAGATTCACTCACGAAAAAGGGCGGCATAGACCGCCCTGTGATAATCGTTGTATTAGCGGATTGGTGGTGCGTACATGAAACCGCCCGCATTCCAAAGTGCATTCACACCACGAGAAATCTTCAGAGGTGAACCTGTACCAACCGTACGCTCAAAGCTTTCGCCGTAGTTACCAACTTGCTTAATCACTTGGTAGCCCCAATCGTCGCGAATGCCTAAACCTTTACCCTTCGGACCATCTACGCCAAGAATACGTTTGATGTTTGGATCTTTTGATTTCAACATCTCATCGGCATTTTTAGAGGTAATGCCGTATTCTTCCGCGTTCACCATCGCAAACAGAGTCCACTTCGCAATATTGAACCATTGATCGTCACCTTGACGTACAACAGGACCTAGAGGCTCTTTAGAGATGATTTCAGGAAGAACGTTAGCTGAAGAAGGGTCTTTCAAGTTCAGACGTAGCGCATACAAACCAGATTGGTCTGTCGTTAGTACGTCACAACGACCAGCATCAAAACCTTTAGAGGTTTGCGCTGCCGTATCAAATACTACAGGTTTATACGCCATACCTTGGTTACGGAAGTAGTCCGCAAGGTTAAGCTCGGTAGTGGTACCTGACTGCACACAGACTGATGCGCCATCAAGCTCTTTCGCACTTGAAACACCAAGATCTTTCTTAACCATGAAACCTTGACCGTCGTAATAGTTTACGCCAACAAAGTTCAGACCAAGAGCCGTATCACGGTGTAGAGTCCAGGTGGTGTTACGTGAAAGCACATCGATTTCACCCGATTGAAGCGCAGTGAATCGTTCTTTCGCGGTTAGGGGTACATATTTAACTTTTGTTTTATCCCCAAGAACGGCTGCAGCCAGTGCTTGGCAATATTCTACGTCGATACCTTCCCATTCACCTTTTGAGTTAGGGTTTGAAAAACCAGGTAGACCGGTACTTACGCCACAAGTAAGGAAGCCTTGTTTCGTGACTTTGTCCAGAGTAGTGTCTGCTGCTTGAGCTGAGGTAGCCATCATTGCAGTAGAAGCCGCTACGACGGAAGCAAGAACTGTTAGTTTGTTTGCCATTTGTATCCTTCCTGTATGATCCATGTTTAATCAGGAGCGACCTGATACAACGTGTCCAATTCGTTAGTGTTTTCGTCCTACATGATTGATTTTCGAAGAAACGGCAATCGCTAAATCAATCAGTTATAAGCGTAGGAAAGGATTTGCTAATTCTCAAATATATAATTTAAAAAGAGTTTTGGAGAGAAGTCACAAAGCGCCTTGCGATTTAGGATGACGAAATGTTAATTGTTTGTAAATAGTGCAACTAATTGTCAGATTGGTGCATCAGAACAATCGATAAAAGAGTGATTAAAACAAAAGGATAAAAGTTTGTTATTAAAAGTGTCATTAGTGTAGGGTGGCTATGTCAGCCGAAAATTTGAACAAAAATTATTTGTGAAGCCGAAACAAGGTGAAGTGGTTGCCCCATTTTTGGTAGCATGAATTTAGACAGTTATTTGAAGTGATCATGGATTGAAATGCGATATTTTCCTCTGTTCTTAGATTTAGTAAATAAACCAGTATTGGTTGTTGGTGGCGGTGAAGTAGCAAGCCGCAAAGTGGAAGCATTGCTCAAAGCCGGAGCAGACGTCACGATTGTCTCCCCAAGCCTTGTCGACTTTCTTGATAAGCTTGCTCAAGAGCAGCAAGTGCGATGGATTCAACGTTTTTATTCAAGTGACATTGTCACTAACTCATTCATTCAAGTATGGGCGACAACGGATAACCCGGAGCTTAACCATCAAGTGTATAAAGACGCAAAAGAGTTAGGTATTTTAGTAAACGTCGTCGATGACAAACCTTATTGTGATTTCATTACGCCTTCGATGATTAACCGCGGTCGTATTCAAATTGCCATCTCGAGTGGCGGTGCATCTCCAGTATTGATCCGAAACATCCGTGAAAAGCTAGAAGCCATCCTGCCGCAAAATATGGGACTGATGGCAGAGTTCGCCAACTCAAAACGTAACTCTATTAAAGAGGCATTACCAAGTGTCGATTTGCGTCGTAAATTTTGGGAGAACTACTTTTCGCACCCCGAGGTGGAAAATGCACGTGATAACCGTGAGCTGGAAACCATCTATCAAGAAACCATGACTAAGCCATTAGACGAGACAGGAAGCTGCACTTGGATTCAGGTAGGTAAAGACGTTGAAATGCTGCCTATTAAAGCCGTGCGCTACATGCAGCAGGCGGAGTTAGCGCTTCACTCAACCAAATGCGAAGCAAATGTGATGGAGTTAGTAAGAAGAGATGCGGAGCGTGAGGCATTTTCGAGTGCAACAGAGCTCTCAGATATGCTCAGAAAAGCCAAAGAAGAGAAGCTTCGTGTTTGTATCTTCGTTCCTTATGGAACAAGTGAGTTTTCACTTCTGCAAGGGCAAGACTTGGTGATCTAAGCTTTGTTATCTAGATAAAAGTTCGTTATCTAAATTAGTTATCAAAAATAGACGCTTAGATTACTCACAACACATACAAAAACGCCGACGAATATCTCGCCGGCGTTTTTTATTCCACGGTTCTCATTCTCTACATTAAGAGAGTAGGAGAGCGCAATTAATCACGGAAGTTGTTGTACTGGAATGGGATACCCATCTCAGCTTCACGGATCGTTGCAATCGTTGCTTGCAGATCGTCACGCTTCTTACCCGTTACGCGCAGTTTGTCGCCTTGGATAGATGCTTGGACTTTAAGCTTCGCGTCTTTGATTAGTTTAACTAGCTTTTTCGCGGTAGGCGTATCGATACCTTGGCGGAACGCAATGTTTTGGTGCCAGTTCTTACCCGTCGCTTCTGGATTTTTTGCATCCATAGCGTTCGCATCAATGTTACGCTTCGCCAAGTGGCTACGTAGGATGTCACGCATTTGCTTTAGCTGGAATTCGCCTTCTGCTGACACTTTTACATTTTCTTCTACTAGCTCAAAGCTCGCATTCACATTGCGGAAATCGAAACGAGTAGACAGTTCACGGTTAGCGTTATCAACCGCGTTACGTAGTTCAACGGTATCGATTTCTGAAACAATATCAAACGATGGCATGAAGATTCCTTGATTATCTTGTTATAGGGAAATTACTTACTGGATTTTACTGCGGCTGCCAGCATGTCTAGCATCGTTTCAGTATCATCCCAACCTAGACATGGGTCAGTAATCGACTGACCGTAAGTTAGGTTGTTAATATCAGTCATTGGCTGATTGCCTTCAATAATGAAGCTCTCTGCCATGATACCCGCAATGCGAGTGCTGCCTGATTTAATTTGTTCACAAATGTCTTGTGCAACATCAATTTGTTTACGGTGTTGCTTCTGACAGTTCGCATGACTGAAGTCTACAATCAAACGTTGTGGTAAGTCGAATTCAGCAAGTGCATCACACGCTTGTTTTACAGACGCTTCATCAAAGTTAGGACCTTTCTCACCACCACGAAGAATGATGTGACCATAAGGGTTCCCACTAGTGCGGTATACCGTCATACGTCCATTCTTATCTGGAGAGTAGAAGTAGTGTGATGCTTTAGACGCACGAATCGCATCAATTGCGATTTTTACGTTACCGTTAGTACCGTTCTTGAAGCCTACTGGACAAGATAAAGCAGAGGCCATCTCACGGTGGATTTGAGACTCAGTCGTACGAGCGCCAATTGCCCCCCACGTAATCAGATCTGCAATGTACTGACCAGTGATCATATCAAGAAACTCAGTAGCTGTAGCAAGACCAAGCTTGTTGATATCCAGTAGCAGTTTACGTGCTTTATGAAGACCCGCTTCAAGTGCGTATGAGCCATCTAGGTTAGGGTCAGTGATAAGACCTTTCCAACCAACAACAGTACGAGGTTTTTCAAAGTAAGTACGCATTACGATAAATAGCTCGTCTTTGTACTTATCTTGGATATTCGCAAGGCGAGTTGCGTAGTCGATTGCTGCTTCAGTGTCGTGCACAGAACACGGACCAACGATAGCAAGGATACGGTCATCCTCACCAGTTAAAATCTTTTCAATTTGACGACGAGATTGAGCGATGCGATCAGCTACATCATCAGTGATTGGATGTACGCTGCCTAGCTCTGCGGGTGTCGGCATTGGACCCAAAGGTTGGGTTCTCAATTCATCTGTTTTTATAGGCATGTTATAGCTTTATTCTCTATTGCGAAGCGGTAAAGATAACGGAATTATAGTTAGGAATAAACCGTTTCACGGGATTCTTATCTGTTAAATACCGAAATGTATGTAATGCTGTGGCTATTCATTAATGATAGTTATGTATAAATGACAAAAACCGATAAGGAGATCAATACATAGTCGTTTGAATTTATAACTACTTTTTCTATTCGATAACACGTATTTTTGCAAAAAGAAGCTTGGAGGCTAGGTATTCTGGGTGTTTCATATCCAACTTTAGAACTCGATAGAAAGAAACCGTTTGCGAAATTCCGTAGCTAGATCGATTTCTTATTAACAATTCTTTGACATTTTGGTGCTTCATTGATTAACTGGTCAGACTAGTTTGGTAAGGAGACCAAAATGTTATCTGCTGTTCGCCGTGCAAACCTTTATCTCAACTTATTCGGTTTTTCAAAAGTTCCGCTCATTTGGTTATGCCGCCCGAAAATTCTTGCGATCGATGATCAACATGTAGAGGTTAGAATCCCACTGAGAAGAAGAACCAAGAATCATCTTAACAGCATGTATTTTGGCGCGCTTGCCGTTGGTGCTGATGTGGCAGGTGGTTTTCTTGCGATGAGTAAGGCCCAAGAACAAGGGGAGCGCATTTCTCTGGCATTTAAAGGAGTAACGGCTGAGTTTTTAAAACGCCCTGAAGGCGATGTGCATTTTGTATGTTACGATGGTCCTTTGATTGATGAAATGCTTCGTATGACTCTAGAAACAGGTGAACGTATCAATCGAGACGTTAAGATCACCGCATTGTGTCCAAGTATTAATGGTGACGAACCAATGGCGGAGTTTTCCTTGACGCTTTCCATAAAAAAAGCAGCTCAAAGACAAGCTGCTTAATTTCTCAATAACGACTTATGACGTTCTAGTTCAATTCTATTTTCTCAATAGACACAATCTTCGAACGGTTCAAAACCACTTTCCAACGATAGTAAACAGGTTCATCGGTGTGGTTGTCTTCTTTGACAATCACATTGAGCAAGTGGCGTTTCTCAACAGACTCCTTACTCACTTGCCCTTCGTTTAATCGATATACGCGGTTCGAGCTTTTGTCCATTAAACGAATAATAGGGCGTAAACTCATGTTTAATGTCTCACGAGTTTGTTCGTAACCACTCAAGAACAATGATGTCGCCATCTCTGTTTTCGCATGATAGTGAAGGATTTGTTCTTCCCGTTGAACAACTCGTTTTTTACGAATGTTCTGAATACGATCAGGTAGGCTTGAAAGAGAACGGTAATCTAACCATTCCAATTTACGACCCACAACTTTCTTTGTTGTTGGGTCCATGTACTTCTTGCGCCACTTTGGCTTACCTTTGCGGATCCAACGCCACATCGCGTCGCGCAGGTCATCTTTAAAGATTTCACGTAGTGCGTAGATAAACGACATCGCGATGATGAAAGATGCAGAAATCTCTCCTAAGTAATCTCGGGCAAGAATAACGGTACTCGTCACGACTACCATCACCAGACCTGTCGCGATGCCTTTAATCGCTCGTTTGATGTTATTACCCATCGACATCGTTTTTTCACTCAAAACGATAGGGTGTTCAATCAAACGTCTTAACAAACGCATTTTGTTCGATAAACGAGTCACATCTTCAACAACGCTTGCAGAGTTGTAATTGTTTAGCTTTCGGTGCGCTTGCTCTTTCTCACACAGTGTAATCAAGCGTTCCTTGATCGTGCTGTAATCACCTTCACGAGGCAGGTGAGCCACAAGGGATAGGAATTTTTGCTCTGTGTACCAAGACAAGTAATTATCGATGTTAACGTAGTAGCGCTTAAGGTTTTCCTCATAGGGAATCGAACGGCGAAGACGTTTAAGGATGTCGAGCGTCAGTTCAATGACTTCATCTACTTCCTCTGCCGTGACGCTGTCACTCTCATGTTTATTTAGTGCGGCAACAGCTTTGTCGAGCGCGATAACGTATTGATACGCAAACAAACTCAAACTTACACGGTACTGACGGTTAGATAAGCGTCCACGTTTAGCAAGGCGACTGTGGACCAAAGGAAGCAGTACTTCAGTACTGTAATAAGATCGTTTTTGCGTGATCGAAGTGTAGTAGAACTCAGACTCACTGATGATGTCGGAATTTAAACCTAACTCACCAGGGATGAAAATATAGATATCAAGGTCGAGCGTTTTACTCTTTGCCAACGCATGGCTAATTTTCAAAGTTACCGAGTCTTGTTTGTCGACAGTGACCAAGGAAAGCTCCTGATTTTGCTAAAGCATCCTATACCCATAAGCGCCCGTTAATTGAATTAACTTAAGATCGGACTAGGATAAATTGTTGAACTAACACAGCATAACAGAGAGGTTTGCTTTTCTCTCTGATTTTCTTGTTAGTTTGGGTATAATTCCCTGTAAATTTAAAAAGAGACAAATTCGATGATTAAAATTGGTCAAATTAACAGCTTAGAAGTCATTAAAACGGCTGATTTTGGCGTATTTCTGGATGGCGAAGACTACGGTTCTGTATTGCTGCCTAATAAGTATGTACCTGAAGGTACAGAACTTGGCGCGCACCTAGATGTATTTCTTTACTTTGATTCAGAAAGTCAGCTAGCTGCGACCATTGATAAACCAATCGCTCAAGTCGGCGAATGGGGACTAATGAAGATCGAAGGCATCAATAAGACTGGTGCGTTCGTAAACTGGGGTATTAAAGAAAAAGACCTTCTTATCCCATTCAGTGAGCAACGCGCTCGCTTTACTGCAGGTCAAAACATCCTAGTTTACGTTTATACAGATAAGGCATCTGGTCGTATTGTAGGTACAACTAAGTTCAATAAATGGCTAGATAAAACGCCGGCTAACTACGAAGTGAATGAGCAAGTTGATCTGATTATCGCAGAGCGTAGCCAACTTGGTTATAAAGCCATCGTGAACGGCGAACACTGGGGCATGATCTTCCCATCGGATGTGTTCGGTAAGCTGTTTATTGGTAAGAAGCTGAAAGGTTACATTAAGCAAGTTCGTGAAGATGGCAAGATTGATCTAGCGCTACAAAAAGTTGGCGTAGCGAAGATGGATGATCTTTCTAGTAAGGTGATTGAGTTACTAGAAAAGAAAGGCGGCTTCTTGCCTCTAAACGATAAATCTTCTCCTGAAGCGATTTTTGAAGCGTTCCGTACCAGTAAAGGTACTTACAAGAAAACCATTGGTGGCTTGTACAAAGCAGGTAAGATCGTTATTGAAAAAGACGGTATCCGTTTAGCCGAGTAAACAGATTCACAACTGATGAAAATAGTGTTGGCTGGTGGACTAGTGAGTTTTTCCTTTTGGGTAATTATACTC
>NZ_BCUF01000065.1 GCF_001591145.1 Vibrio harveyi NBRC 15634 = ATCC 14126 = KCTC 12724 | reverse complement strand
GGTGATATGCGGCGGCTTAAGTATTGCGTTGCTCACACCTTAACAGGGCGTTAGTTGCCTAGTTGAAGTTCGGAGATAATAATGAATAAACTGAAATCGTGGAATAGTTACACAACTCCTAATTTCGGAGTGGTTGCCGCCCTGATGGGGTCAAGTCACCATTTTACTTTTGACAATTATGAAGTTGAAATTCAGCTCCCATACGAAACAGGTGAAAGTCAATGTCGCGCTGTATCATGGAGGATGATCGATTCAGTCAAAGTGGCAACAGAGTATATTGTTAATGAGGTTCAAGTCAGTGTGATTTTGAAAGACCAAAACGTAGACTTACCAGAAAAATCATTAAGTTCTAACAATATAGATCATTCTCACTTTTCAACGGAACAGCAATCACAGTTAGCATCCTTGCTGCAATCGTACTCTGAAGTGTCGAAAGGTGCGTTTCTTTACTGGCTTAATATGATGCGTTGGACTTGTAATGATTCGACAATTGGCAAATCGCAGCCTTTTTCAAATGAATCAGGGTGGTCAACATATTTAGTCTCCGGAGATATGAATAAACGAATTTATTCATCTAATCCAGTTATACAGGTTACGTTAAAAGCACCGGTTAGTGTTGCTCAGTGGTATAAGGTTCAGCAAAAAGTTACAAATGAAATGGCTTTTCCTATGTATATCAAATTTATGTTTGATGCGCAGGAGTCCATGAGACTTAATTATGTCGAGCGAGCAATTGTTGAATTAGCCCTAGCGTGTGAAAATTACTTGCGCTACTCCGTATTTTCTCTGTTACCAGATAGTTTGAGACAAGATTTTGTTGAGTACATTGAAGAAGCTAATATAAATCAATACTTGAATCGTTTCTTTAAAAACTCATTTGACAATGCCTACTTGAAAAGCGTTAAGTTTAAAGACCTAAAAAGTGATATATCTTCTTTGCTTAGTAAACGTAATAAATATATGCACATGGGAAAAATGGACGGAGCCACAACAGAAAACTTTATTCGTTATTTGAAATCCACCCAACATTTATTTACTTTGAAAATAGAGAATGTAGCACAAGGCAACTAACAAAGCATTTAAGAGTGATTCCCAACGCTTGGCATTTTTTATTCCATCGTTGGGTTTGGTGTTTACGGTGGTATGGTTAAGTTTTGTGGTAGCGTTGCTCACACCTTAATGCGGCGTTAGCTATCTATCAGGAGTTGTGATTATTTATGAATATTAACAAATAGGTAAATAAGTTTGGACTGAATATTTTCGAACTCTCGAGAAAGGAGAACAATAAATGAAAATAAAAATCGACCTATTGTATTATTAAAATCAAAAGCTCAATGTGTAACTTATTAAGGAGAGCCGTTGAATTACAAGGTGAGGATTGTTTCTACTGCGACCAACTCAGAGGGAAAATATTATCACGAATTGATATGGCAAAAACTATACTCATTGTGGAAGAGGAATAGTGAATGAGTGATAAAGTTAGAATATTTGCTTATAAGCCGTTTAAAGATTCGCTCTCCCCTGATGTTTATGAGGCTTTAAAAAACAAGTTTCGTGAGTACAAGGGAAAGGTGTGCAAGCACATGATTTTGGGAGAGATACGACGTTTGATTTTCCCTGAAATCTTCTAGTATCCGGGTTGCGACATATAAATATAAAAGATAAAACGTCCAAGCGTTGGAACTTGAAGAAGTTTGCGTTTGATAAAACTGCCAATAAGGCTATTGTCTATTCTAGTAACTATTTTGATGACAATTGTTATTTACTTATTGGTTTGCTAGACAATGCTCATCACGCCTACAGAAATAACCTATTATATTTATTGGAAATGTCTGATATTGCTGATAGCTTTCGCAATAAAAATTTATAGGAACAAATATGAAAACCACTTTAAACTGGAAAAAAGGCACACCGCCAACTCCCGGCATTTACTTTGTAGCACTGCAGTTGGGGCAATCTATAGGTCGATATGACTTCATGCTATGGAGTGGAGAGGTGTGGGAGACAGATCAGCAGGTTGAAATTATAGCCTATATAGATGCCGATGATATCAAAACGGCGTTATCCCTAGAGTGGCCAGAGAAGTCTGATAGAGAATTGCCTCAAACCAATAAAAGAGATCTCCCTAATGATATTTGGGTAGAAGATTAAAACTAAAGGCTAACAAAGCATTTAAGAGTGATTGCCAACGCGTGGCATTTTTACTCCATCGTTGGGCTTTATGTTTACGGTGGTATGATTAGGTTTCGTGGTTGCGTTGCTCACACCTTAACAGGGCGTTAGAACTACAAAGGCGCATGCAACGACTTGAAATTAATAGACTTATAAATATTGATATGAGTCGACAAAAAGACGTACTCATATTTAACAACATATTTGCATATGTGAGCATCCCTTAAGTTCACACCAATAAAGGTTAAATATGAAAAAGCCAAGTTTCAGCAAGCTCAAAGTAAACTATAAAACTCTTCCTACGCAAATCCATTCATGCTCAATGGCATTTCCCAATACTTGCGCAATTAGGATGAGCGAAGCTTTAGTTAAAACAGATGGTGACTTCCTTACAGCCTTTAAGAATTCGTCAAAGAATAAATGCCCGCATGGTTATTTAAGGGGGGCACAAGATCTAGCTGCAGTGCTAGGTTCTCCAAAAGTCTTAGGAACACGTACACTCGGTTGGACAAGCCAAGCAAATGGGCAACCGCCAAGCAATGCTATCGGTAAGAAAGGTATTGTATGTTATATGAATATTCCTGACTTTTCAGGGCAAGGGCATATAGATTTATGGGATGGGACTAAAGCTGTAGGCGATGCCTATTGGGAAGCGGAAACTATATGGATGTGGACATTAACATGAGTAAGTTCTCTATCTTTATAAGTATTTTGATCTCGTTTTCCGTTAGCGCAGAGCAATTCTCGATTTTTGAAAGAGAAATTAAGTTAAATGAAGATTGTACCGTAGACGTTATTAACGCTGGGAATCTCTCATATTCTCAAGAACTGAGTGATATCGGGGAAAAAAAATGTTCGTTTATTAAGTTTGGAGAAACTAATTTAATTCATCTAGAGCGATTCAATGATAAATATGTGGTTTTGGTTGAATCTCAATCTTTCGACAACAAAGAGTGCACTTCTCGTTATGGAGCGTTAATTTTCCGCCGTGATAAACCAGTAGAGTTGATCAACTGGTTTAAGGAAAGTGGTAGTTGCGGGGCTGATAGAGAAAGAAGGGTTTTTGAATACTTTGTATCAAAGTCCGTGCAAAAGTAATTCTAACAATCTGTTCAAGAGTGATTCAGCACGCGTGGCATTTTTACCATGCGTTGGTGTTAGTGATTAAGGTGGTATGCGGTCGCTTAGGTATTTTGCGTTTATTTTTAATTGTTGGATTAGTTGGATGCGCTACAGCTCCAACAGTACCATCTGATGTCAAGCTAGCGTCTCATAAACGATTATATAATCAAAAATTATATAAACCTTCTGAACTTAGAACTGTTCCAGTGACGATAACACGGGACACTGGTGTTTTAGGGTCTTTGGGCTACTACATTCTTGAAAATAGATGGAGAATACGTGGTGTGGCTTAACGTGATGGAAGAAATTACCATTTACTTAGCTCCAGGAGGATACGTATTCGAAGTAGAAAATGGAGTATGTCCTGATATCAAACAGTGCAAAAAATCATTAGACGTAACCATAAAAAATGGATTTAGCAATAACTTTAGGATTGCCGCTGACGACGGTTTTGAGATCATTCGCTCCAACACATAAACATAACAAACTGTTTAGGGGGGGCATCACGCGTAGCATTTTTATCATCCCTTGATTTTAGTGACTAAGGTGATGTGCGACAGCTTTTGTTCTGTGTTGCTCACTCTTAGCAGGGAATTATGCGATTGGTGGACAACTCATACCTATTGAGGTTAACATTCCTCCTCGCGGCTGCACATGAATTTCAGTCAACTTTAGAGAAAATACGATGATTGTAGAAAATGTGCTTCCTGAAAATTATGCAGAAATGCTTAATGTTTGGGAAAATTCAGTCCGAGCAACTCATGACTTCATAACAGAAGAAGATATTGAGTTTTTTAAACCAATTATCATTGAGCAGGCTTTTCCTGCTGTCGCGTTGAGATGTGTGAAAAATGATAGCGGCTCAATTTTAGGTTTCGTGGGTATCTACGACTCAAAGGTTGAAATGCTATTTATCTTGAACGAGGCAAGAGGGCAAGGTGTTGGTAAGGTGCTACTGCAATATGCAATAGAGCAGTTAGGTGCAACCAAAGTCGATGTAAATGAACAAAACCCGCAAGCCGTAGGTTTTTACGAGTATATGGGTTTTAAAGTAGTTTCTCGCTCACCGCTTGATGATATGGGAAAACCTTTTCCAATTCTGCATATGGCACTTTAGAGCTCGGTTTGTCGTAACCAGTTTGCTAGAAGAAACGCCCAAAGCTAATAACTTTGGGCGTTTCCGTATGTGGTGAAAAATCACATAACAATAAATTTAAGAGTGATTCGTAACGCTTGGCGTTTTTACTCCAAACCAGTTCAGTGTGCTATTTGCTTGGGCGTAGCATGACAATACCGCAGAATATTGGTTAAAATATCAACTACTATAAGAACACCATAAATTTATAAAGCCTTATGCGTTTGGGGCGTTGTGTGGCGAAGCGGGAACTGTAATGACTTATGCTGAGAAAGTACTATCATTGTATTGTATTCTTCGCCAGACATTAAATATTATGGGAAAGCCTGTGGTGGTAAAAAGCCGCAGATAATACACGGCATATGCAGAGTTCGCACAGTTGATAGCCTCACACTTTCCGATATCAGAAATTATTGCAGAATAGTAATTAGTGCCCGTGGCGTTAACTTATTAAGTCAAGAATCTAATTTCGGGATTAGTGTTTAGTTATGTTTCTAAATTAATACAAAAATGTAACTTACAACATTATAACTGAGCCATTGATCTCAAGGTGTCAATTATATAATGGTGAGGCTTCTTTATTAGGGTGATATGATTTATATTTTTACTTGAAGCATATAGGCAAGATGAAACCTGTCTAATGTATCAGGAGGTAAAATGGATTGTTTGCCGAAACTTATGGCTAGGAAGTTTGAGTGGGTTGAGAATGTGTCAATGCTCAGGGTATGGATGATACTTATCTCTATATTACTAGTTTGTCCTTTCCTTGCTGTAGTGCTCATTAAAATCGACATAAGTTTGTTATTGTTTGTATGTGGCATATATTTTTTGCTTTTATTTGGTTTACTTTACGCTAAATACTATTCGTCAGAAATTATGTTATTAAAAGCATCCAAAAGCAGAAGTGGACTTATTCAAAATATGTTTTTACTTATGATTTTTCCTAGTTTAGTCGTTAATTAAAAATGGCTGGGTAAGTATTTATATATATATTTATTGGGTGTGCGTATTCAATATGTTTTTTATTATGTTGACTATAATGGCATGTTCTCATCCAATTTTATTGGAGATAATACGCTGAAGTGTAAAACTACTAATTAATTCGCAATTTACGCCTTATCACCAAGCCTAATGGAACGTACTTTAAAACTTGTTTTTATCGTTTTTCATATAAACAGTAACCCTCCCTAAATGGACAATTATCCTGAACAGATTTTAGAAGGAAAAAGTGGAAAACATTTCAATAGTCAAGGTAAAACATCTTTTTGGATACATATTAAAGATACAATTCAGTGACGGACACATATCTATTGTTGACTTCTCATCATTTATTTTTAGTGGAAAACGCCCGGATTATGAGCAGTACAGGGATACTTGTTTCTTTGTTGACTTTGACATTGTTGATGGGAATCTGAACTGGCATGATTATAATATGATTTTTCCTATTGAAGACCTTTATAAAAATAATATCATTAATTAATGATTCTTCCTTGTTTTAAAAATTTTTAGTTTGCGAAAACTTAATTATAGACGGAAATGTTCATGGAAAAAAAGTCTTACTATCATCAAGTCAAATAGAGAAAAGTCACATAACATATGTTAGGGAATTAAAATGTAGCTTTGTTGATTGGGAAACTAGAATAATATTAGAATCTACGCTTAATGAGCTTGAAAGGCTAAGGAGTATAAGTGAGTTTTCCGATGATGAAAATGTTCGCGCTAATGCTGCTAATGATTATATAAAGGTTCAACTACTCAGAAAGTCACTTGAGAGTGAGGCGAAGGTTGTATTTGGGGAACAAATACTTAATTTTAACCAAGAAGACTTATGATACTCGCTTTGCTGATAGGATTCCTTAGATGTATTGAAAGTGAAAACCTTATTCAATGTTGCTCCATTGGAGGGAGAAGTGAAACGCAAGTCACGAAATTTACTCGCATATGTTGAGTTACAAAATGGAGATATCTTGATAGATCTGATAACACTAACTCGCAATGGTCAGTCTTACTACTTTCAAGGAAAGTGATGGCAGCGAAACCAATGTTGTCTCGGTGAGGACGAGTGCACTGCAGATGATGGAAGTACGATACATATTTCGCTTCTAAATAGGCGACAGCGCCCTATATGGGTTGAGAGTAAAGAGTGTTACGTTTCGCCAGCTGCACAAAAACGTTATCAGCTATGGATTTCAAAGCAGCGATAAAACAGGCTTGGAGCTCTATGTTTGATGATAAAGAACTGAGGTACATAAAGATTTACTTAATTGAGAAGTATGAGCGTGATTTAGCTTTGTTAGCTAAATTAGATGAAGACAGTGATGATTATATCGAACTTGCAAACGATCTCATGCTACTGGAATGTTTAATCTTTAAATTTACTAAAGTATAAGTAAGGTTATTTCCACCCAATACGGGCACTAGGATCTACAAACTAAAAACGGAAAGAGTGACCAAATTCTCTTTTGGATTTGGAAGATTTTAGAAAAATTATTACTTCTTAGTGAAAATGATAAAGGGAAACATGAAAACATTATTAAGACAAAACAAGTTGTCCAATATTAAGCTACTTCATAGTTTTATAAACAGAGTCTTTTTCTTTAGTATTTTAGCTTACTACTTAGTGATCATTTCAGAAGAACCATTGCTTACTCAACTCAGCTTTATAGCCTTTGGTTGTGGTTTCTCACTACTTATCGATTATTCAGCATCAAAACCACGACAGTCTGTCGAGGTCTCGTTTGATGGCACTAAGTTGAGGTTTCTCAATATGTGTATCATGACATCTGATGTAAAAGAAATTCTGTATGGACAAACCAAGAGGTTTGAACACACGGTTCGTTTTCGCTACAAAAATCAGACTTACCAAGATTTTGAACTTGCTTCGAAAGACTTGATCGAGGATTTGCGATTTTATTACTTTCTCGTGGATAACCAGTTACCAGTCAAAATGTTAGATTGTAACGAGCGCTTGATTTAATGCTTCTGTAAGAACGAGGAAAAAATGAATCAATTTTGTTGTTTATATTGCGTGGGGATAATGAAAACACTCGTTATCAACGTGACGCTACTCATTTTAGTTGGATGCGTGTCAAAAGTGGATAAACTGAGCTACTTGGAAACATGGAATGACAAGTGGCAAGAGTGTGACAAGGTAGGCAAGGAAACGACTATTGTATTTCCTCAGTCTGATTGGTTCAAAAGTTTGACGCTAGATAACAAAAGAAAAGTATTCTTATACATACATTTTCTTAAGGATTACGAGTGCACTCAAGAAGAAGCCAAAAAACTTAAAAGTGTTTTGAGCGAATATGACATTACAACGCTCAATGAGGTTCTGAAAGGATTTATCTACTTCGACATGCCAAGCAATGTTGATGTTAAACATTTAGATGAACAGCAGCTTATCTTTCTCTCTAATCAAATTTTGGGGCCTTTCAATGCTATAACAACAGCAGAAGTGATGGGATTAATAAAACACGAATGAACCTAAGCTGTGAGAATTATATTGTGTCAACATCTGATGATGATCGGTATGGCGATGGACTACGAAAAAGTGAGTTATTTCGTTTTAACCATGCTTTCTAATTCAAGAAGCTTGAAGGTGCATCGCAGTAAAAGCCATGATTACTGGCGTAATTAGAGATAGTTATACCGAAGCAATTGAACTCATGTTAATTATTGGTTTTATTCCTCACAACTTTTCCTGTTTAGGGGAGCAACGTGTGTCAAAGGAGGGCTTTGTGGAGTGGATGTTAGGCATATTAGCTTTTGCTGTATTTTGGGGACAAAACGAGTTCTCTTCAATTAAGTATCGACAAAAGATAATTGAGCGCAAGATAGATCTCTTATTGGAACAATCAGGTTTAGAGGTCGATCAACGGTTTGGTGTCTCAATCGAGGTGTGTGATGCGGTTAAATCCGGGGCTAAATTAAAAGCTATTCGTCTTTATAGAAAAGAGATGGGGGCTTCGCTGAGAGATGCTAAAAGGGTTATAGAAACATTGGAAAAAGAGATTGCTTGAGCCTGTCGATATAGAACTCAAGAGTATTTAACTCAATCATATTTACTTTGAATTTGGGTATAAACACACTATTTAACTTGGTATAGTAGTCTTTGTTGTGGTTACGTTGTCACTCGACTCTCAAGGTTGTATTCTGAAGGCCTGTCCTGTCTTCACATTGGTTCGAAGCTGAACAATGCGTTACTTACGAAACATTTATTAAGTTAGCTAAATGCAAACGAATAAAAACAAAAACCCGCAATGTGCGGGTTTTTTAATCGAGACTATACTGCCAGTAAACGGCAATGGGTAGCTTAGTCAATTAAGCCATAGTCTTTACTTAAAATCTCTATGATTTCAGCTTTAGGGTTTTGGCTTAACGTAATTGGCTTTCCGGTAATTTTTTCTGCAATACCAATGTAAGTGCGAGAGATATCCATTAAAGATTCGACTGGCAATTCGTTGTTGCGAGCCAATGCTTCACGTTCTGACATACGCTCTTTATTAAGTAAAATATCTGGGTCAGGGAAGTGGTTTAGCAGGAATTGACGGAAACCTTCTTTCGAGTTTTCGACGATTTGACCTTTTTGATACGCTTTGGTATCCCAAATTCGCGATGAATCAGGTGTGCCAACTTCATCCATATAAATTAGTTTTTCATTACCTGCGGCATCGTGTACGTAACCGAACTCGAACTTAGTATCAACAAAGGTTTGGTCGATGGCTTCCAGTGCATGACTGATCACGTTAAAGCCTTCTTTGAGTAGCTTCTCGTACTGCGCTATGTCCTCTGCATGAGAGAAGTTGAAAGCTGCAAAGTTGTCCACGATATTTTCGCGAGTGATGTTCACGTCATCAGCTTCAGGGACGTCAGGAATGCCTTTCAAGATACCTTTGGTTGAAGGTGTCATTAGTAGCTCTGGCAACATTTTATCTTTTTCAAGACCTTCTGGAAGCTGAATACCACAGAAGTTGCGTTCACCATTTGCATAAGCACGCCACATAGAGCCCGTAATATACTTACGACAGATGGCTTCAATCTTAACTGGTTTGGCTTTTTGTACAATCCAGACAAACGGGTGGGGGATATCTAAAATATGGCTATCTGCAAGACCGTTTTCTTTAAACAGTTTAAACCAGTGATTTGAAATTGCGTTCAGCGCTGCTCCTTTACCCGGAACGCCTTTTAGTCCTCCTTCTCCGTGCCAGATACAATCGAATGCTGAGATGCGATCGCTGATTACCATAATGGCCAAGGGCGCATCTGGGGCGACGTCGTATCCTTTTTCTTTGATCAGTCGTGCGCTGTCTTTTTCTGTTAACCAGTAAACAGAGCGAACTTTTCCGCTGTGGACGGGCTTGTGAGTGCGAATTGGCAGGTCGTCATTGACGGCAAGTACTTGATTAGCAAGGCTCATTGCGACATTCCTATCATCTTAATCAAACGTCAGAAAGAGAACTTACTCAGTGCACAGTGCGCACTGAATAAACCGAATGAGGGCATCATACCAGAACTATTTTAACTCGCCAGAGAAAAAGCAAACGTTTGCTTCATTTTGTTTTGGTATAAAAAAGCCCCCTTAAAAGGAGGCGAGATGCAGGATGGATAACGTCGATATTATTAGTGGTATTGGCTTGGACGGCCTTCGACGAAAAAAATTTCGCACTGATAACGCTGAGCGATGTCACGAAGCATAGATTGATTGATAAGAGCAATCTCATTCGAAGCAACAACTGCGCTAGCATTGCCAGATTGGATGGCTTTAATAACGATTTCCACTTCAGAAAGTTGCTGAGATGGCTTCATCTGAATGATGTTTTGACAGCGAATATTAGAAGCAGCAAGTTGCTCAAAATCAGGACGCGGGCACTGAGCAGTAAACAAAATCCACTGCTGTTGCTGAGATAATACTGCCAACTGAGAAAGAAGTTGGTCAGAGACATCCATCGGTTGTGTTGCTTGCGCCAATACGTTGTAGCGAGAGTATGTATGAGTTTGACTTTGTAACTGCATCTTACTGTTCCTTTATACATGCTGCATGTGTATACAGTAGTTTGTTTTCGAAGTCTGATCAACCCATTTTTATCGATGACTTAGAATAAATGTCGCATTTTTATGGCTTGAAAATTTGTTAACTTGTTGAATTATAGAGATAAAGTTATTATCGAGTGTAGATTGGCAGTGTGAAAAAATGTGAACTCATCGACATTGCGCTTCCTGTCTATACAGTGTTTTTCTACTGTATAGACTGGGGGTGCACAGTAGGATTTGACTCGGAGACGAGAAGGCAGGATGGAAAGTGGTAAGCTGATACGATCAAAAAAGCGCCTTAAACAAGGCGCCTTTGAAAATCAGTTCCATTGATTTGTTGTGGTTAGCTTGCTCGCTGAACCATACGTTCACGCATTTGCAATTCACCTTGGTTAAAGAGGCGCACATCAATTTTGGCGATGTCGTAGCAAGATTTGCAAGAACGATGGTATTTACCATCTAGGTAATCATGACGAGTAACAAAGCTAGGTTTTTTGCACCAGTCACAGGTGCCTTCTTCAGTGAACATTGATTTTCTCCCCACCTACATGAATTTTGAGTCGCTAGGTGTTATTTTTCGCCAAGTATTATGGCATACAAAAGATAGCCAGGTTAAATGTCTGTTAATTTGTTTGAGAGGGAGATCGATTGCGAGCCTTTATTTTAGAGGCAGAAAAGCTCGCATGCTAAAGGGGTTTGACTTGGTTTTACTATTTTGTAACATTCTGTGAAATGGTTTTAAACGCCTGATTTAAACGCTTCATTTCTTCTTCACTTCCTCTGGAATCAGGATGATAGAGCTTTGATAGTTGTCTGTAGCGCAATTTCACTGCTTTACTGTCTGGGATACTCTGTGGGGTATAACCGAACATGGCGCATGCTACAGCCAATCTGTGTCCTTCCGATTGACCTTTGATCTTCCTAAACTCTTTGAATACCTTTTCAAGTTGACGTTTAAGCTGCTTATTTGCAAATTCAAGTTCTTTAGTTTGAGTTTCTAACTGCAGCGTTCTGGATACTTGGTGGGCGGTATTTACATTGATATTCTGACGATGTCGGCGAGTTGCGAATGCGCCTCCAGCAATTACTAAAGCAGCACCTAGGGCGCCAAAGAAGTACCAAAGTGTGGACTCTTGTGCTTGTTGCGTGGACTTCGCTTGTTTTTGGTCTTGTTCTTCTTCGTCGGTGGCTTTTTTGTCTAACTCGACGATTTCCGATACTTGTTTAGCTCGTAATTGGTTAAACCGCGCTTCCAAAAATTGATTGTACGCTTGCTCTGCTTGCGGGTTTTTTAAAGCCGAAAGTTGATACCAGGCTTCAACCAAATCTGCGTTTGATACTTCTTGCTGATGATGTTCTACAAAATCAGCCAACAAGAACCCGCGATCGTTTGGATCATCCAGTGCCACTGATGTAAACCAATACACTGCTAAGGTGTAATCTACGTCTCCGGTTAAACCTCTAGCGTAGTCTTCGGCTAACTGCTTTTGCGCTGGAATATACCCTTGATGTGCCGATTGTTCTAACCAATAGCGTGCGTCATTAGGTGAAGTTGGATTAGGGGATAGAGCCAGTTGCTGCGCTAGTTCGAATTGCGCCTCAGGCTGAGTTGGGTTTTGGGAGGCGAATGCTGCGCCCGTCAGACTGGTCATCAATACCAGAGAAAGGGCAAAAGTTTTGAAACACATGAGGTATGTCAGGTCTAGCGCTTATCGCTAGACCTGCTCCGGTAATTTTAGTTATTACCGATATGGTGCAACCAAATTACTTCAGTGGCAAGATCTGGATTTCAACACGACGGTTGCAAGCACGGCCTTCAGAAGTTTGGTTTGAGCAAATTGGATTACGCTCACCGTAGCCACGTGCGATTGCGCGACCTGCTGCGACGTTTTGTGATACTAGGTATTGACGTACCGATTCAGCACGACGCTCAGATAGCGTTTGGTTGTATGAATCGCTACCAGTACTGTCGGTGTAACCATCGATCACAAGGCTAGTGTCTGGGTATTCAACCAGAATGCGCGCCACGCCACGTAGTGTGTTATGGATGCTTGCGTCTAATTGGTAAGAGCTTGAAGAGAAGCCAATGCCGTTTTCCATGCGAAGAAGCAGTTTGTTTTCACCTACGCGTTCAACTTGCACACCTGAATTCAGTAGTGCACGACGCAATTCTGCTTCTTGTTGGTCAAAGTAGTAACCAATGCCAGCACCAGTTGCGCCACCAGCTGCAGCGCCAATTAATGCATGTTGACGACGTTCTTTTGCATTGTCGCCCGTCGCAAGACCGATTGCTGCGCCAGCAATCGCACCGATAAGCGCACCTTGTGTGGTGGAATTTGTTTCGTATTCACCTGTGGTTGCGTTTTGGCGTTGGGTTGCTTGACAGCCTGTAAGAGCCAGCACTAGCGCAAGTGCAATAGACATCTTTTTCAAAGGAAAATCTCCGTATAAGCCGAGGCGCAATGGCGCCTCATAATGGGATGTGAATTATGGAATAGAAGGTATTGATATTTGTTATGTTAACGTCAGATTGATAGGACGTTCGTCAGCTTTTTCTGATAGTTGGCGATTGAATAACCAGTGATAGGCTCACTTCGATGGGTTATCCAACATTTTTCTCGCTTGCTCTCCGCCCACTCCGCGGTTAACGGAGACCTTACGACCCTTCTTTAGGCCAACTTCATAATCTGCTGTGAGGTTTTTCATCGCTTCTTTGAGTTGTTTCTTGAACGTCTCTCGGTCGATGTTTTTAAATTCTTTATCAATGTAGTTATTGATCTTATTTGCGGACTCTTCATCAGGGGAGATCACTGGTAGTTTCTCAAGTGCTCCTTCAACCCAACCTGAAACAAAAGAGTTCACGCGACGAGTGACTTCCATTGATGAGGTGCCTGAACCGGCAAAGCTGTTACGAAACTGACCAGTACTTTCGTTCATTTCACGATAGATAATATCGAATGCAAATGCAGCAAAAATCGCACGGTCTGCTTCACCGATAAACTCAACTCGTTTTAATCCTTTATGGTTTAGAAGTACTGCCTCGACACCAAATTTAGTGTTAATACCGCGGATCACACGCAGCAATGTTGAACTGATGTTGGCTGGCAGCAGGTGTGACGATTGCGTCTTACCCATCTTGATAAACTCAATGTCATCTTTATCCAACCCGTATTTAAGCATCAAACGATGCGCCATTTTGATGGCGTTTGCAGCCTCATTGACGTTGGCGGAATTACCCAGTTCTAAACATTTGGCGATTTTCTTCAGAGCTTTTTGTTTATCCATCGATGAACAGTACCAAGAGCAGAAAATTTAAGAAGTCGGACATATTACCTTTTTCGCACTAAAAACGCCAGAAAGGCGAGCTGTGAGCAAAAAGAAAGCCCCTTATTAAAAGGGGCTTAATACGGTGTTAATAGCGATTGAAACGTTATAAACCTAACTGGTCTAACAGATCATCTGCGTCATTTTTAGAACCACTTGATTGTGACGCTTGCTTATCTTCCATACTTTTGCGAGTCGCTTCTAAAATGTCGTCTGGACTCTCGTCTTCCGCCACCTCAAACTCTTCAAGTTGAATAAACTCGGTTTTGTCCATCGCAAGTTCTAAGTAGAAAATGTTGTTATTTGCCGTAGAGAAGGTCACGCGACGCGCTTGAGGTCGGTCGAGGTTGGTATCTACTTGCAAAATTACCTGTTTATTCAGAGCCAACATTTTGGGTTGATTTTGAGTAATGTTGGTTTGTAGCTCTTTGCGGATCTTGTTGGTGAAGTCGCCAACCAACTGATTCATCAGCTCACCAAGAACATCACCTACTTCGTCAGAGGTGTGCGAGATCGCTAACTCCTCTTCTGGCATGCCCATGTTGCGCATGTAGTTGGTGTAGACCTCCAGTGCCGCTTTAGCAGTAAAGTTAATGACCACCAATCCAGTAAACCCACCGTCAAACAGTACAAAGCAACCAAAATCCGGCTTGAGGCTGGTTTTGTTGATCTTTTGCACCATTGCAGAGTAGTTAACTTGAGAGGAAGTCGCCGAAGTAAGAACGCCAGAAACCGACTGGCAAAGTTTTAGAAGGATATCTTCAGTGGTTACAACTTTATTTTTTTTCATCCTGAAAGCTCATATTAAAGGGCTATTTCCCTTTCAATGTAAGGCATCAAGCCTCAAAAAATAAAGCATAAGTTTAATTCTTGTTTGGAGATTCTGATTTGAACGCCTTTTTAAATGTTGTAAAGTGACGTAATTCAAAGAATATTACCTCATTCATGTCTCTGTCTTCTGCTGTTGACGGTGTAGTTCCGAGGCGTGGGTGCTTAAAAATTACATAACCCGCAGCTGATTGGATCAGCGCAGTAGGGGCAGGAAGCAAATGTTACCAAGATTATACTCGCAAACGGATGTCGATCCTCTTGTTCTGAGTTTTCTCAAAGAACTTGAGCAATCCGGGTTCACTGGCGATATTGAAAGCCAGTATTCTAGCCGCCTTGCGGTAGCCACCGATAACAGTGTCTACCAGCAACTTCCTCAGGCTGTTGTTCACCCCAAAAACACTCAAGATGTCTCCCTTATTGGTCGGTTGAGCAATAAGGAAGCTTATGAACGTATAACGTTTTCACCACGTGGAGGCGGAACAGGTACCAATGGACAGTCGTTAACCAAAGGCATTGTGGTCGACTTATCGCGTCACATGAATAAGGTGTTAGAGGTTAACGAAGAGCAAGGTTGGGTACGTGTTCAAACGGGAGTGGTCAAAGACCAACTCAACGATGCCGTGCGCCCCTATGGTTACTTCTTTTCACCAGACCTATCGACCAGTAACCGAGCAACGATTGGTGGGATGATCAATACCGATGCATCTGGTCAAGGTTCTCTCAAATACGGTAAAACGTCAGATCATGTTTTGTCACTGCAAGCGGTGTTTGCTGACGGTTCCATCTTAGAATCGGATCTGTCTCATGGTATGCCCATTGAAGGTGAATTTGCCTACAACGCGATGCGCATTACCGAAGCGGTGTGTCGTGATAATCGTCAGCAAATTAATGATAAGTTTCCACCGTTAAATCGATTTCTAACCGGTTATGACTTAAAGAACGCGTTTGATGAGCAGGAAGATCGTTTTGATATTACTCGCGTATTGTGTGGGGCTGAGGGTTCGTTGGCATTCATTACCGAGGCAAAACTTAACTTAACTCGCATCCCTAAAGCTCGAACGTTAGTTAACGTAAAATACAACAGTTTTGACTCTGCATTACGTAACGCTCCATTCATGGTTGAGGCAAATGCTCTATCAGTCGAAACCGTCGACTCTAAGGTGCTTAACCTTGCCAAACAAGACATTGTCTGGCACACCGTCAGCGACCTGATCACCGACGTTCCCAACAAAGTGATGCTTGGCATCAATATGGTGGAATACGCAGGTCAAGATGAAGAGGAAGTTGCCGCGCAAGTGGCCTCCCTGACGAGCAGACTTGATAGCATGCTAGAGACCGAAGAAGCAGGCATTATTGGATATCAAGTATGTAATGATGTTGCGAGCATCGGGCGTATATACAACATGCGTAAAAAGGCTGTGGGGCTGTTGGGGGCCGCGAAAGGGCGTGCTAAGCCGGTAGCGTTCGTGGAAGACACTTGTGTGCCGCCAGAGAACCTAGCGGACTTTATTGTTGAGTTCCGTGAACTGCTGGATGCGAAGTCACTCAACTACGGTATGTTTGGTCATGTAGACGCTGGCGTACTTCACGTCCGTCCTGCATTGGATTTATGCGATCCTCATCAAGAAGCCTTAATGCATGAAATCTCAGACGAGGTTGTTAAGCTGGTGGCCAAATACGGTGGCTTGATGTGGGGTGAGCACGGAAAAGGTTTTCGTTCTGAATATGGACCTGAGTTCTTCGGTGAGGAACTGTTTACCGAGCTACGACGTGTGAAAGCGGCGTTCGACCCGCACAATAAAATGAACCCTGGCAAAATCTGTACACCGTTAAACAGTGATGCAGAACTTGTGAAAGTCACGGATACGAAACGTGGCTACTTCGACCGTCAGATTGACGTTCAGGTGCGTGATAGCTTCAAGCAGGCAATGGAGTGTAACGGGAACGGCTTATGTTTTAACTACGACACGAGCTCGCCGATGTGCCCTTCGATGAAAGTGACAGCAGATCGTCGCCATTCACCAAAAGGGCGAGCAGGTTTGGTGCGTGAATGGTTACGTCAGTTGACAGAGCAAGGCATTGATATTCTCGACTTAGAGAAGCAGACGCTAGAAAATAAAACGCCTATCAAAACCATGATCGACCGTGTACGTCATTCAATCAATCGTCGTCATGAGTATGATTTCTCTCACGAAGTATACGAGGCAATGAATGGTTGTCTTGCATGTAAAGCGTGTGCGAGTCAGTGTCCTATCAAGGTTGATGTGCCTAGCTTCCGCTCTCGTTTCCTAAACATCTATCACTCGCGCTACCAACGTCCGGCAAAAGATTACTTGGTGTCGAACATTGAGTCGATGCTGCCCTTAATGGCAAAAGCACCAACGCTTGTGAATGGAGTGCTTAAGCAGTCTTGGGTGCAAAGTTTAACGGCATCTACTGTGGGTTATGTCGATGCACCGTTGCTGTCTGTGCCTACTTTGAAGGATCGTGTAGACACGTTAACGACGGCTTATGATCTTCAAGTGCTGAGTGGTTTATCAAGTGAGGACAAACAACAGCATGTACTGATTGTACAAGACCCATTTACCAGCTACTACGATGCTGAGGTGGTGGAAGACTTTATCAAGCTGGTTAAGAAGTTGGGTATGAACCCTGTTCTTTTGCCATTTAAGCCAAATGGCAAAGCACAGCACATTAAAGGTTTCTTACGCCAGTTCAAGCGCACCGCTCAAGATACCGCTAAGTTCTTGGAGATGGTTGCGGATTTAGACATTCCAATGGTGGGTGTTGATCCCGCGCTAGTGCTTTGTTATCGCGATGAGTATGCTGAGGTATTGGGCAGTAAGCGTGGTCAGTTTGATGTTTTAACTGCTCATGAATGGCTTTATCCAAGACTGAGCGAGTTCGAGGCTTTAGATACCAAAGAGCAAGCACCTTGGTATTTGTTTGCGCATTGTACTGAGAAAACAAAAATGCCAAATGCTGAGAAAGAGTGGGGGGCAATCTTTGCTCACTTTGGTGCGATCTTGAATACTGTGCCTGTAGGCTGTTGTGGTATGGCTGGCACTTTTGGTCATGAAGTGGATAAGCTAACTATGTCTCGTGATATCTATGATCTAAGCTGGAAACCAAATTTAGATAAGCTTGATAATGACCGATGCTTGATTACAGGGTATTCCTGTCGAAGCCAAGTAAAGCGTTTTGAAGGCATCAAACCTAAACACCCAGTGCAAGCTTTGCTAACCTTGTTATAACGTTTACTCAAGCCCAGTTTTACTGGGCTTGTTGTCATTAGTGCTATGTAACTGAACATGAATTTGTTTTTACTTTCATAAGGATATGAAGATTGAAAAAGCTTGAGCTTAAAGTGCCGCCTGTCGCTCTATTTTTCTTGATGATACTGCTGATGTATGGGTTAAAAGAAGCGATGCCTGAAATGAAAATTACAGTGCCGTTTGTTGAGTTCGTTACGGCGGGGCTCATTATTCTTGCTGGTTTTATCGGTATTGCTGGTGTTTATGAATTTCGCAAAGCAAAGACGACCGTAAATCCGGTTAAACCAGAGACGGCTTCACTAGTGGTGGATTCCGGCGTTTTTGCCTACACGCGTAACCCAATGTATGTGGCGTTATTATTAGTTATTGTCGCTATAGGTTTGTGGTGGCAACACTTAAGCGTCATTTTATGTGGTGTATTGTTTGTGGCCTACATGAACCGTTATCAAATAAAACCAGAAGAACGTGCGTTAGAGAGGTTGTTTGGCGAGGACTATTTGGATTATAAAAACCAAGTGCGTCGCTGGATTTGACGCAAAGATACCGAGTTACAGATGAAAGAAAGCCCAGCAACACGCTGGGCTTTCTTTTTGAAATCTGTCGGCAGTGGGATGATTATGCTGCCTTAGCAAACTTTGCTAGGAAGGCATCCTTGCGCTCGTTAAAGCGTTGAACCAAATCGTCCACTGCATCTTGGTCGTATGGCTTAAGACCACTCGCAACCATGCGCTTGATGCCTTTGCCAACAACTTCACCATCTTCTTTGAAGGCAAAGTTTAGTGTTACTACGCCGCGCTTACCTTCAACATCGAACGTCGCACCAGTGAAATCTACTTCTGGATGAGTTAGGTCTAAGCGACTGAATTCTACTTCCATGCTTTCGTAGATCACTAATGGTCGTTGGCAGTTGATCATCATTTGTTTCTCTTCCATCAGAGGAACCATGATGTGAGGGAAGTTCATGCCAGAGAATTGAACGTAGTTAGTCACCACGTGTTCAATGAACTCAGGGTTGAGGTTAGTTTCGCCTTCACGAGACATGTGCAGGTATTCTTTACCTGCTTCATCGACTACGGCACTTTCTTTTTCACACTTATTCTCGATATGAAGCGCTACGCCATCGTTCACCATTCCGGAGAAATCGAAACGCATCTTTTGGCTTACCCCTTCTTTGCTTAGCAATACGGCAAAAAGTAAATCGCCCGGCACACAAAAGCGTTTGTTGTCTTCATCATGGATAGGGTTGTAATCACCAGCGACGCGTTTAGCGAAGTGACTTGCTTGCTCACGAGTGAACTGAAATTGGTGATTAGTGTTTGAAAAATAAGGTGTTAGAAACATAATTTTTACGTAGTAACCAAAACTGTCAGGGATTATATGCGAATATCTGCGTAGCAATGGTCCATCCAGTGAAAACTTCACTGTATCTTAACAATGAAACGATAACGCAGGGCAATTAAGCATCAAAAAGAGTGCTTTTGTGTCACATTATTCAGTATGGCTATAAATCAGGAATTTACCATTCGCTTCGGGCGATGAGTATATACCCAAGTGATTTCAAGATGCAGGGTTCAGAGCGTTGTCATTGATTCCCTACTTACCGAAAGCAAGCAAGGAAAACAACGCAGCGTAACAGCCAGCTATTTCCAAGTTGTTTGACTTAGCCATTGGTTTAATAGAAAAGCGAGTCAATGACACGCTTCCAAAGGGTACTCGTTACAAATAGTAAGGACCTTGGCTTGTATATTTTATTGGCGATTCTTGA
>NZ_BCUF01000064.1 GCF_001591145.1 Vibrio harveyi NBRC 15634 = ATCC 14126 = KCTC 12724 | reverse complement strand
GGCCAGAGTTAGCTTGTTGAACACCATCCATGCTAAGAGCGCGGATTGCATTTGCGAGCTCTTTGTTTGAAAGAACGTTACGAGAAGACATGTCTGCTCCTGAGTGCATTAAGCGAATTGATAAAGGAATGTGGGCACATTAACCGAGTAAACTGGGCATAAAAAGTGCGGACAACATTCTCTCAAAGCCAAAATCCGACTGCAAACGTTTTACTCACCATTTTTGCGGTTTTAACTCAATCTTTTCGCACTTAATAGGTAATTTATTAGAAATTCACCCCATCAAAAGCAAACGATTGGGAAATAAGCTAGGCGAATTCAAATCGAAAAAGAGCTTGTAATTCGACTGTGGGAAATTAAAATAGACGTCTAGATGTAGAAACACCTACAAACTGTATTGTATTTTTCGTGGCAAGCTTGCGTTAGTTAGCCATGAGTAAACCTTAAGATTGGAGCTATCATGGCTAAGCACCTGTTCACTTCTGAGTCGGTATCAGAAGGTCATCCAGATAAAATCGCAGACCAAATCTCTGACGCAGTTCTTGATGCAATTCTTGAGCAAGACCCGAAAGCACGTGTTGCTTGTGAGACTTACGTTAAAACCGGCATGGTTATGGTTGGTGGTGAAGTAACGACTTCTGCATGGGTTGATATCGAAGAAATCACTCGTGAAACTGTTCGTGAAATTGGTTACGTTCACTCTGATATGGGCTTTGATGCGAACTCGTGTGCGGTTCTAAACACCATCGGTAAGCAGTCTCCAGACATCAACCAAGGTGTTGATAAAGCAGACCCTAAAGAGCAAGGCGCAGGCGACCAAGGCATCATGTTTGGTTACGCTACAAACGAAACTGAAATTCTAATGCCAGCTCCAATTACTTACTCTCACCGCCTTGTTCAAAAACAAGCTGAAGTTCGTAAGAGCGGTAAACTAGATTTCCTTCGCCCAGATGCGAAATCTCAAGTAACTTTCCAATACGACCAAGGTAAGATTGTTGGTATCGATGCTGTTGTTCTTTCAACTCAACACTGTGATTCAGTAACAACACCTGACCTACGTGAAGCGGTAATGGAAGAGATTATCAAGCCAGTATTACCTTCAGAGTGGATCACTAAAGACACGAACTTCTTCATCAACCCAACCGGTCGTTTCGTTATCGGTGGCCCAATGGGTGACTGTGGTCTAACTGGTCGTAAAATCATCGTAGATACTTACGGCGGCGCAGCTCGTCACGGTGGTGGTGCGTTCTCTGGTAAAGATCCATCGAAAGTAGACCGCAGCGCAGCTTACGCAGCACGTTATGTAGCGAAAAACATCGTAGCAGCTGGCATGGCTGACCGTTGTGAAATCCAACTTTCATACGCTATCGGTGTTGCTGATCCAACGTCTATCATGGTTGAAACGTTCGGTACTGAGAAAGTATCACACGAAATCATTATTGAAGCGGTTCGTCAACACTTCGACCTACGTCCATACGGTCTACAAGAAATGCTTAACCTGCTTCAACCTATCTACAAGCAGACGGCAGCATACGGTCACTTCGGTCGCGAAGAGTTCCCATGGGAAGCAACGGATAAAGCAGCTATCCTACGCGATTTCGCAGGCATCAAGTAATCGAGCCACGCAAGAATCGATAAAGCCCTCGCCTCTGGCGGGGGCTTTTTGTTTCTGCCCCTTCTTCTCCTTCTCATGTCTTCTCTTGAACAAAAATTCAGCAATTATTTGTAAATTGTCCCATCTCTGCCAATAGTTAACATAATGTTAAATGCACTTTTCGATGTATATAACGTAAAGAACTATGATGCAGGCTCACGTGGCTAATAGAGTCATGAAAAACGTCAGCCAAACATCTTTATATGGCCTAGGTGCCACCGTGGGAATAAATCAAGGAGGAGTTATGCCTCGTACCGTGAACCCATCTGACTTCCAAGGTAAACGAAAGGAAGTTCCAGATAATGAATACGCCAGAACCATTCCGTGCAATACCGTTAGCTTATCGGCACCATTCCATTGGCTCGCTTTGGGTCTGCATGACTTTGTCCGCATGCCGCTCATCAGCGCCTTCTACGGCATCTGCTTTATGGCAGCTGCGATTGGTATCGTGCTTCTGGTTCAATGGCAAGGCACGCATCTTGTCGTGATGCCAAGCCTGATTGTTTACATGTTAATCGGGCCATTCTTAGCCCTCGGCTTATATGATGCAAGTTGGGAGAGAGAACGCGGACACAAACCAAGCTTATTCCATTCAATGAAAGCCATTGGACGCAACTCTAGCTCTCAGTGGGCATTTGCTGTGATGCTCGCGGTATGTATGATTTTCTGGATGCGAATTGCTGCCCTGCTCCATGCTCTATACCCTTCTGTACAAGGCGCTCCACTGACTGAGTTCTTGCCTTTCTTAGTTATTGGTTCGCTAGTAGGTTTTGTCTTGGCTTGCGTGGTATTTAGCATTTCAGCTTTCTCAATTCCACTCATGATGGAACGTCGCGTCGATATGATGACTGCCGTTTTCACCAGCTTTAACGCCGTGAAATCCAACATCCCTGCGATGATCGTATGGGCAGCCATAATTTGTGGTGGTATCTTAATCGGCTTCGCGACGTACGGTATTGGTATGCTCTTCACCATGCCAATCCTAGGTTACGGCACATGGCATGCGTACCACGCGACAATTAAGAAAAAACACACGCCTTAGAAAACTGATGCTATGATCCAGCCCTCGCAAACGCGGGGGCTTTTTTATTGAATAAACGGAGTGAGTTGTGGATATAGAACTGAGCTACAAAGCCAAACAAGTGATGGCAGATTGCATCGCGATGGCAGAGCAAGCATTCAAACGTTCTTTTATCATCCCTTCTCTGGCTTTCAATGTTCGTGGTAAAGCAGCCGGCAAAGCTTACTTGCAGTCGAATGAAGTTAGATTGAATCCGAAGCTCTTTAAAGAAAATCCTCAAGCTTTTCTTGAAGAAGTGATTCCACATGAAGTCGCGCATCTCATTACTTATCAAGTGTACGGTCGCGTTCGACCTCACGGAAAAGAGTGGCAAGGCGTGATGGAAGCGGTATTTAAAGTTCCAGCTAAAACCACTCACAGCTTTGATGTGGCTTCTGTGCAAGGTAAAACTTTTGAATACCGCTGTGCTTGTATGACTTACCCACTTTCAATTCGTCGTCACAACAAAGTGCAGCGCAAAGAAGCGATGTATTCTTGCCAAAAATGTCGCCAACCGCTGAACTTTACTGGTATTCAGCTCTCGTAACGCCCATCCTTTTACTCCTTTAGCCTTCAAAAAATAGAGACATACGCACTCAAATTGCTGCTTTTTACTCACTATTGTCAGGTTACTCATCACTAAAGCTAATTTATGCGTGTTAGAATGAATAAAGTCATACTTTATAAAGACTTTAATCATGAAATACCTGTTCTCTCTATTCCTATTTGCGCTTTCTAGTACAGCGATTGCTGCGCCTCCAAGCTCTTTTTCCGCCGCTAAGCGTGAAGCGGTAAAAATCTACGCCGATCACCCAACCAGCTTCTACTGTGGTTGTGACATTAAATGGCAAGGCAAAAAGGGCGTGCCGGATCTCTCTTCTTGTGGCTATCAAGTTCGCAAGCAAGAAAAACGCGCATCTCGCATCGAGTGGGAGCACGTGGTTCCTGCATGGCAGTTCGGCCACCAGCGTCAATGTTGGCAAAATGGTGGACGCAAAAACTGCACAAGAAACGACAAAGTCTTCAAATCTATGGAAGCCGATCTCCACAACCTAACTCCGGCTATCGGAGAGGTAAACGGTGACCGCTCTAACTACAACTTCAGTCAGTGGAATGGCATGGATGGCGTCAGCTACGGTCGTTGTGAAATGCAAGTGAACTTTAAGCAGCGTAAAGTCATGCCACCCGATCGCGCACGCGGCTCAATTGCGCGTACTTACCTGTACATGAGCAAAGAATACGGTTTTAAACTTTCGAAGCAGCAGACTCAATTGATGAGTGCTTGGAACAAAACCTACCCTGTAGATAAGTGGGAATGTGAGCGTGATGAACGCATTGCTAAGATTCAAGGCAACCACAACCCATTCGTTCAAGAGGCTTGTCGCGCACTGTAATTCTTCCCGTAATTACCGCAGTACACCTCCACTATTCGAGGCGTTGTCATTTACTGGAATGGAAACGCCTCTTGCCCCTTGTTTTTTCGGTAGAAAGCATCCATGTTAGTGTCTAAACACTCGCGTATGCAGGAAATCGAAACACTATGCGTATCCCTCGAATTTATCATCCAGAAACCATTCAACAACTTGGCATCATTGCTCTAAGCGACGATGCAGCAGGTCACATTGGTCGTGTGCTTCGCATGAAAGAAGGTCAAGAAGTCCTATTATTTGACGGCAGCGGTGCTGAATTCCCAGCTGTCATCAGCGAAGTCAGCAAAAAGAATGTGATGGTTGAGATCTCTGAACGCGTAGAAAGCAGCATTGAGTCACCGCTTGACCTTCACCTTGGTCAGGTCATTTCGCGCGGCGATAAAATGGAGTTCACCATCCAAAAATCAGTAGAACTTGGCGTGAATACAATTACACCGCTGATCTCTGAGCGTTGTGGCGTGAAATTAGACCAAAAACGTTTCGAGAAGAAGCTAGCTCAGTGGCAGAAGATTGCGATCAGTGCGTGTGAACAGTGCGGTCGCAACGTAGTACCTGAAATTCGCCCTATCATGAGCTTAGAAGAGTGGTGCCAAGAAGAGTACGACGGCTTGAAGCTTAACCTGCATCCACGTGCGAAGTACTCAATCAACACCTTGCCAACACCTGTTGAAAAAGTTCGTCTATTAATTGGTCCTGAAGGCGGTCTATCTTCTGACGAGATCGACATGACTCGCGAATATCAATTTGAAGAGACGCTACTCGGTCCTCGTGTTCTGCGTACCGAAACAGCAGCTCTGACAGCAATTACAGCCTTACAAGTTCGTTTCGGCGATCTTGGTTAAAACGGAGAAAAATAATGATCAAACTCGGTATCGTAATGGACCCAATCTCGTCCATTAACATCAAGAAAGACTCTAGCTTTGCCATGATGCTTGAAGCGCAACGCCGCGGCTACGAAATCCACTACATGGAAATGAATGATCTGCACCTAGACCAAGGTAAAGCAATCGCAGACACCAAAGTGGTTGAGTTAAAAGAAGATCCAACGGGTTGGTACGAATTCAAATCAGAGCAGACCATTGAACTGTCTGAACTTGATGCTGTGCTAATGCGTAAGGATCCTCCGTTCGACACAGAGTACATCTACGCAACTTACATCCTTGAGCGCGCTGAAGAGCAAGGCGCACTGATCGTTAACAAGCCACAAAGCCTACGTGACTGTAACGAGAAACTGTTCACAGCTTGGTTCCCAGAGCTAACACCAACTACTATTGTGACGCGTAAAGCTGAGAAGATTAAAGCCTTCCGTGAAGAACACGGTGATGTGATCCTAAAACCACTTGATGGCATGGGCGGCGCATCTATCTTCCGCGTGAAAGAGAACGATCCAAACGTATCAGTTATCATCGAGACACTAACAAACCATGGTCAAAACTACGCGATGGCGCAAACCTTCGTGCCAGATATCAGCAATGGTGACAAGCGCATCCTAGTGGTTGATGGTGAGCCAATGCCTTACTGCCTTGCTCGTATCCCTGCAAAAGGTGAAACACGTGGTAACCTAGCGGCAGGCGGCACAGGTGAAGCTCGCCCACTTAGCGAAACTGATATGAAGATCGCTCAAGCGGTTGCACCGACCCTAAAAGAAAAAGGTCTTATCTTTGTGGGTCTTGATGTGATTGGCGACAAGCTAACGGAAATCAACGTAACGAGCCCAACCTGTATTCGTGAAATTGAAGCGGCTTTTGATATTTCAATCACAGGCAAGCTAATGGACGCGATTGAGCGCCGAGTGAAAGGCGAATAACTCAAACTGTATTACAGTTAAATAAGAGCGTTGTGGATTAACTTAAGCAAACTCATGCACATACCCGTACAGGTGAAAACATGGTGTTTGCTTAAGTATTTTTAATAGCCTTATAAGGTCGAGATGAGAATGAACCTCACAAACCATTTCTTAGTTGCCATGCCGGGAATGAAAGATCCCTACTTCCAGAATAGCGTTATCTACGTCTGTGAACACAACGAAGAAGGCGCTATGGGGTTGATGATCAACGCACCTGTCGATATCACGGTTGGTAGTATGCTCAATCAAGTCGAAGTGCAACCTGTGCACCCTCGCCTGTTTGAAGCAAGCTTAGATAGACCAGTGTACAACGGCGGTCCTGTTTCTGAAGATCGTGGTTTTATCTTGCACAAACCAAAAGACTACTACGAATCAAGCATTCAAATGACTGACGAACTGGCAGTTACCACGTCTAAAGACATCTTGTCAGTACTTGGTACAGAAGCGGAACCAAGCGACTATTTAGTGGCACTTGGATATTCCGGCTGGAGTGCAGGTCAATTAGAAACTGAGTTGGCAGAGAATTCTTGGCTGACCATCGAAGCGACGCCAGAGATCATTTTCGATACTCCAATTATCGATCGTTGGAAAAAAGCAGTCGAGAAATTAGGCATCGATCCAAGCCAGTTATCTTCGGATGCAGGGCACGCTTAACGCGCTTCCACACTCAACCTATTTTATTTAGTTAGATTCGAGACACATTATGTCACGCACAATCATGGCCTTCGATTTCGGTACCAAGAGCATTGGTAGTGCTATCGGGCAAGAAATCACCGGCACGGCTTCCCCACTTAAAGCATTCAAAGCGAATGACGGCATTCCAAACTGGGACGACATCGAGAAACAAATTAAAGAGTGGCAACCAGACCTATTGGTGGTGGGTTTGCCAACAGACTTGCACGGTAAAGACTTAGAAACCATCACGCCACGAGCGAAGAAGTTCGCCAATCGCCTGCACGGTCGTTACGGCTTACCCGTTGAATTGCATGATGAACGCCTATCAACCGCAGAAGCACGCGCAGAGTTGTTCAGTATGGGTGGCTACAAAGCGCTATCGAAAGGCAATATCGACTGCCAATCAGCGGTCGTGATTCTTGAGAGTTGGTTTGAAAACCTTTGGGGTGAGTAAACGCTTCAAGCACAATGAAAAAGGTTGGTTTCGCCAACCTTTTTGGTTTCTGAATTGGATTAATCCATATCGATCTTAACGTTCGCCAAACTGCCCGTAGAGAATGCTTCACCACGTTGCGTCTTCAACATCAAACGCAGATCGTTGGCAGAGTCCGCACTGTGCAATGCATCTTCTTCACTGATCTTACCTTGCATCACTAACTTGTAGAGCGATTGGTCGAAGGTCAACATCCCAAATTCATTGGATCGAGCCATGGTTGCTTTCAACTCATGAAGATCGCCTCGACGGATCAGATCGGATACACGCGGGCTATTTAATAAGATCTCAAACACGCCATGACGCCCCTGACCGTTCTTATCACGGATCAACTGCTGACCTACTACGCCTTTTAAGTTCATCGACAGATCAAACAAGAACTGATCTTTCTGGTCTTTCGGCACCAAGTGCAAAATACGTTCAAGTGCTTGGTTTGCGTTGTTGGCGTGCAATGTAGCCATGCACAAGTGACCAGTTTCAGCAAAGGTCATTGCGTATTCCATCGTTTCTCGGCTTCGGATCTCACCAATCAAAATCATGTCTGGTGCCTGACGCAACGAATTCTTCAACGCCACTTCATAGCTGTCAGTATCCAAGCCCACTTCACGCTGAGTCACAATACAACGTTTATGCTCATGCACAAATTCAATTGGGTCTTCTACCGTAAGAATATGACCAGTCTTGTTGTTGTTGCGATAACCCGTCATCGCAGCCATGGTGGTCGACTTACCAGAGCCTGTCGCACCAACCACCAGCACTAAACCACGCTTGGCAATTGCAAGATCTTGCAGCACCAAAGGCAACTTAAGCTGCTCAAACGTTGGAATATTGGTTTCAATACGACGAATGACGGCTCCCGGTAATTCACGTTGGAAGAAGGCACTGACACGGAAGCGACCGCAATCACGGACAATGGCAAAGTTCGACTCACGGCTTTTGCGAAACTCTTGTCGTCGCTCCGGGTCCATTGCACTATCAAGCAACAAGGCTACGTCATTTTCGCTCAGCTTATCGCCTTGCGGACGCAATTCGCCATCCACACGAAACAAGATCGGGGCACCGACAGTGATGTATAGATCCGACGCTTTTAACGCCAGCATGCCTTCGAGAAATTTATTCAGATCCATCGTCCGTATTCGCTATTTCCTAAGTAATTCGTTACGAGAATTGCTGCGCTTCAATTTCAACTTTCTTATCCACTTCTTCACGCGATACCATGCCTTGTGCCATCAATTGACGAGCATTCTGCTCCATGGTCTGCATGCCATGCGCCGCACCGGTCTGAATGATCGAATACATCTGCGCGACTTTGTCTTCACGAATAAGGTTACGGATCGCAGGTGTCGCCATCATGATTTCATGACAAGCAATACGACCACCACCATTACGTTTTAACAGTTTTTGTGCAATAACCGAACGCAGCGACTCCGACAGCATCGAACGCACCATGTCTTTGTCACTACCTGGGAATACGTCGATAATACGGTCGATGGTTTTCGCTGCTGAGCTAGTGTGCAGCGTACCGAAAACAAGGTGACCCGTTTCAGCAGCCGTCAGCGCCAAACTGATGGTTTCTTTATCACGCATCTCACCAACTAGAATCACATCCGGGTCTTCACGTAATGCGCTGCGCAGTGCGTTTTGGAAGCTGTGTGTATCACGGTGTACTTCACGTTGGTTGATCAGACACTTATTGTTGGTGTGAACAAATTCAATCGGATCTTCAATTGTTAGGACGTGCTTATTGTGATTACGGTTAATGTAGTCAACAATGGCTGCCAAGGTAGTCGATTTACCAGAACCCGTTGGACCGGTAACCAGTACCAGACCTTTTTCAGCATTGGCAATCTTTCTGAAGATCTCTGGGGCTTCTAGCTCTTCCAGTGTTGGAATGCTACTTGGGATGGTACGGAACACAGCCGCACAACCGCGAGATTGGTTGAAAGCGTTGACACGAAAACGGCCAACGTTATGCAATTCAAATGAAAAATCGACTTCGAGTTTTTCTTCGAACTCACTGCGCTGCGCATCGTTCATGATTTCAAAAACCAAACGATGCACTTCTTGGTGTGTAAACGCTGGAATGCCCAGCTTTCTTACATCACCATCAATACGAACCATTGGTGGTACACCTGCAGAAAGATGTAGATCCGAAGCATTATGTTTTACACTAAAATCCAGTAACTCAGTGATATCCATTTAAAATCCTTAAGTCTAAAGTACAGCTATGAGTAGTATTCAACAAAACATTGAACATATCACCTCTCAAATTCGACACGACGAACAAAAATGCGGTCGTGCTCCAGAGTCAGTGCAACTTCTAGCAGTAAGCAAAACTAAACCTGTCGAGGCAATTCTCGAAGCTTACCAAGCTGGCCAAGAGGCGTTTGGTGAAAACTACGTCCAAGAGGGCGTCAGTAAAGTTCAGCACTTTGCCGAGCATTATCCAGATAATCGAATCGAATGGCACTTCATTGGTCCAATTCAATCCAATAAATCACGCCCTGTTGCTGAACATTTCGATTGGGTTCACACCATTGATCGCGCTAAGATCGCTCAACGCCTCAATGACCAGCGTCCAAGCGAGCTAAAACCACTGCAAGTTCTGATTCAAGTTAACACCAGTGGTGAAGAGTCAAAATCTGGCGTTGCTGATGCAGAAATATTCGAACTGGCTGAGTTGATTTCTCGCCTTCCAAACCTCACGTTAAGAGGGTTGATGTCGATTCCTGCCAACGTGCCAGATTACGAATCGCAACTTCGCGCATTTAAGCAACTTGAAGAGCTAAAGCAAAAGCTAGCCCAGCAGTACCCGGATGTCGACACGCTATCCATGGGTATGAGCGGAGACATGGATGCGGCAATCGAAGCAGGTAGCACTATGGTGCGAATTGGCACAGCGATTTTTGGCGCGCGCGACTACAGCAAACAGCAATAAAAGCGACTCGTTGTTAGACACTGCGAATTTGAGTCTGAGTGCCTTCTATTTCGGCACTCAGAGCAAAGTGGTGCAATTATACACCTGAGCGCACAACAAATTGTAAGAATTTATATTTGGAAACCAGACATATGGAACATAAAAAGATTGCCTTTATCGGCGCGGGAAACATGGTGCGTGCGATTGTTTCTGGTCTCGTAGCAAATGGCTACCCAGCACAGAACATCGTTGCGACCGCCCCATCGGAGACACGTCGCCAACCTCTTGAGCAAAACTTTGGTATCCGTACCACCAGCGATAACATCGCAGCCGCGACAGAAGCGGATGTTGTGGTATTGTCTGTGAAGCCACAAATGATGGAAGAAGTGTGTAAACCACTGCAATCTATCGACTTCAGCAATAAACTGGTTATCTCTATTGCAGCTGGCATCAACTGTTCACGCTTGGATGACATGCTAGCGACTAAGCTCAACTTGGTTCGCGTGATGCCAAATACACCATCGCAACTTGGTTTGGGCATGAGTGGTCTTTACGCGCCTGAACATGTGCAAGAACAAGATAAAGCCTTCGCGGCAGAGTTAATGCAAGCCTGCGGTAAGGTATGCTGGGTCGAACAAGAATCTGGCATCAACAATGTGATTGCCGCGGCAGGCAGCGCACCAGCTTACTTCTTCCTGTTTATGGAAGCGATGCAAGCAGAAGCAATTGCTCAAGGTTTCGATAAAGACACGGCTCGCACGTTAGTTCAACAATCCGCACTTGGTGCTGCAAGTATGGTGGTAGAAAACCCACAAACTGAGCTTTCAACACTGCGCGAGAACGTAACATCAAAAGGTGGCACAACGGCAGAAGCACTACGTACGTTCAACGAGCACCAACTGTCTGATATTGTGGCGAAAGCAATGCAAGCTGCGGTTGCTCGCGCTGAAGAAATGGAAAAACTGTTTTAATGACTTGAGTGATACCCACTCTGTGTCACTCACTTACTTGTTAAGGGTACCTTATGAATTCAATGAGTTTTCTCATCTCAACCCTATTTGACCTGTACATCATGGTCGTCATTTTGCGTATATGGTTGCAAGCTGCTCGTGCAGATTTCTACAACCCATTCTCGCAGTTCATCGTCAAAGCAACCCAACCGGTTGTGGGTCCACTGCGCCGCGTGATCCCATCCATTGGTAGCATCGACCTAGCGACAGTGCTGTTTGCCTACGTGTTGTGTGTGCTTAAGTTTGTTGCGCTGATCCTGATCGCTTCTAGCGGTTCGGTTTCATTCAGCATGGATTTCCTATTCTTAGGCTTATTGTCTCTGATTAAGGCTGCTGGCGGCTTATTGTTCTGGGTACTACTGATCCGCGCAATCCTGAGCTGGGTTAGCCAAGGTCGCAGCCCTATCGAGTACGTATTCCATCAATTAACTGAACCAATGCTAGCGCCAATCCGTCGCATCATCCCTGCAATGGGCGGCTTCGACTTGAGCGTGCTAGTGCTGTTCATTGGTCTGCAATTTGCTAACTTCCTGATGGGCGACATGATTGGTCCTATCTGGTACCAACTATAATGTCAGAAGCAGTTTGGCATGACGGCGAGGATGTGGTACTTCGGCTCTATATCCAACCAAAAGCAAGCCGCGACAAGATCGTCGGCTTGCATGGTGAAGAGCTCAAAATTGCCATCACCGCACCGCCTGTCGATGGTAAAGCGAATGCACACCTAACCAAGTTTTTAGCCAAACAATTTAAAGTTGCTAAAGGTTTGGTTCACATAGAAAAAGGTGAACTGGGACGTCATAAACAAATTCGGATAGAATCCCCAGTACAAATACCAACAGAAATTAAAGCCATCATTTGATGGCTTTTTATTTACGAAATTCGTACCAATAATAAAACGCCCGATTCGAGGAAGTGATAATGAGCAAATGGATTACCGCCCTACTGATCAGCCTGTTGTCTTTACCAAGCATGGCAGGTCAGTTCAAAACCATGAAAGACATCGAGGTACACTACATCGCGTTTAACTCGACCTTTTTAACCCCAAAGATCGCCCGTAGCTACGACATCAAGCGCAACGGCTACAATGCAGTACTGAACATCAGTGTGCTAGACAGTGCCTCTCTGGGTAAGCCGGCCGTTGAAGCTAAAATCAGTGGTCAGGCGAAAAACCTTATCGGTCAAACGCAAAAGCTCACCTTCCGTGAAGTGAAAGAAGGCGATGCGATTTACTACCTAGCAGAGCTCGGTATCACTAACGAAGAAACTTTTACCTTCGATATTGACGTTAAAGCTGGAAACAAAGGCTCAGGTAAGCTTAAATTCACCCAGAAATTTTATGTCGAAGAGTAATTAGGTTGTGATGATCTAAAAGCTTTTAGAACATCATAACTCTAGAACCAATTTAATCAGGGAGAACACTGCGTTCTCCCTTTATCGCTACAGAAAGAGACGACCATGAAAAAGATAGTGCTAGCAACAGGCAACCAAGGCAAAGTTCGTGAGATGGCAGATCTGCTGTCTGACTTCGGTTTTGAAGTATTGGCGCAAAGTGAATTCAACGTATCTGAAGTAGCAGAAACTGGCACGACTTTCATCGAAAACGCGATCATCAAAGCTCGCCATGCAGCACAAGAAACGGGTCTTCCTGCGATTGCGGACGACTCTGGCTTAGAAGTCGATTTCTTGAAAGGCGCTCCGGGCATTTACTCTGCGCGTTATGCAGGTGAAAAAGCCTCTGACCAAGAGAACCTAGAGAAGCTGCTTAAAGCAATGGAAGGCGTACCAGAAGCAGAGCGCACCGCTCGTTTCCACTGCGTATTGGTTTTGATGCGTCACGAGAACGATCCAACCCCTATCGTTTGTCACGGTAAATGGGAAGGTCGCATTCTAACTGAAGCACACGGTGAAAATGGCTTTGGCTACGACCCAATCTTCTTCGTACCTGAAGACAACTGCGCGTCAGCCGAACTTGAGCCAGCACGTAAGAAGCAACTGTCTCACCGTGGTAAAGCGCTCAAGTCGTTGTTTGCTCAACTTTCTGAGCAAGTGTCTCAGTAATCACGAGCGAATTAGACCATGTTAACGCCCCCAGCACTGAGCTTGTATGTACACATCCCGTGGTGTGTACAAAAGTGCCCATATTGCGACTTTAACTCTCACGCACTCAAAGCCGAGATCCCAGAAGAAGAGTACATCAATGCCCTTCTTGAAGACTTGGATACCGACATTGAGAAATACCGTCTTAACGAAGCGCCACGTCCACTGCATTCAATCTTCATTGGTGGTGGTACGCCGAGTTTGATTTCGGCAGAAGGCATCGAGCGTCTGCTTAAGGGCATTGAAGCGCGAATTCCGTTCAAGCCTGAAATCGAAATCACCATGGAAGCCAACCCAGGCACCATCGAAGCTGAGCGTTTTGTTGGCTACCGCAAGGCTGGTGTAACGCGCATTTCTATCGGCGTGCAGAGCTTTGAGCAACAGAAACTTGAGCGTTTGGGGCGCATTCACGGTCAAGACGAAGCCGTCAATGCTGCTAAGCTGGCACACAAAATCGGTTTGAACAGCTTTAACCTCGATCTCATGCACGGCTTACCAGATCAAAGCATCGAACAAGCCTTAGCAGATTTGGACAAAGCAATTGAGTTGGCGCCGCCGCACTTGTCTTGGTATCAGCTGACCATCGAACCAAACACCATGTTCTACTACAAGCCACCGACTCTGCCAGATGACGATGATTTATGGGATATCTTCGAACAAGGACATGAGAAGCTGGCAGCAGCAGGTTACGTTCAATACGAGATTTCAGGTTACAGCAAGCCGGGCTATCAGTGTCAGCACAACCTGAACTACTGGCGCTTTGGTGACTACCTTGGCATTGGTTGCGGCTCACACGGTAAGCTGAGCTTTACTGATGGTCGAATCGTTCGCACCACTAAGGTCAAGCACCCGCGTGGCTATCTGATGGCATACCAAAACATGGTGAAGCCGTACTTGGATAGTGAACAGCTTGTGGCTGATGAAGATCGTCCGTTTGAGTTCTTTATGAACCGTTTCCGCTTAATGGAAGCGTGCCCGAAACAAGACTACACCGATACGACAGGTCTGCCGTTGAGCTCAATTCAAGAAACTATCGATTGGGCGCTTGAGATGGGTTACCTGAGTGAAACAGAGACTCACTGGCAAATTACCGAGAAAGGTAAACTTTTCCTCAATGATTTGCTTGAAGCCTTTATGGCGGAAGAGGAATAAGAAAGGGAATCGAGGTTTGGGTACGGGCTGGGTCCTTCGAGAAACGAAATGTATGACTACATTTACCTAGACAGAAACAAAAAGGGTTGGCGCTCAAACGCCAACCTTTTCTTTTATTCGTAACAACACTTATCTAAAGCGAAGCGTTCCTAAGTCCCTAATCCACAAGGACGAAGTCCGCTCTCACTTCTCGTCTCTTTTCCTTAGAAAATCGAACGACCAATACGCTCGGCAAGTAGCTCCAGTGCTTTGGTACCAGCGAGTGAGTTACCAGATGCATCAAGCTCTGGAGACCAAACAGCAATCGTCATTTCACCCGGTACAACAGCGATGATACCGCCACCAACACCTGATTTACCCGGCATACCAACGCGGTAAGCAAATTCTCCAGCACCATCATACAAACCACATGTTGCTAGTAGTGCATTCAACTGTTTGGTTTGCGTTGGTGATACCACAGGCTTACCCGTTTGCACCGACGTACCTTTATTGGCTAAGTAGCTAAAGGTCTTTGCGAGATCGACACAGCTCATCTTCAATGCACACGCATGGAAGTAGTTTTGCAGAACAGGGATAACCTCGTTCTCGAAGTTACCAAATGAACGCATCAAGTACGCAATCGCAGCGTTACGGTCACCATGCATCATTTCAGACGCTGCAACCACTTTGTCGTATACGATATGAGTATCACCAGATAGCTGACGAGCAAATTCCAACAGACGCTGACGAGGCGCAGAGAGACGGCTTTGCAGCAAATCAGCAACCACAATAGCACCGGCGTTAATGAACGGGTTACGTGGAATGCCCTGCTCCATCTCTAACTGGATCATCGAGTTAAACGCTTGACCAGAAGGCTCTTTACCTACACGACACCAGATCTCTTCTTGCTTGTACAAGCACATTGCCAGAGTCAGGCTCAACGCTTTTGAGATCGACTGAATCGAAAATGACTCTTCTGCATCGCCCGCTTTAATCACTTCACCCTCATTGGTGTATACCGCAATACCCAGTTTGGTATTAGGTACTTTTGCCAATGCGGGAATGTAGTCGGCGACTTTGCCTTGACCAATTAGAGGGCGAACTTCCGCTAGAATGTCTGTCAAAATTTGCGCTGTAGGTTTCATCTTCTACCTTCTTGTCACAAGAACCCAAATGGCTGAGTTCAGAGGTAAAAAAAGCCAACGCGGACGTTGGCTTTTCCATGGAATTGATTCGACTCAAGTCGATTATGGTTTTATTGCCACAATGATGTTGCGGTTGATGGATTGATCAACACGGTGAAGATAACCGATGTAAGGCTCTTCTGAAAGTACCTTCCACCCTTGCTCTTCAAATAATGCCGCCACGTCTTTCCACTTCAAGGTGAATTCGTTGAAAGACAGCACCACAGAGCCTTGCTTCTTCAGAACCACTTTCCATGCAGGCAGAGCCTCTTTTAGAAGCTCCAGTGGGCTGCGGTTCAGTTTGCTGTCTTTGGCATTTTTGCTGCCGTGCTGCACGCCGTAAGGCAAGTCAGACACCATCACATCTACCGAGTTCTTCTTCACAACTTGGTCAGCAATACGCGTATCTGCTGAGTACAGCTTCATCGTTTGAAGATTACCTTTGTTGTAATCATCTTTGTCTGCTGCTGCCTCAACCACGAAGCCATCTGCCACTTTTTTACCACCAGAAGTGCGCTTTTCTTTGCTCACTTTGTGCTTAAAGCGACCGTTCTTCATGAACTTAACGATGAAGGTTTGGATCTCTTGAACCCATTTCTGGTTGATCTCAACACCCACAACATTCAAGCCGTGGATCAAACCTTCAAACAGTGTTGTACCTTTACCACACATAGGATCCATCAGCGTTAATTGCGCACTGCCCGTGTTGGCAGCACTGACGCCTAGGTTCACCATCAAACGCGTAAACTGCTCGTTTGTTTTACCTGTGTAACGCAGGATCTGACTCATGCTCTCAGGGAAAGTATTGAATGCAGGCGCCTGAATTGGACGTAATAAGCCATCTTCACGCACTTCAAATAGCGCGTAGTAGATAGATGACGCAGCAATCTTGCCTGCCTGTGCTTCACTTAGTTCGGTTTCGCAAGAGAACACAAGTGCAGCAGGCAGACCCACGTCTTTGTTGCCAATTTCAGTTACTTCAACACCTTCCGACGCCAAAATCGCTTTCAGCTCAGAACATGCAATCGTTATTGCGCTATCAAAGTAAATACGGTTATGACCCGGATTCGCTAATATCGCGTAGTGGTACATCTACTGGCTCCTTAAGCAGTACGCTTGAATTTGATATCCCACACACCGTGACCTAGACGGTGACCGCGAGCTTCAAATTTAGTCAGTGGACGCTCTTCTGGACGAGGAATGAAGTCGCCTTCTTCAGCGATGTTTTCGAAACCGGGTGCTTGGTTCATGATTTCAATCATGTGCTCAGCGTAGTTTTCCCAGTCTGTCGCCATGTGGAAGATACCTTCATTAAGGATAAGCTTCTGACGAACCATTTCAGCGAACTCAAGCTGTACGATACGACGCTTGTGGTGACGCTTTTTGTGCCATGGGTCTGGGAAGAACAGTTGTAGCGTTGCTAGGCTACCATTTGGGATCATGTGTTCGAATACTTCCACCGCATCGTGACACATTACACGTAGGTTCGTGATACCTGCTTCGCGAGCATCTGCAAGACAAGCACCAACGCCTGGACTATGCACTTCGATACCGATGAAGTTTTTCTCTGGCGCGTTCTTTGCCATTTCAACCAATGAAGCACCCATACCAAAACCGATCTCAAGCACTACTGGGTTATCGTTGCCAAACACTTCTTTCCAATCAAGAAGTTCAGCTTTGTAGTCGATACCCATTGTTGGCCAGCACTCGTTCATCGCATTTTCTTGGCCCTTAGTTAGACGACCTTCGCGACGCACGAAACTGCGGATTTTACGGATCATTTTACCGTCTTCGTTGTATTCGTTAGTGGTTACTTCACTCATTGATTTTGCCTGCACATTGATTAATCAAAGCGGGGATTATCCAAAGAATTCACTTAGGTGCAAGTATTTGTTGAGCTATCGGACTATGGCAGCCCAAAAGCAAGCAAACCAGACACAATATCCCCACAGTTTATCTGTTGTACTTACACCACAATCTGTGGTGCAATTTTGCTCCTAACCAATAATAGAATACAGAGCAAGTCGTGACACCTTTCGCCAGTGCCATCTTAGAATGGTATGACGCATATGGAAGAAAAGATCTTCCGTGGCAACAAAACAAGACCGCTTATAGTGTCTGGTTGTCTGAAATCATGCTTCAGCAAACTCAGGTCACTACGGTTATTCCTTATTACCAACGCTTTTTGGAGCGCTTCCCGACCGTGGTCGATCTTGCCAATGCTGAGCAAGATGAAGTGCTGCACCTTTGGACCGGCTTAGGTTATTACGCACGTGCTCGTAACCTTCATAAAGCCGCAAAAGAGGTCGCCCATAAATACAATGGTGAGTTTCCTCTAGACCTAGAGCTGATGAATGCCCTACCGGGGATTGGTCGCTCCACCGCAGCTGCGGTACTGTCGTCTGTCTATAAACAGCCGCATGCAATATTGGACGGCAACGTAAAACGCACACTTTCACGCTGCTTTGCTGTTGATGGATGGCCAGGACAAAAGAAAGTCGAGAATCAATTATGGGAAATCGCAGAAACGCACACACCACAAACGGATGTCGACAAATATAACCAAGCCATGATGGATATGGGGGCCATGATGTGTACCCGCAGTAAGCCTAAGTGCACCTTGTGTCCGGTCAACGAAATTTGTATAGCAAAAAAACAAGGTAATGTGCTTGATTACCCTGGTAAGAAGCCGAAGAAAGACAAGCCGGTTAAGCAGACACGTTTCGTCATGCTGCACCACAAAAATGGTGATAGTCACGAAGTGTGGCTAGAACAAAGACCACAGACAGGTATTTGGGGTGGGCTCTTTTGTTTCCCACAAACCGAACATATTGATGTAGAGAGCGATATTGAATTACTACTAGAACAACGTGGTATTCAAGCCAACGATATTAAACATCAAGAGACTCTAATTACATTCCGCCACACATTCAGTCATTACCACCTTGATATCACACCGATTTTGATTGACCTGTCAAAGCAACCTAATGTGGTGATGGAAGGTAACAAAGGTCTTTGGTATAACTTATCTAAACCTGAAGAAGTCGGTTTGGCAGCCCCAGTAAAACTCTTACTGGAAGCTCTGCCCCACGAGCTTCGTTAATTAATTGCAAGGAGTCATTATGAGCCGCACTGTTTTTTGTGCTCGACTAAAGAAAGAAGGCGAAGGTCTAGACTTTCAACTTTACCCAGGTGAACTAGGTAAACGTATTTTCGATAATATCTCGAAAGAAGCTTGGGCTCAGTGGCAACACAAACAAACGATGTTGATCAATGAGAAGAAGCTTAACATGATGGATCCTGAGCATCGTAAACAACTTGAAACAGAGATGGTGAATTTCCTGTTTGAAGGTAAAGATGTACACATCGAAGGCTACACGCCACCAAGCGAATAAAGCAAACTTGTTTTAAAACAATGACATCACAACCAACCTTGTGGTGTCATTTTTGTATTAACGTCTAACAACCCTAATAACTATGAAAAAGATTGCCTTTATCGCTACTGCACTTTTAATGGCTGGTTGTAGCCGTGAATTCGTCGAAAAAATTTACGACGTCGATTACGAGCCAACCAACCGTTTTGCTAACAACCTTGCAGAATTGCCGGGACAGTTTGAAAAAGATACCGATGCACTCGACGCACTGATCAACAGCTTCTCAGGCAACATTAAGAAACGTTGGGGGCAACGTGAAGTGAAGTTTGCCGGTAAAAGCAATTACGTAAAATACATCGATAATTATTTGAGTCGTGCTGAAGTCGACTTCCAAAAAGGTGTTATTACCATCGAAACGGTTTCTCCCACCGAACCGCAAAAACACCTAAAGAACGCCATTATCACCACGTTGTTAACGCCAGATGACCCGGCTAATGTCGACTTATTCTCTTCTAAAGAGATCAAACTTGAGGGGCAACCTTTCCTGTATAAGCAGGTTGTCGACCAAGACAAAAAGCCGATTCAGTGGTCATGGCGAGCAAATCGCTTTGCCGATTACTTGATCGCCAACCAAGTCAAAACTAAAGATGTCGACTTTAAGAAAGCGTATTACGTTGAAATCCCGATGGTAGAAGATCACTTCTCGCAGCGCAGTTACCAATATGCGGACATCGTACGTCGTGCATCAAAGAGATATGATATTCCTGAAGATTTGATTTACGCCATCATCAAAACCGAAAGTAGCTTTAACCCATACGCTGTAAGTTGGGCAAATGCATATGGCTTGATGCAAGTCGTACCTAAAACAGCAGGTCGAGACGTATTTAAGCTAGTGAAGAATCGTTCTGGGCAGCCAAGTCCTGAATACTTATTTAACCCAGAAAACAATATTGATACTGGAACGGCTTACTTTTACATCCTTAAGAACCGTTATTTAAAAGACGTACAGCATCCAACTTCATTAGAATACAGCATGATTTCTGCCTATAATGGCGGAACTGGTGGTGTTTTGAACACTTTCCATCGCAGTGATCGCAAACGCGCGATGAGAGATTTAAATTCTTTGCAACCAAACCAAGTTTATTGGGCACTTACCAAGAAACACCCGAACGCAGAAGCGCGTCGTTACCTAGAAAAAGTTACAAATTTCAAAAAGGAATTTAACTCCGGACACACTTTGTAGTGACAGTTGAATAAAAAGCGTTCGAACAACCACTTTTTTGAAATTATTTAAAAAAAGTGGTTGACGCAAAGCGGGAAAATCCGTTTAATAGCGCT
>NZ_BCUF01000063.1 GCF_001591145.1 Vibrio harveyi NBRC 15634 = ATCC 14126 = KCTC 12724 | reverse complement strand
CGTTACTTGGGTATAACGTGGATTTATTTGCATCACGAGTGAATAGATTAATGCCGGAATTGGTATAAAGTAAAAAGAGTGCTTTTGAAATCCAAGGATGGCTTTATGAGGTTGTATCATTTCTTTATGAGTGGCGTTGTTCTCATTGCCCCACTTTCTAGCTCAGCCGAAACGATGGGTGAAGTCAGTTCACCTGACGTGAAACCTTTTATTATTGGCGGACAACAAGCTACAGCCAACCAACTCCCTTTCTTTGCACGCGTCATTTTACACCGTACGGGTTCCAGTCAGTTTGCCAACATTTGCGGTGGTACCATCGTTAATGACAGGTACATCATGACCGCAGCACACTGTGTCGAACCGAGTGTCTTCACTGGCGGATGGACAATCAACGATCTTCGCGTGTTGGTGAAAAACCCAACCATGAACGATGTGTTTGTGGAAGAATTTAAAGACGTGCGAGCTATCACCATTCATCCAAACTACGATCCAGATGACCTTTGGATTAACGATATTGCTGTCTTGGAGCTCACGCGTCCAATTACCGACAACGTCCAATCCATCACACTACCACAGGACTTTGGCGACTACAGTGAGCAGACGGTATATCAAATCTTTGGGCTTGGACAAACCTCAACGAACGATACATCAGGTCCTAACTATCTACGCTGGGCAGAAATCCAACCCTTAACAGATTTACAGTGTGCCTCACTTGTTTCAGGCTTTAACTCACAAGAAAGCTTGTGCGCCAATGGCTTCCCTAACCGAACTTACACTGGGATATGTGCAGGAGACTCTGGTGGTCCTTTGACCTATCAAGACACCAACGGGGATTATCAACAGATCGGCATAGTGAGCTACGGATCTTCGGTTTGCGAGTCTCCCGCTATTCCAAGCGTATTTACAGAAGTACTCAATTACACTTCTTGGGTCGAGGCGCAAACCAGTTCCGGAATAAAAACGGTCTACAATGCCACTCTGGCTGCAAGCGAGGATTACCATAGCGAAGGGGATTCAGGGTTCGATCCGGAAGACACCACCAGCAATGATTTTGGCAATAATAACAGTGGTGAAAGCAGTGGCGGTTCACTTGGTTTCGGACTGTTCACTCTTGGCAGTTTATTCGCTTGGGTCAGACGCCGTCAGCCCTTGTAGCACGTGCCTTAAACCTTACTTACAATTTTTAGAATAAAAACTCTAAAACTTATCATTTTCCAGTACATCTTAAGCCGATAATCCTGTTATTATCGGCTACCCAACTACTTTCAGATCAAGTCCATGAATAATGCTGCATCGAGTCGCCGTATTTCAGCGATGCTGTTTCTGACTCTTGGCGTCATATTGTCCGTGTTTGCTGGTTTTGCGCTGTCGCAGATGTTTGTTATTGAGCAAGATTCCTTTCAGCTAATTTCTGCCGTCAGCTCCGTCATGATTGTGAGTTTTCTTCGTTATCAATGGCGCGCATTGCCTGCAGTAATACTCGGGTTATTCGCTTATTATTTTTGGACCGGAAGAACACTCGAACATGCGTTGCTTTACGCTTTCACTGTTCCATTGTTGCCTTTCGCATTTTCTAGCTTGTTTCATTACCTCAACAACCGCGCCCTCTATCAACCCGCAGAGCAAAGGATCACTTTATTCTTTGTCGTCATTGGGTGCTTATTTCCGTTCGCTAATACGATCAAGATGATGTTGGTCAACACCTTTGTTGATGGCCAATTTCTAAGTCCGGACTTTTTGTTCTATGCCACACTAGGGAATTACTTAACTCAGTTGTTGGTGACACCTATTTTGTACGTCATGGTGAGCTTACTCACCGATACCGACACACAATCGTATCTTGCCTTAGACAAGCGTTTAAGAGTTTCAAACTCCCGCTGTCGCGGCTACATAACATGGCTAGTAAGCTGTATTGCCATTTTTATTACTGCGGTACTTTCTTCATCTTCTTTCATGCTCAACTCGCTGAGCTTCTTTGCCGTACTTCTTGTCGTGATTGGTTTAGCTAAGCACGGACTCATTCGCCCACTGTTTGTTGGCGCGCCGTTCATTTTATTGATCATTAATGACAGTATCAGCCACTACAACGCAGGCTTAATTGGTGACAAACAGTTCTATGGTTTGCTGATCATCATTACCGTGCTCACTACCTTGGCGTATTTACTCGGTGGCTATTCAGTGAAGCTGTTCGAGATGACACAAAGACAGATTCGTTCAGAGCGGATTGACCCGTATTCAGGCTTGTCCAACATCGCCCAGTTAAAAGAAGACATCAGTCGTCAACGCCATTCCCTGTTGCTCTACCTTGATCTAACGCCAACGCTTTCTATGCTCACAGACCTCGGTCATGAGGGTAAATCGCAATTAATCATGCAACTGAGTGAGTTTCTTTATTCTCGCAACGACAGTATCAATCGCTGCTACCGCCCACCTTTCTCTACAGGGTTGTTGAGTTTTACTCATTACTCAGACCTCGCAGAGGAAGAGTTGCAAGAAGTCGTGGAGTATCTAGAGAGCTTTCAATTCTATTGGCGCGGCACCTCTGTTGCTCTTGTTTCGCCAACGATATTTTGTACCGTCGTTCATCACGGGCAAGACATTGAAAAGGTGGTGTCGATTTTGTGTGATCAACCACCTCAAAGCGATCGCAGTATTCATTGGATTAACGCACAATCGTTCGAAATGGACCGCGTCGATAAACTCAACCATATCCAACAGGTGTTTAAGCGCGAGCAGTTTGAACTGTTCTGCCAACCATATATGAAGCTCTCAGGTGTCGAAGAAACTAAGCACAGTTTTGAAGTGTTGTTACGCCTAAAAGAACAAAACGGAAAAGTGCTCTCACCTGCGGCATTTTTTCCTCTGATCAACCAATTCGGATTAGAGATAAAACTTGATCACTGGGTGATCATCAACACGTTTCGAATGCTTGGGGACAAGGTAAAAAACTGGGATGACATTGGGCATTGCGCGATCAATCTTACCGCGAAAACCCTAAGTGCAGAAAACCTAGCCTCTCGCATTATAGAGAGTGCCAAAAGCTTTAATGTACCGTTGGAAAAGATTTGCTTTGAGATTACCGAATCTTCAGCACTCATCAATGAACAACAAGCGATTGAAACCTTAAGCTTGTTACGCAAACTCGGCTGTAAAGTCGCAATTGATGATTTCGGTACTGGTTACGCTAGCTTTGCTTATTTGCGCCGCCTGCCATTAGATATTCTGAAGATTGAAGGGGCATTTGTACGTGAAATCACTAAGAGTGAAACCGACCGATTGATCGTCAGTTCCATTGCGACGGTTGCGAAAGAAATGCACTTAGAAACCGTCGCAGAGTTCGTAGAAACCGCAGAACATAGCGAGATATTACGCAGTTTGGGGATCAACTTTGCACAAGGTTATGGCGTCGCAAAGCCTATGCCGCTGAGTCGTTACCTAGCGAACCTCTTTGACCAGCAAGACAAGAAAGAACAGTTACCAGCGCCAGAGTTCGCAACTTTATAGCGGTTTGCGTTTTAAGCGGGAATTGATGATGTCTTCAATCAATTTCTGCTCTTTCTTGGCTTTCTCATAATTTTGTTTACTGCGCCAACGTTCCAACACTTTCTCTAGCCCCTGCACTCGGGCATGTTTGTACTCAAGGTGTTTTTGTACCGAAGCGCATTCTGCTTGCATCACGGCTTGTTCGTGTTCGTGGTGGTGAAGCATTTTTTGTAGCATGTGATCAACGCGATTTAAGTTCATCAGCGTCGCGCTATTAAGCACAGGTGTTGCAAGGGCGGATTGACCCGCATGGTTTTTGAGTTCAGAAAGCTGCTCTAGCTGCATCGCAAGATGAGAGTGACGCTGCCGCATCACATCGAGCTGCTGCCCCACTCTATCACGCTGCTTTTCTTCCATTTGCTGCAGCTTACCAACAGCTTTTAGTTTGGACTCCATGCTGTAACCTTATTGCGCCTCACTCTGGAACATCTGCGCCAACGCCGTCAAACTGGTTGGGTAGTCTACGGCTTCATTTGCAGACTGCTGTAGATAAGCACGCAATTGCGGATACATAGAAACCGACTGATCCAACTCAGGATCTTGCCCTGGTTGATAGCCACCCAGTGGTAATAACTCTTTAACTTGCAGATAGTTGGAGTAAAGCTGACGGAAGTTATTAGCAATCGTGCTGTGCGCTTCGTGAGTACAAGCGTTCATACAACGGCTAATAGAAGCATTGATATCAATCGCTGGGTAATGCCCTTGCTCAGCCAATTGACGAGACAACACCACGTGCCCATCCAAAATTGCACGAGCAGAATCAACCACAGGGTCTTGTTGGTCATCACCTTCGGCAAGCACGGTATAGATTGCGGTCAGACTGCCATGCGGGTTTTCGCTGTTACCCGCTCGTTCTAAAAGCTGAGGCAAAACGCTGAATACCGAAGGCGGATAACCTCGTGATGCTGGCGGCTCACCCAAAGACAAGGCAATTTCTCGCTGCGCCATCGCATAACGCGTCAAAGAATCCATCAGGAGCAATACGTCTTTACCTTGGTCACGAAAGTACTCAGCAACTCGGTGACAAAGTAATGTAGCGCGCAATCGCATCAGTGGCGATTCATCCGCGGGTGCGGCGATAATCACCGCTTTCTGACGAGCTTCTGGTGTTAGGTTTCGTTCAATAAACTCGCGGACTTCTCGACCACGTTCGCCAATCAAACCCACGACAATCACATCTGCCTCTGTGTTCTGCGTGATCATTCCCATCAAGACACTTTTACCGACACCACTGCCAGCCATCAAGCCAATGCGCTGCCCTTTACCCACGGTCAATAAACCATTGATAGCACGAACGCCAACATCCAGAGGCGTATCGACCGGGCGACGTTTAAGTGGGTTGATCGGTTTAGGTTCAAGTGAAACACGATCTCCCCCTTTAAGTGGCGCACCGTCATCGAACGGTTCACCTAATCCGTTGACCACTCGCCCTAACCATTGCGAACTAAGCTGTACCGTGCTGTCTCCATCCAGTGGAATGACTTTGGCACCAGCAAATAAGCCACCTAAACGGCGAATAGGCATTAAGTAGGCGACGGTATGATCAAAGCCAACCACTTGCGCTTCGATCATATCCCCTTCTGCGGTTTCAACTAGGCAACGTTGTTCCAGTTTGAAACGACAGCCAACGGCTTGAAGCATCAAACCATTTACTTTGATCAATCGCCCTGTCACTCTCGCAACGGGAATTGAATCGAGCGACGCTAATGCATCGCTCAAACGCTCACTTAATACTTCATGGCTTAAGGTGCTATTCATCTTCGGTTTCAACCTGCGGAATCGACACTTCATCAAGCAGGTGCTGCTTTACGTTGTCCATACAAGCTTCCAAGCGTGAATCGCAGCTCGCATCAGCTTCGGCATCTTCGGTGACAAGCTGACAACCGCCCACAGGCAACTCGGCATTTGCTACCAACTTCCAAGCTGATGGCAAATCTGCATTGATCTGATTAATACGCTCTAAATCCTGCGGATTCAAATGCACAATCACACTCTCCGCTTTGCCCGGCATTGCCGATAGCGTTTCATCAACCAAGGCTAAGATTTGCTGTGGCATTAAGGTCAGCTCAGCACGAATAACCTGCTGCGCCACCTTTTGTACTAACTCGCAAATCATGTGACGTTGTTGCTGTTCCTTTTCGTTCTGCCAACGAGACAGAGCGTGGAACAACTCATTCACTGGTTTCGCCGCTTCCATAAAACCTTGCTTTCCAGATTGCTCTCCAGAAATAAACCCTTTTTGAAAGCCTTCTTTTTGTCCATCAAGCAAGCCTTGTTGTTTACCCTGCTCAATACCTTGACGTAGACCTTCATCATGACCTTGCTGTAAACCCTGTTGAAAGCCAGCCTCAAGCTGTTGCTGAATATCAGCTTGAGTATCTTGCCAACCTTGATTTTCCAGCGCGAAGTCATCTTCAATATTTACTGGCTGCGCCAAAGGTGGAAAGCGATGTAAACGGTAACCACTTGGGGGTAAACGCATGGTATTTGGTGCTTTGTCTGCCATTGCGTTACTCCACCGTTGGCTCTTCGTAAAGTAGCAGCTGAATTTCGCCCGACTCATCGAGCTCACGAACTAGCTGCATAATGTCCTGACGTGCACGCTGCACTCGGCTCAATACCACAGCGCCGCGCAGTTCCATATCGTCTTCTAACGCTTTAACCATACGTTGAGGCATAGAACGTTTGATTGCTTGCTGCATAGTAATCTCGGAGCCTTTCAATGCCACAGCCCACAATTCCAATGGGATCTGTTGAACCAGTGCGTCCATGGTTTCTTCGCGCTGACGACCCAGCACCATGAAGTCGAACATGTTCTCTTCGATTTCATTCACAACATCCTCGTCGTGCAGTTTGAGCATTTCCATCAAGGACGCGCGGTCACCTTCAAATCGGTTAATGATGTCTGCCGCTTGCTTCACACCAGACAAAGGCGTGGTTTGGCTAGCAGAAACCTTGTCAATGCAACGTTCTACAAGCTCGTGCAAATCGTTCGCAACTTGATGATCGATGTCTTGCAACTGAGCAATGCGGAACAAGATCTCATCATGGTAATCCTGCGGCAGGTGCTTCAATACGGCTGAAGAACTGTCCGCCGGTAGATAAGCTAAGAAAATAGCCTGCATCTGTGGGTGCTCGTTGACGATAAATCGTGCCAACGTTTCCGCCTCTACCCACTGTAAACGCTGCATGTTGTTGCGAATTTCATCGCCATACAGGTTGTTGAGCAACCCCTTTGCCAAATCGTTACCTAACGCTTTACGTAGCGTATTGGACAAGTATTCTTTCGACGCGCCACGAATGCCGCTGTGCTCTCGGAAATCTTCAAAAAAGTTTTGGATGACACCACGAGCAGAATCACTTTTGATGCCATTCAACTTCGCCATTGCGCGAGTCACACGCTGGGTTTCATCACGAGTAAAGTTTTGCAGCACTTTCGCAGCCGCGTCCTCTCCCATCCCCAGTAGCACAAGGGCGGTTTGTTCTACATAACTAAGCGTCTGTTTTGACGTCAACGGCGCTGTGTTCATTGATGTTTACCCATTGTTTCAGAATTTCGGCTACACGCTCTGGCTCTTCGTTGGCAATAAGCTGTAGGTGTTTCAATTGAATCTCAAGTGGAGAGCCTGCTGGCGGTAACATGTCACTGTTAACATCCAATCCAGACGAAACGGCAATCCCTTTCTCTGATAGTTTGCGATTGAGCACTTCTTCACGCTCACGCTCTTCACGAGTTTGTAGGTTGTCGTAATCCGGTTCGATTTGCGGCTCAGCAAACTCCAGCTCAGGAGCAGGTTTGTCTGCACCTGTGAGATGCATGATAAGCGGACGAAGAACAAAGAAGATCATCGCCAAACCCAACATTCCACCAATCACGTAACGCAAAGGCTGCTGTACCGTCGGGTCTTGCCACCAAGGCATTGCCGGCGGCGCGTCAATCTCGATTGGAGTGAAGTTGAAGCTCATAAGGCTCAAGCTATCACCACGAGCGTTTGAGATACCAACTGCGTCCATGATCATGGTCGAAATTTGCGTTTTATCGGCTTCGCTCCAAGCCACACCATCCGGCGCCGCTTGTGAGTTCAGCAAGACCGAAACACTTAATTTGTCTATCTGACCTTGTTGGTATTGAGTACGACGAACACTGCTACCCACTGCGTATTGACGGTTGATCTCCGAACGCGCGTTTGAGTTCTGGCTGTCATTCGTTGGCGTTTCACCGGTGACTGGCGGTTGGTTGCTCAATGAACCAGGGATACCAAGAGCGATTTGGTCAATTGAGTTATTTTGAATCGTATGCTCATTACGGACCACTGGAGCGTTGTCTAGGATTTCTTGCGTTTCTTCAACTTGGCTGAAATCCATATCTGCCGCGACTTGAACACGGAAGTTACTTGGTCCCACGATTGGGGTCAGCATGTCAGCGGCACGTTGAATGATCTGTTTCTCAACGTTTTTTTGATATTCAAGGTATTTGGCGTTCACTTTGCCAGCTTCAGCAGAAGCAACGTCTGCACTCAATAGGCGACCGTATTGGTCAACGACAGAGACAAACTCCGGCTTCATTGCCGTCACACTGCCAACCACCAAGTTAATGATCGCTTCAACTTGCTCAGGCTTAAGGTCTTCACCCGGTTTAAGCTCTAGCATGACCGAAGCCGACGGGTTTTCCGTATTTTGACGCACAAACAGGGTTTGACGAGGAATAGCAAGGTGCACACGTGCGTTTGCGACTGAGTTTAGAGACATGATAGTACGTACTAACTCACCTTCTAAACCATGACGGTAGCGTGCAGTTTCCATGAACTGACTGGTACCAAGAGAACTGTCTTCTTTTAATGAATCAAGACCCGTTGGCAGCTTCGCTTTTACCCCTTTTGAAGCCAAAAGCATACGGATACGTGCAACCTCACCTTCAGGAACCAGCACTTGTCCATTTTGCTCTTGCATACGGTAGCTGATGCCTTCCGTTTCTAATACCGACACAATCTCGCCAATATCAAAGCGCTCTTGCTGGCTATATAGAGGACGGAAGCTCTGAGAAGAACTCCAAAGCGCGACCACAATGAGCGCGGCAACAATAGCAGCCAAAACAGCAGACAACACCAGGTTGCGTTGGCTGCTTGACCACAATTGCTTGATTTTGTTTGTAACGTCATCCATTCCATTGCTTGAAGAGAATGACTGAGTGGTGCCAGTATGCATTGCAGAAGTACCGGCGACTTGAGTGGATAGTTCTGACATGTATTACACCGGCATCTTCATAATATCTTCAAATGACATCACGACTTTGTTGCGCACTTGCATCAAAGCATTGAATGAGAGACTCGCCTTTTGGCTTGCAATCATTGCCCCGACCAAATCATCACTTGCCCCAGTTTCTACAGCCGTCATTTTCTGGCTTGCGACTGACTGATGTTGATTGACCGTATCGAGCACGTTCGTCATCGCTTGTGAAAAAGAAATTGGAGTATTCAAGGTTTTCTGATCAAGTGGGTTTGCACTTACCACAAATTCCGGAGGTTGAGCTTGTGTTCGCATCACCTCCATTTTTGACAGCATTAGCTGCTCTGCTGAAACCGCATTGGTTGGTTGACTTGCCATCTTTGTTTTCCCCTTTTAGGCAGCCGAGCCAAGCGCCGACTGTAGATCAATACCGTGCTCGCGCATTGCCGCGAGCTTGTAACGTAACGCACGGGTAGAGACACCCAATGCGTTTGCGGTTTTGGTTCGGTTTCCACCAAACTGACGTAATTTATCTAGAACAAATTGAAACTCAGCTTGCTTCTTCGCTTCGACATGTCCAAAGCTTGAAACAGGCTCAACAGACTGGACTGGTGTTAACAATTCAATCGGCAACATCAAGTCATGGGCGGTAATGTAATCACCGTGACGCATGACTAAAGCGCGTTGAATAACGTTTTCGAGTTCACGAATATTGCCTGGCCAGTGATATTGGCTCAGTGCTGAAATCGCATCTTGGGACAGATGACAACGACTGCCATCTTGGTATTTTTCGATGAAAAATTGGCTGATCGGTAAGATGTCTTCTTTGCGCTCACGCAGCGGCGGCCAATGCAATGGCAGCACATCCAAACGATAGTAAAGGTCTTCACGGAACGTGGCTTTTTGCACTTCTTCACGCAAGTCTTTGTTGGTCGCCGCGATCACTCGGATATCCAGTTGAATTGCTTTGTGACTGCCAACTCTTTCCACCTCACGCTCTTGAAGTACGCGTAGTAGTTTCGCTTGCACTGCTGGCGACATCTCACCGATTTCATCCAACAAAATGGTGCCACCATTGGCTTCTTCGAATTTGCCGCTTTGTGAGTTTGTTGCTCCGGTAAACGCGCCTTTTACATGACCAAACAACACCGCTTCCAACATAGATTCTGGAATAGCCGCGCAGTTGACCGCAACAAAAGGTCCATCCGCTCTTGGAGATTGCTCATGCACATAGCGAGCAAGCACTTCTTTACCCGTACCCGATTCACCAGTAATAAGAACGCTTGCATTAGTGCACGCTGCGCGATGAGCTAATTGAAGCACCTGTTTGCTACGCCATGATTCCGCCACAATGTTTGCCAATGGCTTACCTAAAGCTTCTACGCGCTTAAGTAAGTTCAGTAATTGGTTGGTTTCGAACGGACGAAGTAGGTAGTCTGTCGCGCCTGACTTCATTGTTTCCGCAGCTAAGATGCCCTGTTCTTGATCGACAACAGCGATCACAACACCAGCATTGCGCTGCTTCTGATGACATGCCACAAACTCACGCACACACATATCAGGCAAGTTAGAACTCACCAGGGTGATACAAGCACGCTCTTGCAAAAGTGCGCTACGACCAGTGCGGCTGTGTTTTGTCGAATATCCTGCATTCTCAAGTACACCCAACACTGGTTGAGCAAGGTTTTCATTTGGCTCAACCAACAAAATATCTGTTTTCGTCATCATTGAACCTTTACCTTCTCTTGTTGGGGTTGTTTTACTTCTGGGCGATTTTTCGCAATCACACGTTCATTGTCTCGAACCAGTCTTAATGTGACTCGGCGATTTTTGGCTTGTCCGGCTGACGTGTTATTACTGGCGATAGGGTAGCGAGCACCATGGGCACGAATTTCAATCATGCTGCGCTCAGCACCTAGCGCAACAAGGGCATCTGCGACTTGCTGGGCTCGTTGACGTGATACGCTTAAATTTGCAAGCTGAGAGCCTACATTATCGGTGTAACCATCGATCAAAATCTTAGTGACGCGCTCATCGACAGACACATAACTGTATAAGGCGGCCAATGTGTCTGATTGCTTAACACTTAATTGCTTTTGACCAAAATTAAATGGCAGATTGATATCGCGTGCTTGGGAAAACGAAAGCTTAGGCAAACGAGCGCGGCACTGGTTGAAGGACTCCAATGCACTCTGCATTCGGATAGTTGGTAACGTTACAGCGCTAATAGCGGAAGGATTACTTCCGTCAAGTGACAATGTCACCCAACGACCTGAAGCAACTTGCTCCAGTAATGCATCTGCACCATGGTTAAACTTAAACCGATTCGTCGCCAATTTATACTCAACCAACGCCCCATCTTTCGTATAAAGCTCATTAGACCATGGAGCATTCTCACTACTTAGCACCGCGCTATTCCATTTATTGTTGTTATTTCGAACATCTGCAATAAACGAAATTTGGCTATTTGGTTCCGCTAGGAAATAAAACTTCCCCTGTGGAACATTTGAATGCATCAAGTTGCACTCAAACTTATTTCCTTTATATGTCCAATTAGAAAGATCCATGGGTATGGTGATCTTTTCTCCAGCAACTGAAGAATTAGACAAGGTTAATAGTGCAATAGAAAATAAGCTTGAAAATATTATTAAGCCATTTCTGCCTAGGTATATCTTACAAAGCCCTGACATAGAATGGTTAATTAAATATGCCATCAAATTAGGAAATTTGGCATAGGTAATCATATTAAGACCCTATTCTGAAATATTAAAATTGGTCAACAAACGCCCACGAAAGCAGGGTTCATTCTTACTTAAACTTAATTTGACCAACAAAAAATGGTTTGTATTGCATGAGGTTAGATGATTTTATTATCTTTCAACCTTAAATAGTTGAATTAACACCATCTTAGCTTCCGCTTGTTATATTTTTTATTAACTATTTTATAAGCCACAACCTAACTCTTTTTAAATTTCATTAAAAGTGCATATAGTTACCTACAAATCAACATGTGAACTAAAGTCACAATAATCAAAGTTGACACTAAAGGATCATTAAATTTTATGTATAGACTGGCCGCCATTAAGTTGAAGCAGTTTAGATTGTTAACGCACGGTAAAATATAGATGGAAAACAAAGTTAACGAGCCTATTTCCGACATCAATTTGTTAGATGTAGAATTATTAGGCAAACCTATTCATATCATTCGTGAAAAGCTCGAAATTTTGATTTCAGAATCCTGTTCCAGCCTCACAAATGAATTGCAAAATTGGCTCAGCTCAAACAAAGTCGAAGCGAGCTTAGTTTCTGTCGAGCTGCATCGGTTCTCGCCAACGCTGTTGGATAAGGACCAAACGTCCACTTACCAACATCAAGATGAGGGCATGGTGTATGTTCATGGTGATTCGCAAACTCTGATTAAGTTAGCAGACCGTTTTTACGGCGCAACGACAGAGCGCAGTTCAACCTCATTAACCGCTAGTGATTTACGATTACAAGAACGGATTAGCCGAATCATCACCAATTGGCTCGCTCCTCAAGAAATGTGGCAACTTTGTGAGTATGAGACGCCACGCGGAATTGGCTTACACGCCGAACTTTCCATCGCGTTTGAAGACTATCAGGGCACCATCCACCTCAAGCTAGACAGTGCGATGATTCAAACTCTGATTGAGCAGCTGGAAATGCACAGCGATGCCGATCTGTATCAGCCGTTTTGTCGTTCTTTAGAATCCACCCCCGTTCGTCTCAACGTCGTGCTAAGCAAAAAAACCATGGCGCTCAGTGACGTTGTGGGGCTACAGCCTAACGATATTTTGCCAATAGAGCTTCTAAATACCGTGCCTATCAGTATTGGTCCCCAAACCCTTTTCACTGGTCGTGTTGCCGAGCAAGACGGTCAGCTTGTTTTGATTTTTAACCCAGATAAGGAATCGCAGCGATGAGCGAAGCGCAAGAGAACACAGCATTCGACGCCGATGAATTAAATTTTGATGATTTTCAGTTGGAAGATTTTGAAACTGAGCCAACTTTTAAAGCTGAACCTGTTGCCGAGCGCGATTTGAGTTTCTTCAAGAGCATTCCAGTGACCGTAACACTTGAAGTCGCGAGCAAAGAGATACCGTTAGGTGACTTGATGAAAGCTGGTGAAGGTACCGTCATTGAGCTTGATAAACTCAACGGTGAGCCTCTAGACGTTAAAGTTAACGGGTCGCTAATGGGACAAGCAGAAGTCGTCGTTGTTAACGATAAATATGGACTTCGCCTTATTGATGTACACGACTCCGCACTTAGCGGTGTAGGTCGATAAGTTCGGATGGATTGCGCAATGAATGTTCTGAGTGTTTGTCAGCGTCGACGATCTTTGCTGACGATGGTGGTGTTCGGTTTATTACTGTTTGCACTGCCAACCATGGCGGCGGACAACGGCTTAACGATCCTATCGGTTTCCGACGGCGACACACAACAAGAGTACAGTGTGAAGCTTCAGATTCTGTTGCTCATGACAGCACTCAGCTTCTTGCCAGCGTTTATCCTCATGGCAACCAGCTTTACGCGTATTATCGTCGTATTGGCAATTTTGCGTCAGGCTTTAGGTTTACAACAAAGCCCACCAAACCGAGTGTTGGTGGGTATCGCTTTGACGCTGACGATTCTAATTATGCGTCCCGTTTGGACTGACATTTACGACAATGCGTTTAAGCCCTATGACAACGGTGAAATTACTTTGGTTCAGGCGTTTTCTGTGGCTGAAAAGCCAGTCAGAAGCTTTATGTTAGCGCAGACGCACCAAAGCTCATTAGAGCAGATGTTACGTATTGCGAATGAGCCAATAGATCAAAATGTTGAAGACATTTCTTTCGCTGTTGTACTGCCAGCATTTGTGATCAGTGAACTCAAAACAGCTTTCCAAATTGGCTTCATGTTATTTATTCCATTTTTGATCATCGATCTGGTGGTCGCTAGTGTCTTAATGGCAATGGGTATGATGATGTTGTCACCTCTGATCATCTCCCTACCCTTTAAACTGGTCATTTTTGTTCTTGTTGATGGTTGGGCGATGACGGTTGGTACCTTGTCTGCCAGCTTTGGGTGATGGGAGAACATCATGACACCAGAATTAACCGTCACTCTATTCTCTGACGCAGTATGGCTTATCATCTTGATGGTGGCAGTGCTTGTTGTACCTGGTTTGATTGTTGGTTTGTGTATTGCGGTATTTCAAGCCGCAACACAGATTAACGAACAGACACTGAGTTTCTTACCGCGTCTATTAGTCACACTCCTTATGGTGATTTTCGCAGGTCACTGGATGCTGCGAAAAATCATGGAGCTGTTCGATTACCTATTCCATAACATTCCGGGGATGATCGGCTAATGACGGTCTCGTTCGCGGAATTGTCCATGATTCTTGGTCAACTTTGGTGGCCATTTTTCCGTGTTGGCGCGGTGTTTATCTCCATGCCTTTTTTCGGAGATGCACTTATTCCTGTTTGGGTGCGCAGCTTGCTCGCCCTTTCTATTGTGGTGATCACCGCTCCACTGATGCCCCCCATGCCAGAAGTCGAACTCTTCTCTATGACGTCTCTGTTTCTTGCTTTCGAGCAAGCAATCTGGGGCGTGATGTTTGGGTTGATTCTGCATATGCTATTCAATGTCTTTACCATGCTTGGTCAAGTCATCTCTCTGCAGATGGGTTTAGGTATGGCGATGATGAATGACCCAGTGAACGGACTTTCGGTCGCCATTCTTGGACGTATTTTTCTGATTTTTTCTACTTTGCTGTTCCTTGCACTTGAAGGACATTTGTTGGTTATCGACATTGTTATTCAGAGCTTTGTCGTTTGGCCGGTCGGCTCAGGTATTACCGCTCTATCTCTTCAAGGCATTATCAACATATTTGGGTGGATGTTTGCCTCTTCACTTGCTTTAGCGCTACCGGCTATCGTGTCCATGCTGCTTGCAAACATCAGCTTTGGTGTGATGAACCGAGCAGCCCCGTCACTTAATGTGTATGCACTCGGCTTCCCGATGACCATGTTATTAGGTCTATTTAGTGTTTTGATTTCAGTATCCGGCGTCCCAAGCCGCTACACCGCATTGGTGCATGACACGATTCGTTTTCTGAACAACTTTATGTTGGGGGGCTCATGAGCGATCAGTCGTCACAAGACAAAACCGAGAAAGCCTCCCCCCAGAAGGTAAAAAAAGCCCGCCAGGAAGGGCAGATTCCTCGCGCAAAAGAGTTCACGACTGCTGTAATATTTTTAGCGGTGGCGCTGTTCTTTTATTCTCAACTGAATGGCATTTGGGAAAGCGTCTCGGGCGTATTCCGCTACAACATGACCTTAACTAAAGCAGACTTAGAAAATCCAAAACAGTTAGTTGAGCACCTAGGTCAAAGTTTGGCTGTCATTATTGAGATGCTGTTACCGCTTTTCACGGTGATCATCATTGTGACCTGTGGCAGTAGCATGGTGCTAGGTGGCTGGATGTTTCGACCAGCCAACGTGATGCCAAAGCTAAGCAAGCTCAACCCTATCTCAGGTATTAAGCGCATTTTCTCGACTCGCTCAGTCGTTGAGCTGTTGAAATCGACCTTCAAGGTTTTGGTTATCTTCGGCATCCTCTATGGCTACTTGGACAACCATTTGCAGCCGCTACTTGGTATGCAAAACTTGCCATTGAGCCAAGGTTTTTCTCTGATCATGTCGATTTTGTTCGAAGGTCTACTGCTGATGGGGTTTGCTCTATTACTGTTTGGGGTTATTGACATTCCTTACCAACGTTGGGAACACCTCAAGGAACTACGAATGACCAAACAAGAGCTCAAAGAAGAGTTCAAAAACAACGAAGGTCGCCCTGAAGTCAAACAACGTATTCGACAAATTCAACAACAGTTTGCTCGTCGTAAAATCGACAAAATGGTGCCAACTGCAGACGTAGTGATCACTAACCCGACTCACTACGCCGTCGCATTGAAATATGAGCCATCACTTTCTGATGCGCCATTTGTGGTCGCAAAAGGCGTCGATGAGACCGCAATGCACATTCAACGTATTGCCCGCGAGAACAAGGTCGAGATCATCAACTCGCCGCCTCTTACTCGTTCGATTTATCACACCACCGCAATTGAGCAAGCCATCCCAAGCCAGCTCTATATCGCTGTGGCTCACATTCTAACTTACGTTTTGCAATTGAAAGCCTTTCGTAAAGGGGAAGGAAAAGAACCAACACCTTTGCCTCACTTTTCAATTCCAAAGCATTTGCAACACTGATTAACCCGCGTTTACCCAAGGACACGAGAGTATGTTTAACCGGTTAAAACAACTTCAAACTTCCACCAAAGGCTATATGGGAATTCCAATTGTCTTGCTGATGGTTTTGGCAATGGTAATTTTGCCTCTACCACCATTACTGTTGGATGCGCTGTTTACCTTCAACATCGTTTTAGCGATTCTGGTATTGCTGGTCAGCACTACAGCAAAGCGACCACTCGACTTTTCAGTTTTTCCAACCATTTTGTTGGTCGCGACGTTATTACGCTTAACACTGAACGTAGCATCAACGCGTATCGTATTGCTTGAAGGTCACAACGGTGGAGATGCGGCAGGTAAAGTTATCCAAGCCTTCGGTGAAGTGGTTATCGGTGGTAACTATGTCGTTGGTATGGTGGTGTTCATCATCTTGATGATCATTAACTTCGTCGTGATCACCAAAGGTGGTGAGCGTATTTCTGAAGTATCCGCTCGCTTTACCTTGGATGCCTTACCAGGTAAACAAATGGCGATCGATGCCGACCTCAATGCTGGTTTGATCGACCAAGAGACTGCACGTCTGCGTCGTAAGGAAGTCGCGAACGAAGCCGATTTCCACGGCTCAATGGATGGTGCATCTAAGTTCGTTCGTGGTGATGCTGTCGCAGGTTTGCTGATCCTATTCATCAACATCATTGGTGGTATCAGTATTGGTGTATTCGAGCACGGATTACCTGCTTCCGAAGCCTTCAAGACTTATGCCCTACTGACTATTGGTGACGGTCTCGTTGCACAAATCCCATCACTATTACTTGCTACTGCCGCTGCTATTATCGTTACTCGTATCAACGACAGCGACAATGGCATGTCAGAAACCATGCATAAGCAGTTACTGGCAACACCAGCAACTTTGTTCACCGTTGCTGGCATTATGGTGGTGATTGGTATCGTACCAGGTATGCCTCATTTGGCATTTTTCACCTTTGCTGCAGTATTGGCATTTGCTGGATGGCGACAAAGTAAAAAGCCCGTCCAAGACCCACAAATTGACCAAGTAGAAGCGCTTTCTCATGCAATGCAAGAAGAAGAGACCACGCTAACTTGGGATGATATTCCACACGTTCACACTTTGTCCCTTGCCCTAGGTTACCGCTTAGTGCATTTGGTCAACAGAGAACAAGGTGCACCTTTGGCACAGCGTATTCGTGGTGTGCGTCGCAACCTCTCTGAACAAGTGGGTTTCTTACTGCCTGAAGTCCGTATCCGCGACAACTTAAGCTTAAAGCCAAATCAATACACCATCGCTCTAAATGGTGAAGTGATTGAACAAGGCTTTATCGAACCAGAACGCTTAATGGCAATTGCTGTTGGTGAAACCTATGGCGAAGTTGATGGTATTTTAGGAAGCGATCCCGCTTACCAATTGCCAGCCGTTTGGATTGAACATCAAGACAAAGCCAAAGCCCTGAATATGGGTTATCAGGTGGTTGACGATGGTACGGTAATCGCCACCCACATCAGCAAGATCATGAAGACCAATTTGGCAGAGTTGTTTACGCACGATGACGTAGAAGCCATGACTCAACGCCTTACAGCACAAGCGCCAAAACTGGCTGAAGCGTTAGCGGCAGCATTAACACCAGCCCAGCAACTTAAGGTTTATCGTCAGCTTCTGCTTGACCAAGTGCCACTAAAAGACATTCGCACCATCGCCAATACCATGTTGGAATCATCGGAAAACACCAAAGATCCAATTTTGCTTGCTGCAGACGTACGTTGCGCACTCAAACGCACCTTGGTCAACTTAGTCGCAGGTCAGAAAAACGAGTTGAACGTCTACGCCTTGTCTGACGAACTCGAACAGATGTTGATGACATCACTGCAACAAGCACAAGCAGCAGGTACGGTCATGCTAGACAGTTTCCCGATCGAACCAAACATTCTTGGACAGTTCCAACAGAATTTACCCTTGATTCGTCAACAACTTAAGCAGCAAGGTCTGCCACCAATTTTACTGGTGATGCCTCAACTGCGACCATTGCTGGCACGTTATGCCCGCACCTTTACCCAAGGGTTGGCAGTACTGTCTTACAATGAAATTCCAGAAAACAAACAAATCAACGTGGTAGGTAACCTTGGATAATCTCATCTCAAACAAAGCGATGTACGACTATTTGTGTTGCCTTGCCGAGGAACACATTGTCACGGAAGACGATAAATTGGTGTTTGATGCACTCAAACACAATGACATTCAGCATGCGTGTCAGGCAATTCGTGAGACGAAAACAGGAGAGGTGGAATACCAACACCTCACATTACGTTTTGGGTCACGTGGTGAGCAGAGCGTGTATCAATTTGAACTTTCTGAGCAAATGCTGTTTTGCTTAGATCTTTACAGCTTGTATCTCGCGCTTCGCCAAACTCAATTTCAGTTGGAAGCGTTTCATCCCGATTTGATCAGCAACGTGGTCGTGCCAATTCATGTTGATGCGCTGCTTTGGCAGCCTGGCGCGCACTTTCTTGAGCAAATGATTCAGTTTCACAATGCAGGATTTCAACATGTCGTGCCATCTCTGCAAGCAGATAAAGCGCTCTGCTTACACGAACGCGTTGGTACTTTGGTTGAGCAGCTCAAAGAAAACGCATTTGCACTCTGGTTCGAGATCGCGACAAATCAAATTCACTTTGAGCATATTGTGGATTTCGAGCCAGACATGATTAAGTTATCTGTGACGATAGAAAACAAAGAAGATCAACATGCGTTTTTGCCTATTGCTCGTTTCCTACGTCGCAATCAATTTCCATGGGTAGCAGGGCGTGTCGCAAGCCAAGTAGAACTCAACCGCTACCGCTTATTAGGCACGAGTTACTATTTCGGATACTTCAGCGATATTCCTACGTCACTGTCTTTTCAATCGTTTGATGACGAATAAAGTAAGAATGCCGTAGAACAATAAGGGCGAATTCTAAATTTAGAGTTCGCCCTTTTTTATACCCAGTCGTGTCGAGACGATGGGTTCAGCGAGGTTAATTTGGTTTATAAACATGAAGGACTTAGTTTGTAGATGCGATGGCGATTTAACGGTCTACTGGGCCTAAATCAGCGATTTTCTGGAATGGACATCACCAAAAACCATCAAAATGAGCCATTTGGAAAAAATATTTAACTTTCTAATTAATCATTAAAACCAACTAACCGCCTCTTGTTAGTGAGCAGGGAAATTCCCGAGGCCTGAAAAGATATTGAAAACCAAGGAGACTTACGATGGCTTTATCTATGCACACTAACTACGCTTCACTTGTTACGCAAAACACGCTGAACAACACAAATGGTCTATTAAACACTGCAATGGAGCGTTTGAGCACAGGCTTCCGTGTTAACTCAGCGGCTGACGATGCTGCAGGTCTGCAAATTGCTAACCGACTAGAAGCACAAACTCGTGGCATGAACGTAGCAATGCGTAACGCACAAGACGGCATCTCAATGATGCAAACTGCGGAAGGCGCGATGGACGAAATGACTAACATCGTGTACCGCATGAACGACCTAGCAACACAATCGTTGAACGGTTCAAACAGTGCTACTGACCGCGCATCTCTTGATAAAGAATTCCAAGAGCTAACTAAAGAACTTAACAACATCGTTGACAACACTAAGTTCGGTGGTCAAAACCTTCTTAAAGGCGGCGGCTTCGGTGCAGGCGCAGTATCATTCCAAATCGGTTCATCTTCAGCTGAAACACTATCTGTAGACGCAAGTACTGGTATTGGTGAAATCACTACTATCCTAGCTGACGCAGCAATCACTGACGGTGTTGGTGACGCAGCTAAAGCGAAAGCAGCTCTTGATAAAATCAGTGGCGCTGCTGGTCTAGTTGAAAAGATTGGTTCTTCTCGTGCAGACTTCGGTGCGAACATCAACCGTCTAGAACACACTATGACTAACCTTGGTAACATGGTTGAGAACACTACTGCAGCGAAAGGCCGTATCATGGATGCAGACTTCGCAGCAGAATCTTCAAGCATGACTAAGAACCAAATGCTTATGCAAGCTGGTACAACGGTTCTTTCTCAAACGAACCAACTGCCTGGTATGGCAATGTCGCTACTACGTTAATAGTCCCCTTCTATTAACTAAAAAGTTACAACATTTAGTTCGTCTGAAAGCTCTAAGCCTCCCATTCATCCGGGAGGCTTTTTTCGTTCACATAGGGTTGATTTATACCTATACCCAAGTGACTTCAAGATGCAGGATTCAGAGCGTTGTCATTGATT
>NZ_BCUF01000062.1 GCF_001591145.1 Vibrio harveyi NBRC 15634 = ATCC 14126 = KCTC 12724 | reverse complement strand
TTTTTTTAAATTCTTTTTTCTCTCTTCCGACTCGCTGTGTGACTTTCGTCTCACTCCGTGTCGGTGGATGCGCAGTATAGGGAGTTGAGAAATTAGCACAAGCGTTTTTTGCAAAAAAACTTTCAACCGAACAAATAACAAACACTTTGTTCAGATATACGGCAAAACAGAGGATCTTTGACGTAATTATTCGATCCTAAAGAGGAGTAAAGTCAGACTTCATTGCAGTCTTCTCGTAGTTTTTCGTCACGTTCTCCTCTTCTTTTCACAGAAATTAAAGGTAAGCCGTCTTACCAATAACCAGTTTCGACTATGGTCTATTTAAACAAAAATCGATTTTTGATTCAGATCACTGCACTTCCTTACATATCGATCAAGAATGATTCTCGTTATCATTATTGGAGAGTTATTCATGAAAGCCGCAGTTGTTAGTGAATTTAAAGGTCCGCTTGTTATCAAGGATATTCCTTTACCCAACGTTAAACCTCGTGATGTACTCGTAAAGGTTCATGCATGTGGTGTTTGTCATACTGATCTGCACGCTTGTCATGGCGATTGGCCGGTAAAACCCAAAATGCCTCTGGTACCAGGACATGAAGGTGTGGGTGAAATCGTCGAAGTTGGCAGCGAGATACATCATCTCAAAGCAGGTGATCGTGTTGGTGTTCCTTGGTTGTATAGTGCATGTGGTCATTGCGACTATTGTTTAGAAGGGCAAGAGACGCTGTGTTTAGATCAACATAACGCTGGTTATTCCGTTGATGGCGGTTATGCAGAGTTCTGTCTTGCTCATGGTGAGTACGTCGTGAAGATTCCAGATGGCTTAAGCTATGTGGATGCAGCTCCCCTCTTCTGTGCAGGTGTTACCACTTATAAAGCGCTCAAAGTAACAGATGTAAAACCAGGTCAATGGGTGGCAATTGTCGGTGCAGGTGGTTTAGGTCATTTAGCCATTCAATATGCTGTAGCTATGGGCATGAATGTTATTGCTGTAGATACTGGTGATGAGAAGCTCGCACTCGCTAAAAGTCTAGGTGCGCAACACACCATCGACTTTATGAAAGAGAAACCATCAGAGCGTATTAAGACCATCACTAATGGCGGCGTGCATGGCGTTGTATGTACTGCAGTATCGAAGCCTGCATTCCAAGAGGCTTATCACTCCATACGCCGTGGTGGCGCATGCGTTCTTGTTGGTCTTCCTCCTGAAGAGATGCCAATCCCTATCTTTGATACGGTGCTAAATGGTGTCAAAGTGATTGGCTCTATTGTTGGCACACGCAAAGACTTGCAAGAGTGCTTACAATTCGCAGCAGAAGGAAAAGTAAAAGCCATTACCGAAGTTAAACATCTTGAAGATATCAATGACATCTTTGCTGATATGGAGAAAGGTGAAATTAATGGGCGTATCGTGATGGAGTTTGCCTAGCTTTGGCTGTTGATATCTTTTCTATATAGATAGCAAAAAAAGAGCGGCACTTTCATGCTGCTCTTTTGGTCTTTGCTTTTTACTTGGGGTGCTTCAGGTGAAGTCTTGGAAAAGTGACTCTTCTATATAGAAGAAAAGATCAGAGCATCCTTGCCCTTCTCTTTACGACAGAATAGTTAGGGGTATATCTAAATGCCGTTATTGTTCGATGACGCATTGAGCTCGTAAGAGTGGAGCATGCTTGCATTCCCAATAGCGTCATCTTCGAGAGGAACTTAGTTCTTCAATACTTTTACGGTGTAGCTACCATCTTTTTGTTGGTATAGACCGTGGATGTCGGTTTCGAAACCTGGGTAATGCGCACCGATCTCACAAAGCATCTCTAGGAAGTCCAGCACAGGGCGAGACTCTTGAGTCACCATTTCACCAGGAAGTACTAGTGGCACACCTGGAGGGTAAGGAAGGATCATGTTCGCACTTACGCGACCAACCATTTCTTCCAGTTTGATTTCTTCTACGTTACCGCGAAGCTCTTCTTGCCATGCTGCGTGTGGTGTTACTTTCATTTCTGGAAGAACATCGAACGCTTTGTACATTAGCTCTGGTAGGTTGTATTTCTTAGTTAGGTCATGAATTGCTTGTGCTAGTTCTTGAACGCGCATGCCTTCATAAAAGCTTGGATCTTCGTTGTATAGCGAAGGTAGGAAGCTCTTGATGGTTAGGTTCAAGTCGTAGCCACGTTTAAATTCAGTTAGACCGCGTAGCAATTGCATTGCTTTTGATTTGTCGATACCGATTGAGAATAGGAACAACAAGTTGTATGGACCTGTTTTCTCTACCACGATGCCGCGCTCGTCTAGGAATTTAGCCACCAGCGAAGCAGGAATACCTGATTCTTCTAGTTCGCCTTCTTTATTCATCCCTGGAGTCAGTAGCGTTACTTTGATTGGGTCAAGATACATGTGGTTATCATCCATGTTCTTGAAGCCGTGCCATGTGTCGCTAGGGTCTAGTTTCCAACATTCTGTGGTATCGATGTTTTCTGGTTGCCATACATCGAAGAACCAGCTGTCGCTTTCTGCTTCTAGACGTTTGATCTCTTTACGGAAGCGGATTGCGCGATCGATAGAGTCTTGCATCAACTTCTTACCAGTGTTGCCGCGCATCATTGCCGCTGCAGTTTCAGTAGAAGCAACAATGCCGTACTGAGGTGAAGTTGAAGTGTGCATCATGAATGCTTCGTTGAAAGATTCTTTATCAAAGTCACCTTTCACGTGAATCATTGAAGCTTGTGAGAACGCTGCCAACAGTTTGTGTGTTGATTGTGTCTCGTAGAACACTTTGCCTGGCATCGCTTCACCACTCATACCACATTTACCTTCGTAAATTGGGTTGAAGTTAGTGTAAGGCACCCAAGCACTGTCGAAGTGGATGTGTTTACAATCTAGCGACTCTTTGATGAATTGCGTGTTGTACAGCAGACCATCGTAAGTTGAGTTAGTCACTACTGCGTAAGTTGGTGCTGTTGCACCTGGTGTTTTCGCCACTTTCTCTGCAATGACATCGCGGCTGAATTCGCTTTGTGGAATACCACCAAGGATGCCGTATGCGTTACGAGTTGGGCGGAAGTAGATTGGTGTCACGTCGCTCATCATCATTAGGTGAGTCAGAGATTTGTGACAGTTACGGTCAATCAGTACTGTGCTGCCCGCAGGTGCTGAGTACATGCCAACAATTTTATTCGATGTAGACGTACCGTTAGTTACGATGTACGAGCTGTCTGCATTGAATGTACGTGCGATGTATTCTTCAGCATCTTTATGTGGACCTGAGTGGTCTAGTAGAGAACCTAGTTCAGGCATTGAAATTGATACGTCCGCTTTGAATGTGTTTGGACCGTAAAAATCGTAGAAGATGCTACCAGCAGGGCTTTTCTGGAATGCAGTACCGCCCATGTGACCTGGAGTACAGAAGGTGTATTTACCTTCTTCTACGTATTTGAATAGCGCTTTAGTGAATGGAGGCATGATGGCATCTTTGTATGCCTCTGTCGCTTGGTTGATTTTGATAGCGATGTCGTCAGCCATACCTAAAGCGTACTCGAAGAAGCTCACGTTTAGACGTAGGTCTGTTAGTGAAATGTCTAGAGTAGACTGTTCGTTAGCAAATGCGTGAACAGGCAGTTTTTCGTTGATTTGGCTGATACGTTCACATAGCTCTAGTGAGTATTTATCCCAGTCGAACAGCACACCGCAAATGCGTGGGTTCATCTCAATCATTTTGATCAAGTCTTTATCATCTACTGGGTAAACCACTTCGTAGCCCGCTTTCTCAAGAGCAGCGTGAAGTTGACGAACTGGCTCTTCTTTAAAGAACACACCCATGTGGTTCAAGATAGCGAATATATTCATTTGGACATCTCCAAGGCGAATGAGGGCGCTCTTTGCCATTTACTGGCAATGAGTAAGGTGAGCGCCGCGTGAATTTGGGTTTATGGGCTGGCACCGTAGTGCCAGCGTTTTGGGGATTAGTTGCTTGCTTGGGCAGGCATGTCGTCAGCGTGCATTTTCACGTACTGAGCAAGACCTGCTTTTTTGCTGTAGAACATCAAGATAACTAGAGAAACGATGAAGGTTGCTGTTAGCGTACCGCCCTCTGCACCTGCTAGTGCGATGAAGCAGAACAAACAAGCCACACCAGAGAACAGCATTACGAAGCCGTTGCGTGTTGTCATACCTTCGAAGCGAATCAAGTTAATGCTTGAGTAGAAGTAAGGCAGCATAGTTAGTAGAACTGCGTCAGTCGTTAGCTGGTTGAACAGGTCTGATGCGTGTGCTGTTTTAGAGCTAAAGAACATCAGTACAACCATTAGCGCAGTCATCTTGATTGACGCAAGGATTAGACCTTTCTTAGGCACACCGTTTTTATCAGTTTCACCGTAGATTTTAGGGAAGTTGCCGTCGTTTGCTGCGCGTTTACCCGCTTCACCTACTAGCATCATCCAAGAACCTAGCGAAGTGAAACATGCTAGTGCTGTAAATGCTGATACGAATGGCGCTGTCCAGCTACCGAATAGCTCAGTTGTTGCTAGTGCAAATGGCGCACCTGATGCCGCAACTTCTGACGCAGGGAACATGCCGCTGATCATTTGAGTTGATAGGATGTAAATCACACCTGCGATACCAGTACCCAACATAGTTGCTAGTGGTACGGTACGTTTAGGGTTTTCTACCATACCAGTCGATACCGCTGCTGATTCCACACCTACGAATGACCATAGACAGATAAGAACCGCAGTTACTACCGCGTGGCTGTCAGTGCCTGCTGATACGTTCCAGTTTTGGCTGTAAAGCGCAGTATCGAAGTGCGTCCAACCAAATGCGGCTGTACCAACAACTGGGATAAGGATAAGAACTAGACCAAGCGTACATAGACGGCTTACCCAGCTACCACCAAGTAGGTTGACGAAAGTGAAGATCCATACCGATGCAATCGTCGCAATACCTGCTGGGATTGGGTTATTAAGCACAGGGAAGAATACTGAAAGGTAAGAAACACCTGTAATGGCAATAGCCAGGTTACCGATCCAGTTCGCGTGGTAATAAAGAACGCCCGTTTGGAAACCAAATACCGGAGACACTTCGCCAGCATAAGCGATAGGACCACCTTCTTGTGGGTTTTTGGTTGCCAGACGAGCGTAAACGAACGCCAGACTCAGTGCACCGACCAAACAGATCAGCCAACTGAAGATTGAAACAGAGCCTACAGAGGCAAGACTAGAAGGTAATAGTGCAATACCACTACCCATCATGTTACCGGCTACGACACCCGTACAGGCAATAAGGCCGATTTTTTTCGCATTCGATGACATAACATCTCCAAATCTATTCTACTCGAGTCAACATGACTCAAACTGAATGGTTATTAGCGAGATGCTATGAGGAGGAATCTGCTCGACCTCGCTAAATTTCGAAGTGAAGACTACGCCCAAAAACTGGGAAAAAAATAAACTTGGCGTTATCAATAAAACAATTAGCCCATCGGTATAAAGTTGAGATAAACCTTATAAACACAAAAATATAAAACCAATAAATACAGAAGTTTAGCCCAACAACATCAAACGCTCTTATCGGAAACCTAAAAACATCAACCTCAACAAATTTTCCATCAAGCTTATCAACCTCTATCAACATCAAAAGAAACCATGGCTAATTACCCAAACTGTTGACGCCGCTTTTTCCTACCTTTATTGCTCCGTTGACTTACATCAAACTTCCCTCTTCTTTTCCCCTCGTTCTGCATAGATACCAACGTAAGTACACATAAACAACAGTGTGGTTGTGACAGACAATAAGTACACAAACCAAAGGTAGAGCAATGGGAAAAAAAGGTAGATCTAGCAAAAACTCGATAAGAGCCGCTCATTAATAAACACAAGCAAAATACAAAGATGGTGAGATAGAAGATAGAAGATAGAAGATAGAAGATAGAAGATAGAAGATAGAAGATAGAAGATAGAAGATAGAATGAAAAGCCTCCCCCCCCTGTAAAGCAAGCTCTATTCAAAAAGCAAGAAGATAGCGATTTAATAACGTAGAGACAAAAAAGCCCCTCACCGAAGTGAAGGGCTAAGTGTCTCTGATTGATAAAAGAGGGCTTACTACAACATACGAACCACAGAAGGGTGCACTGCTCGATACATGGCGTAATCAATCGCCTTCATATTGCTTGGAAAGACCAAGTTTTCGCATAGCAAATAGGTCTCTACAGATGTATCTATATAGAAGGCTTCACTGTAAGACTCACTTGCCCAATCCAAATCACCATCCAATTCCGCGTGCTTGCCTCTAATGACATAAGACAGAACTGAGTCTCGAACCTCGAGAGCTTGATTCAAATGCTGCTTAGCCAAATCGATGTCACCTGCAATGGTCTCATGCAGCGCTAACGCTTCATAAATACGTGGCTGAATTGGTCCCACCATCATCTTTGAATTGGTTTCCAATTTCTCACTCAACTGCTGAACTCTGCCTTTTCTCAGCTCCAATGCAGGATCAAGCGCCTTTTGCACATGATAGGCAATCAACAGCTCAGCTTGTACATAAGCGTTATCCGGTTCAATCTCGAGAATTCTCTCCATCAAGTCGATACCGTGCTGGAATTGATTCGCATCCGACACATTCAAGTAGTGGTTTGCCTCAACAAACAGCTCCAATGCGTCTGGGTTCATTGGCATACCCGCCACCAGCACCTTGGATTTTAATTTTGCATCTGGCACTTTTAGTGCGCGCATCAAATCTAGAGAGGCTTGCTGCATAACCGACTTCAAATGGCTATTGGTTAACGCGTATTGGCGGCTGAACAAAACCTTTTCGGAGGAGTTATTGCGATATTCCACCTCAAGGAAGCTGCCACCGTCGTTTTCTTTAACACGTACCACCACAGACTTACCCGGTACAATACCAGTAGTAAAGGTCGCCTTTTTCAACATGACTCGATAATCACTGACTTGAGCCACATCTGCCATCAACTTCTGTGCAAACCCGTCGGCTAAGTCATAGCTACGACCTTCTTTGCTGAAGTTATCCTGAAACTTGAATTCGATAAGGTGAGTATCAATGGCTTGTGTAATGCGCACTTCAGATTGCTTATAGGTAAACACCCCCATCACCACGACCAAAATACTGATCCAAATGAAGTTCATGAAACCTAATCGCCAAGGGCTGATTTTATTCGGCTTGCGCGGTGCTTTTTTCTCTTTTGACATCTCGCATACAGCGCGAGTTAACGGACCTGCCGGAAATGCAATCGTAGAAGTTGAGATTTCTGATTGTTCTTCTTCGATTTCTTCTACGATCGGAGCAAGAATCTCTGTATCACAATGACGGCTAGCGAGGAATTCCTCGTGCGTCATCGGCGTCACATTTGCTACCAACTTGTAACCACGTTTAGGCACAGTGATCACGTAGCTGGTGTTTTCTTCTCGACCGTCGCGCAGCAGTTTACGCAGTTCAAAAATGGATTGCGTCACAACTTGGTCAGTCACAATCGCACCCGCCCAAACGTATTGGATCAGCTCTTCGCGGTTGAACACTTCACTAGCGTGCTCTGCAAGAAAATGCAGCAAATTAATTAAGCGTGGCTCAACGGTAACTTCCCTGTCTTGTCGATACAGCTTATTTTCATCAACGCTCAAAACCCAGTCATTGATTTGAAAATAGACTCCAACCATGTATGAAAACTCTCGTATCTAATAGACAGCGTCGCTTTAGGAATAGATAGGACTACACATTCTTACAGTCGACTAAAGCCGAGATTATAGGTGGGAAAACGGCTTGAACCTAGAAAAGCAAGCCGCCAAAAATGCAAACTTAAATTAAGTAGCACGCTACTCAAGGGCTGCGAGGATAGAACAGTGGCTGGCATCGTCATTGTTATGCCCACAGCAAGCGTCATTGATCTTCTTTAATGCGGTGCGAATCTTTGTCAGTTCCGCTATTTTTTCATCAATTAAAGTTAACTTTGCAGAAGTGATAGCTTTTACTTCTGCACAGCTGTGTTCTGTCGCTTCTAATTTGATTTCTAGAAGCTCTTTTATTTCCTCTAAACTTAAGCCAAGCTCTTTCGCTTTGAGAATGAAGCGTACCTGTTTTTGGTTTTCTTCGTTGTATAAGCGATAGCCCGATTCACTTCGCCCTGCGGGCTGGATCAGTGTATTTTTTTCGTAGAAACGTAATGTATCGGCAGTCACACCACAGCGTTTCGCCAGTTCACCTATCTGAAACATAACTTTCCTTATTAACTATCTCGTTACTTTTAAAGCCAAAGATCGAGTTTTTTGCAATTATTTCTGAGATGCCAAACGATTGCGCGAGCTTTTTTGTAATAAATTGGTTAGAATACGCGCCATCAAATAGTGGAGACTGTTTTCTAAGCATGAAAACACCTGCAAAGGTCTTTACCAAAACTGGCCAATATTTTACCCCATGAGGTAAAAACAAGTTCATTTTTGGCAAACATCTTTAACTCCGTGAATTTGAGGAAAATGGAAGCATGAACAACGCTCGTCCTATTCGCCGTGCGCTTATCAGCGTATCAGACAAAACAGGTATTGTTGAGTTTGCACAAGCTCTTGCTGAGCGCGGTGTCGATATCCTATCTACTGGTGGTACGGCTCGTCTACTTGCTGAGCAAGGCATCGCAGTAACCGAAGTCTCTGACTACACTGGTTTCCCAGAAATGATGGACGGTCGCGTTAAGACGCTTCACCCGAAAGTTCACGGTGGTGTACTGGGTCGCCGTGGTCAAGATGATGACGTGATGGAAAAACACGGCATCAACCCTATCGATATGGTTGTTGTTAACCTATACCCATTCGCAGAAACCGTAGCAAAAGAGGGTTGTACTCTAGCTGACGCAGTTGAAAACATCGATATCGGCGGTCCAACTATGGTTCGCTCTGCTGCGAAAAACCACAAAGACGTGACTATCGTCGTTAACGCAGGTGATTACCAGCGCGTAATCGCAGAGATGGATGCAAACAACAAATCCCTTACTCTAGATACCCGTTTCGACCTTGCTATCGCAGCATTTGAGCACACTGCGGCTTACGATGGCATGATCGCAAACTACTTCGGCACTATGGTTCCATCTTACGGTGAGAACAAAGAAGGTGATGAACCTTCTCCTGAAAACAAGAGCAAATTCCCTCGAACATTCAACCAACAGTTCGAGAAAAAACAAGATATGCGCTACGGTGAGAATAGCCACCAAGCAGCTGCTTTTTACGTAGAAGCAAACCCACAAGAGGCGTCTGTTTCTACTGCTCGCCAAATCCAAGGTAAAGCCCTTTCTTACAACAACATCGCAGACACAGATGCAGCACTTGAGTGTGTGAAAGAGTTCAACGAACCAGCATGTGTGATCGTAAAACACGCGAACCCATGTGGTGTGGCTCTAGGTAAAGACATCCTAGAAGCGTACAACCGCGCTTACCAAACTGACCCAACATCTGCATTCGGCGGCATCATTGCATTCAACCAAGAGCTAGATGCTGAAACAGCAACCGCTATTGTTGAACGTCAATTCGTTGAAGTCATCATCGCACCTTCTGTTTCTGCTGAAGCGATTGAAGTGGTTGCAGCGAAGAAGAACGTGCGTCTACTTGAGTGTGGCGAATGGTCAACGAAGACAACGGGCTTTGACGTGAAACGCGTCAACGGCGGTCTACTGGTTCAAGACCGTGACCAAGGCATGGTAAGCCTAGATGACCTGAAAGTGGTTTCTAAGCGTCAACCAACAGAAGAAGAGCTGAAAGATGCACTATTCTGCTGGAAGGTAGCGAAATTCGTGAAATCAAACGCGATTGTTTACGCGAAAGGTGACATGACCATCGGCGTAGGCGCAGGTCAAATGAGCCGCGTTTACTCAGCGAAAATTGCGGGAATCAAAGCAGCAGACGAAGGTCTAGAAGTCGCAGGTAGCGTAATGGCATCTGATGCGTTCTTCCCATTCCGTGATGGTATCGATGCAGCAGCAGAAGCTGGCATCAAGTGTGTGATTCAACCTGGCGGCTCGATGCGTGATGACGAAGTTATTGCAGCAGCAGACGAACACGGCATGGCAATGATCTTTACAGGTATGCGTCACTTCCGCCACTAGAAAGAAAAGATGCGAGAGCGCTTCGCTACTGGATACAAGAGCGTTGCGCTCCGAGATGAGCAACACTTTCCTTTCGTGTTGCTCAAACATTTTCTAGTTCTACTACTATCAATTTTGATTGAAGGTTTAAAACATGAATGTACTTATCATTGGTTCAGGCGGTCGTGAACACGCACTAGGTTGGAAAGCGGCGCAAAACCCAAATGTTGAGACTATCTTCGTTGCTCCGGGTAACGCAGGCACAGCACTAGAGCCTAAACTAGAGAACGTAAATATCGCAGTAGAAGACATCGCAGGTCTGGTTGCATTCGCAAAAGAGAAAGCCATTGAGCTGACCATCGTTGGTCCTGAAGCACCATTGGTTATCGGTGTTGTGGATGCTTTCCGAGAAGCAGGTCTGCCAATCTTTGGTCCAACACAAGCAGCAGCGCAGCTTGAAGGCTCTAAAGCGTTTACTAAAGACTTTCTTGCTCGTCACCAAATCCCGACGGGAGCATACGCAAACTTCACTGAAATCGAGCCTGCACTCGCTTACGTACGTGAACAAGGTGCACCAATTGTAGTCAAAGCTGATGGTCTTGCCGCTGGCAAAGGCGTGATTGTGGCAATGACACTAGAAGAAGCTGAAGACGCCATCAAGGATATGCTAGCGGGTAATGCATTTGGTGATGCTGGCAGTCGTGTGGTTATCGAAGAATTCCTAGATGGGGAAGAAGCAAGCTTCATCGTGATGGTGGATGGTGAGAACGTTTTGCCAATGGCCACCAGCCAAGACCACAAACGCGTAGGCGACAAAGATACCGGTCCAAACACAGGCGGCATGGGCGCTTATTCTCCTGCTCCAGTGGTAACATCTGAAATTCATAACCGCATCATGGAAGAAGTGATTTACCCAACAGTGCGTGGGATGGCTTCAGAAGGCAACCCTTACACAGGTTTCCTATACGCGGGTTTAATGATCGATAAAGACGGTACGCCGAAAGTGATCGAGTACAACTGCCGCTTTGGTGATCCAGAAACGCAACCGATCATGATGCGCATGGAATCGGATCTTGTTGATCTATGTCTGGCTGCTATTGATGCCAAACTGGATCAAGTGGAATCAAAATGGGATCCACGAGCATCGATTGGTATTGTGTTAGCCGCCGGAGGCTACCCTGCTGCGTACGACAAGGGCGACGTTATCTCAGGTCTTCCACAAGTTGAAATTGAAGGTGAGAAGGTCTTCCACGCAGGTACACACAACAAAGACGGCGACATTGTGACAAACGGCGGCCGTGTACTTTGTGCAACAGCACTTGGTAACAGCGTATCAGAAGCACAGCAACGCGCTTATGAACTTTCAAAACAGATCAGTTGGGATGGCATGTTCCATCGCAACGATATCGGCTACCGTGCAATCGCACGTGAGCAAGAAAAATAAAAACAACTTCAGTTGGCTAAAAAGACAAAAGGGCGCATTAAGCGCCTTTTTTATTCATGTGACCACGAGCATAAAACTAGCTCAGAGCTTACTCAGAGATCAGCTTTGGTCGTGGGATACAATCAAAGTTGTCATCATTAAGCATCAACAATTCGTCAACAGTTGCTGTATTACGTGACTCTTTGCCGATAAATGCAATGTAGCTATCTACCGATGCCAATCTATCAATCACAAACTTAGGTAAAGTCTGGTTAAATTCCAGCGTCGCGAACTCACGTCCTTTGCAGGTTTCGAACGTCTCGCCATCCCAAAAACCTTGAATCAAACTCTGACCTTCGCGAGATTGACTCTTGATCGAAGCAACCACATCATTCGCTTCTGTCTTGTAACGCTCTAGCTGATCACGTCGTAAAGGCAGCACTTTCCCGTTCACACGGTATTGCTGATAGATCGCATCGCCATCTTTATTGAATCGAATGTGGATTTGAAAAGGCACCAATCCTTGTTTTGTATCGAGTTGCTCACCTTTTCGAATCAACTCTCTTAGCTCACCATCGTCCCAGCGATAATCACTCTGATACGAGCCGGAATCACCCATAGCTACGTAGTCTGCAGCCGTACTAACGCGTGTCAGACGTTCTGTCATCCAATACAAACTGGTGGCATCACCCATGATTTTTCCGCCAGAGAAATGGGTAAATTGGTCTAGATTTGGGGTTTCAACAGAAGAACAGCCAACAAGAGCGAGGCTTGATAAAAGGAGTGAAGTGAGTAGATGTTTTTTCATGAAATTGCACCGAGGCAGGATACCTCGGTGCATTTTAACTTAGTTTACTGATTCTTTCAGCGCTTTACCTGCTACGAATGCTGGTACGTTAGCTGCTGCGATTTGAATCTCGTCACCAGTCTTAGGGTTACGACCAGTACGTGCAGCGCGGTGGTTTACTTTGAATGTACCAAAACCAATTAGTTGAACTTGGTCACCCTCTTTAAGAGCGCCAGTAACACCCTCAAGAGTTGCTTCAAGAGCAGCTTTAGCTTGTGCTTTAGATAGGTCTGCTTTCTCTGCAATAAAGTCGATTAATTGGGTCTTGTTCATTAGGTTTCCCTTCTCATATGTTATCGAATTCATCTCACTCTAAAACATAAATGCCCCATCTGGCAAAGGTTTGTAAGCGATCTTTCGATTTTCTGACGTAGTTTTAGCCATAATATGAGTAATAACTCACAATTTGTTACTACTTGTACGGGCAAAGCGCTTGCTTTCTAATGCAATTAGAACGATTTATAGGGCGCTTTTGCGGTTATAATCGCTTAAAATCCCGACTATCACATTACATTCAAGGGCAACTATGCTGCTGTTATCCATTTATATCTCTATTGCTATCGGCATTTCGTTTATCTGTTCGGTACTGGAGGCGGTACTTCTTAGTATCAGTCCGAGCTACATTGCGCAGCTCAAACAACAGGGGCACCCTGCTTCTGCTCAGTTAGAAAAACTGAAAGCAGACATCGACCGACCACTGGCTTCGATCCTGACCCTGAACACCATTGCTCACACTATCGGTGCAGCAACGGCAGGTGCACAAGCGGCGGTAGTATTCGGTAGCGAAGCACTAGGTATCTTCTCTGCGGTACTGACACTGGCGATTCTTGTTCTATCAGAAATTGTACCTAAGACGATTGGTGCAACTTACTGGCGTCAACTTGCACCATCTGCGGCGGTATCGCTGCGCTGGATGGTATGGGCACTAACGCCATTCGTATGGTTCTCTGAGCAAATCACTAAGCGCCTAGCTCGTAACCACGAAGCACCGAAGATGCGCGATGAGTTATCTGCTATGGCCATTCTGGCAAAAGAGAGCGGAGAGTTCGCAGAAGGCGAATCAAAGATCCTGAGCAACCTACTGGGCATTCAAGACGTGCCAGTAACACAAGTCATGACACCGCGTCCGGTCGTATTCCGCGTAGACGCAACCATGACCATCAACGACTTCCTAGAGAAGCATAAAGAGACGCCTTTCTCTCGCCCACTGGTTTACAGCGAACAGAAAGATAACATCATTGGTTTTGTGCACCGTCTAGAGCTGTTCAAGCTGCAACAATCGGGCAGTGGTCAAAAACAACTCGGTTCGGTCATGCGTCCAATCCAAGTGGTACTGAACAACACAGCTCTACCAAAAGTGTTTGACCAAATGATGACTCACCGTCTGCAGCTAGCGCTTGTGGTTGACGAATACGGCACAGTACAAGGCTTGGTAACGCTAGAAGACATCTTTGAGCACCTATTGGGTGAAGAGATCATCGATGAAGCGGATAAGAGCACAGACATGCAAGAACTGGCTTACCAACGCTGGGAAAGCTGGAAAGAAAAGCACGGCGTAATTGAAAGCCGCGATGACGATGAAGAAGAGGAAGGGCTGGAGAAACAGGACAAAGAGCCAGAAGCTCAAGAGCCAACGAAGCCAGAATCTAAAGAATCGTAATCAACACTAGGCACAACAGCCCATACGCAAAAATAAAAAAGGCATCCAATTTGGATGCCTTTGTTCTGTCTATTCAATAATTAAAGTGCGATGCCGATATTGCTCACGGCGTCTTCACGTAGCTCTTCACGCAAATCTTTAATCAAGCAGATGTCGCGCTCCACCGCTTCACGCAGTGGACGGAAGATCGCCCATTGAACATCCCACTCTTCACATACGGCTTCATTTTCTTTTTGATTGTCGTTGGTGATTGGCTCCGCACCTTGTGCTTGTTCTAGGTCAGCAACGGTTTTTACCGACTGTTGGCTCACTTTAAGCATTGAGTCGAAAAGGTAGTCGCGATCCAACAGACCATGCAACAATGTCGACAGGCTCTGACACGCGTCCATCGCTGGGTAAACACCGTAAAAATCGAATTCATCCGCACTTGGGAACAACTCTTCTAACTTCTCTAATTGACGTTCGAAGTTAATTTTCGCGTTCTTAACCGTCAGAATTTCCCATACACTATCAAGAATCGCTCGGTAAGCACGTGGCTCAGCAAATTCTGTATTCTCACAAAACATCGCATAGTTTGGATACATGCGTTCACACAGACACGCCATGAAGGTAATTTGTTGCCAAGGTTCTAGTTTTTCCAAACGAACCTGAAGAGGATTCTTAAGCATAGTCACTCAATCATTGAAGAAAAAAACAGCGAAAGTGTACTTGATTCATCACAGGGAAAAAAGTTAATGCAGCATCCAAATCAGATTTTCCTGCTCTCAGAGCATCGCGACACCTACGAAACGTTACTGGCAGAGAAAAATCTGCCCGATCTTTGCCTCACCGACCAACCTGAAGAAGCTCAGATCGTACTGGCGGATCCACCATTACTATCACAAAGGTTAGACGAGTTTTCACAGCTTGAGTGGGTGCAATCCACATTTGCTGGTGTGAATGCCTTAATGTCACCAAATCTACGCCAGGATTACACTTTAACCAACGTACGCGGCATTTTCGGACCATTAATTGCCGAGTACGTAATTGGCTACTGCATTGCTCACTTCCGCCACTTTATGCAATACCACCAGCAACAGCAGAACAAGCAGTGGCAACCGCATCTGTACACCTCGCTGCAAAGCAAAACTATGGTGATTGTTGGTACAGGCAGCATTGGTAGCTACTTGGGGAATGCAGCGCAATTGATGGGAATAAAGACTATCGGAGTGAATCGTACCGGGATTCCAACCTCTGGCGGTGAATTTACTCAAACCTATCACATCAATGAACTAGCAAGCGCTTTTCACCAAGCGGATATTGTCGTGAATACGCTACCGAGCACACCGGATACGCAGCGCTTACTCAATAGTGAAGTGTTAAGCCACCTTAATCAGGCACTGTTATTTAATGTCGGAAGAGGTGATGTGATTGATGATGTAGGTCTATTGCTCGCGCTCAAGAATCGCTGGGTGGAACATGCTTTTCTCGATGTATTTGAACAAGAACCACTCTCGCCGCAACATCCGTTTTGGAAACTTCCGCAGGTAACCATCACACCCCACATCGCAGCATTGAGTTTCCCTGAGCAAGTGGTCGACATTTTTGCAGATAACTACTTGAGTTGGCGAGACGGTTTCTCTCTTAATAATCAGGTCGATTTCGATAAAGGGTATTAACCATCTTATGTCTTTAGAAACATTGCTAAAGCAAGTACGTGCCTGCCAGATCTGTGCAGACGATTTACCTTTGGGTGCAAACCCTATCGTACAAGCCGCAAAAGACGCACGCATTCTAATCATCGGACAAGCGCCGGGAACGCGCGTACACAAAACCTCGATACCTTGGAACGATCCAAGCGGCGATCGGTTACGCCAATGGCTCGATATCGACAAAGACATTTTCTACGACCCAAACAAAATTGCCATTGTCCCAATGGGCTTCTGTTATCCAGGTAAAGGAAACTCAGGTGATCTACCACCTCGTAAAGAATGTGCGCCAGCTTGGCATAAACAGATTCTTGAGCAGTTGCCCAATATAGAGCTGACGCTACTGATTGGTCAGTACTCACAGCAGTACTATCTCACCAACAAACCAAAGACGCTCACGCAAACTGTTCAGCAATGGCAGGATTGGGAACCTGACTTTATTCCACTTCCCCACCCTTCTCCACGCAACACATTGTGGTTAAAGAAGAACCCTTGGTTTGAATCTGACGTCGTGCCATATCTTAAAAAACGCGTTCATTCGATGCTTTAGGTTACCCATGATCTAATTGCTTGTTTATCTGTACAAGAAAACTAGAACATAAAACTCGCAATCATAAACCTTTGTTTATATTAAACTTTAATGTCTAACGTGCAGCTAGAATAGTAATTAGATCATGGCAGACCAAATACTATCAGAGCTGTACTATCTTGAATTTCAGGTAAAAAAATACCGGCACTGATTGCCGGTATTTAATTTCAAAAAGTCGAAGTTACTTGTGGTATGGCTTAGATAGCTCGTGTACCGCTTCCACAAACACACCTGCGTTTTCTGGCGGCACATCCAAGTGGATACCGTGACCTAGGTTGAACACGTGACCAGTACCTGCATCGCCAAAGCCTTCTAGAATACCCGCGACTTCTTCACGGATACGCTCTGGTGAAGCGTAAAGCATTGATGGGTCCATGTTACCTTGTAGAGCCACTTTATCACCGATACGCGCTTTCGCGTCTGCGATGTTGATTGTCCAGTCTAGACCTACCGCATCGCAGCCCGTTGCTGCGATTTGCTCAAGCCACATACCACCGTTCTTAGTGAACAGCGTTACTGGTACACGGCGACCGTCGTTTTCACGAATCAGACCATCTACAATCTTGTGCATGTATTGCAGAGAGAACAGGTTGTAGTCACGAGGTGTCAGTACACCACCCCATGTATCAAATACCATCACCGATTGTGCACCCGCTTTAATTTGCGCGTTTAGGTACTCGATAACGCTGTCTGCTAGCTTATCTAGAAGTAGATGCAGAGTTTGTGGTTCTGCGTACATCATCTTCTTGATCTTGGTGAACGCTTTCGAGCTGCCGCCTTCAACCATGTAAGTCGCCAGTGTCCATGGGCTACCAGAGAAACCAATCAGTGGAACGTCACCATTCAAGTCTTTGCGGATTTGACGCACTGCGTTCATTACGTATTGCAGTTCGCCTTCTGGATCCGGCAGACCGATCTTTTCAACGTCTGCTTTGCAAGTGATTGGTTTATCGAAAACCGGACCTTCACCAGCAGCAAAACGAAGTTCTAAGCCCATTGCATCTGGGATAGTTAGGATGTCAGAGAACAAGATCGCTGCATCAAGAGGAAAACGGCGTAGTGGTTGAAGCGTTACTTCTGACGCCAACTCCGCGTTTTTACACAAAGACATGAAATCGCCCGCTTGCGCACGAGTTGCTTTGTATTCTGGTAGGTAACGACCTGCCTGACGCATCATCCATACTGGCGTGTAATCTACTGGCTCTTTTAAAAGGGCACGCAGATAACGATCATTTTTTAATTCAGTCATTCCGTAATTCCAATTGTTAGGCTTTCTTTGAAAGGGGGTATTCTATCACTGATTTAAGGCTAATAGCTGTGTGCTTTGCAACCTGGATCAAGTTATTAACTTTTAAATCAGTGCTTAATTTGCACCCAATCGGTATCAGTGTTAAAAATTTGTTCGCTAGCGAAAACTACAATTATAAACTGAGTACCCGGTACTCAGCATCTCATAACGACATCTTACTTACCCCCTCCCTCTCGGAGGGTTTTTTTTATCTATTTTTCAATGAATTAAAAAAGCCACCTTACGGTGGCTTCATATTTCATAATCATGATTGGCAAACTTTTTTCATGACCCCTTTTACATATCCTTTGGATAGGTAAGTCGGACACAAGGTCTCCCGCACCGATTGCGAGTCAATAATGTAATTCTCAAAGTTTGTTAGTGCCGTGTTAGCACACCCATTTGTTGCGACTTCTTTTGCCAATGCAAACTGAGAATTACTCGGTCGATCAAGCGTATACAACAGCGCATTCGAGACCTTTTCATCTGCACAGTATTCCGGAGACTGCTTGACTGCCGCGGCATAGAATGGAATCGCGAGAGATTTAGAGACATTTTGGAACACCTTAGTCCCTTCTTCAAAACTTACGTTACCCGCAGGAGAGAGTTCGGCGAGCAGTTGTCCGTAGCTCTCTACACACCCTTCCATCGAATACTTGATACAAGATTGCGCTGCCGGAACTAAGGCTTTTGCAAAGCTTTGAGTAAAATCACTGGATTGAGACAGAAACGCATACTCAGTGAGTAGCTGCTGCCCTAAACCAATAGCGCTATCAGCGGCTCCGGAAGAAACGTAACTATTGAAAGCTCCTGTTGCAGCATCTGCCACCAGTCCTTGCCAAGCATCATCTCGCTTTGATGGACGAATATCATTGGCATGATAGAGCAGCTCATTCCAGCTTTGTGCTTTATGAAGAGCGGTTAAATCTTCCATAGAGTAACGCTCTTCAGCGACCGCAGAAAAGCTTGAAGCCATGGCAACTAAGGGGAAGAGTATTTTTTTCATTACCTTAGTTCCACGCTTGCTTGAGATATTTCAGCGTTGAAGAGTCGTAAGCCGCGTTCGGGTTCAAAGCGACTTTAAGCACACTGCCACCATCATCAAGAGAGAAACCTGCTTTACGCGCCTTCACAGAGTCTTGACCAACAAATTGGATTTGTTGAACTTTTTGGAACTCTTCTTTATAAAGTGCGGCATGTTCAGTCGTCGTGCATAGCTTAACCATATCATCGTAGATATAGTTGATTAAGCCACCCAGCCAACCTGTGGTTTTTACTTTGTCTAAACGAGCTTCAGCAAAGTCGTAGTCATCCCACGCAGCCCAGTCAAAGTTTGTTTCAAGAACTTCATTGCCACAAGCGGTTTGCACTTTTGCGACGTTTTCCGTCATTGTATTTTCGGTCAACATACGCTTCGCTTTCACTTCAATACTTGCCTGTGCCGAAACACTTACCAAAGAAAAAGACGCAATACCTAGCCATAACGCTGATCTGTATTTCATTAGACATACTCCTTTATTAATCATTGTGTCATTACAGAATGCTGTGCTAGGTCAGTCTAACAACCCCCTTTGTCTCAAAAGTGATTCTACCTTTTCCTTTAATCGCTTTACGAGTCGGCTCTCAAGCCTGCTGAATATCACTAATTGTTTGCTCAATTAATGCTCTTGCGATTGTCCCTTTTGGGGCTACTGGCGGCATATCATCAACGCCAAACCATTGAGCATCAGACAGCTCGGTGTAATCAGGATTCAATTCACCAGACTCGTAATCCGCAAGAAATGCCATCATCATGCTGGATGGAAAGGCCCATGGTTGGCTGCCAAAATAGCGAATATTTTTAACGTGTACGCCGGTCTCTTCGTGCACCTCGCGTGTCACACACTCCTCCAAGGTTTCACCCACCTCTAAAAAGCCCGCTATTACGGTATACATGCCATTTCGATGGCGAGGGTGCTGAGCTAGCAAGATTTGGTTGTCTTTACGCACAGCGACAATGATGCATGGGAAAATACGCGGATAATGCAAAGTACGGCACTCACCACACTGCATTGCCAATTGATTGTTATTGAGGAAATTGCGACCACCGCATTGCGGACAAAAACGCAGGCTTTGTGTCATATGACCATACTGAATGGCTTTACTGATCAAAAGAAAAAGGGAGTCTGAGAAATGGAGACAATCACGCAGAGACACCAGTTCTAAATCGTGGTCTAAATCCGACAGGTTTACCCACATCACCGGGACATCTTGGTATTCACCTATCTGCCTTGCACTCGCTTCTGGCAGTGAGAACTGCTCTGCATTGCCAAATGGTATAGCACCATCCACCAGCCAAACATCGCTTCCTGAGACAACACACCAATAGGCGTTTTTCGTACGGTTAACTTCACCTTTTCTTAACATTACAGCGTCCCTTTGCTTGAAGTTCATTCATTTTACTGGCAATCTAATTTCATACCAGAGTTTGTCGTTCGCTAAATTTGCAACTATAAATTCTAGTAAGGACAAGAGTTTGTAATCACTTTACTAACTTTGCTTTGCAAAGGATACGTTCGCCAATGGGCGATCAGATCATGAGGGCATGGTCATGCTAAAAAAATTCAAACAAACACAAGACCAATGGGGCGGTTCCAGTGACGTTATTGACCATTGGCTGGAAACGAGACAATCTCTGATTGTCGAATACTGTAAGCTTGCAGCACTGCAACCTTGTTCGAAATCCAATGTCATTGAACTCCCTTCCCCTGACGAACTTCAGCACTTCTGCCAACACCTTGTGGATTATATCTCTGAAGGTCATTTTAAAATCTACGATATGGTGATGGATAAGTGGAAAGCCACTGGCTTTGTCGCGACAGATGAAATAAACCAGACTTACGCGAAGATCGTCCTCACTACTGAGCCGTTGTTGAACTTTACCGACAAATACTCTGATGTTTCAGCCGAAGATGAACTGGCTGATTTTGACGAAGATATGTCTTTGATTGGGGAAATCATTGAGACGCGCTTCGCGGTAGAAGACCACTTGATTCAGTTGATTGCCGACAGTTTAGCGATGCCGCCTGGCGCATAGCGAGAAGCGAGAAGCGAGAAGCGAGAAGCGAGAAGCGAGAAGCGAGAAGCGAGAAGCGAGAAGCGAGAAGCGAGAAGCGAGAAGCGAGAA
>NZ_BCUF01000061.1 GCF_001591145.1 Vibrio harveyi NBRC 15634 = ATCC 14126 = KCTC 12724 | reverse complement strand
GGGGGGGGGGGGAGAATAAAGAGGAAAGTAAACGACTACCGATAAAATAATAAGAAGTACTCTACTGAAGAGCACTTCTGTACCCAAGAAAGTAAGCTTAATCAATCAAACTGTCTTGATAGATCATTTTCTTACTCATTCCACCATCGACAACCAAGTTGTGTCCATTAATAAAGTCATTCTCTGGATGAGTTAAGAACAAACACGCATTTACAATATCTTTTGCCTTACCTACTCGACCCGATGGATGCTGCTGATGGTCAAAGCTATCTAAATCTTCATACCCTTCAACTTGTATCCAACCAGGGCTTACAGCATTAACGGTAATGGGAGTATCAGACAGAGAAATCGCCATGGATTGAGTCATCGAAACTAAGCCTCCTTTAGATGCACCATACGCATCCCAACCAGCTTCATTTTGATTCCAACGTGTCGAGGCAATGTTGACAATTCTTCCAAAAGATTGAGCACGGTTTAATGCAATAAATCGACGTGAACACGCAAACGCCCCTTTGAGATTGACATCAATGACTCGAGAGAATTCTTCAAAAGTCAGTTGTTCAACTGGTTTGTTAAAGTTAGCGATTGCACCGTTGTTGATCAGAATATCAACCTTACCGTGTGCTCGTTGGATCTCATCAAAAGCGAGCTCAATCTGCGTAGGCTGCCCTAGATCGACGTGATAAAACTCGACGCTCGGATTTTGGTTTACGGCAATATCAAACACAATGACCTTCGCTTGTTGGTCTAAATAAGCCTGCGCGAGATACTTACCAATACCTTGGCTGCCGCCTGTAATAACCACCACTTTGTTTTTGTACATACTGCGTTCTTAATTGTTTGAGATGACATTGTTTGAGATGACCTTAATTCTAGAGTGTCAGGGCATAAAAAAATAGGCACGATCCTCGCGAAACCGTGCCTAAAACGAGCTGACTAATCAGCGCTATTGTTGTTATTCGTTATCCAAAGTCCCCTGAGATATAACGTTTAGTACGGTCGTTGTCTGGGTGATGGAAAATGTTTTCAGTCTTTCCAAATTCTTCGAGCTTTCCTAGATACATAAAACCCGTGTAATCGGAGATGCGCATTGCTTGCTGCATGTTGTGCGTTACGATAACGATGGTGTACTTCTCACGCAGCTCTGTTATCAGAGTTTCAATGGCGGCGGTGGCAATAGGATCCAGCGCGGAAGTCGGCTCATCCATTAAAATAACCTCTGGCTCTAGCGCAATCGTTCGAGCAATACATAAGCGCTGCTGCTGACCACCTGATAAACCATTCGCATCTGCATCTAGCTTATCTTTCACCTCTTCCCACAAGTGCGCACGCTTTAGTGCAGACTCGACACGCTCTCTAACTTCGGCTTTGCTAAATGCACCTTGTATCTTCAATCCAAATGCCATGTTTTCGTATATCGACATGGGAAATGGCGTTGGTTTTTGGAAAACCATGCCCACTTTGGAACGCAGTTCATTGACGTCCGTATTGCTAAAGATGCTCTCACCATCAAGTAAGATTTCGCCTTCAGCGTACTGATGCCCATACAAGTCATATATACGATTTAACGTACGAAGCAGTGTAGACTTACCGCAGCCCGATGGACCAATCAGTGCCGTCACTCGGTTTTTATAGATTGGCATTGATACGGATTTCAACGCTGCATCAGAGCCTTTGTTGTAGTAAAAATTTAAGTTTTGAATGTCCATACGATGAGTCAAACTTGCTGAGACATCGTTGGCGCTAACACTGTGTACCAAAGTATTCATAGTGGATTCATTCATGCTTGCTCTGACTGGATTTAATGTTGCCGTGTTCATGCTCTTCTCGCTTTTAATAATTGCGGCAACGACGTCGCCAGTACGTTAACAATCAAAATAAAACTGGTGATAATCAATGCGCCAGCCCATGCCAGCTCTTGCCATGAGCTGTAAGGGCTCATAGCAAATTGGTATATCGTCACTGGTAAGTTTGCCATCGGTTTGCTCATGTCGGTCGTCATAAAGCTACTGTTTAACGCAGTAAACAAAAGCGGTGCCGTCTCCCCAGAAATACGAGCGATGGATAAAAGAATGGCAGTGATAATCCCCGGAGCTGCGGCGCGGTAACTAAGTTGGGTGATCACTCGCCATTTAGGCGCCCCTACACCGCTTCCCGCTTCTTTCAACGTTGGCGGGACCAAACGTAACATCTCTTCCGTTGAAGCAACGATCACTGGGAGTGCGAGAACGGCTAATGCGATGGCACCTGCCCATCCAGAATAACCGCCTGTCGGTACCACAATCATGGCGTAGACAAACAACCCGACCAAGATAGAGGGAGCACTCATTAACATACCGTTAAGAAAGCGCAGCGATTCAGCCACTGTGTTTTCTTTATCGGCTTCTGCCAACCACGTGCCCGCAAGAACCCCAATCGGTGCGGCAATCAGAATGCCCAAGCCAGTCAGCATTAAGCTCCCCACAATGGCATTTTTTAAGCCACCTTCACTGCCCGGACCAGGCGTTACCTCGGTGAAGATAGCGAAGCTCAAGCCCTTTATTCCTTCACCAATCAAGGTGTATAAGATGCTCGCGAGAACGAAGACACCGAACGCTGCTGACAAAGTGCAAAATGTTAGAAAGCTAAAGTTCTTTAATTTTCTGCTATTCATGATGACTTCCTTAACAAACGACGAGCAAAACCCATCACAAAGAAAGTGATAAGAAACAACACCACTCCCAGACCAATTAACGATGCGATATGGATTGGATCTGTTGCCTCGTTAAATTGCTGAGCAATCGTCGAAGAAATGGAGCTTGCTGGCATAAAGAATGAAAATTCAATACGGCTCGCACCACCAATAACAAAGGCGACAGCCATGGTTTCACCGAGAGCGCGACCGAGACCTAAAATGCCAGCACTCACTGTTGCATTCTTAACTTTAGGGATAAGCACCTTAGTGATGACTTCAAATGGTGTCGCTCCCGTTCCATATGCTGCTTCACGGAGGACATCCGGAATGGATTTCAATGCGTCACGCGTTAAAGAAGTCATGATAGGCAGAATCATAAATGACAAGATGATCCCCGCCGCCAATAAGCCTATCCCAATCGGCGGACCATTAAACCAACCACCTACCAAAGGGATATCGACCAAATGCACACCGGCCCACATTTGGAAACCTTCAGAAAACCAAGGAACGAAGACAAACAGTCCCCACATGCCGTAGATGATACTTGGTACAGCAGCAAGCAGTTCAATGGCTTTACTTACTGGTTGACTCAACCATTTAGGAGCTAACTCAGCAAGGAATACAGCCGTACCTAACGCAATCGGTGCAGCAATAACAATAGCGATGAAAGAAGTAACCAGCGTGCCATAAATTGCTGAGGCAGCGCCAAATTGACCGTTAATGGGATCCCAAATATCTCTAAAAATGAAGCCTGGACCAAATTCCTTAAAGGCTGGCCAACCACCTTCAATAAGAGATAATAAAATACCAATTAAAGTTACAAAAATTAATAAAGCACTAGCAAAACTCAGCTTATTAAAAACCGAATCGCCGTTCACTTTACTTTTAATAGCTAAAGTAGTCATAATATTTTATATAGTAGCCTGATAAATATATTACTTATCAGGCTACTTGATTAATTATTGAATAATCGTGTGACCGTTAGATTTCAAACCCTCTTTCCAAGTCTCATTAACCATGTTAACGACTTTATTTGGCATTGGGATGTAATCCAACTCTTCTGCAAGTTGACCTTGTTTATAGCTCCATTCAAAGAATTTCACGATTTCTTTCGCTTTGTTCGCATCCGCCTGCTCTTTATGCATAAGAATAAACGTCGCTGCTGTCATTGGCCATGAGTTTGCACCCGGTTGGTCGTTTAACAATAAGTGGTAACCCGGAGCATTATCCCAATCAGCATTGGCAGCTGCAGATTGGAAAGTGTCCATGCCTGGGTTTAGAAACTTGCCATCTTTAGATTGCATTTGTGTATAGGCGAGATCATTTTGCTTAGCAAACGCATACTCTACATACCCAATGGCTCCTCGGGTACGGTTAACAAAGTTTGCTACACCGGCATTGCCGTTCCCGCCAATAGTTGTTGCTTTTTTCGGCCATGTAATGTCTTTGCCAACACCAATAGACTTATGCCATTCGGGGCTTACACGGTCGAGGTAGTCCGTAAAATTGTAGGTGGTGCCAGAACCATCTGAACGGTGGACAACATAGATAGGTTGATTAGGTAGGTCGACATCTTTATTGAGTGCGACAATCGCAGGGTCATTCCAGTTTTTGATGTTACCAAGGAAAATATCTGCGAGAACTTTACCTGTTAGTTTCACCTCTCCAGCATCAATACCAGGAATGTTCACTACAGGAACAATAGCCCCCATCACCATTGGAAACTGAATCATGCCCTCTTTGTTCAGCTCCTCGATAGTCAGTGGCGCGTCAGTCGCACCAAAGTCCACTGTGTTTGCTGTAATCTGGCGAATACCACCACCAGAACCAATAGCTTGGTAGTTAATCTGAACACCCGTTTCCTTCTGGTATTGCTCAGCCCATTTCGCATAAATTGGATGAGGGAATGTCGCACCAGCGCCGTTGATCGTTGTTTTAGCAGCAACGCCAAATGATGCTGCAACCAGAACTGAAGACACTAGAGCTGATTTCATAAATTTCACAACATATCTCCGATATAATTTAGTGAGAAATTTGGGCTAATTAAAAACCAATATTTAATTAGCCCTGTTAGTTTTAGTGTTCAAGTAAAACTAGGTATTGAAATAAATAAACAGTCAATCGGTACTAATCAATCGACGCGTTGAGATTAAAAATTTAATATGACAGTTTTATTAAAGAAATAAGTTAAACAGCTCAGTGTGAATAACAATTATCTCCCGCAAATAATTTATGATAAGAAAAATTCACAAACATCATATGAAACCTATATAGATAGGGACGTTTCTAAGGAAATATGTATGCAATGCAAAATAATAAGATTGCAAATTTTAAATATTGATGAAGGGTAAGGAGTCCTTTAGACTCAAATGATGGATATGTTACTCATCTTCAAAATTTACCTCTTCTATGGCTTAGCTTTCTTCGCCATCTTTTTTGCGATTCTGTTTCGAGATCTACGCAAAAGTCGCATTGCTATTGCTTCTGCTCTGCCCATTCTGGCTTTATTTGGTTTCATCCACGGCTTCCATGAATGGTCCGAACTTTACTTGGTGATGTATGAACACGAATTTACCCTGACTAAAGGCATAGAGACTTTCAAAGTATTTAAGCTCTTGTTCTCATTCATTGCTCTCGGGGCTTTCGCTTGGAAGATGCTAGATCTGACCAGTTGGAAGAAGGTCAAGTACATCAAATACGCCGCGATTGCGGTTCTGACTCTATTTATCGTTAGCTTGGTTTACCGCTTCGGCAACAAAGAATACGCCATTTATGTCCATAACACCGCTAACCAAGTACGCTGGATTTTTGGTTTAGGCTCTGGAGTCATCTCTGGCCTAGCCATGATGAGCTACGCCAATATTCTTGAAAAAGAAGGTCATGGCGCTTCACTGCCTTTTAAGCTGACGGGGCTTTCTCTCGTTGCTTATGGCATTGCCGCAGGCGCGCTGACGGTCGATTTAGGACTTTGGGTGCTGATCGTTAGAATGGTGTGTGCGCTCTCTATCTTGTGCACTCTTTGGATTGCCCTCAGGGTATTTGACGATGAAAAGAACAAGCAGCTTGAAAGTCATATCCAACTCTCTCAACAAGACGCTAAATTAAAAGAACTTGGTGAACTGACCTCAGCGGTTGCACATGAAATTAAAACACCACTCTCCAGCGCAACCATGAGCTGCGATTTATTGGAAAAGCAGCTGCCGGATAACGAAGCAACTCATCGACAACTGGCCCGAATTCGGCAGGGTCTTGAGCGCGCCGCAGAGATCAGCCACGAAGTACTTAACTACGCTCACCATAAGCCAATACGACGTGAGGTGGTTTCGCTCAAAGAGGTTGTGGAACATGCTTTGTCTCTCAATCAATACCGCTTAGAAGGCTTTATTGTCAGTACATCACTAGACGACAAATTGAGTGTGCGAGGCGATGCGGGTCAGTTAGAAGAAGTGGTAACAAACCTCATCGGCAACGCTATCGATGCAAGCCAAGAACATAAACAGATTTATATCGAAACTTATCAAGACAAACTCGTAGCAACACTCTCAATTTCGGATTGGGGAACAGGGATGCCACAAGACAAAATCGCCAAAGCAAAGACGCCGTTCTACACCACAAAACCTCGGGGAGAAGGTACGGGAATGGGACTGGCTATCAGTAATCAAATTATCTTACAACACGGTGGCGAGCTAAACTTGAGGAACTCGAAGAAGAGTGATCAGGTAACAGGCTTAACAGTTGAAATCCGCTTACCAAGGAACATTGAATGACATTAAAACTCTTACTTGCAGAAGACGATGTAGAATTGAGAGAGGTCCTCGTTGAGGCATTAACCTTGGAATCGTTTGAAGTCATCGCATGTGATAATGCAGAGGATGCGTTAGATATTGCTAGCGAGCAACATTTTGACTTAGCGCTATTCGACGTGGTGATGACTGGGATGACAGGTATTGAAGCTCTCTCCACTTTAAGACGTCAACATCCCAACATTGGTATTATCATCACAACGGCATTTGCTACTGTTGACGTTGCTGTCGACGCCATGAAAAAAGGGGCAGATGAGTTTCTCACTAAGCCTTTTAACCTCGCTGCACTATCGGTCACCTTAAAGCGCGTCCATGCTGAACGCTCACCAAAATCCCCTCTTGATGAAAGAAAGCATGACCAAATCTTTAGTGCGTTATCCAATCCAATTCGCCGCTCGGTAATCAAGCAACTTAAAATCCATCGTAAAATGAAGTTTATGGATCTATGTCGAGTGGTGGGTATTGAGGATCACACCAAGTTTAATTTCCACTTAAAACAGTTGGTCAATAGTGGTTTGGTGATCAAGGAAGACGGTCGTATTTATTCACTGACCGAACAAGGTCAACAAGTACATTCTAGTATGCTTTAGACCTCGATTGTCTATTTGAACTCAGAATGAGAACCCCAAAAAAGCCGACTCTGAGTCGGCTTTTTGTTTATTTGTACTTTTTGTCTATTTGCGCTTTTTAGTTTATTTACTTCGCCTTTACTGCTCAATAGAACGAATTACTTTGCATGGGTTACCAGCGGCTACAACATTCGCTGGGACATCCTTCGTCACGACACTACCCGCCCCAATAACAGAATTCTCACCGATAGTGACACCAGGGCAAACAATCACACCGCCCCCCAGCCATACATTGTCACCAATCGTAATTGGCGTGCCAAATTCAACGCCTTCTTCCACGCGTCCTCTGACATCGAGAGGGTGACCCGCAGTGTAAATTTGCACGTTAGGAGCAAACAAAACATTGTCCCCAATGTGGACTTCCGCGACATCTAACACCACGCAATTGAAGTTGGCATAGAAGTTTTTACCCACTTTAATGTTTGAGCCGTAGTCGCACCGAAATGGCGGTTCAAGGTACGCCCCTTCAGAATCAGGGATCAATTCATCAATCGCACTTCGCCATTCATCCGTATCAGGAATGCTGTTGTTAATCTTTTGCAGAACCTTTCGGCATTCAATTCGCGCTTGGTAGAGCTCTTGGTCCCAAGCATCGTATGGCTCGCCTGCCAGCATTTTTTCTTTTTCTGTTCTCATCGTTCATCTCACCAAAATAAAAGCGCATCAAAGCACATCACAACGTCGCAAAATGTGACTGGCGTAGTGGATTATTTATTTGTGTAAACACTGTGATGAGATTTCAAACAGAAGCTATCCATCAATCTTCTCGGAATGCGCGATTCATACTCTCCGTTAATGGTTTAACCAAATAACTTAGGGGGGTTCTCGGTTCAGACAGAATCAACACTTCTGCATTCATACCAGATGTCAGCCTATGCTTCGCAACATCGTCTTGAGACAGCGCAATACGAGCGAGATAAAAGTCATCTTGATTCTGCTCAGATAATTTATCAGCAGAGACGGTTAATACTGTGCCATCTAGCGGTGCAAGTGTTCTTGCATTTAAAGCCGTTAAACGCACTTGAGCATGTTGCCCTGGACTGATCAAATCAATATCTTGAGGGCTTACTCGAGCTTCCACCAACAACTTATCGTCTTGAGGAACCAATTCCAATAAGGTTTCACCAGAGCCGATAACACCTTGCTCGGTAAATACTTGCATATTGACCACTCTGCCAGAGATTGGTGCAACAATGGCAGTACGCGCAACGACGTCTTTCGCCGAACGGTACTCCTCACGAATTGAAACGATCTCTTTCTTAGTGTTACGCAACTCTTCTACGATTTCATTGAGCCGTTCAAGTTTTAGCTCTTCAACTTTAGCTTGGTTCTCATCCAAACGCTTGCTGACGGTGAGAGACTGGCGATCAAGCTGACTTAAGGTGCTTCGTACTTCTGCAGCAAGGCGCTTTAGCTGTAATAAAGCTGACTTACCTGAAAACCCTTTCTGTACCAAAGCTTGATTGCTCGCAATTTCCTCTTCGATAAATTTGAGGCGCTCCCTCTCAATTACTTTGGTTTCCTTAAGGTTATCCAATTCCAAACTCGCGCCGGAAACACTCTGCGCAATGATGTTTAACTTGCTGTTAAAAAAGCGTTTTCTTGCCTCAAAAATCTTGTTTTGAACAGACTTTGCTTCGGCAACAATCTCACTGTTCACGAACATTGTTAGATCTTGCGACCAAACAATCTCTGGAAGCTCATCCAACTCTGCATTGAGACGATTTTCTTTTGCGATAGTGTGGATGTACTGACCGCCAACAGAGTCCAGCTTAGCGTTAGCTTGACGCTGCGAGAGCTGAATAAGTAATTGCCCTTTTTCAACCAAGTCGCCTTCTTGAACGTAGAGCTTTTCAATAATGCCCCCCTCTAGATGTTGGATCTCTTGTCGTTTGCTCAATACAGAAAGATCACCATAAGCGATAGCTGCACTCTCAAGCTTAGACGTCGCCGCCCAATAACCAAGCCCACCTAAAAATAGCGATAGTGTAAGTACGCCAAGCAAAATGGGACCTTTTAAACGAAGCTCCGAAGATGGCATAAAGCGCACCACCTTTTCAGCAGCTAATTCGTTAACGGTTGGCAGTTGATTGCTCATTTCGCACCCTCGGTATATCTGTTCTCTCTTCACCCATTAAACGCTTAAGAACTTCATCTCTCGCTCCATACAGCTTCACGCGCCCCTCAGCCAAGTAGAGCAATCGGTCCATTTGCCTTAACGTGCTTGGGTTATGGGCAATCACAATCACGGTAGAACCTTGGGATTTAAGGTGAGCAATCAAGCGTTGGTACGCCGCTTCCCCCTCTCCGTCTAAGTTTGCGTTTGCTTCATCAAATACAACGACCGAAGGATCACCATAAACGGCTCTGGCTAAAGCAATTCGTTGGCGTTCTCCACCCGATAAACCTCGTCCATTTTCACCAACCATGAAATCATAGCCTTTGTTTTTCTTTAGTATGAGCTCATGACAACCAGCTAGCTGAGCGGCTTGAATCACTTTAGCGGGGTCTTCGTCTTTGAAACGCGCAATATTTTCCCGAATAGTCCCAGGAAACAATTCCACTTCTTGTGCTAAGTAACCGAAATGTGCTCCCCGATCTTCAGAAGCCCATGTAGAGACTTCCATGCCATCTAACGTCACTTTGCCCGCAAGAGGCTTGATATTACCAAGGAGCAATCTAGCAAAGGTCGATTTACCAGTGCCTGAAGGACCAATTACGCCAACAGACACGCCGGGAGGGATAGACAGCGTAATAGCAGACAAAACTGGCTCCGTTGCACCAGGGTGGCGATAGGCTAAACCTGTCAATTCGAAGTGCCCCTTAGGTCGAGGCAAAGGCATATTAGACTCATCGTGTTTGACAATCTTGTCTATTTCAAACAGACGGCTGTAAGCGTTTTTTGCCGACATTGCACTGCGCCAAGTGCCGATCGCTTGCTCCATCGGTGATAGTGCTCGACTCATTAAAATTGAGCTCGCAATCATCGCGCCTGCAGTGATCTCATGCTGGATTACCAACCATGCGCCGCCACCTAACAAACAAATTTGTAATGAGCCTCGAACAAACTTGGAGAAATTAGCAAGGTAGATCGATTTACCTGCCACACGCTGCTCCAACTGGTTGGATTCATTCACTCTAGAATACCAACGCTCTAAAAAGGCATTCATCATGCCCATCGCAATGATTGAGTTTGAGTTTTGAGTCGCGACTTCTGCTTGATTGATATGGGAAATCGAACGAACTTCACTCTCTTGTAAGGTTTTGCGTGTCACAAGCTCATTAATTAACCCCAAACTAAACAGCACAATAGAGCCACCTAGGGCTATGTGACCCAACATAGGGTGCAGCAGATAAACGAATAAAATGAAAACGGGGGTCCAAGGAGCATCAAGTAAAGGGTATGGCGCTTGGCTACTTAAAAAGCTTTTGATGTTTTGAATGTCTCTCAGCACTTGAGAGGTGTAGCTTTTACCCGTGTGGGCTTGGTATTGAATACTGCGTTTAAGCATAAATACCGACAGTTTTGAATCTATCCAATAACCGAAGGATTTACTCATTTGAGCGCGAGCAATATCGATAAACGACATGGTTAGTAGCGCTGCAAGTACGATAACCGTTAATAAGAAAAGCGTATCAATGGAATAGGAAGAGATTACACGATTGTACACCTGCAACATGTACAAAGGGATTGAAAGTACTAATAAATTTATAAATAAACTAAAGCCAATCAGCAAACCTGTGAGCGTGCACAGTTTCTGTTTAACTTCTTTGAAAACCGTATTTTGCACGATTACATCCACATATGTTGATACGTGGGCGCTAGTAATCTAGCGCCCAATAGAATGACTTAGATAATGAATAAGTCGCTTCCGTATGACTCGATATCTTCTTGCGTGACGCCAATTAGTTTCACAGTTAAGTCTGCACCGTCCGTGAACACTGCGCTGCCGTTCGCATCGTAAGTAAACGTCAGGTCTTCATATGATGTTACTGAATCACTGACGATATGAAGTGAATCTTCACCAATAGTGAAATCAACGACCTTCGCCTCACCATGACCACCAAACTTATCTGTGAAGATAAACTTATCTGCGCCAGTACCACCGATCAGCACATTGTCACCTGAACCAGATAGAAGCGTATCGTCACCGACACCACCGTTAAGCTTGTTGTCACCTAATAGCCCTAGCAATTTGTCATTACCTGTACCTCCGCCCAAGTAATCATTGCCTTCACCAGCCTTCAAAATATCATCTCCGGCACCGCCAATAAGACGATCGTCTCCCGCGCCACCTACGACGTAGTCATTGCCGCCGCCCGCAACAAAGGAGTCATTGCCACCAAATCCAACAAAGATGTCGTTGCCGCCATCAAAGTCAGTTTTATGGTTGTCACCTGAATCACCGTTGTGCGTATGATTTATACTCATTATTGTTCCCTCTTGGCTTTATTTTTGAATAGACCTTTTCACGTCTGGACTACGACTCAATTTCAGACATAAAAAGTCTAATAAATAACCTCAAAGGAGCGAGTTTGAATATGGGATGAGATTTAAAGCTGACTCAATTATCAAAAAAATATTAACTCATACTTTCTTCAATATTCTTTATCCAATACAAAGAGTTACTAGTAGTACTAAAGATTTCTTTTTGCCCAACTTGTTGCTTGGGTTCGATTCTTTACTTCAATTTTTCTAAAAATGTTATAAAGATGAGATTTAATTGTATGTTCACTGATAAATAAAGAATCGGCAATTTCCATATTTGAGCCACCTTCTTTCAAAATCTGTAGCACTTGTATTTCTCGTCGGGTTAACTCCACTTCTATAGCTGGCTCAATAATTCGATTCACTTCCTTATCTTTGTAATAAGTAAGTAACTGTTCTAACAGTCGACGTGATAACCAGTTTTCGCCTTTTATAATTGCCTCTAAGCCCTGACATAACTTGTTCATAGAATCATTGGGACCAAAAATCCCTTTCACGAAAGGCCACGCAGCCAACTCTTCTATTTGAAGCTCATGCCCAAGGTTAAGCATTATTGTTCCTAGTACTTTTTCATTATTTTTTAAATAATCTAAAGTTTCAGAAGGAGTATCTATAGAAAAGTCAACAAGTAGAAAATACTTCTCTGGAATAAGTTCGTGGTAACTAGGATTCTTGTTATCAATAATCGTAATCTTGGTTTCGGTATTCTTAGAAAGCATCTCCTTGAAGTTTTCACTCTGTAAACTTTGCTGAGTGATCATTAGGATTTCAGGCTTATCCTTATTGTTTTCCATAATGTTTCTCATACTTTCACTAACGTTTCATTCTAAATTTAATAATTATTAATCAGCACTTGGTCTCATATCTAAGTGCTAGTCGCTAGAGTATGTTTATTTCCTACTTTTTTGAATTGCAATTTCGTTAAAATCATAAACAAAAAAAGTGTTTCTCATAAAAGAAACACTTTTTACATATCAAATATCAATATAAGATCTGACTCGCAAACTAAGGCTAGAAAGGGGAATCCCTATAAGTTTTATACGGCAATCGATAAACCTGAAATGTTTTCTTTAGCCCAAATTAATGCTTGCACTCTGTTTTTTACATCAATCTTCTTGAAAATATTGTGGAGGTGAGTCTTAACAGTATTTTCGCTCACAAATAGTTGCTCTGCGATCTGTTGATTCGAAGCCCCCATAGAAAGGAAGGTGATGATTTGTTGCTCTCTTTTGGTCAAAATTGCGGACACGCTCTTATTAACTGGTCTGCTATGTCTGCGCAGATGGGTGATGTATTGCTGAGAAAACTTACGGCTAAACCACATGTCACCCTGTAATACTTTGCCAATTCCAGCCTGTAATGTGCTGATATCGTCCGATGTGTAGAAGATACCCGCGAGTGTCTGCCATACAAATAGCTCTTCCGTTGAAATCGATTTGTCACAATTTAACAGAACTTCAATGGCATCTTTTAGCTCTGCTTTTTTAAACTCCATGTAACGAGAGAAGACTTCATCAGTCATAACACTATAATCGAGTAATATAGCGGAGACTGCTTCCAATGGAATTGTGTGCTTGGTGAGCTTTTCAGGGGCTATCAGAAAGACATTAATACCGAGTTTGGTTTCAAGAACATCTCTCAACAATGAAGACTGCAAGCTATCCTCAGTAATTAAAATTACGTTCCTTATATCTTTGTGCTCCATCTCGTTTGCAGTCCTTAATCATTTTGATTGAAATAAGCAATAGATTTAGGTACAGCGGGAGTATTGTCAAGTATGAAAAAAAGTAGTAACAAGGATTAATCTGTTGATTAATAAATAGATTAATAGGGTGAGTTAAATGGCGGGTATTAAAAAAGGGAGTATAAAACTCCCTCTTTATTAGTGAACTGGCACTGAATTTTTCTGATTGAACTTACCAAAGTATTGCTCAAGAACCTCTGGTGTCAGCTTTCCTTCAGCTTCTAGCTTCTTCAGTTCCGCTACGATTTCTTGTTGTTCTTCAAGAGATGGTAGCTTCACTTCAGGCTCGTCACCGGCTTCTTGTGAGATCAGTTCTAGTTCTTTTTCGAAATCATTCATAGTACTTACCTAAATATCGAGTCGTTAAACTTGTAAACTAGGTCTATTCTATCCAACTCTAGAGCTTGAAGCTACCAACCATCTTATCCAAGCGAGATGACAGTTCTTGTAGATCTCGACTTGCGCCAGCCAACTCTTCTGCCGTCGCAGTGGTCATTTCATTGATAGCGTTAATTTCTTCAATGTTCTGGTTGATGGTATGTACAACGGTTGATTGCTCTTCTGTTGCCGTCGCGACTTGCGTATTTCGATCTGAAATATCGGCGATACGCTCAGAGATATTCATCAGAACATCCACGGCTTCATCTGTTGATGCCACACCTTCAAACGTTACCGCTTTACCTGCTTCCATTGCTGTCACAGCATCTTGAGCATCACTTTGAAGTTGGTTAATCATCTTCTGGATCTCTTCAGTAGAATCAGCAGTTCGTGACGCAAGATTACGCACTTCATCCGCTACCACAGCAAAGCCTCGACCTTGCTCACCCGCACGCGCAGCTTCGATCGCAGCGTTAAGCGCAAGTAAGTTGGTTTGCTCAGAGATATCACGAATCACATCCAAAATTGAGCCAATGTCTTTGGTCGTTGTCGCAAGTTGAGTGACCACCATGCTTGTGGTTTCCACATCACCAGCAAGGCGACTGATCACTTCTTTTGCTTGCGTTACGACTTGACGGCCTGTTTGGGTGTTATCAGACGCTTGGTTTGCCGTATCTGCCGCTGTTGCCGCATTAGATGCGATCTCACTGATCGTCGCACCCATTTGGTTGATCGCTGTTACTACCTGAATAGTTTGGTCGCGTTGCTCTTGGCTATTATCGTGCGTAGATGTTGCCTTACTTGAAACACTGTCTGCTGCTTGGCTTAGCGCACCACTGGTTAGCGATACTTCTTTCATGGTAGCGTGGATCTTCTCAATAAAGCCGTTAAAGCCTTTTGATAGCTGAGCGATTTCATCGTTACCTTTGATTTCAATACGCTGAGCAAGATCACCCTCACCTTCACCGAGGTCAGTGAAGCGGTCAGCGATTTGACGAATTGGGTTAGTAATGCTGTTGGCAAGTAGAACACCCATCGCAATGAAGATCAGCGCCACGATTGCTGTTGTGAACAACATTTTCTCTGCGGTTGCATCCAGATCAGCAAACACTTCATTCACAGGAACCACACCAACAACAAACCAGTCCATTGACGGCACGTATAGGCTCGACACAAACATGTCTTGCCCTTCGAACTCAGTCGTAACTAGATTAAAGTGACCTTTATTTAGCAATTGAGATGCTGCGCCGCCGAACAATTGATTAATAGATGTTTTGTTCTTACCTTGTTGGCGATGGATTTGGATGTCACCTTTACTATCTGTTAGGAACACATAACCCGTTTTCTCAATTTTAAATCCATTAAGTAGCGATACCATGTCATCCATCGACTTAGACAGACCAGACATCGAAATACCGTTTACGTCTTGGTAGTTGGCAAACATTTTCACGTCGCCATTCGCTTCTTGGAATACGCTAACTGACGTATCTTGACCAGAAGAAGTGAACCCAAAGAACCATGCGTCTTGTGAGTGATTAAGTTGACGCAGGAAACCATTTTGGTTCCAGTAGTAAGCCGTTTGTCGGTTCGCAACAGAAGCGTCGTTCAACTGATATTGGGATTTAACATTGTTAAGCTGTTGAACAAGTTGTGCTTCTACTGATGGGTTACGGTCTGTCGTTGATAGGGCTTCAACGACAAATTCATTAGTAGCAAGTTGTTTTGCCGCTTGTTGCATCTGTACAACTTCGCGGTCAATTTCAGTATTAATTTGCTGCAACATAGCAGGCAGCTCAATGTCGATTAAGCGGTGACTTAGCACCTCACGTGCATGGCGCTGAGCCATCACACCGACAATAATTGTAGAAGCAAGAACGGCAAAAGTAATACCGATGACAACCTTCTGTTTGATACTCAGGGAATTAAGTTTCAACATATCTGGACCTTTAAAAGAATCACTTATTATCTGCATTCTGAACAGAGTAAAACTAGGTGCATATAAGCTTGGTATGCACGGCATGAAATCTATATCGACCTCCCCCTACAAAACTAGAGAAAATTCTCACAAAATTATGCAAATGTGATGTAACAGACTGTCGAGTAAGGTAATTCACGCTTTTCAATGGCTTGCAATCACTTTACTCGTCCCAATATTGAAAAGATAAATTACGCGGACGTACTGGAACTTTTCCCCTTGAGAAAGTGACCAATACTCAAAACAAGAATCATATGGATACCCAGAGAGTCCAAAAAATGCACAAAACAAACTTCGAAACTCTTCAAAGCTACTTAGAGTCTCAGATCATTGGTCAGCATGATCTCGTTAAACAGCTTCTTATTGCTCTACTTGCCGATGGGCACATCTTGGTTGAAGGTCCTCCAGGATTGGCTAAGACCCGTGCGGTTAAGTCTCTGTCGGATTGTGTAGAAGGTGATTTCCACCGAATTCAGTTCACACCTGACTTACTGCCAGCAGACTTGACGGGCACCGATATCTTCCGTCCAGAAACAGGCGAGTTTACCTTCCAGTCTGGTCCAATTTTCAACTCATTGATCCTTGCCGATGAGATCAACCGTGCACCGGCTAAAGTGCAAGCTGCGATGCTTGAAGCAATGGCTGAGAAGCAAGTGACAGCGGGAAGAAACACCTACGCCCTACCAGAGCTATTTTTGGTCATGGCGACACAAAACCCGATTGAACAAGAAGGTACTTACCCACTTCCAGAAGCGCAGCTCGACCGCTTCTTGTTGCACCTTGATGTAGATTACCCAGATGCAGAGCATGAACTGGCGATCTTGCGCATCAACCGTGGGGAGGCAAAAGGTGAAGCAACGGTTGAGCGTCCAAGCTTAAGTCAAGAAGACATCTTCACTGCGCGTAAAGAAGTACTCAATATCCATATGGCAGATGCGATTGAGCAATACATCGTTCGTCTTGTTATGGCAACTCGACAGCCAAGTGACTACGACTCAGAATTAGCGAAATGGTTGTCTATGGGGGTGAGCCCACGCGCGACAATCGCCCTTGACCGTTGTGCTCGCGCTCATGCATGGCTAGCAGGTCGTGACTTCGTCTCACCAGAAGATGTTCAAGCCATGGCCTACCCTGTGCTACGCCACCGTCTTCTACTTAGCTACCACGCTCAAGCAGAAGGCATTACAGCGAACCAGGTTATCGACAAACTTCTTAGCCTTGTAGGTAGCGCATAACGTAGGTAGGTGACATGTCTGCATCATATACATTGCCACCTCATGCGAATGGGGTGACATTGACCCTAGAAGAGCTGCTTCAATATCGCACTCAATCGGTTCGTTGGTTGCCACCAGCCCAGAGTATTTGGTCACAAATGAGCGGTAATCATACCAGCCGTCAAAAAGGTCGTGGTATGGACTTTATGGAAGTGCGCCAATACCAAGCGGGTGATGATATCCGCAGCATCGATTGGCGAGTTACTGCTCGAACGGGAAAAGCGCACACCAAGTTGTTTGCTGAAGACAAAGAACAAGCGGTGATTTTGTACATCGACTTGAGTCCTAGTATGCACTTCGGATCGCAATACGTGTTGAAATCGGTTCAACTGGCGCACTTCGCTAGCGTCTTGATTTGGCTAACATTAGCCAAGAAAGACCGCATTGGTGCGGTGATTGATGATGGTTCCCAGTGCATTGAGTTCCGCCCTTCCTCTTTACAAAAGCAAGGGCTGAGAATTCTTGACGCGATAGTGAATACTCACAATCAATTACTTACAAATCAACAAGCTGCCAGCACACGCACGTTGCCATACATGAGTGCAATTGAAACGCTGCACAACCTCACTCCGAAAGGCAGTGAACTGATTCTGCTGAGTGATTTTGCTCAAGTTGAAGAGAAAGAGTTGGTTCAACTACGTCGGTTAAAACAACACAACAGTGTTCGTGCAGTGCAGTTTTATGATCCTCTAGAGCGAGGCGAAACTGACTTTAGAGGACAAGCAAAAGCGTCTGATGGACACCGTAGTCAATGGTTTAACTTCGGCTCAAAGGGACAACGTAAGGAATTAGAGTCTCACTTTGTCAAACATCAGCAAGCAATCAAACAACAATGTCATTCCATGGCAATTCCGTTTAATAGCCTATCGAGCGGGTTACCGCTGGTTCAGCAATTAAGCTAATAACAGCAACAACATACAAATCATTCAAGCAGTAGTAATAATGACAACGAATAACCAAAGCCTAAACCTTGAACCTTTGATCCTACCTAATGCACCTGATTGGTTCCCACTCGCTTGGGGATGGTGGGCTGTTTTGGGCGGTGTAATTCTTTCCATCTTAATTGTCGCATTGTACTTAAGGTGGCGTTCAAAGCGTCTTGTTGCAAAGAAGACCGCATTGAAACTGTTAACCAACCCAATAACACCACATACGCCTTCTTCTGCATTAGAGGTTCTTCGTCAAGCAGCTTTGAGTTACTTCCCTCGTGAAGACATCGCGCCATTAACAGGCTCTGCTTGGTACGAGTTTCTTGATAGTTACACCAAAGAAACTCGATTCGTCGACAAACAACAACAGTGGCAAGCGGCGCTGTATCAAAAATCTGGTCAAGAGCAACATCAGGATTTGATTGATGATTGCACTTTCTGGATTTCGACCGCATTGCCACCAAAGAAAAAGGCAAAAACTCGTGACTGAGGCAACTCTCGTTTCGAGCCTTTCTCAGTGGATGAACATTGAGTTTGTCTGGTGGTGGGCACTGCTATTACTGCCCCTACCTTGGCTAATTTTTAAGTTCTTCCCTGAAGAGACTCAGCAAGCTGAAATTAAACTGGCGTATTTGCCAGATAATCAGCACAACAGTAAACCAAAGCAACTGGTACAAAAAGCCCTGTCTGTTGGAGTATGGGCTCTATTGGTCATCGCCTGTGCTCGCCCCGTTTGGTATGGCGATCCGGTCGACTTCCAACCCAAGTACCGCGATATGATGTTAGTGGTCGACTTATCTGGCTCAATGCAGAAAGAAGACATGAACTACAATGGCGAATACATCGACCGCCTAACCGCAGTCAAAAAAGTCTTATCCGACTTCGTAGCAAAGCGCCAAGGTGATCGTTTAGGTGTGGTTTTATTCGGTGACCACGCTTATCTGCAAACGCCTTTGACCGCAGATCGCAAAACCGTGATGCAACAAATCAACCAAACCGTAATTGGTTTGGTGGGCAATAGCACCGCGATTGGTGATGGTATCGGTCTAGGAACAAAAACCTTTGTCGATAGTGATGCGCCACAACGTGTCATGATCTTGCTTAGTGACGGGAGCAACACATCGGGAGTTCTCGATCCTATCGAAGCGGCTAAGATTGCCAAAAAATACAATGCCACTATTTACACCGTTGGCGTAGGTGCTGGCGAAATGATGGTGAAAGACTTCTTCATGACGCGCAAAGTAAATACGGCTTCAGATCTTGATGAGCAGACACTTACAAAGATCGCAGAAATGACAGGTGGTCAGTACTTCCGAGCGCGTGATGCTAAAGAACTTGAAAAGATCTACGACACCATTAACCAACTAGAACCAGTCTCTAGTGAAACCCAAACCTGGCGTCCTCAGTCGGAATGGTTCCCTTATCCACTAGGCGCAGCACTTGCACTTTCCGTGTTCTTGTTTGTAGTAAGGAGAAAACATGGCTGAGTTTACTTTCTTACACCCATATTGGTTGCTAGGCTTGCTCGTCGTTCCTATCGCGCTTGCCCTTAATAGTCAGTACAGAACGAAAAAGTCATCAATAATTGCTCCTCATTTAGCAAAGATGCTTGGTCATTCAGTTAAAACCAAACATTACTTTGCAGTATGGGGAGTGGCTTGGGCAGTAGCATGTATCGCCTTGGCAGGTCCTAGTTGGCAAACCAACACTCGCCCAAGCTTTGAGTTGAGCCAAAATCGAGTGCTAGTTCTGGACATGTCACGCTCTATGTACGCAACGGACGTGAAGCCAAATCGACTGTCACAAACACGCTATAAAGCACTGGATTTACTGCCGAAATGGAAAGAAGGCTCCACTGGTTTGGTCGCCTACGCTGGTGACGCTTATACACTTAGTCCACTCACGACAGACTCCAGCACACTTGCAGGTATTATCGAAAACTTGTCTCCTGAGTTAATGCCCTACCAAGGCTCTAACTTACCATCAGCAATTGAAACAGCAGTGAACCAGTTCACTCAAGCAGGCGTGAGTCAAGGTGATATCGTTCTATTAGCGGACGACTTAGATGACACTGAGCTTTCTCGCTCATTGGCATTGCTTAACGGCAAAAACATCCGTGTGTCAGTACTCGCTATCGGCACAGCAACAGGTGCGCCTATTGCCTTGCCTGACGGTTCATTAATGAAGAACCGACAAGGTAATACTGTGGTAGCCAAAACAAACCTAAAAAACTTGCAAAAGCTAGCAAAGGAAACCGGCGGACTGTTTGTGCCAATTCAGCACAATAACCGTGATGTTGAGAACATCGCAGCCTTTACCAACAACGCTAGCCACAGCCTAGGTGCGAAACAAAGTGACGATGTCAAAACCGATTCTCGCTTGAATGGTGGTTTCTGGTTGCTACCTTTGTTGCTTTTTCCTGCCGCTCTGCTCTTTCGACGCGGCATGATTTGGGTACTCATCGCAACAGTATTGCCAATGACTTGGACGCCGAAAGCAGAAGCTAATGCCTTCCTAAACCAAAATCAGAAAGGTGAGCAACTCTACCAGCAAGGTGAGTTTGAGAAAGCGCAAAGTACCTTTACCGATCCAAATTGGAAAGGCGCGGCAAGTTATCAAGCGGGCGACTATGAAAGCGCTATTGAAGCATTCTCAAATAACCCAAGTTTGAATGGGCGTTATAACCTTGCGAACGCACTTGCCCAAAACGGGCAATTGGAAGATGCAGAAAAACTCTACGAACAGTTAATCAAAGAAAAACCTGACTTTGATGCTGCGAAAAAGAACCTGTCGGTTGTAGAGGAGAAACTGAAACAGCAACAGCAACAGCAACAGCAACAGCAACAGCAACAGCAACAGCAACAGCAACAGCAACAGCAACAGCAACAGCAACAGCAACAG
>NZ_BCUF01000060.1 GCF_001591145.1 Vibrio harveyi NBRC 15634 = ATCC 14126 = KCTC 12724 | reverse complement strand
AACCTTAGCTATTTGGCTCTCATCAGAGAGCCATTTTTTATTCTGGAGAGCTCGAAAGGTACAGCCTAGCGAGAGAGATTTGTTTATGAAGGGAAGTGTAAACCAATGATCAAAGAAACGACGAAAATCGAAAGCGAGCATGCGAGTAAATACCTCGTCACCTTATGCCGCCATTTTGCTCGCAAGGTACCTGCGACTTGGAATGACGAAAAGGGCTTAGTGACGTTTCCTGTCGGAAGCACGGAATTTAGGTTGGAAGGGGAGTGCCTCTTGGTTATCTGTGAAGCGGAATCTGAAGAATTGTTGGTAAAAGTGAAGGCTGTTGTGGCTTCTCATATCGAGATGTTCTCACGAAGAGAAACAATCGAGCTCACTTGGGTTCGCTAATTAGCCGTTATCTTTTCGTTGATGCCAGAAAAAAGCCCCGCTTAGTCCAAGGCTGTCAAGCGGACTAAACGAGGCAAACAGAGCAACTAGGAACACTGCTCTGCGATGGTGTCCGGAAACGAACATTAGAATCGCTTCCGAGATAAATTCTAGGAGTTTCTTTCGCAGTTTTGTCAGCGAAATGTCACGAGTTAAGTCGTTGGTGGCAAGCTTATTTTTTATTTTTGAACAATAGCTTAGAAACCAAACAGGGCTTGTAGGAATTACCTTAAACCTCTGACAGTAGACATAAAAAAGCTCGCTGTTTAAGCGAGCTTTACTGTTTTAGAACCCTCTAAGATTAGAGGTAAAAACATTCGATTAGTGTTTGCGCTGTGGACCGTTACGAACGATGTCTTTACCGTTATCGTAAACGTGCTGAGAAACCCAACGACCAAGGATCAATTGGTGTTTGTCACCCAATACTGCCACAAATGGACGACCATCTGTGTTCGTTGTCGCAAGTGCCACACCGGTTACGCCCTCAAGACCCAGTGCGCCACTTTCAATAAGGTGTAAGAAGGCTTCAAGCTCTTCTAGTGTTTCGATAACTTGATTATCAATGTTCATCGTATTCAATCTCTTCGAATTGTAGATACTCAATGGTCGCGTACTCTACCTAAGTTACGGACAGAAACCAAGAAAGGATTTGTACGAACCAAATGGCTCAAGGGACGAGGAGTAGGGACATGCGAGTGGTTTGAATTCAAGCAAGCAATGGTGAAATCAGGGTGGATCTCAGATTTTCAATCCGAAGCGCAGCGTAATCTTTGGTGGGTGGGAAAAGCGATGTAATAATGCTTCACGTTCTAAAGCTAAGCTGTTGTAAATTCATCATCAACAATTCGTTAAGACCACTACTATGAGACCCGCCACTATGAAGAAAGTTTTGATTACTGGTTTTGAACCCTTTGGTGGGGAATCTATCAACCCTGCCTTAGAGGCCGTAAAGCGCTTAAACGGTAGAAAACTCGATGGGGGTGAAGTGGTAATGTGCCAAGTGCCTGTTACTCGATATGAATCCATTGAAGCAGTGATTGAATCAATAGAACTGCATCAGCCCGATATTGTTATCACAGTTGGTCAAGCGGCAGGACGTACTGCGATTACTCCTGAGCGCGTTGCAATTAATGTGGATGACTTTCGTATTCCGGATAATGGTGGTCATCAACCGATAGATGAACCAGTGATCCCTGATGGTCCGGATGCTTATTTTACGACGTTACCGATTAAGGCGATAACAAGAGCACTGCAACAAGAAAACATTCCATGCCAAGTCTCAAACACGGCAGGGACCTTCGTATGTAATCATCTCTTTTATGGTGTTCAACATTATTTACGCGATAAATCGGTACGTCATGGTTTTGTGCATATCCCACTTTTGCCAGAACAAGATAGCTCGGGCAACCAGCCTACGATGTCACTGGACGTCATTGTTGAAGGGTTGGCGCGATTGGCTCAGGTAGCCATAGATAATGAATCAGATATCGCCGTGACCGCAGGGCAGATTTGCTGATGAGATATCACCGAGCCTCTGCCATTAGGCACATCGCTCGGTGTTCTTGTATCTGTTAAGTTGCTCAAATTTTGTGGACTATGAAAGGAGTAGCATTGAAGTGACAGATGAAAGAGTTCAACTCATTCATTTCGCTCTCTCGTTTCAATAAAAAAGGCGAACTATCATGAAAAGCAATAGAAGTAAGATCATTGCGCTTTCCTCTGCGGTTGTTTTCGCTTTGGCTATTGCGGCCCTAAAATTCGAAAACACCCTCGGACTGCTTCCTATACTCGTTGCCATTGTGGCGTTCTTTACTTGTGTCATTCATACCAGCATGCATCTATCTGGCGTAGGCAATGCAGATGCGTTTGGTTATTACGAACGATCACAGCAAACTAAAGCAAAAGCGCTTCATCAGGGGTTAAACTCCCGAGATAAAAAGCGTTGAAGCATGTCACATTCTCCGTATACTTTGGCTAAGCATTAAAGCACAAGCTTGTCGGAGAAAAGCATGTCAAATCGAGTACCTACCAACATACTGACGGGATTTCTTGGCGTCGGTAAAACCACGACTATTCTGAACTTATTGAAAAACAAACCAGAAAATGAAAACTGGGCAGTGTTAGTGAATGAGTTCGGCGAGATTGGTATCGATGGCGCGATGATGACTGACCAGGGTGCAATGATCAAAGAAGTTCCTGGTGGCTGTATGTGTTGTACGGCTGGTGTGCCGATGTCTGTTGGTATTACGGCATTGTTACGCCAAAAACCTGATCGTCTTCTTATTGAACCAACGGGCTTGGGGCATCCAAAACAAGTCATTGCAACGCTGACTTCTGATCAGTACCTGCCGTATGTTGATTTAAAAGCAACCATCGCGCTGGTGGACCCTCGTAACCTCAGCGTTGAGAAGTACCTATCAAATAAGAACTTCGTCGATCAGCTAGATAGCGCGGATGTGGTTATTGGCAGCAAAGTTGATCTGTGTACCAGCCATGACATTGATGTTTTCAACGATTGGGTAACGGACCAATCGCCTTCAAAAGTGTTCAGCAAACTGATTCATGATGGTGATCTTCCTATTGAAGTGTTGGATATTGAACGCGTGCACGGTAGTGCTTCTTCTCATATCGAAGCTCATCATCATGATCACGCGCATCAAGAGCCACAATTTCAGTTGCCTCCTGGCGAAGCGTTCATCCGTAAAGAAAACAAAGGACAGGGCTATTACAGCTGTGGCTGGTTGTTTGGTGCCGAATACCACTTTAATTTTGATCAACTGTTCTCCATGTTATCGGATCTGACAGCAGAACGTGTTAAAGCGGTTGTTAACACAGACCAAGGTTGTTTCGCGTTTAACGTGGCAAATGGCGTGGTGTCGGTAAACCAAATGAGCCTAGAAGGTTTCGAATCTCGTCTTGAGGTGATCGACTCACAACTAATGTCATGGGACCAGCTCGAAGCGATTCTACTTAAGCTTTGTGGCATCGATAACTGAGCGTTAAGTGCTCAAAATTAAGACCTGAGTATCGACTTGGGTCTTTTTCGATAGAATCTTGTTATTGAGACGATAGAAATTTATTATCGCCGTTGCTCTATATATATGCGACGCGTATCACTATAATCGCCGGTTTTCTCGCGCTATAAGAAACCGGAGATCTCTTGAATCCTACCTTTACCCTCTCGGAACTAAAGTTCTTTTGTTTACGCTTTGTCGCGATTTTCTTTTTGTTAGTTGCCGTATTTGGCGCCATCATTCATTACGACAAATCAGCATCGGAAGAAGCGGCTAAAAGCAATATTCGTGTGCAGCAACAAGCGCTATTAAAAGGCAAGAAACAGTACATTGAGTGGGTGATGGGGTCTGTAGTGAGAGAGACGGCTCTGTTGGCGGATATCATGGCAGCGAGACGAGTTTATGAAACCCTTGAGCTTCCTTCTGAACAAGCGCAACGTGCTGAATTGTCTCGCTTGAATTCGATTCTAGAGGCTGTGAGTCAACGTAAAGAAGTGTATGACCAGCTCCGCTATCTTGATATGCAGGGTAATGAAGTTATCCGAATCAACTTTAATGGTGGTCATTCTGAAGTCGTACCTAAGAAAGAATTACAGAATAAAGCGAAACGCTACTATTTTTCAAAAGCCCTTAAACTTGGATGCCGTAAAATCTATGTATCTCCTCTGGACCTAAATATAGAACACGGACAGATCGAAGTTCCTCTCAAACCAATGATCCGCTTGGCGACGCCAGTATTTGATAAGCAGGGAAACAAGCGAGGGATCGTGGTGGTTAACTACTTAGCCAAGTACTTGATGGAAGGTATGGCGTTGTTCAATCTCGACATGGGTACTAACTACATGCTTTTGAATAAAGACGGCTATTTCCTTTTTAACAAGCAAAACCGAGACGCAGAATTTGCGTTTATGTATTCCGATAGGCAACAAGAGACCGTCTACAATGCTTACCCTGAATTAGCTGCTCAAATCAAGCAAACGCAATCCGGTCAGATTGAGACTGAACATGGCATCATGACCATAGAGTCTGTTGGCGCTGTGGACAGAATTAACCCCTATTGTTTCCAGAATTACCATGTGAGCGAAAACAGCTCAACAGCATGGAAGTTGGTGTCTTATGTTGATTTTGCGAAACGCAAAGAGATCAGTAGTGGCATTTACGAACGTCAATGGTTAATGCAAGTGGGTATGGTTTTGGCTGTCGCTCTGGCGTATTTTATCGCTCGATTCCAGCTACGTGCTTTCTCCGATAATCAACGCATTCATTACCTTGCACACCACGATAGCTTAACAGGATTAGTGAACCGCGCTGCGTTTCAAGAACAAGCGACGCTAACCTTAGCGCGTTGTTTTAAAGAGGGCAAAAAGGCGTGTTTGATCTATCTCGATTTGGATGGCTTTAAGTTCATTAATGATGAATATGGGCATGCTGCAGGGGACAAAACACTGGTTCACATTGCATCGGTAATGCGTCGCGTATTCGGTTCTAGAGCGTTGCTCGCTCGCTTAGGTGGCGACGAGTTCGCCATCCTTTTGAGCAATACCGAACATATGGAAAACCCTGAGCATTACGCGGCGTCTCTTATTCATTTAATTCAAGACCCAATCGAAGTGGTAGAGGGCAAGTTTCATCAAGTGACCAGTTCAATAGGTGGCTGCTATTCCTGCGAGCCGGAATGCACGTTTGATGACCTCATGCACCAAGCCGATATGGCGATGTACGAAGCGAAGAAATCGGGGAAAAATCGTTATTTCTTCATTCAGTAAACGAAAGTTGGGCATAAAATAAAGAGTACCGAATCGAAACTCGCGTGATTCCATGAGTTTTTACGTGAACGCATGAGAAAAGTGAGATAAATCACTCGAATTCGGGTATAGTGCACCGCTAAAATTTTTAAAGCTATTTAGTGATTTGTTTAAGGAATACGCTCAATGTCATTTTCATCTCAAGGTTTTGCGCCAGAAGTGGTAAAAGCACTGGCAGAATGCGGTTATGAGAAGTTAACGCCAATTCAACAGAAGGCGATTCCAATGGCTCGTAAAGGTCATGATATTTTTGCCACTGCACAGACGGGTACGGGCAAAACGGCCGCGTTTTCGCTACCTATGATTCAACAGTTGTTGGAATCTGGTCGTAGTGCATCTCGTAAAACGGCACGTGCGCTTATCATGGCTCCAACTCGCGAGCTAGCAGAGCAAATCGCAGATAACATCAAAGCGTACACTAAGTATACTGAGCTATCGGTTGCTGCGATCTTTGGTGGTCGCAAGATGTCTTCTCAAATTTCTGCATTAGAGCGCGGTGTCGACATTTTGGTGGCGACGCCAGGTCGTCTTGAAGAGCACATTGAACAAGGTAATGTGTCAGTGGCGAACATCGAGTTTCTTGTGTTTGATGAAGCAGACCGTATCTTGGACATGGGCTTCATCCATGCGGTACGTAAGATCATGCTGGATGTGGATACTGACCCACAAATCATGATGTTCTCAGCAACGACGTCTAGTCAGCTAAACCTATTGGCGAGAGACATTCTGCGCAAGCCAAAACGTATCGAAGTAGAGCGTGCGAACACGACTGCACAGACGGTTGCGCACGTCCTTTACCCAGTGGATCAAGAACGTAAAACAGAACTGCTTTCTGAGTTAATTGGTCGTAAAAACTGGAAGCAAGTATTGGTGTTCGTGAACTACAAAGAAACAGCGAACGATGTAGTAAAAGAGCTTAAGCTTGATGGCATTAAAGCGGTTGTTTGTCATGGTGACCGTGCGCAAAGTGCTCGTCGTCGTGCGCTAGAAGAGTTCAAAACGGGCAAAGCTCGTGTAATGGTCGCAACGGATGTTGCAGCACGTGGTTTGGATATTGAAGATCTACCACACGTTGTGAACTACGATATGCCATTCCTAGCGGAAGATTACGTTCATCGCATCGGTCGTACAGGTCGTGCTGGTAAGCAAGGTCACGCCGTTTCGTTTGTTAACCGCGAAGAAGAGCTAACGGTAGTACAGGTTGAAAACCTTATTCAACAGCGTATTCGCCGTATCGAACTTGCAGGTTACGAACCAAAACAACGTGAAACGTACATTGAGAAGCTAAACTCAAAACCAGCTTTCAAGAACCGCCAAGGTCGTCGTAACAACCCGAACCAATCGGCAACAGACCAAGGTTCAGCTGAACGTCGCCTAGCAATGGTAAAACGTTTGAAAGCACGTCGCTCTTCGAACTAACTTCAGAATATAAAAAACGCCCCTCATGACGAGGGGCGTTTTTGTTTGTGTTTATATTCACGATACCTAACCATCACCTCGGTGATTTGGGGAAATACAAACGGTTTAATTCATACCAATGAAGTTCGGTTCTCCGCGGTAGATAATGCGGTCATTCCCTCTATGAATCCCGAAGGTGACCACAGTGGGTGGGTTGTCTTCGGCTTTGCTCTTCTTATCCCAATTGTATTTAAGCCAAGGTAAGTTGTTTCCCTTGTCGCTTAAGTCTAAGTGGAATCGAACTTGCTCTCGCGCGGAATCGACTTGGCTGGCTACGATATCGTAGGTTCTGCCAGCCAGCATGGTGCCTTCACCAGATAACTTAGTGTTGTCAGGAGCAGAGTTGGACCAAATTGGCGTGCGTGAATGATGCTGTCCATTTGCCGTGGTCGCGCTGTCGTCAAAGTGGGTAACAAAGCGTCCGTTGTGCCAAACTTCGACATCCAGTGGGACTTTTATGGTCATGCCTTGGTTGCCCCCGACATCTTTAAAGTTGAGTCTACCAAAGCGAATATCTGGCTGCTCTTTCAGAATATGAGTGTCGTCAATGAAGTGAATTTCGTCGACTGGCTTGATGAAAGCCAAACCTATTTTTGTCTTGGTTGTTGTATTGTCTTTTACTTTGTTGAATGGTCCGTCTGGATAGCGTCCATCGATTTCATCTTTCTTCCAGCAAGGACTGTTCTCGCAAGTCGCATGGTTCGCTGGTTTAACAATAGTGAAAGTTCCAACGCTTGCTCCTGCCTCTAGGTTCCATACTGCGCTGTTTGCTGCTGGTGGAATAAATCGGTTCGTATAGTCACTGAGTTCCCCAAGGTAAAAACTCTCGCGCAAAGCGGGATTAAAATGCACGTAGTTTTCGATGTTTTTCTCCTTGGCGTTAAGGGCCACAACATCATAGGTAACTTGCTCAAATGGTTGGTTCATATAGATGAAGTCTTGCTTCTCAGGGTATTGCCATTCGGCATCTTTTGCCTCGAAGTATTTGGCATAGAAGCGACCGATATTTCGGTAGCCTGTGTTGACCGTCATTCCCAGATAGGTAGTATCGAGCTGCGCTTTAATTTTTAAGCTGCCGACTTCGTCCCAAACTAGCTGAGAGAAGTAATAGCGTGAGTTTTCATTCTCGGTATGGCTCAGTTTTAGGGTATTTGAACTGCGCAGTAAGGTATGAGTCTGCTCGGCAGTTGCCTTTGGTGTTTGCTGTGAACTGGTAAGGACGATGCTGGCCGCAGGAGCATCCTCCATCATAAAGTTACTCGTTACTCTGGCGTTACAGTAATTCGAGGTATTTACTTCATCCGTATGCAGCGCCTTGTTTTGCCAAACGATGGGTTTTACTGAAAGAGAAAAGTAGTCTCCCGCCGCGATGAAACCCTCTCCACTTTCTGATGTGCCTGAGGCAAGTGGGGTAGAGCCGTCACAGATAGCCAAAGTCCAAGGACGAGAACTAACGTTGAAATGCCCTGTGACTGGGACTGAGCCACTACTTGGACAGTCTTTATAATCAGCGCATTGAAAACTATCCGATAATTCGACTCTAAATTGCCCTGATTCATAGGTTTTCAACTTCGACTCTTCTGATTCACCATTCTTAAAGTCGTTTAAAAGCTTAAAATCACCGAACTTGCCACTTTTAGGTTGTGTAATTGTTGGATTAACTGTGGGTGACCCATTGTAATTGGAAGCGATAACGGGTTGATCTCCAGAGGTACACGCGAGCAATCTCATGTGTACATCTTTCTCCTTACCCGCAATGACTTTGATATCATCCAGAGACTCCCCAGACATGACCGAGTAAGCTTCAAACATGAAAGGCGTAAACATGAACTTTACGTCTTGAGTTTTGTTAGTGTCGTCGAGCAGAGAGAAGGTTAGGCTATAGCTTGCATCCAGTGCGATTGAGTCTATGTCTTTCGGGATGACCTTAATGATCAGTGTTCCTTCATCGTTTGAAATAAAGGTGTTTTCGTCAACTTCGGTTTTGCCTTCGACCATTTGCAGCGAAAACAATTTTGGAACAGATAACGCAGCGACAACTTTTGCACTCGCAGCTTCCCCTTTGTTTGTTGTTTTTACGGTAAAAACCGGTAAATCGTCACCGCACATTAATGCCATATCATCTGTCGGTGAGACGATAAGGTCATAATCGTCATCAGTTGGTGGTGTAATATCGCAGATTGGTATCTCTTCTGGTATCGGACACAACTTTGATACTTGGTTGCTGTATGTACAATCTGCATCGTCAAAGCCGCAGTAGTTTGCAGGAACCGTATCAATCGCAACTGCAGAGTAAACAAAGCCACATATTGAGGTATCTTGCAGCGTGGCTTTTTGAAATGAGTTTATTGCTAATTTAGGTGCGTAAACGTTACTTATGGCATCGATGGTGACTTTGTTACCTTTAACGCTATTGGTTAGGTTGTTGGTACCAAAGATATCGATATTCTTAAAGTCGACTGTTGCAAATGCACTCGTATTGCCAACAATTTGGCTCCGACCGCCTTCTGAAAAGATGTGTTGACCTTCTGAGTTTAAATCTCCGCAGACTTTTGCTTGAACTAGCTTGATATTGCCGGCGCTCTTCAGGTTGCCATTGACCACGCTGTCTTTCGCCAATAGAGATGTGTCTAACATGTTCGAGCTCGAAGAACCGGCATAGACGTCACCATCTACCTGAGTTTGTTCAAGTTCTACTTTTCGAAGAGCATGAATGTCGCCAAACACAAAGTTGGATCGTCCTTTGATTAAAATACTGCCACCTGCACTTTTGACATGACCAAAAACAATCGTGTCTTTGATAGAAAGCAGACCATGCGAGGTTAAATTACCGACTATCTTGCTTGGTTCTCCAGTATTTTCGACGATGATCTCAAAGTCCCCACCTTCGGTCTTGATATTAATGGGCGTTGCTTCAGAGCCAATATTGTTTTTCCCTTTGAGCTCAACATTGCCGTAAGCAACGATCGTTGCAGTTTGAGGGGGAGGATTTGAGTTGGTGATGTGAGCACCTTCAGGGATGCTAATGGAACTAGAGCAGGTGTAGAGGTTTCCTTGCACTGTGAATCCATTACCCGCACAAATTTCGTTCAACGTTGGAATATCGGCAAGATCATAAACTTTTGCCTCAGCCATCGCGGGTAAGAGTAATGCTGTACTTAAAATGCTAATAAAGCGCATCATCAAGTGTCCTAAATTTAGTGGAACTTAATGGCACCAAGCGAGAGTGAGCAATGGACTCACAGAGAATGATTCAACGACTTGTACTATTTTTTATTTAACGCTTACTTATTGAACTGTGGTTATTTTTTATTTCGTATGTTGTTCCAAGTTCATATGATGAGTATTAAAACTTGAATGTGATCTTAGTTCAAGATGTGGAGCTGAACTGTGTCGCACTTTTGACGTAATAAATTGTTAAAAAATAATAAGAAAGGGTGATTTTTGTACGAAGTGCAGCAGAGCCAACGAATGGTCATTGGCTCTCAGTTTCAGTAGGCAAAGATATTAGGCTGCGTGATCAATTAAAGGTGCCATTTGGTACAGCTCTTCAAGGATCGCTTTGGTTTGTTTTGAGTATACAAGTCTATCTCGATCGCCGACTAACTGAATGGCTTTTACTTTGCCAGATACCAAGCACAAACGAATGGTGCGTAACACCATTTGAATATCGAGAGCTGGTGTTCCATCAAGGCTGTTTTTGGTCAGTAGTGATGCCAAATCAATCGAGACAATCACTTGATTGCAGTGATCTAAGTAGTTACCCATTTGTTGTTTTAGATGGTTGCGGTGACGAAAGCAGAACTCTCGGTCGGTTACCCAGTCACAGCCTTGGTCTTCTGCGTATTCCCATACTTCTTGTTTGGTATCTTGCTCACTAGAGCCTGCAAAGAACAATCGCACGTTTTGGTAACGGGATAACGCAAAATGGAACGCAGACCCAACACGAGGCTCAAGTGTTGGGTTTAAATTCATTTTATGACCAATGTGAATAATGCCCACTTCGTCATCATCACAAACGACAACGGGCAGCATAGATAGCACTGCTTCTGTGCAATTGGACAACACAACGGGAACGGAATGACGAGAAAGAGATAAGCTCAGTGCTTCTTGAAAATCACCAGTCTCGATTTGATGATGGGAAAAGTGCCCAAGGTTGGCTGCTGAGCCTTGATCATGTTGCTGATATAGCCAATCGCTGGCATTTTCTAAGCTTTGATCAGCTAATTCAAACGTTCCGCGGCTCATCGGGGCTAAATGTTCACATACCGTCATAAATGAAAAAGGGTAGTGATGAATTGGCTTGTCAGCTCGATGAAATTTGTAACGTTTGAAAAAGCTCAACATGATGAATTACCTTTCTGGCGGCAACGCCCTCGCTGCCTGCAACACATGCAAAATGATACGCTGCTTATCCTTTTCGACTCGGTGAGCCGGAGCCATGACCGAGACGGCGCCAATCAATTTACTTCCTTTCATGACTGGTGCACTGATGCCAGATACACCAGGATCGATTTCTGATGTACTGACAGCGTATCCGTTCTTACGAATGGTGCTGAGTTCCTGTTCCCACTCGTTGAGACGATGATCTTGACCAAAGTGGCGTAAGATCTTTTCACAACGACTTTGAGGCATGAAAGCCAGCATCACCTTAGATGAGGCGCCACGAAGCAATGGTTGACTTTGACCCTGGACGTAGCTGCATCGAAGCGCCTGCATACTCTCTTTTTGTCTGACACAAAGCGCACGATAACCAGATGGCACCATATAAGCTGCCATTTCGCCGGTTTGCTGAACCAAACGAGCAAGGATGGTTTCTACCATGTCCAAACCGTGTTGAGCGGTCTCATAGCTGTGCATTAACAGTAAGGCGGCAGGACCAACCACAAATGTTTTGTCGTGCACGCTTTCCTCTATCAAGTTCCACTCTTTGAGGAGCTTTAAGTGTCTATAAAGACTGCTTAAAGGCACATTCAGTTGTTCACTGAGTGTTTTCGCAGAGACTGGGAATGGACTAACTGCGACTTGCATTAGCAATTGCAGCGCCTTTTCGTTGACTTGGTTAGCGTTGGCTTTGTTTGTCGTCATGAGTGTGTTGTAACGTGATAATGAGTATGCAACAACTATAATTCTTAGTTGCTGAGAAAAGGAAAATAATTAGAAGTGGATATTCTCATACAGTGAGAAAATGGCATATTAATATTTTAGAGGTAAATTGGCAGCCCTCGTTTGATGGTTACTGTTCTTTAGAGATAGTGAAAGCCAACCAGATTTTGAGTGACCAACCAAACGCAAATTTTATGTGAATTCCTCTTCACGCATCGTACCTGAGTAAAGAAACCTGATAACCTCTGTCTCGCAAATGAGCCACATATCAATAAGTTATTGTTATATTTGCCACTTTGAGTCTTGTTAACCATACTCAATCAGTGGAAGTGCTTTCAGTGGGGTGAATGAAACGTTGTTTCTAACTTGCTGATAAATGAAGAGTAATCGTTTGATATTACTAATTCTGATTGAAAAAAGGCATCTTTTTGATGATAAATAAAGAGCTTTTGAAAAAAGCCGTTATCTACATGCTCCCGCTGCCATTGATTGTTGCGGAGGTGTTTTATTTAGCAAACCAAAGCATTCAGAGAAACCTCGATCATATATTGGATAAAAATGTCCAAGTGGCGGACGAGATCCTCTCTCAGATCAAGACCGAAAATAGGACGGCACTGATTAACCCTGAGCGTTGTGAAGCCCTGCAACAGAACCTGATGTTCGAACGTGACATTGATGAAATGCTCATTGTGAAGGGGGATCAAATAGTGTGCTCGTCAAAACAAGGCGCGATGTCTCGACCTTTGACCGATTACACGCATATTTATAGCAACGGGCAATTGTCTTTCGGTCATCTTAAAGGTTACGAAGAACAGGTTCTTTTTCTGATCACCAAAAGTGAAAAGCGTCCGGAATATAAAGCGATTACTGTCGTTGATCGCGATTATTTTGGCGTCACTGTTGGTTATCGCAACGATGTACGTCTGAAACGGTCTGCGATGTTTGTTGGCGGAGCGTCGGCACCTAAAAACGCTTCAAAGCACGGACAGAATGCGGTGTCATTAGCCCATTCAAACGAGTTTAATTACGACGCACTGATAGAGGCGAGTGATATCTATGTCGATCAAAAACTGCTTTCCTACGCAATCTCTGCGGTACCTATTTTGTTGGTGTTCTACTTACTCATTGTCGTTATTCATCGTTTTGTTGACCCACAACGTAGTCTGGTTTCCGAACTAAGAAAGGCATTAAAACGCCAAGATCTTTTGCTTTATTACCAACCACAATATGACGCGACAACAGGGCATGCATTTGGTTATGAAGCGTTGATTCGTTGGCCTCACAAATTAAGAGGCTTTATATCACCCGATGAGTTCATTCCTGCGGCAGAAAGCAATGGGTTAGTCGAATCGCTGACCGATTACGTTCTCGAAAAAGTGTCGAACGATTTCTCTAAAGTTAAGTTTGAAACGCCAATTCATTTGGGAGTGAATGTGCCTCCTGGATACCTCGTTGGTTCTCAGGTAATAAGAAAGATCGAGAATATTCATCGCAAGCTCAAAACAAACAATGTCGAATTGAGTATAGAAATCACTGAAAGGCAGTTGATTGATGACAGTGCGAGAAAACACATTGCTGCGCTGCGAGTGCATGGTATACCAGTCCTGATAGATGATTTTGGTACTGGTCAGACAGCTTTAGCAGTCCTTCAGCATATGAAGGTAGACTATCTAAAAATAGATAAGTGTTTTATTGATACTATTGGCATCGAGAGCGTGAACTCGACAGTGCTCAACGCTATCGTAAGGCTTGCGGGTGATCTGAACGTAGAGCTTATTGCTGAAGGGGTAGAAACAGAGGAACAAGCTGCCCACTTAAGATCGCTAGGCGTAACCCTTCATCAAGGGTACTTGTATGCCAAACCACTCCCTTACGCAGAAGTGGTCGGCAATGCGAAGTAGGCGTCTTATTCGATGTGCCCTTTGTAACATTGAGCCCTTTGATCAAACTTAAACTCGAGATAATTCTGAATGCTGTCTAAGCCATCTTCTTGATAATGGGAAACGTAGAGAAGCTGGCTTAGGTGCTCTTTGGCGATCAGCTCTAAGGTGTTCTTTACTAGCACTCGTCCTAAGTAGTCCAGACCTTGGTAGGGTTCGTCCAAAATCAGCAGGGTAGGCTGTTTTACAATCGCCCTAGCAATCAAAAGTAAGCGTTGTTGTCCGTATTCCAATTGTTTAAACGACGTTTTCTCATACTGCGTCATGTGGAGAATCGTTAGCCATTCTTTGGCTATGCTGATTTCTTTTTTACTTGGTTGTGAATAAAGACCTATTGAGTCATAGAAGCCGGACAGAATCACCTCCAAGGCACTGCAGTTGACTCGGTACTGAAGATGTAACGCCGAAGAAACCATGCCAATGTGTTGTTTGATTTCCCAAATAGTTTCTCCGGTGCCACGTTTCTTACCAAAGATATGGATATCGTTGCTATAGCATTGCGGATGGTCGCCAAATATCAGCCCTAACAACGTGCTTTTACCGCAGCCATTTGGTCCCTTTACTTGCCAATGCTGACCTTTATCTATACGCCAGTTTAAATCAGTAAAAATGGTCTTTTCGGTGTATTCCACCTTACCGTTTTTTAGCTCGAAGATTGGGTTATCGAAGTGCGTTGAATGCTGGTGTTGGCGAATCAACGTCATCATCTCTTCGCTTTGCTTCTCGGACTGGGATTTTATTTGCGCGATGATAGGGTGCTGATCCCAACTTTGTTTGTCCATGGTGCTGTCAAGTTTGCCACCGCTGAACAGCGCAATGCGTTCTATCCAGTCAGGCATGTCAGATTCACGGGAGAAGGTCATCAGCATTTGTACTGATTGAGACAATGTTTGAAGATAAGCCGCTAGTGAAGCACGGTGCGCGATGTCTAAACCAGTGAATGGGTTATCTAACAACACCAAGTCAGGCTTTGCTGCAAGCGCTCTAGCAAGCATTACGCGTCGTGTTTCACCCGTTGAAAGCACTCGAAATCCGCTTTCGGTTAAATGAGATAGGTCGAGGTCTTCAATGAGTGCTCGAGTTAAGTTGTCATCTTGGCTGATCTCAAAAATCAATCGATAAACTGAACTACCTTGGTCAATACGATCAAGAAAGTCTGTATCGTCTTTTTCGATCTCTAACTCCAACAACCTTTGCTGTTCAGAAAGAGATACCTGTGCGATATGGTAACCTTCGAGCTTCAATTCGCCAGTTTCTGGCTTGATTTCTCCGCACAGTAGGTCGCCAAGCATTGAGCCAATATCGCCTTCAGAGCTAAAAATTCCCCAAGATTGTCCGGCGTCAATCTGCCAATCGTCGATAGAGAGAGTAGAAGTGTTTTCCTTTGCAGTAAGCTGATGAAATTGAATCGGCATTGTGTCTTTCTTCCATGATTTATTGTCGTTTTGTTTGTTATACCAAGCTTACTCTTTCTAATGCCAATGTTTTGCTACGAGAAAAGCCCGTTTATTGGGGGAAATGTGACCTCAAAAGTAGATGCGTATTATTAGTCTTGTTGAGTATTGAGGCTGACAATTCCTTACCCGCACTTACACACCCCGGATTGAATGTTAAAAATGTTATCACTATGGTGACCCTCATTCGGAACTTGGGAGCCAACGTGGACGCTAATGTGCTCCTCAAACCTGACAGTTCTGATAAACGTTACCTAAGTTCTCCTAGATAGGCGGCGATATTTAGTGACGAAAATTTCTTTTCAAGTTTATATAACGAGTTTCAAGATGTTCAAAAACAAATTAACAATATTATTGTTTTTTTCGGTTTGCATAATTTGGGGTACGACCTGGTTTGCTATGGAAGTAGCCGTATCGACGATTCCTCCTTTATTTGCGACGGGAATGCGCTTTCTTATTGCTTGCCCCATTCTAATTTTCTTGGCTAGGCTATTAAACCAACCATTGTTATTTCCAAGAGGTAAAGAACACTGGGTTATTGTGGTCTCTGTTTTTTATTTTGCTATCCCATTTACCTTAATGATTGCGGGCGAGATGTTTATCTCCTCTGGATTAGCTTCTATTATCTTTGCCAACATGCCTATTGCGGTCATGATGACATCAATGATATTTCTTGGGCTTCGCTTAGCAGCGCATCAGATATTTGGTGTATTTGCAGCAGTTGTGAGTTTGTGCGTGATTTTGTCGAATGAACTTGCTATCGGAGGAGAGACAATCATTCTTGGTTCCGTTGCGCTGATCATTGCGGTACTGATTCATGCAGTGATGTATGTGGTGGTGCAAAAGTATTGTGCTGATATCCAAGTCATTACCTACAACGCCACACCAAGTTTTATTGCTGCGCTGCTGCTTTTAATCAGCTCATTCCTGTTTGAAAAGCCAAATACCTTGGTGTTTTCTACCCAATCTATGTTGGCTGTTGGCTACCTTGGCGTGTTTGCAAGTGTCGGTGGTATTGTGGCTTACTTTAAACTAGGTAAAGTATCTTCTCCTTTCGTCGCTTCACTGTGTTTTCTAATATTTCCTTTAGTAGCCCTTTCTATCAACGCTCATATGACCGGTAAAGTAATATCGGACCATTCTTTATTCATGTTAATTCCATTGCTCATTGGTGTTCTATTAACCAAGTTGGAATTAAAGGGGCGTGCCCTAAACGCACAGATTCAATCTAATAGTTAGTCTATCACTTACATTTGCTTAGTTTGATTTGTTTTGAACGAGAGTATTATTTCTCCGCGATAACAGAACAAAAAATAAATGAAATTTCCCCTAATTTATCAACCGAGTTCATTTTAGAGTTTTTGGCTCATTGGTGAGTCATCGGAACGGAAAAAAGAATTTTTGAAAGTTTTACGTTTTGGAATCTTGATCACACTTGCTACTCAACTGCACTTACGGTGAACTTAAAAAATTATGGAGTGCCATTAGCTAGTTCCTAGACAACCCAGGACTGATTAAACTTATTTTTGGACAATTATCATTTTCGGAAAATCTAACATTAGCAATTCATGAATAACTTTTTATAAGGCAAACTTGCCAATTAGTGCGCCTTCGTACAGTGCGCACTTTGTGACCTTAAGTTAAATGGAACTAGTTTCACGTTTGAAATGACTACGAATCAAATTTTCCGTGAGTTTAACTGTGGTTTATCTATAGGAGACGTAGCGCAGATATGCTGTAAAAGCATAGGGACAGTTCAAGGATGGGATAAAGGTAATCCTATTCCGAATGAATGCAGAACACTAATGAAAATACACAAAAGAATGGCTCTAAGTCATTACGAAGAATGGAAAGGGTTTAAGGTAGTGGCAAACAAGTTGGAGCTTCCAACTGACCAACTGGTATCACCTCAACAGGTACTGACGGGTATTGCGCTGCTAGAAATACAATCAGAATTAGAAATTAAAACTTCACGAAAGCTGTTAAGTTGCGCTAGGGTACTAGCATCACTAAAGTAAAAAAGAGGGCATTAGCCCTCTTAAATTATGTAAGACCACTTATCTCATTGTATAAGTCAATCAAGTGAGTAATCGATAAATCTAAAATTGGCTCATACATAAATGAGTTTAAGTGAATGTTTGAACATACGGTGACACTAACTTTTTTAAGTGTAGGTAAATGTTGTGAATCTGGGAATTGAATTTCGAATTCCTTACCTAAGAGCCTGCCATAGGAAAACTGAGTACTCCAATAATCGGCTCCCTTAACTGTTCTCAATTCCTCAGTTATAAACTTTTCTGCTTTTACTCGAATTGCTATGGATAAAAGAACCTTATCTTGTAAGTTAACACCTTCATGATCAGCTTGGCTGACGATTGAGTCTGCGGTATCAAAAAGTAAATCAATCATATAGGAATCCTGATTCTCAGGATTATGTTCAGTAGAAAATACCTGATTATATACCTCGAAATATTGACCAACGGTTATGTCACTAGAGCCTTGTTTCCAATGTAGTAACTTTGTCAGAAGTAGATAGCCTTCATCGTCCGTGCCAGTAGTAAACTCAATTAGGTTTCTAGTGAATGGTACGCATGAATATAGAATTGAATTAGAAGTTGTTACGTGTTTCTTCCAAAGCCCAACAAAGATGTTTCGTACTCCCTCTGATTGAACAAGTTGCAACTCTGTCTCTGATTTATTCACCATTAAACATCGTTTATCAGGGATAAATGACAGCAATAGAGAACGGTAGAAATCGAAGTTATGAGTTAGGATTACTTGATAAAAGAACTCTGTTTTATTCAAGTCATCTAGATACTGCAAAATTGCATGCTTGTTTTTATAGTCGAAAGAATCAGCTACATCGTCAATTATGAAGATTGTTTCTAGAGACTCCCTTTTTCTATACTCAACGTCAAAAATAAAGCTAAGCAAGTACAAAGCTCGGCGTTCTCCTTGGCTGAGGGAGGATATTTCATGGCGTTCGCATTCTAGGGTGTCTTCTTTATCTGTAAATATGAACTTCAATACAGCTTTTGATTTTCCTAGAATTGCGTCAGATTGATTAAACAAACCTAACTTGAATGGCATATCGACAAAACGAGAGTTAAAAAGTTCTATTGCATCCAGCCATTGAGGGGCTTCTTGAGCAGCTTGCTCCTCAAGTTTTTGGATCTGTTCTTTATTCGATTCCCATGCTGACAAAAAAAGATCTACTTCAGGACAGTTCTCAATATACATTCGCCATAGTTCTTGTTTGAACCATTCGCGTTTACCAGGATTCAAATTAACAATTAAGGATTCAGCTTCAGTTGGACTACTCGACTCTAAGAGAGTTTGGATTGCCATAGATTGAGCATTTTTTGCCAATTTAGTTTTGAGAGTTTTGAGCTTTGTGTCGGTATCTATCTCTTTGTTTACTTCTTTAATTTTTTCTTTAAATTCTTCTAGCCCAATGTCTCCAGTGTCACCTTGTATTTTTATGGTATGACCAGCGTCAAAAAAAGCGTTTTTTTCTAGGGCATCACGACTGGCGTCAGCTTGGTTAGGATTAAAAACTCCTTTTAGATATAGTCCTCCACTTGATTTAAAAACATCGTCATAGCGTTCAAGAAACTCTCGTGCTTTTAATACAAACTCAGGACTGTCTAGTACTTCTACTGCCTTTTGATGAAAAACATCAGCATAAAAAACTTTATCTGATGAGAATGTAGGTGAAATAGTTTTTGCTTTTTGCAGAGATTCAATAAGTGACTGGGCAGGGAAATCTTTACGAATTGTTTCTTCTACGTCAGCTTTTTTAACCTTTGAAAGTTTTTGAAGTTTCGAAAGCATTTTAGATTTAGCACTTTCAATATCTTTAACTAATGAATCATATTTCTCTTTACTTTCTCTGTTGATCAAAAGGTTAGTGACGGATTCGTCATCAGTGGTGAGATCTATGTTTGAATTGAGGATGTAGATAGAATTCGGGTCTATCTGATCCCCCTTGAAATTGACATTCGCAGTGGAAGGGCGTTGAAACCTCTCTTCCTGAGGTTGTTTCTCTTGTCGTAAAGCATCAAATGTTCTCGTAAACGAGGTTTTCATTAATCCATTTGGAGCGTAGATAGCAAAAGCTCGATTTCCACGACCAGAAAAATCGAAGTCATACTTTAATTCTGAAATTCCGTAGCAGTTCTTCAATTGCACATTTAATATAGTCATCCAACTTCCTCTAGTAACAAAAGCGTCAATAGTTTTATAAATCAATAGAATAGAATAGATGGTATGTTATTCCATAAGAAAAGTGAAAGCTGACTTGACGATTTTGATAAGTAGACCTGATAGTAAGGTGGAATTTACCCCCGTAATACAACACGGGAATTCACTGCGAACAGTATTAGAAGAATGGGTAACTCCTAGTAGGGCAAAACCCCATGAATAGGATATGAATGAGTAAAAGGTCTACCCAACAATGGGGCAATAACGTGTTATATAAAATTGAATATTAGCAACCCTTAAATTAACTCAGGTATGAGAAAAAGAAGTTGTTAGGAATAGGTGTAAGTTGTAGGGTTATGATTTTAATGCAACCAAGAGCACATCTAGATTTGTAGGACATGAAGCTTCGTGGTGGCGATTATCGAGGAGCCTATGTCATTACATGAAACAGTTGTAACTCTAGAGGAGTTACAGGGACTAGATCTAGCAGATATCTTGTCTGAAGTAGAAGAACACTCATACCACTACATCGAATCTGCTTTCGCAGCGCAACAAGAAAGTGTCCCAGCCCGTTTGTTAGCCGCTGCATGTTCAATGCACTTTACTCCACGAGACCCTAAGGCTCCTTTCAAGCCCAAATTTGTCTTTGAAGATCGTAGAGGCTTGATAGCTAGTGACTTCAGCGAAGAGTCACTTATGGCACTGAGAGACTTCTGCCCAGAAGTTGAAAACCATGAACTACGAGCACGATTAGCCGATATTGCATGGATTACGAAGTCTGGGACTATCGAGCATGCTTATATGGCGATAGAAGCGTATTTAGAGTCAGCTAAGCAACTTGCTGATGAATCTGATTCGTGGGTTATGCCATGTGAACGAATTGAGCGTGCCCTACGCCTGAGCTGCATGTTCAGACGGGATAATCAACGTCCTGATTTATTCGAAAACGTATCTCAGTTCCTTCTTGAACAATTCGAAATACATAAAGAATCTGAGAAGTGCTTTTTCGCAATACGCTTGTTAACTCTTTGCCTTGAGTTTGGTATCAAAGAGACTGATTGGATTTACGAACAAGCTCTAGAGCTAGCGAGATTGAAGTTTGAAAGAGGCGATTACGACTCATCCATTAATGCAAACGAAATAGCTTTAGATGCAGCAATGTCTATGCGAGACAGAGAGAAACAGATTGCTACTTGGCAGTCTATTTCTGAATGTCATGTCAAAGCGGCTGAACATTATCAGCAAGGTATGATTGCCGCTGGACGCTTGCTCAAAGCAATTGATGCTTTGGCTAAAGTACCTGGGACTAAAGAACAAAGGCTGGCTCTATATGAAGAAATGAGAGAGCAGCAAATTGAATCGTTGCACGACCTTGGTCTTATCGTTACTGACGGACAAGATATTAGTCAGCTTGTTAATACTGCTATTGCCAACGTGCAGAGTGTTGACTTCTTCGATGCTATTTTCCGCTTGGGTACTATCACAAGACCATCGAACATAGAGCAGTTAAGAGAGCATGCAGTTGAGCAGATGCAAACTAGTATCTCATGGATGTTCGGCACGACTCATCTAGATCATGAAGGTATGACAACAGCTGTAATTCCTGCTGGTCTTGGTATTGAAGATGACGAGAATGGCCTACGATGCTGGAGCATTATGATGCGTAACATTGGCATTGAGCACCAGTTAGGTGTACAAGGCCAGATTATGCCAGCTCTGAATGAAGTCACTACCAAATACGTTGTTACAGAGGAAGCAATTGAGCAAATCTGTTCAAATCATCCATTCATTCCAGATGATCATGAAGAATATTTTGTGAAAGGTCTATTGGCGGGTTTCAATCGAGACTTCATGACCGCTTGTCATTTGCTAGTGCCGCAAATTGAGAACTCTCTACGCTATCTTGCACGTCAGAAAGGAGAGGAGCCTTCTACGTTACATGGTGACGGGTCACAAGAACGTAATGGTATTAAAGCTCTGCTTGGGCACCAAGCGATCATTGATACTTTGGGGTCTGATTTAACCACCAACTTACAGGTAGTCCTACTGGATAAAGTTTATGGTGACTTGAGAAATCAGTTATCTCACGGGTATGTACCAGCATCAACTTATTGGGGAACAGCTCCTAAGTTTCTCTGGTGGTTGGTGTTACACATAGTGATGATTCCATATGCTAGACAATGGAAAGAGCACTACAAGCAAGAAGTGCAGGAATAAACGATTCAGCGGGAGCTAAATGGCTCCCGTTTTTAGTCTAAGCGGTGAGATACTATTCCAACATCACCTTGCATTAATAAGTATTCCCTAACCGCCTTGCATCTTTGTTGGTAATAATGTTGAAGCTCAAAATCTTGTTGATCGTGCCAGTACCAGATGGATTGAAGGGTTAAATTGCTCAACGAAGCGTAATTTCTCGCTACGCTAGCCATACTCTATTCGGATAACTTTTCGCAGGGGAAATTCGCATTAACAAGATGAGAATGATCTTTTACTCTAAGTTGCAAAGGGGCACTTCCGAGTTATGACATACCAACTGCTGACTGTACGGTGCTCGATGCAACAAAGGGGGCTAACCAAATTCTCTCTACTTCAATTAACAGTGAATCCACCTTATCACTGTTAATTGATGTGAATTAAATTAGGAAAGGATAACTTTTCAATTGTCGATGCCAACTTCTGGAGAGGATACTTTTTACCATAACGACCAAATGTCATGCTTTGATGTGTATGACCAACAATTTGCGCTACCAGTGATTCTTCAATCCCTTTCTGTTTCAACTCATCAATGAATGTATGTCTAAATCCATAAGCGGTAGGACGAGCTTTTGCTGGCATGCCAATTTCTGTTTGTAAGCGCCCAAACTGCTGACAATAGCGCTTAGACCAGTCTTCCCATTTACCTTCAGGCTTATAACTAAAAAGTTGAATACAGCGCGCAGATTTACGTTTCGCTACGTAGTCGAGAAAACCTTGATTAATGAGAGTGCTATGAATCGGTACATAACGGATACTGCTTGTGGTTTTCACACGCTGATTATCGCCATCTTCTGACACCACAAAGCATTGAATGCTATCTTTAGTGCGAATGTCAGCTACACGCAGCTGGCAGGCTTCAGCAGGTCGTAGACCATGGTAAAGCATAATCTTCGTAATCCATTTAAATTCGTCAGGTTTCGTCTGATATGCTGCTGAGCTAAAGAGTTTCATCAAGTCCTTAATCGACCACCGTTCACGCTCTTCATCTTGAGTTCTCTTCTTCATCTGCTCTTGAACTGTAATGTCTTGAAATGGATTTTCCGATATGTAATTCATTTGCTTACACCATTTGAAGAACTGACGGCAGGAAGCTAAATAATCTTTATTGGTTTTGTAGCTTCGTCCTTCTTTGTACAAGCGGTCACGAAAGCGTACTGCATCAGCACTTGTTATTCTGGATACACAATCAATTACCAAAGGAGTCAGAAAATGAGCAGTACGTTGATTTAGTTGCTCGATGGTAAGGGGGCGTACTTTGGCATGCTGCTTAGAAACGATAAATTCTTCTAACGCATTTTCAGGGGTGATGATCTTGGGTTTTATGGCTAATGGCTCAACAGCGTTCACTGCCGTAGGAGATGAAAGCGAACTTGCAGTTCGCACTTGTCGAATAGGTAGGCGCACCATGTCACGCAATGGGAATCCATCTCGCACATTGTTGACGAGTTCATCCACCTTTACTCGAAAAGACGCAGCATCATCTTCCTGGAAAGCTTCGTCTATGAGCTTTTTAAGTGGGGGAACAAGGATAAAATTGCGCTCTACTGCTTCATCACGTCGCTTAGTGAGTAGAGAAATTTTCAGGTCAAAAGGAAAGCCATTATCTCTTAAGGATTTAGGCAAACAGATGCGAGTGTAGTAGGTCGAGTTTGGGGCACGAAAAAGGTACATTGTCTCAGTCAATCCTAAGTGGTGACTTAATGCAGTGCCGAAAACGCAAAAAGCCCCTGATAAATCAGGGGCTTGAAT